>NZ_JBFAPZ010000012.1:0-231261 GCF_040676935.1 Saccharopolyspora sp. NPDC049426 | reverse complement strand
AAACAGTCCACTGTTGAGTTCTCAAAGAACACACCCACACCATCGCCACAACCCCACTTCCAGGGCGTGAACTCCGGGGAGTCATTTCCTCGTTCGCGCTTTCGCTGTAGTGAAGACTAGCAGGCCCTTTTTCGGTCTCACCAGGGGGGTAACCCTTATCCGGTGCCGCCGAATTCGGCTCGCTATTCTGCCCGGCAGCTTACCAAGCGCTATTTTCAATCAAAGAACAGGGTGGAAAACCGCGTCCGCATCCCCAAGCCGATTGGCTTGCTTTTACTTTCTCGATTTCCCGGTCGGGGCGCCCACTCTACCATCCGGAGACAGGAGCTTGGTTCGCAACCCCGCATCAGGCCCGGCCCGGTTTTCCCGGCCCGTGTCGCTCTGACTTGGAATAAGTTACACGGTCTGTTTCGCGGGGGTCAAACCGGGGGGGTGTTCAAGCAAAACGGGGCGCGAACCCGCAGGTCAGCGCCCCGTTCCAGTGCTCGCGGCCGTGTCAGCTCAGGACCTTGGCCCCGGCCGTGTGGCGCTTGCCGCGGCGGACGACCAGCCAACGACCGTGCAGCAGGTCCTCCTGGCTCGGAACCCAGTCCTCGCTCGCGATCTTGATGTTGTTGACGTACGCGCCGCCCTCCTTGATGGTGCGTCGCGCAGCGCCCTTGCCGTTGGCCAGACCGGTTTCGACGAGCAGGTCGACGATCGTCGGTCCGTCGGCCAGGCGCACCTCGGCCTGCGGGACCGCGGCCATGGCGGAGTCCAGGGTCGCCTCGTCGAGCTCGGCGATCTCGCCACGCCCGAACAGCGCCTGGCTGGCGGCGATCACCTTGCGGGTCTGGTCCTCGCCGTGCACCAGCGTGGTCAGCTCCTCGGCGAGCCGCTTCTGCCCCGCGCGCAGCTGCGGGCGCTCGGCCGTGGTCTTCTCCAGCTCCTCGATCTCCTCGCGGTCGAGGAAGGTGAACAGCCGCAGGTAGTTGGGCACGTCGGCGTCGGCGGCGTTCACGAAGTACTGGTACCAGGCGTAGGGCGAGGTCAGCGACGGGTCGAGCCAAACGTTCCCGCCGCCCGTGGACTTGCCGAACTTGCGTCCCTCCGAGTCGGTGACCAGGGGCAGCGTCAGCGCGTGCGCCGCCGCGCTCTCCTGCTTCCGGATCAGGTCCACCCCGGCGATGATGTTGCCCCACTGGTCGGACCCGCCGAGCTGCAACGTGGTGCCGTGCTTGCGGTAGAGCTGCACGAAGTCGTTGGCCTGCAGCAGCATGTAGCTGAACTCGGTGTAGGAGATGCCGTCGGTCTCCAGCCGGCGCTTGACCGTCTCGCGCGCGAGCATCGTGTTCACCGAGAAGTGCTTGCCGACGTCGCGCAGGAACGCGGTGACCGACAGATCAGCGGTCCAGTCGGCGTTGTTGGCCATGACCGCGCCGGTCGGCGAGTCGTCGAAGTCGACGAACGTCGACAGCTGGCCGTGGATCTTGCCGGTCCACTCGGCGACGGTGCTCTCGTCGTGCAGGTTGCGCTCGCCGACGTCGCGCGGATCACCGATCAGACCGGTCGCCCCGCCCGCCAGCACCACGGGCCGGTGGCCCGCCTGCTGGAACCGGCGCAGCGTCAGCATCGGGATCAGGTGGCCGGCGTGCAGGCTCGGCGCGGTCGGGTCGAAACCCGCGTAGAGAGTGAGCGGGCCGGTGTCGAGGTCTCGGCGCAGCGCGTCGAGGTCGGTGGATTGCGCGATCAGTCCGCGCCAGGCCAGCTCGTCAAGGATGTGCTCACTCACGCAGTCCAGTTTCGCTCATCCCCGCAAACGGGTTTACGTCCGGGCTCGGGTCCGGCGTCGCCCGCCGCGCCGGTAGGCGCTGACGGACTCCGAGCCGTCGACCCACGACCGCCACGGCAGGTCCATGGCGGCGGCGACGCCGACGCGGGGGCCGCTGCGGATGTCGTCCTCGGCGACCTGCGTGCCGTCGTAGAGGCAGACCGGCGAATCCGGCGAGGTCAGGTCGACGCCGTTGTGCTCGCGGGTGATGCCCAGGACCCCGGCGAGCCGGGCAGGGCCGCTGGCCAGCTGGGCGTCCTTGCGGGCGGCGGGCTTTCGGCTGCGAGCGAGCTCGCTGCCGGTGGTGATCTCCCCGGCGCGCAGCAGAACCGCGCCGGGGACACCGTCGGTCATGCACACCACGTTGATGCAGAAGTGCATCCCGTAGACGAAGTAGACGTAGAGGTGGCCGGCGGGGCCGAACATGACCGAGTTGCGCTCGGTCCGGCCCCGGTAGCAGTGCGACGCCGGATCATCGGTGCCCCGGTAGGCCTCCACCTCGACCAGGCGCACGCCGACCTCGCCCTCGGGGCTGCTGGACCGCAGCTCGCAGCCAAGCAGCCGACGCGCGACCCACAACGGGTCGCGCGCCAGCTCGTCGCTCGTCACCAGGTCCACGCTCAGCACCCTACCGGGAGCGCGTTGACGTTGATCACTCCGACAGCCACCCGCGGTGCTCGTCGACGGCCGCCACGACCTGCTTGCGCTGCTCCGCGACCCGGCTCGGTGCGGTGCCGCCGTGCGAGTCGCGGGACTCGATGGAGCCCGAGACCGTCAGCACCTCGCGGACCTGCGGGGTCAGCGCCGGGTGAGCTGCGGTCAGTTCCGCGTCGGTGAGCTCGTCCAGGCCGACTCCGCGCGTCTCGGCGGTGCGCACGCACTCCCCCGACGCCTCGTGGGCGACGCGGAACGGGACTCCCTGGCGCACCAGCCACTCGGCGATGTCGGTGGCGAGGGTGAACCCGGCGGGCGCGAGCTCGGCCATCCGCTCGGTGTGGAAGGTCAGCGTGCCGAGCATGCCGCTCATCGCGGGCAGCAGCAGGTCCAGCTGCTCGACCGAGTCGAAGACCGGTTCCTTGTCCTCCTGCAGGTCCCGGTTGTACGCCAGCGGGAGGGCTTTGAGGGTGCTCAGCAGACCCGAGAGGTTGCCGATGAGCCGACCGGACTTGCCGCGGGCGAGTTCGGCGACGTCGGGGTTCTTCTTCTGCGGCATGATCGAACTGCCGGTGGCCCAGGCATCGTCGAGGGTGATGTAGCCGAACTCGGCGGTGTTCCAGATGATCACCTCTTCGGCGATCCGGGAGAGGTTGACCCCGAGCATGGCCAGGCAGAACGCGGCCTCGGCGGCGAAGTCGCGGGAGGCGGTGCCGTCGATGGAGTTGTCGGTGGCGCCCCGGAAGCCCAGGTCGGCGGCGATGGCCTGCGGGTCCAGGCTCAGCGAGGAACCGGCCAGCGCACCCGAGCCGTAGGGCGAGTAGGCGGTGCGGGCGTCCCAGTCGCGGATGCGGGAGACGTCGCGCAGCAGCGCCTGGCAGTGCGCGAGCAGGTGGTGCCCGAGCAGCACCGGCTGGGCGTGCTGCAGGTGGGTGCGTCCGGGCAGCACCGCGTCCGGGTGCGCGGCGGCCTGCCCGGCGAGCGCGTCGACGACGTCGAGGACGCCCGCGGCGATGCGCCGGTTGGCGTCGCGCAGCCACATCCGGAACAGGGTGGCGACCTGGTCGTTCCGGGACCGACCGGCGCGCAGCTTGCCGCCGAGGTCGGCACCGACGCGTTCCAGCAGGCCGCGTTCGAGGGCCGTGTGCACGTCCTCGTCGTCGATGACCGGGGTGAAAGCTCCGGATTCGACGTCGGCGGCGAGGGTGTCGAGCCCGGCGAGCATCGCGTCGAGCTCGTCCTGGGTCAGCAGCCCGGCGCGGTGGAGGACTCGGGCGTGGGCGCGCGATCCGGCGATGTCGTAGGGCGCCAGTCGCCAGTCGAAGTGCGTTGACAGGCTCAGCGCGGCCATCGCCTCGGCCGGGCCGGAGGCGAACCGGCCGCCCCAGAGCTTGGTGGGCTCACTGCCTTGCTGCGTCACGTTCGGTTCCTCGGTGCTCTCTCGGTTGGCTTCCGGGCAGTTCTCCTGTCGAACCGCCCGCGTTCGATGTCCCTGATGTCCGGACAGCTCGGACCAGACTGCCCTACGCCTCATCCTCGACGTGGAGGCCGCCCGCTGCCATCGCGGTGAAGCGCTCGGCGAGCTCGTGCCCGGTCAACGGCTCGCGGGCGACGATCATGACCGTGTCGTCACCCGCTATCGAGCCCACGACCTCGGTGAGCGCAGCGCGATCGATGGCGCTGGCCAGGAACTGGGCAGCGCCCGGCGGTGTCCGCAGGACGGTGAGGTTGCCCGCGCCGTCGGCACCGGCCAGCAGCTCGCCGAGCAGGCGGCTCAGCCGCGAGGTGCCGCCCTGGACGCCTCGGACCGGGCTGCCGTCCTCCGGGATGACGTAGACCGCCGCCCCGCCGTCCGGGCCGCGCAGCTTGACGGCGCCGAGCTCGTCGAGGTCCCTGGACAGCGTGGCCTGGGTGACCTCGATGCCGGCGTCGCCGAGCAGCTTGGCCAGTTCGGTCTGGCTGCGGATGTCCATCGAGGACACGAGTTCGACGATGCGCGCCTGCCGCGCGACCCGGGTCGTGCTCACGATCGTCGCACCAGCCAGGACAGCAGGGCCTTCTGGGCGTGCAGCCGGTTCTCGGCCTCGTCGAACACCGCGCTGGCGGGTCCGTCGAGCACGTCGTCGGTGATCTCCAGGCCGCGGTGCGCGGGCAGGCAGTGCAGCACGCTCGTGTCGGACTTGCCCGTGGCGGCCAGCAGTTCGGCGTTGACCTGGTACGGGCGGAACGGGCTCACCCGGTCCTTGCCGTCGTTCTCCTGCCCCATCGACGTCCACGCGTCGGTGACCAGCACGTCGGCGCCTTCGACGGATCCCTGCGGGGTGTTGTGCAGCTCGACGGAACCGCCGGTCTCCGCCGCGCGCTTGCGAGCCGCTTCCAGCACCCACTCGGCGGGGCGGAAGCCCTCGGGGGCGCCGATCCGCACGTGCATGCCCGCGGTGACGCCGCCGACCAGCAGCGAGTGCGCCATGTTGTTGGCGCCGTCGCCGAGGTAGGTCAGAGTCAGACCGGCGAGCTTGCCGTGGCGTTCGCGGATGGTCTGCAGGTCGGCGAGGACCTGGCAGGGGTGGAACTCGTCGGTGAGCGCGTTGATCACCGGTCCGCGCGAGACCGAGGCCATGGCGTCGATGCGCGCCTGGGCGAAGGTCCGCCACACGACGGCGTCGACGTAGCGGGACAGCACGCGCGAGGTGTCCTCGATGGTCTCCTCGCGACCGAGCTGCATCATCCGCCCGTCCACCACGATCGGCTGCCCGCCGAGCTGGTGAATGCCGACCTCGAAGGAGAGGCGGGTCCGGGTGGAGTTCTTCTCGAAGAGCACCGCGATCGACTTGCCCTTGAGCACGTCGGAGCCGAGCGGATCGGCCTTGAGCTCGTCGGCGAGGTCGAGCACCTCGGCCTGCTCGTCGGGCGTGAGGTCGTCGTCGCGGAGGAAGTGCCGGGACATCAGTTCTCCTTGGCAGCGTTGAGCAGTTCGGGAAGGTCGGCGAGCAGTCGCTGCACCTGCTCACCGCGCACCACCAGTGGCGGGCACAGCCGGATGGCGTCCGGCTGGATGGGGTTGACCAGGTATCCGCGTTCCTGGGCGGCGGCCGCGACCTTGGCGGCGACGGGTTCGGTGAGCCCGATGGCGACCAGCAGACCGGTCCCGCGGACCTCGCGAACCAGCGGGTGGCCGAGCGCGTGCACACCGCTGACGAGGTCCTTGCCGACCTGTTCGACGTGGTCGAGCAGCCCCTCGGAGGCGATGGTGTCGAGCACTGCCAGAGCCGCCGCACACACGATCGGGTTACCGCCGAAGGTGGTGCCGTGTTGACCGGGGTGCAGCAGGTCGGCGGCGCTTCCGACGCCGATGCAGGCGCCGATCGGCAGACCGCCGCCGAGGCCCTTGGCCAGGGTGATCACATCGGGCGTGACGCCCTCGCGCTGGAAGGCGAACCACGAGCCGGTGCGGCCGATGCCGGTCTGCACCTCGTCGAGGACCAGCAGCGCACCGTTGCGGGAAGCGATCTCGCGGGCGGCGCGCAGGTATCCCTCGGGCGGGACGACGACGCCGTTCTCACCCTGGATCGGTTCCAGGAACACCGCGGCCGTGTTGTCGTCCACTTCGGACTCCAGAGCGGCGACGTCGCCGTAGGGCACGTGCACGACACCGGCGGGCATCGGCGCGAACGGCTCCTGCTTGCCGGGCTGTCCGGTCAGCGCGAGCGCGCCCATGGTGCGGCCGTGGAAGCCGCCCTGGGTGGCGACGATCTTGGGACGTCCGGTGAGCCGGGCGATCTTGAACGCCGTCTCGTTGGCCTCCGCGCCGGAGTTGCAGAACAGCACGCGCCCCTGGCCCGCCACCCCGGCGAGCTCCAGCAGCCGCTCGGCCAGCGTCAGACCGAGCTCGTGCACGTAGAGGTTGGAGACGTGCCCCAGCTTGGCGACCTGCTCGGACACCGCCTGGACGATCGCGGGGTGGGCGTGGCCGAGGGCGTTGACGGCGATCCCGCTGACGAAGTCCAGGTAGGTCTTGCCGTCGGCGTCGGTCAGCTCGGCACCGGAACCGCTGACGAAGGTCAGCTTCGGGGTGCCGTAGTTGTCCATCATGGACGCCTGCCAGCGCTGCATCCCGGTCGCGTTGGTGGTCATGCGTCCTCCGTGTTCTTGCGGGGCACCCGCACCCGGTCGGCCGGCATGAGCGTGGGAAGCGGAATCGTCACTCATGCGTCCTCCGATTCGACGGGGAACACCATGGTTCCCACTCCGGCACTGGTGAAGACTTCGAGCAGGACGGAATGCGCCAGCCGCCCGTCGATGACGTGAGCGCGCGGCACTCCCCCGCGCACGGCGCGCAGGCAGGCTTCCATCTTCGGGACCATCCCGGAGGCCAGGTCCGGCAGCAGCTCCGCGAGCTGGTCCACGTCGAGCCTGCTGACCAGCGACGACTTGTCCGGCCAGTTGGTGTATAGACCTTCGACGTCGGTGAGCACCACGAGCTTCTCAGCCCCTAGCGCGACCGCCAGCGCACCGGCGGCGGTGTCGGCGTTGACGTTGTGCACCACGCCGTCGGCGTCGGGGGCCACGGTGGACACCACCGGGATGCGTCCTGCGTTGATCAGGTCAAGCACGGCGTCGGGGTTGACGTCGACGACGTCACCGACCAGCCCGACGTCGACCGCTTCGCCGTCGACGGTGGCGGTGCGGCGGGCGGCGGTGAACAGCCGCGCGTCCTCGCCGGACATGCCGACCGCGTAGGGGCCGTGCTGGTTGATCAGGCCGACGAGCTCTCGCCCGACCTGCCCGAACAGCACCATCCGGACGACGTCCATCGTCTCCGGCGAGGTCACGCGCAACCCGCCGCGGAACTCGCCCTCCATGCCGAGCCGGTCGAGCATCGAGGTGATCTGCGGACCGCCGCCGTGCACCACGACGGGACGCAGGCCCGCGAGCCGCAGGAACACCATGTCCTGCGCGAACGCGGCCTTGAGCTCGTCGTCGATCATGGCGTTGCCGCCGTACTTGATCACCACCGTGGCGCCGTTGAAGCGCTGCAGCCACGGGAGCGCTTCGACGAGGACGCTGGCCTTCTCGGCCGCGGTGGCCAGCCGATCGCTGGTGTCACTGGTCATGAGGAGTACGCGCTGTTCTCTTCGACGTAGTCGTGGGAGAGGTCGGTGGACAGGATCGTGGCGGCGTGCTCGCCGAGGTGCAGGTCGATGACGATCTCGATCTGCCGCCCGGACAGGTCGGCCTCGCTGCGGTCGCGGGCGGTCGCGCCGTGGGCGTAGAGCGTGACCCCGTTGGTGGCGATCTCGACCTTGTCCACGTCGATCTCGGCCTGCGCGCGGCCTAGCGCCATGGCGATGCGGCCCCAGTTCGGGTCGGATCCGAACATCGCGGTCTTGACCAGGTTGTCCTCGGCGACGATCCGGCCGATGGTCACCGCGTCCGCTTCGCTGACGGCACCGCGCACGGTGATGTCGATGGTCTTGGTGGCGCCTTCGGCGTCGTCCTGCAGCTGGCGCACCAGGTCCTGGCAGACGGCGGTGAGCAGCGCGGTGAACTCCTCCTGGGAGGCTTCGACGCCCGAGGCGCCGGAGGCCATCACCAGCACGGTGTCGTTGGTGGAGGTGCCGCCGTCGACGTCGAGCCGGTCGAAGGTGACCCGGGTCGCCGCTCGCAGCGCTTCGTCGAGGTGGGCGCCGCTGATCATCACGTCGGTGGTGATGACGCTGAGCATGGTGGCCATGTTCGGCGCGAGCATGCCCGCGCCCTTGGCGAATCCGCCGATCGACCAGCCGTTCTCGTGCGCGTGGTGAGCCTGCTTGGCCTTGCTGTCGGTGGTCAGCACGGCGGTCGCGGCGTCCAGGCCGGACTGCTCACCTGCGTCGAGCGCCTTGGCGGCGGTGTCGACGCCGGGCAGCAGCGCGTCCATCGGCAGCCGCTCACCGATCAGGCCGGTCGAGCAGACCGCGACCTCGATCGCTCCGGCGCCGAGGACGTCGGCGACCTTCTCCGCGGTGGCGTGGGTGTCCTGGAAACCGCCCGGTCCGGTGCAGGCGTTGGCGCAACCGGAGTTGAGCACGATCGCGCGCAGCTTGCGCTCCTGCAGCACCTGCTGCGACCACAGCACCGGCGCGGCTTTGACCTTGTTCGTGGTGAACACGCCGGCCGCCGACTGCTGCGGACCGTCGTTGACCACGAGTGCGAGATCGCGCGCCCCCGCTGCCTTGATGCCTGCGGCGACCCCGGCCGCCCGGAAACCGGCGGGACCGGTCACGCTCATGTCTTCTCCTCGGTTCTGGTGGCGGGACTCACGGCGCGAGGCCGGCGGTGGGCAGTCCGGTGGTCTCGGGCAGGCCGAGGGCGAGGTTCATGCACTGCACGGCGCCGCCCGCGGTGCCCTTGGTGAGGTTGTCCTCGGCACCGACCACGATCAACCGACCGGCGTCGGGATCGACGGTGACCTGCAGGTGCACGGTGTTGGCGCCGAGCGTCGCCGAGGTCTGCGGCCAGGCTCCTTCAGGCAGGACGTGGACGAACGGCTCGTCGCCGTAGGCGTCGAGGTAGACCTTGCGGGCGGCTGCGGGATCGACGCCGCCGCGCAGCGGTGCCGAGCAGGTGGCGAGGATGCCGCGCGCCATCGGGGCCAGCACGGGCGTGAAGGAGACCTTGGCCTTCTCCCCCGCCGCGGCGCTGAGGTTCTGGATCAACTCGGGGGTGTGCCGGTGGGCACCGCCGACGCCGTAGACGCTGGCCGAGCCCATGACCTCGGCCGAGAGCAGGTGCGGCTTGAGAGCGCGACCCGCACCGGAGGTGCCCGTGATCGCGGTGACCACGACGTCGGGCTCGACGATGCCCGCAGCCAGCGCGGGCACGATCGCCAGCGACGAGACGGTCGGGAAGCAGCCGGCGACGGCGACGCGCTTGCTGCCGCGCAGCCGGTCGCGCGCACCGGGGAGCTCGGGCACGCCGTAGGGCCAGGTGCCGGGGTGGTCGCCGCCGTACCAGCGGGTCCAGTCCTCGGCGTCGTTGAGGCGGTGGTCGGCTCCGCAGTCGACGACCACGACGTCCTCGCCGAGCTCGGCGGCGATGGCCGCGGAGTGGCCGTGGGGCAGCGCGAGGAACACGACGTCGTGGCCGCGCAGCTGCTCGGCGGTGGTCTCGGTGAGCTCGCGGTCGGCCAGGGGCAGCAGGTTGGGGTGGTGCTGACCGAGCTTGCTGCCCGCGTTGCCTCCCGCCGTCAGCGCGCCGATCTCGACCTCGGGGTGCGCCAGGAGAAGGCGGAGCAGTTCTCCGCCCGCGTAGCCACTGGCACCCGCTACAGCAACCCTCACCGTCATACGGATGATTATGCACTGCTATGCAAAATCAATCAAACAGCTTTCCGGGGCCGACCTCAGTTTCCCACGTCACGTCCCCACCCGACCTCTGACGCTGCACCGAGCCCAGACCCCCGGCCACCGACCACCCGGGTTGACCGGACTTCCACTGAAATCGGAGGTCTGACTTCAGTGGAAATCGGGAGTCTGACTTCCACTGAAATCCGGTCACGGGGGTGCGGCGTCGGGGGCCGGTGGCAGGATCGGCGGGGTGGGTGAGGTCGCGGGGTACCGGGAGGCGGCGTTGCGGCTGCTCCGCGAGCACGCCGTGGCGGAGGACGCGCCCGCGATGCAGCGGTACATGAAGTCGGAGATGCCGTTCATCGGGGTGCGCAAGCCCGCACGCGTGCGGATCGTCGATGCGCTGTGCGAGCGGTTCCGCTTCGCGAAGCAGGAGGACCTCATCGATTCCGCGCGGGAGCTCTGGCGGAAGGCGAGCTTCCGGGAGGAGCGGTACGTCGCGTTGTCGGTGACGGGACACCGGGCGCAGCGGGGTTTTCAAGATCCCGAGTTGCTCGGGCTCTACGAGGAGATGGTGGTCACCGGAGCCTGGTGGGATTTCGTCGACGAAACGGCGAGCCGCCGGATCGGACCGCTGCTGCTGAGCCACCCGGACGTCGTGCGCCCGCTGCTGCTGCGCTGGTCCACCGACGAAGACCGCTGGCGCCGCCGCACGTCGATCATCGCCCAGCTCCGCGCCAAGGACCGCACCGACGTCGAGCTGCTGCGGCGGAGCATCGAGGCGAACCTCGACGATCCGGACTTCTTCCTCCGCAAGGCCATCGGCTGGGCGTTGCGGGAGCACGCCAAGACCGACCCCGGCTGGGTCCAGGAGTTCGTCGAGAACCACGACCTCTCGCCGCTCTCCCGACGCGAAGCACTCCGCAACATCGACCGCTGACCGATCGCGATCATCCGCACCCGCCAACACCTCGGAATCACCCTTAACGGCGACGTTTCCAGCTCGCGCGTTGACACCGAGTAACTCCCGGGTCATCGAAGTTTCACAGCGCTCGCAGAAGGTCACACGACGTGGACCCCCCTGTGGATTCGGTCGGTCCGGGAGGGCATCATCGAGTTCGATGACGATGATCCCGCCGCACCCGAACCTGGGGGCCCGCCACGGCCCGGCGCCGATCACGACGTCGTCCTGGGTCGGGCGGCAGGTGCTGTTACGACGCGTCGCCGCTGCCGACAGACGAATCCTGGCCGGTTTCGACCAGGACCCCACGCGCGCTCCGTACGTGCAGACCGACGGCTACCGGCACTGGGCCGCGCACCGCGCGTACCACCCCGATTCGCCGGACGACTTCCAGCTCGCCATCGAAACGCGCCGGGACCAGGTGCTCGTCGGCTCGATGTGCACCAGCCAGGCCGACGAACCGGGCGTGTTCAGCTACGGCGTCGGCATCGGCCCGATGCACCGGCGCCACGGCTACGCCGACGACGCGATCATCACGCTGCTCGCGGTCATGTTCGGCCGCCGCAGGTTCCGCAAGTGCCAGGTCGGCATCTACCAGGAGAACGTCGCCTCGCTCGCGCTGCACAGCAAGCTCGGCTTCCGCGAAGAAGGCCGCACCAGCGAACCGGACTCCCTCTCCGACGGCATGCTCCACCTGGTCATCATGGGCCTCACCGCCGAGGCCTTCACCACCAAGCACCTCCCCCGCAGCAACTGACACCGACGAGCCCCGCCAAAACATCGGCGACATAGATCGTCCGAACGGGCGACATTGAGCGAATCCGCCCCTTTTCCGCGCCGCGGTCTTGATCATCCCCCTCGAGGTCTGCATTCTATTGTGTTGCCTATCCACGAGGAGACTTCATGGCGTCTGCTGGCGGACGAGCCTCCGAAGCTTTGCAGAAGAGCACCAGCTTGGTCGATTACCTCGCAGAACTGATGAAATCCGCGAGGCGCAACCCGCTGTACGACATTTCCTCATCTCACGCGAAAGCACCCGAAACCCTAATCTGGCTCGATGAGCTTCCGCCCGGTATCACGGCTTCGCGCACGTCGGACGAGACGCTTCTCAAGGTCCACTCGTCCCCCAGCAAGCCGGTCCCCACGATTCCCGTTGAACTGCATGCATTGATCGACATGCAGGAAGCCGGTGAGCCCACTGGCCCGGAGCCGAAGCTGCGCAACGAGGACGGCTCACCGTTCGACGCGGACGCCAGGGCGGATGGGCCACAGCTCCGGCGCAACTACGACGTCTGGCTCGCGCGATGGCGCGCATGGGCCGAAGAGGAGCACGTCAGACGGCGTCGCCGCACTCTGTACGAGCAGCTGGAAACGGCGGCCCGGAAACTCGAACAGCAAGACGATGAGTTCGAGTTCGTGATCGCCGTCGGACTCTACGGAATGCGCACGAAAAACGGACAAAACCTCTTCCGTCACGTGCTCGTAGAGCAAGCTGTTCCGACCTTGGACAAATCGGGCGCGATCTCGGTCTCGCGTGTACCCGGTAAACGACGCCTCGAGGACCGCGAGTTGTTCGACCGGATGTCCGAGTACAGACCTGACCGCGCACGAGACACCAAGAAGGAGATTCTCGAAGGGGACGACCCGATTACCGCTGGGGCTTCGATTCAAGCGCTCCGCAAGTGGGCGGCAACGGCTCTCGACTGCCCCATCGCCGAATCCGAG
This sequence comes from Saccharopolyspora sp. NPDC049426, assembly GCF_040676935.1. NCBI lineage: Bacteria > Bacillati > Actinomycetota > Actinomycetes > Pseudonocardiales > Pseudonocardiaceae > Saccharopolyspora > Saccharopolyspora sp. NPDC049426. The sequence goes on along the minus strand of NZ_JBFAPZ010000012.1, from coordinate 218,783 downwards.
GCGCGCGTTGGCGACGGTTCGGCTGTTCCCGAGCAGCTGACGTTCTCACCAGCCCCCGCACTGCTTCTGCAGCCCCGCACGCAGGCTCTGGTCGCGGATGCCTACCAGCACATCGGGGAACAGCTGCGGCGTCCCGGAGCTCCCGTCCCGGTGGGCCTGTCGCAACTCGTCCTCGACACCGAACCAGCGGAGCGCAACGGTTGGCTGACCGCACAAGGTGCTGACCACGGCGACGTGCTGGGGGCCGACCCGCTGTTCCCCTTGGCCGCCAACGCTGAGCAGTCCCGTGTTCTCGAACTGCTTCGCACCGAAACCGGAGTAGTGGTGCAGGGCCCGCCGGGCACTGGGAAGACCCACACCATCGCAAACCTGGTCTCAGCGCTGTTGGCCCAGGGCCAGCGGGTCCTCGTCACGAGCCAGAAGGACCAGGCGCTTCGGGTGTTGCGGGAAAAGATCCCGGACGAGGTCCGGAAGCTGTGCGTCCTGCTCACCGGAGGCAGCAAGGACGCAGCTATCGAATTCGAGCGGGGCTTGGAGGCGTTGTCGCAGGCAGTGGCCTCGACCGACGTCAAGAGCCTGGCCAAGAGATCCGCAGTACTGCAGCAGGAGCGTGATCGGCTCCGGAAAGAAGCCGTCGCGCTCAACAACAAGATCGCCGATCTCCGGCAGACCGAACAAGCCGATTTCCCACCGGTCGCCCCCAACTACTCGCCGGACCAGTATCGGGGGACCTTGGCCGAAATCGTCGGAGAATCCCTCGTTAACCGCGACAAGCACCAGTGGATGCCGGACGTCCCGTCGTCGGCCCAGGACGTACCTCCGCTCAGCGCGGACGACCTAGTCACGCTCCGGAACCTGCTCGCCGCGCGGACCGAGAACCGCGCACAACGTCTCAACCAGGAGATCCCAGGCCCCGCTGATCTCCCCTCGCCGAGCGAATTGGCCGGCCACGTTCGCGACGAGGAGGTCGCCCGGCAAGCGGCGGAAGAAGCGGCGAACGGACCGAGCAAGGCACTCGTCGCGCTCCCTGAGCCCGCGCTGGAATTCCTGGAACGGTTGCTGCGGGACGCCGAGAACACCCTGCGCCAGTGCGGATATCTCCCCGATGAGGACCGCTTCGAACCCGACTGGGCGAACAAGGCGGTGCGAGACCGGCTCGCCGGTCGTCACGGGGGATTGTGGTCCCACCTGCACGAGGTGCGGTCCGAGCCCGAGCAGCTGCAGTCGCGCCTGCGCAGCCAAGGAACCGGTTACGTCATCGACAAGCCGGAGATCACTCAAGCCAATCTTGGTCAAGCACGCGGCTGGCTCCGCGACGGGAAGCTCTTGCTCGAACACTTCAGGGCCGGCGGCACACTGCGTCGTTTCGCCCGGAGCAAAGCCCAGAAGGCCGCTCAAGACCTGCTGGACACCGTGAAGGTGGACGGTGCTGTGCCGAGCACCACCGAACAACTGTCGGCTGTCCTCGACCGCATCGAGGCCGAGATCGCCGTGATGCAACTCGCGGACAAGTGGTCCGACGTTGGAGTTGTGATCGAAGCGGGTCAGGTCACCGTGGTGCTCTCCGCGCTCGCGGACCACTTCGACGTGCTCCACGGAGTCGACGAACTCGGGAAGATCTTCGACCTGACCGCCGAGACGTTGCGCGACAACCGCATCGACCTCACGATGCCCGACCTGCCGACCTTCTTGAATGTGTTGCGCTCGGTTCCCGCTGCCAAGCGCCAGTTGAAGCTGGAAGCCGCACGGAAACGAGTGGACGCTCTCTACCGCCGTGTCGACGAATGGGCCAAGCAACCGCTCGCGTGCCCGGAACTGGCGAGCTTGCTGATCTCGATCGGCGACCGTGATCCAGAACGCTACGCGCATCTGCTCACCGAGCTCGAAACCGCCCGAACTGAACGCGACGACGAAATTCGCTGCGAGAAGTTGCTCCGGACCTTGCGCGCCGTACACCCAGAGCTCGCGGACATGTGGTCGAAGAACCCTGCGGATCCCCGGTGGCACGAACGTGACGTCCGGGCTGCCTGGGCATGGTCCAAGGCCGATCAATTCGTCCGGCAACGGCGTGATGCTGACGAGGAACGCCGGCTCACCGACGAGTTCGACAGAACCGAGGACCGCCTGAACCACGTCACCGAAGAACTAGCGGCGACCGAGGCGATGCACAAGTGCCTCACCAAGATGAGCGAGGACCACGTCCGGGCTCTCAACGCATACCGAGCGCACATCTCCAACATCGGGGCAGGGACCGGATCGAAGGTCCGGGAGTTCCGACGAGCCGCACGAGTCGCGATGTCAAAAGCGCAGGACGCCGTCCCCGCGTGGGTCGTCCCACTGCCCAACCTGCTGGAGAATATCTCGCCGCAACGCGACAGGTTCGACGTCGTCATCGTCGACGAGGCGAGCCAGGTCGGTATCGAGCACCTTTACCTGCTCTGGATGGCTCCACGTGTGATCGTCGTGGGTGACGACAAGCAGTGCACTCCCGGCTCGGGCGCAATGGGTCGGCTCGACACGGCCTTCGCCCAGCTGGACGAGCATCTCGCGGACATCCCGGAGGACATCCGACGGATCTACACCCCCAAGTCCCACCTTTACGAGGTGCTTTCCGCTCGCTCGGGGAAGAACGCGCTCATCCGGCTCCGAGAACATTTCCGCTGCGTTCCGGAGATCATCAAGTGGCCGTCCGATCAGTTCTACGACGACGGATCCGGGCAGTCCGGCCTCATCGCCCTCCGTGAGCGCGAACAGGATGCGCTGCCGGCTCTCAAGGTCACCCACGTCGACAACGCCGTGACCTCGGGACGGGAAACGCGAATCAAGAACGAGACCGAAGCCCAGGAGATCGTCACCACGCTGCGCAAGTGCGTCGACGATCCCGCCTACCACGGCAAGTCCTTCGGCGTCGTCGTGCTCCGAAACGCCACTGCTCACATCCAGTACCTGGAGAAGCTGATCCACGACGAATTCAGCCCGGAAGAACGGCACGAGCGCACTATCCGCGTCGGAACCGCACCGAACTTCCAGGGGGACGAGCGTGACGTCGTGATGCTGTCCTTCGTGGTGGCGGAACCACCGAACCGGATCGGTGCCGAGTCGTACCGTCAGGCTTTCAACGTAGCCGCGAGTCGGGCCCGCGATCAGATGTGGCTGTTCACCTCGTTGCGGCCAGAACAGTTCAAACTCAACGATCTTCGTCTCTCGCTCCTCTCCTACATGCTCAACCCGCCATCGGCCTTCGGGAAGTCGCCGACGCTCGACGAGGTCCTCCCGAACCAACCCCACAAATCCTTCGACTCCCTCTTCGAGCAGCGCGTGTTCCTGGCTCTCAAGCAACGGGGCTATCACGTCGTCCCGCAGTACCCGGTGGGTTCGCGGCGGTTGGACCTCGTCGTGGTGGGCGATAACGGCCGTCTTGCCGTCGAATGCGACGGCACCTACTGGCACTCCTCAGTCGAGCAGCAGGACAACGACGCCCGACGTGATCGTGAGCTCAAGCGCATGAAGTGGACGACCATCCGGGTGCGTGAGAGTGAGTACGTCGCTGATCCGGAACGTGAGCTCGAACGGGTCTGGGGCGCCTTGCGTGTCAAGGGCATCGAACCAGGCCACCGCGAAGACGGCGCCGGTGAGTGGAAGCCCGTCGACCTGGACAACGATGAAGACGAGGAGACCCCTTGACGAAACAGCACGAGGCCGAGCCGTTCCTGGACGACAACGTTCTGGAGGAGATCGCTTGGTTGATCTACGGCGACGACAGCGCACCCCACTACCGGACTGGACGTGAGCTCGAGAAGTTCTTTAAATCAGCGGGTCTTTCCGATGTCGGCGAATATGAGGGCTACCGGAAGGATTACGTGCTCGAACAGTTCGAGAACCATCGGCACCATCCAGGCTCGATACGCGCCGTGATCCTGCGCCTGGCCGACCCTCGTGAATACCTCGGCGCGCCGGAGGTATGGAACGCGGTAGTCTCCGAGCTCAATGAGCTCCTCGCTGTGGAGGGATACCAGGTCAAACACTCCGGGAACACGCCAGAACTCGTTGAAGCCACAGCAAGCTTCTCGCGCCCGCTCAGCGAGACACCGCTGGCGCTGACTGGGAATCTCGCCGAGATCGTGAGCGTCGATGAGCTCGGGGAACAGCTTCAAGCCCGGCTGGGCGAGGCACACATCTGCTGGACGTCCGGAGCTCCAACGGCTGCGATTATCATGCTAGGCAGCGTGCTCGAGGGCGTGCTGTATGACGTCGCGATCAGCAGGCACGACGGTACGGGTAAGAAACCCGTAGACAACCTGGAGACACTGATCAACCTGGCCCAGAGCAAGGGCTGGTTCGCAACGGATCTCTCCGACTACGCCCACGTGCTTCGCAACCATCGTAATCTCGTGCATCCCAAAAAGCAGTGGACTCAGTCTTACTCGCCTAAGGATGACACCGTCCGCATCGCGTGGAACGTCGTAGTTGCCGTTCTCAACGACCTGCTCACCTTGGTGAGGAACGACCCACGCGATCTCACCAAGAGCTGAGAAGCAGGGAATGACAGCGGCCCCCGGAATGGAATCCGGGGATCGCTGTCATTAGTCGTGTCTCAGGCGCGGAGGGTGGCGCCGAGGCGGTCTGCTGCGGACTTGACCGCTGCGTCCCGGGCCTCGGTGGCTTCCTCCTGCTTGAGGGTGCGGTCGGGGGCTCGGAACCGCAGGGCCAGGGCCAGCGACTTCTTGCCCTCGCCGAGCTGCTCGCCCGCGTAGACGTCGAAGAGGCGGACGTCCTCCAGCAGCTCGCCGCCGCCGGCGCGGACCGCCTCGACCACGTCGGAGGCCGCGGTCGACGAGTCGACGACCAGCGCCACGTCCATCAGCACCGGCGGGTAGGCCGAGATGTCCGGGGCCGCGCGGCGCTCGACCAGCGGCAGCGCGTCGAGGTCGAGCTCCATCGCGCTGGTGCGCTTGGGCAGGCCCAGCGCCTCGACGACCTTCGGGTGCAGCTCACCGGCGTGGCCCACGACCGTCTCGCCGACCAGCAGCTCGGCGCAGCGGCCCGGGTGCCACGGGGCGTGCTCGGCGTTGCGGACCGCCAGCTCGACACCGGCGGCCGAAGCCACCACGCGAGCCGCCTGGATCGCGTCCGCCCAGTCGGCGGCACGGCCCTTGCCCCACCAGCCGGCCTGCTCGCGCTGACCGGCCAGGACCGTTGCGACCCGCGTGGGCTGCGCGGGCAGGGCAGCCAGCAGCCCGGCGAGCTGCTCGTCGGTGGGACGTCCCTCGACACCGACCGCCGGCACCGCGGGCTGGTCCGCCGACGGCTGGCTGATCTGTCCGATGTGGAACAGCGCGACGTCGCGGTGACCACGGGAGACGTTGCGCTGCAGGGTGTCCAGCAGGCCCGTCAGCAGCGTCGTGGTCAGCTGCGACTTGTCGCTCTCCAGCGCGTTGAGCACGCTCACCGTGCGGCGGCGCTCGTCGTCCTCGGCGAGACCGAAGGCGTCGAGCATCTCGTAGCCGGTGAACGGGAAGGGCAGCACCTCGACGTAACCGGCACCGGCCAGGGCTCGCGACACCGCGCGCTTGCGGCGCTGCGCCGCCGACAGGCCGCGACCGGGCGGCGCGGAGGGCAGCACCGACGGGATCGTGTGGTAGCCCTCCAGCCGCAGCACCTCCTCGACCAGGTCGAACGGCTGCGTCAGGTCCGGTCGCCAGGACGGCGGGGTCGCGGTGATCAGACCGACGCCCTCGTCGGAGGTGCTCAGGTCGATCTTGCAGCCGATCTGGGTCAACCGCCGCGCGGTCACGCCGCGCTCGTAGGAGACCCCGGCGACCTTGTCCGGCAGCGCCAGCGGCATCGTCACCGCCGCCGGGGCCTTCGGCTCGCCCACGTCGGTGCGGCCCGGCGCGATGGTGCCGTCGCCGTAGCGGACCAGCAGCTGCGCGGCGAGCTCGACGGCCACCGGCGCCACCGCCGGGTCCACCGTGCGCTCGAAGCGCTTGCCCGCCTCGCTCGGCAGCTTGTGGCGGCGGATGGTGCGGGCGATGTTCGCCGGGTCCCAGTTCGCCGCCTCGATCAGCACGTCGTGCGTGCCGTCACCGATCTCGGTGCTCTCGCCGCCCATGACACCGGCCAGCGACACCACGCCGGAGTCGTCGGCGATCACGATGTCGTCGGCGTCGAGGGCGCGGACCTGACCGTCCAGAGTGGTCAGCTTCTCGCCGCTCTCGGCGTGGCGGACCACCAGGTCACCGGTCACCTTCGTGGTGTCGAAGGCGTGCAGCGGCTGACCGAGCTCCAGCATCACGTAGTTGGTGACGTCCACCGACAGCGAGATCGAGCGGATGCCGGCCAGCGCGAGGCGGCGGCGCATCCACCACGGGCTCGGCGCCGTCGGGTCCACGCCGGTGACCCGGCGCAGCACGAACCGCGAGCACGCCTGCGCGTCCCGCAGCTCGACGCCGCGCGAGGGCTTGTCGTCCTCCGGGACCGGGCGGGTGCCCGGGTCGCCGAACGGCACGTCCAGCGCGTTGGACAGCTCGCGGGCCAGCCCGCGCACCGAGAAGCAGTAGCCGCGGTCGGGCGTGATGGCCAGCTCGATGATCGAGTCGTCGAGACCGACCAGCTGCACCGCGTCGTCACCGGGGTCGGCCGAACCGGGCGGCAGCACCAGGATGCCGTCGTGGTCCTCGCCGAGGCCCAGCTCCTTGGCGGAGCAGATCATGCCCTCGCTGATCTTGCCGTAGGTCTTGCGGGAGCTGATCTCGAAGCCGCCGGGCAGCACCGTGCCGGGCAGCGCGACGACGACCAGGTCGCCCTCGGAGAAGTTGCGGGCACCGCAGATGATGTTCTGCAGCTTCTGCTCGCCCTCCTCCGGAGCACCGTCTTCGGAGGCACCGATCTCGACCTTGCAGTACCGGATCGGCTTCTTGAACTCGGTGAGTTCTTCGATCTCGGCGACTCGGCCGGCCACGAGCGGGCCGCGCACCTGCGTCAGGTGCTCGACCTCCTCGACCTCCAACCCGATCCGGATGAACGCCTCTGCCAGCGTCTCCGCGGTCGTCTCCTCGGGCAGCTCAAGGTGCTCGGCCAGCCAGGAAACCGGAATCCGCACTTGGTCAGGCCCTTCTCTCGTTCAGGTAAGTGATGTCGGGGACGTCGTGATGGGTGGCTAGATGCCGAACGGCTCGGTGAAGCGGACGTCGCCTTCGACCATGTCGCGCATGTCCGGGATGCCGTTGCGGAACATCAGGGTCCGCTCGATCCCCATGCCGAACGCGAAGCCGGTGTAGACCTCGGGGTCGACACCGCTGGCGCGCAGCACGTTGGGGTTGACCATGCCGCAGCCACCCCACTCGACCCAGCCGGCGCCGCCCTTCTTCTCCGGGAACCAGATGTCCATCTCGGCCGACGGCTCGGTGAACGGGAAGTACGACGGCCGCAACCGGGTCGTGGACTCGGGGCCGAACATCGAGCGCGCGAAGGCGTCCAGGGTGCCCTTGAGGTGCGCCATGGTCAGGCCCTTGTCCACCGCCAAGCCCTCGACCTGGTGGAACACCGGGGTGTGGGTGGCGTCGAGCTCGTCGGTGCGGAAGGTGCGCCCGGGGCAGACCACGTACACCGGCAGCTCGCGGTTGAGCAGCGCCCGGACCTGCGACGGCGAGGTGTGCGTGCGCAGCACCAGGCCGGAGTCCTCCGGCGCGACGTAGAAGGTGTCCTGCATGGTCCGCGCCGGGTGGTCCTTGCCGAAGTTCAACGCGTCGAAGTTGAACCACTCGGCCTCCAGCTCGGGGCCTTCGGCGACCTCCCAGCCCATGGCCACGAAGGTGTCCTCGATCTGCTCGGCGAGCTGCGTGATCGGGTGCCGGGCGCCGGTGTGCACGCGGTCCCACGGCAGCGTCACGTCGACGGACTCCTCGCGGAGCACTCGCTCGTCGCGCTCGACCTGCAGCACGGCCCGGCGCTCGTCGAAGGCGCCCTGGATGGCCTCGCGGGCCTGGTTGACGCGCTTGCCCGCCTCGGAACGCGCCTTGGGCGGCAGCGCTCCGATCTCGCGGCGCGCGGTCAGCAGCGGCGAGCGGTCACCGAGGTGAGCGGGCTTGACCGACGCCAGCTCGTCCAGATCGGCGGCGGCGACGAAGGCCTTCTTGGCCTCGTCGACCGCGGCGTCCAGCGTCTCCGGCGACAGCGCGGCGACCTCTTTCGGGTCGTACGAGTCGTTGGCTCCAGACATCGTTAGTGCGTGACTCCCGTTGATCCCACAGGCATCATCGCCCAGGTCCCTGTTCTGCCAGGTGGCTGGGCTTGCGAACCTGCTGAGGTTGCATACGACTCTTCGGTGCGAAGCCGCAAGCTGACATGGGCGATTCTATGCGACGGCGTCCACGGCGTTTCGCGGTGATCCGTCCCGCCCGAGCTCAGCGGTGCTGCGCACGCGCCGAAGCGTAGAGGCAGACGGCGGCGGCCGTGGCCAGGTTCAGGCTTTCGGCCTGACCGTAGAGCGGCACCCGCAGCGTCGTGTCCAGCTGGGCCTTGACCTCGTCGGACAGGCCGTGGGCCTCGCTGCCGAAGACCCACGCGGTCGGCTCGGCGAGCTCCCCCGCGCGGTCGGCGGTGTCGAGGTCACCGGCGGCGTAGCCGTCGGCGCCGACCAGCCGCAGCCCGGCGTCCCGGCATGCCGCCAGCACCGCGCTGACGTCGCGATCGCGAGCGATCGGCAGGTGGAACAGGCTGCCCGTCGAGGCGCGCACCGCCTTGCCGTTGTAGGCATCGACGGTGTCACCGGCGAACAGCACCGCACCGGCCCCGGCCGCGTCGGACACGCGCACCACGGTTCCGGCGTTGCCCGGGTCGGCGATGCCGACCAGCACCGCGACCAGCTTCGGCCGCTGCGCCAGGGCGGTGACCGGATCGGTGCGCGGCAGGTCGCAGACCGCCACGACGCCCTGCGGGGTGACCGTCTCCGACAGCGACGCGGCGGCCTTGTCGGTCACCTCGCGCACCGGCACGCCCGCCAGCACCGCGCGCTCGGCGAGCTCGGGGTGTCGCGGTTGCTCGGTGACGAACAGCTCTCGCACCCGCAGCCGGTCGTCGGCGTGCGCGGTCAGCGCCTCGCCCACGGCCTGCGCTCCCTCGGCGAGGAACGCGCCGGCCTTCTCGCGGCCTGCGCGGCGGGTGAGCTTACGAGCGACCGCGACCCGGGACGATCGCTCGGTGAGCGGGGTCCCGGGTCGCGAATCGGAAGTGCTTTCGGCGATCAGGCCGCACTCTCCGGCAGGTTCTTGCGCGCCACGTCGACCAGCGCCTCGAAGGCCTGCGGGTCGTTGACGGCGAGCTCCGCCAGGATCTTGCGGTCGACCTCGACCTCAGCGGCCTTCAGGCCCTGCACGAACTTGTTGTAGCTCAGGCCGTGCTGCCGGGTCGCGGCGTTGATGCGGGTGATCCACAGCTTCCGGAACTCGCCCTTGCGGGCGCGGCGGTCCCGGTAGGAGTAGGTCATCGAGTGGAGCATCTGCTCCTTGGCCTTGCGGTACAGCCGGGAGCGCTGACCGCGGTAACCACGGGCCGACTCGAGAACTGTGCGGCGCTTCTTCTGGGCGTTGACCGCCCGCTTGACGCGTGCCACGGGGTCCGTCCTGTTATCTCATCAGGGGCGGCGGATTGACCGCCCAATGCGGGTGGCTGGATGGCTTGCGATGCCGGACTACTGCTCCCTCACGGGTGCAGCGGGGAAGTCGGCGTCAGCGACCCAGCAGCTTGTTGATGCGCTTGACGTCGGCCTTGGCGACGGCTTCGGTGCCTTCGAGGCGACGGGTGACACGGCTGGACTTCTTCTCCAGGATGTGCCGGCGACCGGCCTGCTCGCGCCGCAGCTTGCCCGAACCAGTCACCTTGAAGCGCTTCGAGGTGCCCTTGTGGGTCTTGTTCTTCGGCATCTTCCGTCCTCGTTTCGTACTGGAGCCGGGTGGGGGCGCGGCCAGCGTCCCGACCCGGCCTCACATCACGAGCCCTGGCGGCGGCGTACGACTACGCGTTGGCCTTGGGCTTGGTCTTGTTGGTCTTGTGCGGCGCCAGAACCATGATCATGTTCCGACCGTCCTGCTTCGGGGTCGCTTCGATGAACCCGAGCTCGGAAACATCATCGGCCAGTCGCTGCAACAGGCGGAAGCCCAACTCGGGCCGCGACTGCTCGCGACCGCGGAACATGATCGTCACCTTGACCTTGTGACCCTGACCGAGGAAGCGGGACACGTGGCCCTTCTTCGTCTCGTAGTCGTGCGGGTCGATCTTCGGCCGGAGCTTCTGCTCCTTGATGACGGTCTGCTGCTGGTTGCGACGCGATTCGCGAGCCTTCTGCGCGCTCTCGTACTTGAACTTGCCGTAGTCCATGAGCTTGCAGACCGGCGGGCGCGCCTGCGGGGCGACCTCGACAAGGTCCAGATCCGCTTCCTGGGCCAGGCGCAGGGCGTCCTCGATGCGGACGATCCCGACCTGCTCACCGTTGGGTCCGACGAGTCGGACTTCCGGAACCCGGATGCGGTCATTGATGCGCGTCTCGGAGCTGATGGGGCCTCCTCGGTTCGATGGCTGTGTGTACTGCACACCACGGCGTGTAGAGCTCACCCCGGAATGCAAAGGTCCCGCCGGCTTCCGCTCGTGCGGATACCGCGGGACCCTGACTCCAAACCGATCGAACCGGTATCAGCCGATACCGTTCGCACCACCGACGCCACACGGGACATCGACAGGACCGGAACCCGGCGGCCTCAGCGGCTGCTCGGGTGGGAGCGGGGCTCCACTTTGCCGCCCCCGCCGCGGCGGGGGCTGGTCGTGCGTGTCAGGGTAGCAGGCGTGAGCGAACCGCAGCCAACCACTCCCTCGAATGACACGACCGGTGCCGGTGAACCGGCACACGACGCGGATATGGAGCTCAACGTACGCGAGCTCTCCGATGTTCCCAGCGTCGAGGTCATCAGCCGCGCTGCGGTGATGCTCATGTCCGCCGCCGCGGAGAAGCTCGGGCTCGCTGACGACGACCCGGACGCCACACCGGTGCGCGATCTGGACGAGGCCCGCAGGCTGATCACCGGACTGGCCGGCCTGATCACCGCCTCGGTCGAGTACCTCGGACCGCACGCCGGTCCGCTGCGCGAGGGGCTGCAGTCCCTCCAGCGCGCCTTCCGCGAGTACTCCACCCACCCGGACGCCCCCGGTCAGGGGCCGGGCGAGAAGTACACCGGCCCCGTCTACTGACGGTTGCCCAGCTCCCGGGAGATCTCCGCCGCCGTGCGGCGGAGATCCGGGAGCCAGCCGAGCAGGTCCTCCCAGGAGAGCAGGACCTTCGGCACCGAGATCGACATCGCCGCCACGGCATCCCCTCGGTGGTTGCGCACCGGCGCCGCGATGCAGTGGGTGAACTCCTCGTGCTCGCTGCGGTCCACCGAGTACCCCTGCGCGCGGACGCGCTCCAGCTCCGCCAGGTAGCGCTCGGCCGAGTCGATCGTGTTCGCGGTGAGCTTCGGGTAGGCGATCCGCTGCGCCAGGCGTTCGCGGCGCTGCTGCGAGAGGTCGGCGACCAGGACCTTGCCCACCGCCGTGCAGTGCAGCGGGGCGCGTCGGCCGATGCGGGAGTACATCCGGACCGGGTGGACGCTGTCGACCTTGTCGACGTAGACGACCTGATCCTCGTCGAGGGTCGCCAGGTGGATCGTGTGCCCGGTGCGCTCCCCCAGCGCGTCGAGGAACGGCCGGGCGACGTCGCGCGCGTCCAGGTCGTCCAGCGCCTGGTGGGCGAGCGCGAACACGGCGCTGCCCAGCCGGTAGCGGTGGACGTCTTCGCGTCGGACGAAGCGGCCGGTCTCCAGCGTGCGCAGCAGGCGCATCGCGGTCGTCTTGTGCACGCCGAGCCGCTGGGCGAGACCGTCGAGCGTTTGCGGTCCCTCGGCCAGTGCGGTCAGCGCGGCGAGTCCGCGTTCCAGGCTCTGGCTCACCGGCGTCTCCGATCATCGTTGACTCGACGAAGCGGGCAATGCTACACACCGAAGTCGTTCTTCGCGCAACATTCGTTGCAACATGCGCAATAGGAGGCCGGCAGTGCCCGCAGCAGGGATCAACACCGAAGCGATCCGCGCGTTGCGCGACGAGACCATCGACTGGCGGTTCAAGGGCATGCCGCCGAACGCGTCCGGCAAGACCGCCGGGGAGTTCCTCGCCGAGCGGCCGACGCTGTGGGAAGCCGGTTTCACCGGGCCGCTGCTGACCCTCGACAACGCCGCGATGGAGCACAACCTGCGCACCATGGCCGCGTGGTGCGACGAGCACGGCCTGCGGATCGCTCCGCACGGCAAGACCACGATGGCGCCCCGGCTCTTCGAGCGGCAGCTGGAGCACGGCGCGTGGGGCATCACCGCGGCCAACATCGGTCAGCTGCGCGTGTACCGGGCGTTCGGCGTCCAGCGGATCCTGCTCGCCAACGAGCTCGTCGACCCGCAGGGGCTGGCCTGGCTGTCCGCCGAGCTCGACGCCGACCCGGACTTCTCGTTCTGCTGCTACGCGGATTCGCTGCGCGGGGTCGAGCGGATGGCCTCCGCGCTCGCCGCGCACGGCGGGACGCGGCCGGTGGACGTGCTGGTGGAGTTCGGTGTCCCAGGCGGCCGGACCGGTGCCCGCACGGTGTCGCAGGCGCGAGCGGTCGCCGCGGCGGTGGCCGCCGAGCACCGGCTGCGCCTTGTCGGCGTGTCGGGGTACGAGGGCGAGGTGGCGCACGACGTCGAGGAGTCCTCGCTGTCGGCCATCGACGATTACCTGAACGAATTCCGCTCCCTGGTGGTGGAATTCGCCGAGGCCGGCTACTTCGACGGGCTGGACGAGGTCATCGTCAGCGCGGGCGGGAGCGCCTACTTCGACCAGGTCGCCGAGGCGCTGACCCTCCCGTGGCCGGAGGGGCTGCCCGTGGTGCCGGTGCTGCGCAGCGGCGGATACCTGCTGCACGACGACGGCTTCTACCGGGTGCGCTCGCCGTTCGGCCGCCGGCACCGGCTGGCCGGTGCCGAGTCACCGTTCCGACCGGCGATGCGGATCTGGGCGCAGGTGGTGTCGCAGCCGGAAGCCGACCTGGCGCTGCTGACGATGGGGCGCCGCGACGTCTCGTTCGACCAAGGGCTCCCGGAACCGCAGGTGATCCGGGGTTCGGACGGCGAGACCCGCGAGCTCGCCGACGGTTCCTGCCACGTGTCGGGTCTGGCGGATCAGCACGCGTTCCTCAGGCTCGCCGGGGCCGAGGTGCGCGTGGGCGACTGGATCGGCTTCGGCCTGTCCCACCCCTGCACGGTCTTCGACAAGTGGACGCTGATCCCGGTGGTCGACGGCGAGCAGGTCACCGACCTGGTGCGCACCTACTTCTGACCCGTCAGCGGGTGGCGGTCCCGGCCGGACCGCCACCCGCCCCAGGTCAGTCCAGGACTGCGAGGGCGTCGATCTCGCACAGCAGGCCGGCCGGGAGGCCGACGTAGACGGTCGTGCGAGCCGGGAAGGGCTCGCCGACGACGCGGGCGTAGACCTCGTTCATCTCGGCGAACTGCGCGGTGTCGGTGAGGTAGACGCGCAGCATCAGCACGTCCTGCAGAGATCCGCCCTCGGCCTCGATGATCGCGATGACGTTGCGCAGGCACTGCTCGGTCTGCTCGGCGACACCGCCCTCGACGACCTTGCCGGTCGCCGGGTCGACCGCGGTCTGCCCGGAGACCTGCAGGATGTTGCCCTTGCGCACGCCCTGCGACAGCGGGATGTTCGCCGGCGGCTTCGGTGCGGCGTCGGTGCTCACCACGGTCCTGCTCATGTCGGTGTCCTTCCACGGATTTCGGCGTCGTGAAGCGGAATTTCGGCCGGAGCCGATCTTCATTGCTTTCACAGGGGAATGGTACTTACCATTCGACCACCCGGTGCAGACCAATTGCCCGGCGTGTGACCGGAGGAACGACTCCACCATGGACATCGTCTATCGCGGCGCGCGAGTCGTCGACGGCGACGGCGGCCCGGGGTTCCTCGCCGACGTCGGAGTCGACGAAGGACGCATCGCCGAGATCGCCGACGCGGGAACGCTGAGCGGACGTCGGCGCATCGACGCCGACGGGCTCGTGCTGGCACCCGGATTCGTGGACATGCACGCGCATTCGGACCTGCGGCTGCTCGCCGAACCGGACCACACCGCGAAGGTCTCCCAGGGCGTGACGCTGGAGGTCATCGGCCAGGACGGGCTGTCCTACGCCCCGGTCGACGACGACGCGCTGGGGACCCTGCGCGCGCAGCTGGCGGGCTGGAACGACGATCCGCCGGGTTTCGACTGGAACTGGCGCAGCGTCGCCGAGTACCTCGACCGGCTCGACACCGGCATCGCGACCAACGCCGCCTACCTCGTCCCGCAGGGCACGCTGCGCCTGCTGTGCGCGGGCTACGACGACCGGCCGGTCACCGAGGACGAGCTGAACCGGATGCGCGAGGTCCTCGCCGAATCCCTTGCCGAGGGCGCTTTCGGCATGTCGTCCGGGCTGACCTACACGCCCGGGATGTACGCCGACACGGCGGAACTGGCTGCGTTGTGCGAGGTCGTGGCCTCCTTCGGCGGCTACTACAGCCCGCACCACCGCAGCTACGGCGCCGGTGCGCTCGCGGCCTACGAGGAGATGATCGAGGTCAGCCGGTCCTCGGGATGCCCGCTGCACCTGGCGCACGCGACGATGAACTTCGGCGTCAACGCCGGAAGGGCCGGCGAACTGCTGGCGATGCTCGACGCGGCGCTCGACGACGGCTGCGACATCACCCTCGACACCTACCCGTACCTGCCGGGCAGCACCTCGTTGCACGCGCTGCTGCCGAGCTGGGCGATGGCCGGCGGCGTCAGCGCGACCCTGGAGCGGTTGCGGGATCCCGTGCAGCGGCAGCGGATTCGCCAGGTCCTGGAGGTGGAGGGCTCCGACGGCTGCCACGGCGTTCCGGTCGAGTGGGAGACCATCGAGATCAACGGCGTCCGCGAACCGGGCAACGCTCACCTCGTGGGCCGCAGCGTCGCGGAATCGGCGCTGGCCGCCGGGGCGCAGCCGACCGAGCTCTACTTCGACGTGCTCACCAGCGAGCGGCTGGGCGCGTCCTGCCTGATGCACGTCGGGCACGAGGACAACGTGCGAGCGATCATGCGCCACCGCACGCACACCGCGGGCAGCGACGGGCTGCTGGTCGGCGCGCGCCCGCACCCGCGCGCGTGGGGCACCTTCCCCCGCTACCTCGGCCACTACGTGCGCGAACTCGGCGTGCTGGGGCTGGAGGAGTGCGTGCGGAACATGACCTCGCGTCCCGCCAATCGGCTCGGGCTCACCGACCGAGGACGCGTCCGGGAAGGCCACGTCGCCGACCTGGTGCTGTTCGACCCCGACACCGTCCGCGACACCGCGACCTTCGACGAGCCCCGGCAGCAGGCCGTCGGCATCCCGCACGTGCTGGTCAACGGCGTTCCGGTGATCGACGACGGCGCCCGCACCGACGCCCTGCCCGGGCGCGCGCTGCGCAAGAACCGCTAGCAGCCGCACGCGGCTCGCGCCGAGCAGAGCAGTCCCTGAAGAGCGCCCAGGAGGCCCCGTGTTCTTGAACTGGTTGCAGCACGAGACGTCCGGGCTGCTCACGTTGTGCGCGGTCGGGATCGCGGTGCTGCTGGTCATGATCATCCGCTTCCGGATCGAGCCGTTCATCGCGCTGCTGGTCACCGGGCTGCTCATCGCGCTGGCCGCCGGGCTGCCCGTGGAGGACATCGTCGGGACCGCGCAGAAGAGCAGCGATTCGCTGCTCGAAGGCGGTTTCGCCAGCATCCTCGGGCACATCACCGCCATCATCGGACTCGGCACCATCCTCGGCTCCGTGCTGGAGGCATCGGGTGGCGCTCAGCTGCTGACCCGCAAGCTCCTCGGGGCCTTCGGGGAGAACCGGGCTCCGCTGGCAATGGGGTTGTCCGGGCTGATCTTCGGGATTCCGGTGTTCTTCGACATCGGCATCTTCGTGCTCGCACCGCTGGTCTACGTGGTCGCGCGGCAGGGCAAGCGCTCGATCCTGCTGTACTGCCTGCCGCTGGTGGCCGGGCTGTCGATGACCCACGCGTTCCTGCCGCCGCACCCCGGTCCCGTGGTGGCCGCGGGGCTGCTGGGCGTGGACCTGGGGTGGATCATCCTGATGGGACTGGCCTGCGGGCTCCCGGCGTTCGTGGTCGCCGGTCTGCTCTACCCGGTGTGGATCGGCAAGCGGATCGTCCTTCCGGTGCCCGCCGACATGCTCGCCGCCGCCGACGAGCTCGCCGCCAAGCGCGAGGGCCAGCGCGATCCGTCGCTCGGCGTGGTCGCGCTGATCATCGGCTTACCGATGGTGCTGATCCTCGGCGCCACCTTCGGCAGCATCACGTTGCCCGAGGGCAGCGGCGCGCTGTCGGTCCTGACGTTCCTCGGGAACCCGACCGTGGCGTTGACGATCGCCGTCCTGCTGTCGTTCTGGTTGCTGGGGACCCGGCGCGGGATGACCGGGCGGGACCTGTCCGAGCTGACCAGCGGGGCGCTGCGGCCGCTGGGCATGCTGCTGCTGGTCGTCGGCGCGGGCGGCTTCTTCGGCAAGGTGCTCGCCGAAACGGGTGTCGGGGACGCCTTGGCCGGGTCGTTGCAGGGCGTGGGGTTGCCGATGATCGTGTCGGCCTACGTGATCAGCAGCGGGCTGCGGATCGCGCAGGGTTCGGCAACCGTGGCGATCGTGACCACCGGTGGGATCGTGGCCCCGCTGGTCGGTTCGGCCGGTCTGTCGCAGGCCCAGCTCGCGCTGATCGCGGTGGCGATCGCCGCCGGGTCGATCATCGCCTCGCACGTCAACGACGGCGGGTTCTGGATCATCTCGAGGTACTTCGGGATTCCCGTGAGCGACATGCTCAAGACCTGGACCGTCCTGGAGACCCTGCTGTCGCTGGTGGCCTTCGGCATGGCGGCCGGGATCTCGCTCCTGGTCGCGTGAGAGCACCACGTTCTCGGCCCCCGCGAGGCGATTTCGCGACATCGCCACGGATGGTGAACCGTTTCGGGGCTTAGCGCCTATGGCGGCGGTCCGGTTAGGCCATTTTGGTCTAGTCCACCTGTGGTCACTGCGACAGACTTCGCTTCTGCCGTGTCGTCTAGCTGGGAGAACGTCGTGGGTGACAGCTCGTTTTCGCGTCGTGGTTTCTTGAGCGCGGTCGGAGCTCTGGGCATTGCCGGAGCGACCGTCGGCTGCGCCACCGCCGCCGGCAGGCAGGGCGCGGCCGCGCCGCACCAGGTGCACCAGGCGCACGAGGGCCTGATGACCTTCATCGGCAGCTACACCAGCTCGCAGCCCGCCGGCCGAGGCGTGGACATCGCGATGCGCGACATGAACGGGGTGCTCGCCCCCTCCGGAACCCTCGACGGGATCGCCGACGCCTCCTTCTTCGCCTGGTCCCCCGACCACAAGTTCCTGTACGTGACCAACGAGCGGGAGCAGGGCTCGATCACCGCGATCGACGTCAGCACCCACGAACCCAAGGTGATCAACACCGCGCCCAGCGGTGGGAGCTCTCCCACCCACCTGTCGGTGCACCCGAGCGGGGAGTTCGTGCTCACCGCCCACTACGGGGACGGCACGGTGGCGGTGCACCGGCGCAACCCCGACGGCAGCATCGGCGAGAACACCGCCCTGGTGAAGCACCCCGGGGCCGAGCCGCACGCGCACCAGGTCGTGGTCGACCCCAGCGGGAAGTGGGTCGTGACCGTCGACCTCGGCGCCGACTCGGTGTTCGTCCACGCCTTCGACGCAGGGAAGCTCACCCAGCACCAGCAGCTCCCGCTGCCCGCGGGCACCGGCCCACGGCACCTGGTGTTCAAGGGCACCACCGCCTACCTGCTGGCGGAGCTGAACTCCACGATCACCGTGCTCGCCTGGGACCCGAAGGCCGGCGCCCTCACGGCCGGGCAGGTCATCAGCAGCCGCGCTCCCGAGGCGAACGGCGAGAACTTCCCCGCCGAGATCGCGGTCTCCCGGGACGGCCAGTTCGTCTACGCCTCCAACCGCGGTGACGACACCATCGCCACCTTCGGCGTGGAGAACGGGTCGCTGGTGTTCAAGGCCGTCACGCCCACCGGCGGCAACTGGCCCCGGCACTTCGCCCTGGACCCCGAGGAGACCTCGCTGTTCGTGGCCAACCAGCGCGCGGGCACGATCACCCGCCTGGCGCGCGACACCGAGACCGGTGCGCTGACCCCCACCCCGGACAGCTACGCGTGCCCCTCGGCCGCGGTCATCACCTTCCACGGCTGATTCGTCCACAACGGACAGTTGACCCGCTCTTCCCGTCGAATTCGGCAGTCCCACGACGATCGCCCCGGCCAAGGTTCGGCGACGGCTTCGCTCCGGCGAGGCTTCACCCTCCCCGCCACCAGGGCTCACAAGAGAACAGCACCGATTTCAATGGAAATCGAGGTACCGAGTTCCACTGAAATCCGGTTCCTGATTTCCGTTGAAATCGTTCAGCACATCGGAGACCAGCCATGCGCGCAGGAAAAGCCGTCATCGTCGCCGCCGTCGCTGCGTTGCTCACGGCCTGCGGGCCACCGCAGGTGCAGCAGGCCGGGCCCGAGGCCGACGAGCGCACCGGAACGCTGCGGGTATGGCTGTTCGACGAGGCCAACCGCGCGCCCAAGCAGGACACCGTGGACGAAGCGGTGGCGCGGTTCGAGCGCGAGCACCCCGGCGTCGAGGTCGACGTGCAGTACATCGCGGTGGAGACGAGGTCCGAGCGCTTCACCGGCGCGTTCAACGATCCCGCCAGCGCACCCGACGTCGCCGAGGTTGGCAACACCGACCTCGCGGGCTACGTCGCCGCCGGCGGGCTGGCCGATGTGACCGAGAAGCTGCCGCAGTGGCCGGAATCCGCCGACCTGTCCCCCTCCGCGCTGGACACCGCGCGAGTCGAGGGCAAGGTCTTCGGCGTGCCCTGGTACACCGGGGTGCGCGCGCTGTACTACCGCACCGACGTGTTCGACGAGCTGGGCCTGCAGCCACCGCGCACCACCGCCGAGCTGCTGGCCACCGCGCAGCGCATCCACTCCGAACGTCCTGACCTCTACGGCATCTCCACCGGCGGCAAGTACCACTACGCGCTGATGCCGTTCATCTGGGCGGCGGGCGGCGACCTGGCTCGCCAGGAGGGCCAGCGCTGGGTGTCCACCATCGACAGTCCCGAAGCGCAGCGCGGCATCGAGACCTACGCCGAGATGATCACCAGCGGCGCGTGCCCGCCCGAGCAGTGCTCCGACATGACCGGCAGCCAGAGCGTGCAGGCGTTCGCCTCCGGCAAGGCCGCGATGACCATCGGCGGCGACTTCAACCGCAAGGCCGTCGACGCGGGTGTGGCGGGCAAGTACGGCGTCGTGCCGCTGCCGGGCGATGCGATCGGCTCCACCGCCCCGGCCTTCGCGGGCGGGAACCTGTTGTCGGTGCTCAAGTCCTCGCAGCGAGCGACCCTGGCGCGCGAGTTCGTCCAGCTGCTCGCGGGCAAGGAGTACCAGCGCAAGATGTACGGCGCGATGGGAAACCTGCCCACGTTCATCGACGTCCAGGGCGAGGTGGCCGAGCACGATCCGGCGGCGGCTCCGTTCGTGATGACGCTGCGCGGCGGAACGCACTTCGTGCCCGCGACCGAGGCGTGGTCGAAGATCGACGCGCAGGGCGTGCTTCCCACGATGGTGCAGCAGATCGTGCGCGGTACCCCTGTCGCCGAGGCATCGGCGCAGGCGGCGGCGCAGATGAACGCGGCCTTCGAAGGCCGATGATGGCGCTGCTCTACCTCGCACCGGCGGCGCTGCTGCTCATCGGCATGATGGGCTACCCGCTGTACCAGCTGGTGCAGATCTCGCTGTACGAGTACGGCCAGGCGCAGGCTTCCGGTGGTGCGCCGCTGGAGTTCCTGGGCGCGGGCAACTACCTGGCGCTGCTCGGCGATGCCCGGTTCTGGACGATCCTGCTGCAGACCTGCGTTTTCGCCGCGATCTGCGTGCTGGGAAGCCTGGTGGTCGGCATCGGCCTGGCGGTGCTGGCCACCAAGGTCTCCCCGCTGCCCCGGATCCTGCTGTTCCTGGCGGCCATCGGAGCCTGGGCCACGCCCGCGGTGGCCGGGTCGACGGTGTGGCTGTTCCTGTTCGACCAGGACTTCGGGCTGGTCAACGAGGCGCTGACCGGCATCGGCATCAGCGGCGCCGAAGGCATGTCGTGGACCTACGACAAGTACCTCGCCTTCGGCCTGGTGGCCGCCGAGGTGATCTGGTGCTCCTTCCCGTTCGTTCTGGTCACCACCTACGCCGGCCTCATCGGGATTCCGGGCGAGGTGGTGGAGGCCGCCGCGCTGGACGGCGCTTCGACGTGGCGGACCACGCGCAGCGTGCTGCTGCCGATGCTGCGCCCGGTGCTGGTCATCGCCACCATCCAGTCGATCATCTGGGATTTCAAGGTGTTCACGCAGATCTACGTGATGACCAACGGCGGCGGCGTCGCCGGGCAGAACATGGTGCTCAACGTCTACGCCTACCAAGAGGCGTTCGCGGCCTCGAACTACGGCCTGGGTTCGGCGATCGGCGTGGTGATGACCGCGCTGCTGCTGGTGATCACGCTGCTCCACCTGCGGGCGCAGCGCGGGAACGGGGTGCTGGCATGAGACGTTCCCGCGCCGTCGCCAACACCGCCGCGGTCGTGATCGCGGTGCTGGTGGCGTTTCCGCTCTACTGGATGGTGCTCTCGGCGTTCAAGCCGGAATCCGAGCTCCAGTCCTCCGATCCGCGACCCTGGACCACCGCGCCGACCCTGGACGGGTTCCGCCGGGTCCTCACCGTCGACGGGCTGGGCGGCTACTTCCTCAACAGCCTCCTCGTCGCGGGTGCGGTGGTGCTGCTGTCGCTGCTGATGTCGTTCCTGGCGGCGGTGGCGCTGACCCGGTACCGGATCAAGGGCCGTGCCGTGCTGCTGCTCATGCTGCTGGTGGCTCAGATGGTCCCGGTGGAGGCCCTGACCATCCCGCTGTTCTTCCTGATGCGCCAGGTCGGTTCGGCCGCACCGGCTTTCGGGATCAACCACCTGGGATCGCTCGTGCTGGTGCACCTGGCGTTCAGCCTGCCCCTGGCGATCTGGATGCTGCGCGGGTTCGTCGCCGCCGTCCCGGTCGAGCTGGAGGAGGCCGCCACCCTCGACGGCGCGAACCGCACCCGGTTCGTCTGGCAGGTGCTGTTCCCGCTCGTGGCTCCGGGACTCGTTGCCACCAGCGTGTTGTCGTTCATCCACGCGTGGAACGACTTCCTGTTCGCCAAGACCTTCATCATCTCGGCGACGGAGAACCAGACGCTGCCGATGGCGATCCTGGTATTCTTCAGCCCGCAGGGAAACGACTGGGGCGCGATCATGGCAGGCTCCACGCTGATGACCATTCCGGTTCTGATCTTCTTCGTGCTCGTCCAGCGGAACCTGGTGTCGGGACTCTCCGGCGCGGTGAAGGGATGAGCTTCCACTCGTTGCTGCCGCGCCCGCGGCGCGTCGAGTACGCCACCGGTCGGCTGCCGCTGGACATCCGCACCAGCGTCGGCGGTGAACCGAGCGTGGCGCGGTGGTTCCGCAGGCACGTCGGTGCCGCGACGGGACTTCCGCTGCCGCTGGCCGCCAAGCCCACCATCGAGTTCCGCATCGATCCCCACATCAACGGCCACCGCGTGGAGATCAACCCCGACCAGGCCCTGGTGACCGCGCAGCACACCGCCGCCGCGCACCACGCGGCGCAGACGCTGCGGCAGCTGCTCCCGCCGGACGCGTTCCGCCGCGCCCCCATCCACGACGAGCCGATCTCGTTGCCGTGCGGGATGATCGAGGACCACCCCCGGTTCGGGTGGCGCGGCTGCCACCTCGACGTCGCCCGGCACTTCGTGGCCAAGCGGGAGGTCCTGCGGTTCGTCGATCTGCTGGCGATGCACAAGCTCAACGTCCTGCACCTGCACCTCACCGACGACCAGGGCTGGCGCATCGAGGTCCCCCAGCACCCGGAGCTGACCCGCATCGGTTCGTGGCGCGAGCGTTCCATGATCGGCCGCGGCGAGGTCCCGGAGTTCGACCGGCAGCCGCACGGCGGCTACTACACCACCGAGGACCTGCTGGAGATCGTCTCCTACGCCGCCGAGCACCACATCACGGTGGTGCCCGAGATCGACGTCCCCGGGCACAGCCAAGCCGCCATCGCCGCCTACCCCGACCTGGGAGCCGGTGGGCCCGTGGGCGTGTGGGACTCGTGGGGCGTCAGCGACCGGATCCTGGCTCCCCGGCGGGCCACGGTGGACTTCTTCCGCGACGTGCTGGACCACGTGATGTCGATCTTCCCGTCGCCGGTGATCTGCCTCGGCGGCGACGAGGTCCCGGGTGCGACGCCCGCGCACGGCGCGCTGCTGCGGCGGTTGATGGAGCACGTGCACAACCACGGCCGCCGCACATCGGCATGGGACGACGCCATGCACCTGGTCTCGCTCCCGACGGAGACCATCGTGCTGAGCTGGCAGGACGCGCAGGCGGTCGCCCGCGCCGCCGAAGCGGGCAACGACGTGCTGCTGTGCCCGGAAACGCACTTCTACCTGGACCACCGGCAGTCCGATGAGCCCGACGAGCCGATCCCGGTCGGGTTCCTCAACACCCTGGAGAACGTCTACGCCTACGAGCCGCCGACCGAGCGCGTCCTCGGCCTGCAGGCGCAGGTGTGGACCGAGCAGCTCGACTCCCCCGCCCGCATCGACTACTCGGCGTTCCCCCGGCTGTGCGCGTTCGCCGAGGTCGCCTGGAGCAGCGAGCGGGATCCGGCGGAGTTCCACCACCGCCTGGCCCACCACCACCTGCCGCGCCTGGACGCCTTCGGCGTCGAGTACCGGCCCCTCGACGGCCCCTATCCCTGGCAGCTGCGCCCGGGTGTCGAGGGCAGGCCTCGCTGAGCGGTGCTCGCGCCGGGAACGACGTGGGTGGGGCCCGGACCGATCCGAACCCCACCCGCCGGTTCTCCTCTAGGCTTCGGCCTTGGCCGGTTCCTTGGGTTCCCAGCACTCGACGCCGGTCAGCTCCGGCAGCCGGTCCCGGGTGAAGGCCGGGTCGAGGCCCTGCTCGCGCTGATCGTTGTAGTCGCGCAGGAGCTTCAGCGCGACCGCGCTCAGCGGAGCGATGGCGGCGAGGTTGACCAGGGCCATGACGCCCATCGTGGTGTCGGCGAGGTTCCAGATCAGGTCCGAGGACCCGATCGCGCCCAGGAACACCACGACCAGCACGCACCACTTGTAGCCGGTCCGCATCGCCTGGCTGCGGGTCAGGAAGCCCACGTTGGACTCGCCGTAGTAGTAGTTGCCCAGCACGGAGGTGAACGCGACCAGCAGGATGATCAGCGTCATCAGGTGCAGCGACCAGTCGCCGAGGTTGGCCTGCAGCGCCGTCTGGGTCATCGAAGCGCCGCGGTCCTCGTCACCGAAGGTCGGGTTGGACAGCAGCACGATGAACGCCGTGGTCGAGCACACCAGCAACGTGTCCACGTAGACGCCGAGGGTCTGCACCAGGCCCTGCTTGACCGGGTGGCTCACCGAGGCGGTGGCGCCGGCGTTCGGGGCCGAACCCAGACCGGCCTCGTTGGAGAACATGCCGCGCCGCACGCCCTGCACGATCGCAGCACCGATGCCGCCGCCCGCGATCGCCTCGAAACCGAAGGCGTGCGAGAAGATCTGCGCGATGACGCCCGGCAGCGCGTCGATGTTGAGCACCACGATGATCAGGCCGAGCAGCATGTAGAGGCCGGCCATGAACGGCACCAGCAGCTCGGCGGTCTGCGCGATCCGGCGCACGCCGCCGAAGATGATCAGCGCGGTCAGCGCGACCAGCGCCACGCCCAGGACCGGCTGCATCCAGCCGTTCGAGCTCATCCCGGTGGCCTCGGCCGAGGTGACGACGGCGTCGACGATCGTGTTGGCCTGCACGGCGGTGAACACGAAGCCGAACGTCACCGTGATGACCACGGCGAAGAGCACGCCCATCCAGCGCGCCCGCAGGCCGTGCAGCATGTAGTAGGCCGGACCGCCGCGGAAACCGGACTTGTCCCGCACCTTGTAGAGCTGCGCCAAGGTGGATTCCACGAAGCTGGCCGCGCCCACGACCAGACCCATCGTCCACATCCAGAACACCGCACCCGGGCCGCCCAGCGCGATGGCCGTGGCCACACCGGCGATGTTGCCGGTTCCGATGCGGGCGGCGGCGGAGATCGCGAACGCCTGGAACGACGAGATCGCCTTCCCGCCGTCTTCGGCGATCTCGGCCTTGCCGCCCATCGCGCGGATCATCTCCGGGATCATCCGGATCTGCACGGCTTTCGAGCGAACGGTGAAGTACAGGCTCAGCACCGCGAGCACGGGGATGATGATGTAAAGCCAGAACGTGTCGTTCAGCGCGACGATCGCGTCGTTGAGCGCGTCCACGGGCACTCCCTTTCCGCTTGTGGCGCGGGAACTCCGCGTCATCCGACGCCAGGGGTGCGGCGCCCGATGACGTTCACCGCGGGCAGTCCAAGCGCGGGCCGCCATGTGGTGGCGACCCGCGCATTGGCGGAAAGGTTACAAACAACCTGCGCTCGGGCTCCTCGGTGGGTGCCCGGTTGGCGTTCAGCCCAGCACTTCGGCGAGGAACCGCCCGGTGTGGCTGTCCTCGATCTCCGCGATGTCCTCGGGCATGCCCTCGGCCAGCAGCAGACCGCCGCCGTTGCCGCCCTCGGGGCCCATGTCCAGGATCCAGTCGGCGGTCTTGACGACGTCGAGGTTGTGCTCGATCACGATCACCGTGTTGCCCTTGTCGACCAGGCCGTTGATCACGCCGAGCAGCTTGCGGATGTCCTCGAAGTGCAGACCCGTGGTCGGCTCGTCGAGGATGTAGACCGTCTTGCCGGTGGAGCGCTTCTGCAGCTCGCTCGCGAGCTTGACGCGCTGCGCCTCACCGCCCGACAGCGTCGGGGCCGGCTGCCCCAGCCGCACGTAGCCCAGTCCGACGTCGACCAGCGTCTTGAGGTGCCGGTGGATGGCGTTGATCGGCTCGAAGAACTCGGCGGCCTGCTCGATCGGCATGTCGAGGACCTCGGCGATCGTCTTGCCCTTGTAGTGCACCTCCAGGGTCTCCCGGTTGTACCGGGCGCCCTTGCACACCTCGCACGGGACGTAGACGTCGGGCAGGAAGTTCATCTCGATCTTCAGCGTGCCGTCGCCCGCGCACGACTCGCACCGGCCGCCCTTGATGTTGAACGAGAACCGGCCCGGCTGGTAGCCGCGCACCTTCGCCTCGGTGGTGGCCGCGAACAGCTTGCGGATGTGGTCGAACACGCCGGTGTAGGTGGCCGCGTTGGACCGCGGCGTGCGACCGATCGGCGACTGGTCGACCTGCACCAGCTTGTCGACGTGCTCCAGGCCCTTGACCCGGGTGTGCCTGCCGGGAACCTGGCGCGCACCGTTGAGCTTGTTCGCCAGCACCGACGCGAGGATGTCGTTGACCAGGGTCGACTTCCCCGAACCGGACACGCCGGTGACCGCGGTCAGCAGACCCAGCGGGAAGGACACGTCGATCTTGCGCAGGTTGTGCTCGCGCGCGCCGACCACGGTCAGCTGCCGCTTGCGGTCCGGGACCCGGCGCTCGGTCGGCACCGGGATCTCCTTGCGCCGGGCCAGGTACGCGCCGGTCAGCGACTCCTTGTTCTTCAGCAGCTCCTTGTAGGGACCGCTGTGCACGACCTTGCCGCCGTGTTCACCGGCACCGGGACCGATGTCGACCACCCAGTCGGCGGTGCGCACGGTGTCCTCGTCGTGCTCGACGACGATGAGCGTGTTGCCGAGGTCGCGCAGCCGGCTCAGCGTCTCCAGCAGGCGGTGGTTGTCGCGCTGGTGCAGCCCGATCGAGGGCTCGTCGAGCACGTAGAGCACGCCGACCAGACCGGAACCGATCTGCGTGGCCAGCCGGATGCGCTGCGCCTCGCCGCCGGAGAGAGTGCCCGCCGCGCGGTCCAGCGACAGGTAGTCCAGGCCGACGTCGAGCAGGAAGCCCAGCCGGGCCTGGATCTCCTTGAGCACGGCACCGGCGATCATCTGCTCGCGCGGCCCCAGGACCAGCGCGTTGAGGAACTCCGCGCAATCGGCCACGCTCAGCGCGCTGACGTCGGCGATGGAGAGCTCATCGTCCTCGTTCTCCATGGTCACGGCCAGGATCTCGGGCTTGAGGCGGGTGCCGTCGCAGGCCGGGCACGGCACGTCGCGCATGTAGCCCTCGTACTTCTCGCGCGCGTAGTCCGACTCGGTCTGCTCCAGCCGCCGCTCCAGGAACGGGATGACGCCCTCGTAGCTGGCGTAGTAGGAGCGGGTGCGTCCGTAGCGGTTGCGGTAGCGCACGTGCACCTGGTCGTCGGTGCCGTGCAGCACCGCCTTCTTGACCTTGGTGGGCAGCTGCCGCCACGGGGTGTCCATCCGGAACCCGATGGCCTCCGACAGGGAGGTCAGCAACCGGGAGAAGTACTCGGCGGTGTGCCCGCCCGCCCACGGCGCGATCGCGCCGTCGCCCAGCGAGAGGTCTTCGTCGGGCACGACCAGCTCGGGGTCGACCTCCTTGCGGATGCCCAGGCCCGCGCACTCGGCGCAGGCGCCGTAGGGCGAGTTGAAGGAGAACGATCGAGGTTCGAGCTCGTCGACGCCCAGCGCGTGCCCGTTCGGGCAGGCCAGGTTCTCGGAGAACTTGCGCTCGCGGGCGGGGTCGGACTCGTCGAGGTCGATGAACTCGACCAGCACCAGCCCGTCGGCGAGCCGCAGCGCGGTCTCGACCGAGTCGGTGAGCCGCTGCTTGGCGCTGGGCTTGACGGTGAGCCGGTCGATGACGACCGCGATGTCGTGCTTCTCCTGCTTCTTGAGCTTCGGCGGCTCGTCGAGCGGGTGCACGACGCCGTCCACGCGGGCGCGGGCGTAGCCGGAGGAGCGCAGCTGCTCGAAGAGGTCGACGTACTCGCCCTTGCGTCCGCGCACGACCGGCGCCAGCACCTGGAACTTGGCCCGCTCGGGCATCTCCAGGACCTGGTCGACGATCTGCTGCGGGGTCTGCTTGCTGATCGCCTCGCCGCAGGTCGGGCAGTGCGCCTTGCCCGCGCGGGCGTAGAGCAGCCGCAGGTAGTCGTAGACCTCGGTGATGGTGCCCACCGTGGACCGCGGGTTGCGGCTGGTGGACTTCTGGTCGATCGACACCGCCGGGGACAGGCCCTCGATGAAGTCCACGTCGGGCTTGTCCATCTGACCGAGGAACTGCCGGGCGTAGGCGGACAGCGACTCCACGTAGCGGCGCTGCCCCTCCGCGAAGATGGTGTCGAAGGCCAAGCTCGACTTGCCCGAGCCGGAAAGCCCGGTGAACACGATCAGGCTGTCCCGGGGCAGGTCGAGGTCGATCCCGCGCAGGTTGTGCTCACGGGCGCCGCGAACGACGAGGCGGTCAGCCACGGTGATCCCTTCGAAAAAGTTCTGGTGTTGCGCGAGCGCGCGCCGACTGCGAGCGGCCGCCTGCTTCAGGCAGCGGGACCGCCGGCGCGGCATCGGGTCGCGACGTTGCGACGTCCATGCTATTCGGCGCCACCGACAGTCTCGGACCGACGGCGTCCGGTGCCGAGCACCTTCCCCGGCCGTCACCCCAACGTGTGAGATGTTGCGTGATCCGGCGGTGGCTGCCCCCTCACGACGATACGCAAAGTCGCCCGCATGGGGCACTGTCCCCGACGTGTCCTGCACCTTTACGCTCAAGACTTCACGTTTTCCGCAAATTCGACCCTCCCCTCTCCCCCACGTGAGGTAGAGCCATGGCTGACATCGTTCTCGGTACCGGCCGATGGTCCGCTGCCGCCCTGGCAGACGAGGTCGCGAACCGGCGAGCCGCCGTCCGGCACGCCACCGAGGTCCTGCTGCGCTCCGCGTCCGGGCTCGACGAGATCTCGGTCCGACAACCCAGCCTGCTGCCTGGCTGGAGCCGATCGCACGTGCTCACCCACCTGGCCCGCAACGCCGATGCCTGCTGCAACCTCCTGCTGTGGGCTCGGACCGGCATCGAGCACCCGATGTACGCCAGCCGCGACGACCGCGACCAGGCCATCGAGGAAGGCTCCTCGCGCAGCCACCAGCTGCTGATGGAGGACCTGGTCGCCTCCAGCGACCGGTTCTTCGTGGCCGCTCGGGACCTGCCCGACTCCGACTGGACCGCCGAGGTCACCCTCTCCGGGGGCGACGTCATCCCCGCGCTGCACGTCCTCCGGCTGCGGCTGCTGGAGGTCTGGGTGCACCTGGCCGACCTCGACCACGACGTGGACTTCGCCGACATCCCCCTCGCGGACGCCGAGCTCGTGCTGGAGGACGTGGTGCAGCTCTTCGGCGGGCGGCCGGACGTGCCCGCGCTGACGCTGGATGTCGACTTCGGCCATCACCACCGCCGCTGGGACCTGCGCGGCACCACGTCGCGACCGGCGGCCGTCTCCGGCGAACCCGGTCCGATGCTGGGCTGGCTGCTCGGTCGCACGGGCCCCGGTGAGCTGCGCGGCGACGCACCCGAACTGCCCGACTGGATGTGAGCCCGATCTTCCGGCCGGTGCCGGGTCGCGGGCGTTAGGCTCACGGGCGTGGAGCTTCAAGCTGAGTACACCGGACACGTGGAGCCCGGCGGCGCGGCCGCGCGCCGGGACCTGGACGCGCTGACCATCACCAAGATCTCGGTCGGCCCGATGGACAACAACGCCTACCTGCTGGTGTGCAAGAGCACCGGGGACGCGTTGCTGGTGGACGCGGCCAACGACCCCGAACGGCTGAGCGACCTGCTCGGTCACGACGAGCGCCGCCCCCGGCTGCGCACCATCGTCACCACCCACCAGCACGGCGACCACTGGCAGGCGCTGGGCGCGGTGGCCGGGGCGACCGGCTGCTTCACCGTGGCGCACCCCGCCGACGCCGACGAGCTGCCGGTGCCGCCGGACCACCTGGTCGAGCACGGCGACACCATCGCGGTCGGCGACTCGGAGCTGTCGGTGATCCACCTGCGCGGGCACACCCCGGGCTCGATCGCCCTGGTCTACCGGGACCCGGCGGGCCACCCGCACCTGTTCACCGGCGACTCGCTGTTCCCGGGCGGGGTCGGCCGCACGACCTCGCCGGAGGACTTCAAGTCGCTGGTCGACGACGTGGAGACCCGGGTCTTCGGCGAACTGCCGGACGACACCTGGTTCTACCCGGGCCACGGCGACGACTCCACCCTCGGCGCCGAGCGCCCCAAGCTCGCCGAGTGGCGCGAACGCGGCTGGTGATCGGCAGCGGGGGAAGTTCCCGGCGGGGACTTCCCCCGAGACCGGCCTGCGCACCGATGTCGCTGCGGTCGTCGGAGCCCCCGCCTACTCTGGCTCCCGGGAGCGCGAGCACCGGAGGTCGTCGTGAGCGAGGCCGTGAAGCTGGACATCGGGGGCACCGAGGTGTCGGTGTCACATCCGGACAAGGTGTTCTTCAAGACCCGCGGTGAGACCAAGCTGGACCTCGTGGACTACTACCGGGCGGTGGCCGGCCCGCTCCTGAGCACCCTGGGCGGTCGCCCGCTGCTGATGGAGCGTCATCCGGACGGGGCCAGCGGCAAGTCGTTCTTCCAGAAGCGGGTGCCCGCCTCGGCACCGGAGTGGCTGCGCACGACCGTGGTCGAGACTCCCAACGGCACGACCAGCGACGCCCTCGTGGCCGCCGACCTCGCGCACGTCGTCTGGGCGGTCAACATGGGCTGCCTGGGCTTCCACGTGTGGCCCTACCAGGCCGGGCAGCCGGAGATCATCGACGAGCTGCGCATCGATCTCGACCCCTCGCCCGGAGTCGGCTTCACCGAGGTGTGCGAGACCGCGGCGCTCACCCGCGACTTCCTCCGCGAGGACGGCATCGACGTGCGGCTGAAGACCTCCGGCTCCCGCGGCCTGCACCTCTACGTGCCGCTGCGTCCCGAGTGGGACAGCTACCGGGTCCGGGCCGCGGCCGTGGCGCTGGCGCGCGAGCTCGAACGCCGCCACCCCGATCTGATCACCGCCAAGTGGTGGAAGGAGGAGCGGGGCCGGCGCGTCTTCGTCGACTTCAACCAGAATGCCCCGCACAAAACGGTTTTCGGCGCCTGGTGCGCCCGGCCTCGAGTGGGCGGGCAGGTGTCCACACCGATCGCGTGGGACGAGCTGGACGGCGTCGACCCGGACCAGCTGACCATCGCCACGGTGCCCGGCCGGCTCGCCGAGCGCGGTGACCCGTGGGCCGACACCCGGCCGCAGTCGATCGAACCGCTGCTGGAACGCTACGACCGGGACATCGCCGCCGGAGCGCAGGACGCGCCCTGGCCGCCGGTGTACCCGAAGCAGCCGAACGAGCCACCCCGGGTGGCACCGAGCCGAGCCAAGCACGACTGACCGAGAACCGTTCCCTTGCAGCAGATTTCGCTAGACCGACATGCGCGGGACCTCGCGGACCGCCGCAGCCACCCGGCGGGCCTCGGAATGGCAGTCACCGCAGGTCTGCCAGAGCCACGCCTCCTTGGTCGCGTCGGCCACGACCTCCTGGCTGCACAAGGTGCTGACGAGCATGCCGCTCGGGTAGGCGTTGCCCCACGGCCGCTTGTCCAGGCTCGCGTGCCGTCTTCCGTCCGCCGGCACCCAGTGAAACGGATACATCGCTGCGCACATCCCCCTCTTGTCTGCCCCGGTCGGCGTTTCCGCGTCGCGGAACGAAAATCGCGACGAAACCCATCCGGGTCCCGAAGCGACCTCGATCAAGACGAGACCAATGCTCATGGTCTCGGGACCACTGCGGCAATTCCCCGAACGGATGACGCCATTCAGCGCACACGTCGGTGCGTAATCAAGTAGTCACGCAGACGACGACCCAGGGTGCCGTGCGATTCCGCACCTGAAATAAGCTGTGGTGCATGAGCGAGACCACTCCGGCACCGCGGGCATACGTTCTCGGTGCGGAAATCCGGGACGCGAGATCGCGTTCCGGTCTCGGGCTGCGCCAATTAGCCGGACGTCTCGACGTTTCGCACTCCGTCGTGGTCCGCTGGGAGCGCGGTGAACGAGTGCCGTCGACCGAATCCGTGTCCGCCGTGTGCGCGGTGCTGGGCCTGTCGAGCCCGGCTCGCGATCGGCTGCTGCGGCTCACCCGCGAGGCGCAGGCGGAACCACCCAACTCGGTGTCGGTCGGGTCAGTCGGTGAGGCCGATCAGCTCACCGCGCTGCTGGAGTTCGAACGGATCGCCACAGCGATCACCGACGTCTCCCCGATCCTCATCCCCGGTCTGCTGCAGACCACCGACTACGCGCGCGCGATCATGGGCACCGGCATCCCGGAGCACGAGGTCTCCACCCGCGTGGCGGTCCGGCTCGGCCGGCGCGAGGTCATCACCCGCCACCAAGAACCCGTGCGGTACACGGCTTTCCTGCTCGAATCGGTGCTGCACCAGCCCATAGGCGGCCGGGCCGTGCTGATCGACCAGCTGCGGCACGTCCGCGACATGAGCGCCCGCGACAACATCGACATCCGGATCATCCCGCTGTCCGCGGGATGGACCCCTGCGCACGCCGGACCCTTCGTGCTCCTCGAGTTCGCCAAGGCCTCTCCCGTCGTGCACCTCGAACACCACAGGTCCAGCGCGTTCCTGCGCGATCCCGGCGACGTGACGGCTTTCGTCAAGGCCGGGAGGGACCTGGGGCAATTCGCGATGAGCAGCGACGACTCGGTTCGCCTCGTCGACGAGATCATCCACCGGGAGGAGACAACACCGTGACGTTGCTGCAGTCGCCGGTCGGTTGGCGCAAGTCCAGCCGAAGCAGCCAGGAGACCAATTGCGTCGAGGTCGGCCGCGTGTTCGGCGGGGCCGCCGTGCGCGACACCAAGGACCGCGCCGGGGGCCTCTTAACCGCCAATTCCGCTCAGTGGCGCTATTTCGTCAGAGCGATCAAAACGGGTCGCTTCGACAGATAGACCGCCGCCTCGATTCGCCCTCTGGGGGGACGAAAACCGGGGAGCGTTCCGCCGGGGGCGGAGCGCTCCCGATTCATGCGCGCGGTCAGACCAGCCGCTCGGCCACCAGGCGAGCGGCGTCGGCCAGCAGCGCGTTGTTCGCGGTGTCGTGCTCGCGGGGACGACCGGTGAGCAGCGAGATGACGATCGGCGTTCCGGTGTCGGTCCAGGTCACGGCGATGTCGTTGGCCACTCCGTAGGCGCTGCCGCCACCGGTCTTGTCCGCCGTGCGCCAGCCGGCCGGAACCCCGGCGCGGATCCGGGCGGCGCCGGTGGCGCTCCCGAGCATCCAGCCGGTGAGCCGGTCGCGTTCCGCCGGGCCGAGCGCATCGCCGAGCAGCAGGCGCTGCAGACCGTCGCCCAGCGCCCTGGGCGTGGAGGTGTCGCGCTCGTCGCCGGGGATGGCGGTGTTGAGCTCGATCTCCCAGCGGTCCAGGCGCGTCATCGGATCGCCGATGGCGCGCGCGAACTCCGTGATGGCCTGCGGGCCACCGAGTTCGCGCAGCATCAGGTTGGCGGCGGTGTTGTCGGAGTGCTGCACCGCCGCCGCGCACAGCTCGCCGACCGTCATGCCGGTGTCCACCCGGGTCTCGGTGATCGGCGAGTTCTTCACGAGCTGGCCGGCGTCGTAGCGGATGACGCGGTCGAAGTAGCCGCCGGCGAGCCCGTGGGCGCGCAGCAGGGCCGCCGACGCGTAGACCTTGAAGGTCGAGCACAGCGCGACGCGCTCGTCGGCGCGGTGCGCGACGGTCCGCCCGGTGGCGACGTTGCGCGCGAACAACCCCAGGCGCGCGTCGTAGCGACGTTCCAGCTCGGCCCACACCGGGTCGGGCCGGGGAGCGGTCGCGACCGGCGCGGCGGACGGGGTGCTCGGCGCGCAAGCGGCCACCGGCGCGGCCAGCAACGCCGCCAGCACCGACCGGCGACCCACGCGGATGTCATTGTGCTGCAATTGATTTCCCTCCAGAAGTGCCGATGCCCCCAATCAAGCAGCCGACCGCCGATAGCGCCAATAAGAACCGGACCGACTCCCGATAGCGCATCGATATCGCCCCAGCACGAGCCGTCGCCGAAGCCGGGAGAACTCCCGAAAAATTCTTCCGACGCCCACTCCCGGATGCCTGCTCAGCGCAGGTCCGAGTCCGAATCGACCGGACGAAGGGGACCTCGACCACCCGCGGTCGCGCAGAAGACCGGCCGGGCTAGAGACGACCGGAGCGCAGGTCCGTCACCGCGATCCGAGCGCACTCGGCGATCGCGGCGTCCACCCGCGGGAGCGAAGGGTCCGCGCGCGCCGCGAGCGTGAAGACCGCCACCGCCACCGGCGCCTCGCCGTCGAACTCCACCACCGAGACCTCGTTGCGGACGGCACCGATCGTGCCCGTCTTCCCCGAGACCCGAACCCCCTGGAACGGGAATCCCGCCCGGACCCGGTGCATCCACGCCTGCTGGCCGAGCAGCCTGCGGACGAACGCGCACTGCTGCGGCGAGGCGACCGCGTCGGCCCAGATCAACTCCATCAGCCGGGTCATCTCGCGGGGTGTGGTGGCGCTGGCGTAGGACGGGTCGTAGGCGCGGAGGGTGCGCGCCTCGTCGTTGTCGGCCAGCAGGGCGAACGCCTCGGATGCGCTGGTGGCGCCCATCTCGCGGGTCAGCGCGGCGTGCGCGTCGGCGGTGCCGCCGACGACCCGGGTGCGTTCCAGGCCGAGGTCGGCGAGCGCGGCGGCCAGGGCGTCGAGACCGATGGCACCCAGGATGACGTCCGCGGCGGCGTTGTCGGACACCGCGATCATCGACGCCGCGAGGTCGCGCCAGGACATCCGCACCGGGTCCTGGAAGGTCGACACCCCGGTCGGGCCGGGCGTGCAGGAACCGGGGTCGAGCCGGATGGCTTCGCGCGGGTCGAGGGTTCCCGCGTCGAAGGCGCGGGCCAGCGCGACCAGCAGCGGGAGCTTGTAGACCGAGGCGGTGACCACGAGCTCGTCGGCGCCGAAGCCGAGTTCGTGACCACCCCCGCCGAGCCGGACCGCGTGCACCCAGCCCTGCGCGCCCGCGTCGGCGAGCACGTCCCGGATGTGCTGCTCGGCGTTCACGCCAGTTCCCGGAGCGCGACTTCGAGCGCCTCGCACACGTCGGGCTGCGGGGCCGGGTCGGGCCAGACCACCCGGACCCGCAACGCGAGCTCGTCCCCTGCGGCGACGACGGCCACGCCGGGTGCGCGCACCTCGGGGTCGGTGCTGAGCGCGAACGCGCGCCCGGCGGCGACGGCGCTGAGCGCGTCGCGATCACCGGGCGCGGGCAGGAACTCGGGGTCGAGGCCGCGCTCCCGGAGGGTGTCCACGAGCAGGTCGAAGGCCGCGGTGCCGTGGGCGCGCGGAGCGGTGGCGCAGAGCAGCCCGCGCAGCGCGCGGATCGAGGGCTTCTCGGCCGCCGGGTGGTCGGCGGGCACCAGCAGTCGGCGCGGGATCTTGACCACCGAGGAGGTCCGCAGGTCGCCGAGCAGCGCCGGGTGGTGCACGACCGCGCAGTCCAACCGGCCGCCGGCCACGGCGTCGACCAGGTCGATGGTCGGGGCGGTGCTGACGATGACGGTGCGCGCCGACGGCTCCGGCGCCGCGCCGCGCAGGGCGGCGGCGAGACCGGCGACCTGGCGATCTCCGAGGGCGGCGATGACGCCGATGCGCACCGCTCCCCTGTTCTCCCGCTGTCTGCGGGCCGCTTCGGCGAACTCGTCGGCCCCGGCGAGCAGCGTCCGCGCCCTGGGCAGCAGGTCGGCCCCGGCGGTGGTCAACCGCACGCCCCGAGATCCCCTGGTCAGCAGGGTGACGCCGAGCCGGTTCTCCAGCCGCTGCACGCCCTGGGACAGCGGCGGCTGGGTCATGCCGAGGCGGTCGGCCGCGTGCCCGAAGTGGCCTTCCTCGGCGACCGCGACGAAGAACCGGAGATGACGCAGGAGGTCCACACCACCGATCCAAGCACAGGGCCCGGAACGCGATGCGCGCTCCGGGCCCTTGCCCCGCCTTCTCCCCGCGGAACGGACCGCAGCGGCAGGAGGACTCAGGGTGAGTGGTACAGGGCGCTGCCCTTGACGTACTCCTCCCACGGGACGGTCCAGTCCCAGATGTCGCCGTCGGCCGGGGTGAGCGGTTTGGTCGACCCGACGATCTCCACCGGGTCTCCGATCTGCGTGAACTCCAGGAACCACCTGCCGTCGGTGCTGGAGAGGTTGACGCAGCCGTGGGTGACGTTGCTCGACCCCTGCGCGCCCGTGCTCGCCGTGTTGGTGTGCACGTACTCGCCGTTGTTGGAGATCCGGACCGCGTTGGGCAGCACCTCGTCGTAGGCGCCCGCGCTTCCCTGGGCGGGACCGCCCCAGCTCCAGGAGTTCATCCGCACGGAGTCGTGCCGCTCGGTGGCGACGTGGATGCCGTGCTGGGTCGGGTACGCCGACCGGCCGTAGGAGGCGTCCATCTTCCTGATCTCCTGGCCGTCCTGGTAGACGGTGAAGGTGTGGGCGTTGACGTCGCCGACGGAGCGCTGGTCGCGGCCGACGGTGAAGTTCGATTCGAAGTTCTTGTCGCCCATCACGCCGGCGCCGGTGTCGATGCCGTAGAGGTCGGCGCGCACCTTCACCTGGGTGCCCGCCTTCCAGTAGTCCTTGGGCCGCCAGTTGACCTGGTTGTCGGAGTACCAGTTGAACGAACCCTCGGTGGGCACCGAGGTCTCGACCTTCAGGCGGCGTTCGACGGCGGCGCGGTCCTTGACGGGCTTGTCGAAGTAGATCGAGACCGGCATCGCGATGCCGACGGTGTCTCCGTCGGTGGGCCGGGTGCGCTCGACGTTGACGATGTCGGTGGGGGTGGCGGTGGTGAACGTCGAGTTCAGCGGGATCGACGGCACGCCTTCCTGGTCGTGGGCGACGGCGTGCACCTGGTAGGTGGTGCCGAAGGCCAGCGGCGAGTCGATCGTCCACTTGTGACCGCTGCGGTCGATCTTGCCCGGAACCGGTGCGCCGTTGGCCGTCACGTTGACCGAGGTCAGCACGCCGCGCTGCGCGTTGAGCTCCAGCGGTTCACTCGGTGACAGCGATGTCGTCCTGTCTGGAACCGAGGTCGTCACCGACGCCTCGGAAACGTCCGGCCCGCACGCCGTCAGCGCGCACGCGACCAGGCTCGCGATGACTAGTTGGCACGCAACTGCCCCCCGCATACCGGCCTCCCCAAGAACCCTGCACCGTCTTGTTGGTAATCAGTAACTGTCCGTGCGGCGAGCGGGGTTCTCAACACGATCAAGCAGCGCGGAGTGGGCGATTCACGGTTCGTCGAGCGGCGTTGTTGACCAGCGCAGGGTCATTCGGCGCCGATGAACGCTCCATCGAGTGGATTGAGCGCAGCGGCGATTCTATATCGGCTACCCGCAGTCGATCGCAAGCATGACACACCAAGATCAGGTAATCCGATCGGTGGACATCATATTTCGTCGTCAGAACCGGTGGCACGCATTGGGGTGAGACCTCCGGTCTGTTTTGCCCGGTATGACCGGGTTGAACGGGCTTCGATCACGGCCGGTCCGGGCCCGCCGGTGCTCAGGGGCCGGGCGGCGAGACGGGCGCCGGGACCGGGTAGCGGATCGCGTGCTGCGAGCCGCGCACCCCGGTGGGGCTGCCCTTGGGCTCGGTGCACGCGAGGTCGTAGTTGGTCGGGCCGTCGGTGGTGTCGGACCCGTGCTTGCGCGGCGTGCCCTCGTACCCCGCGGTGCACGCCGGCGGGTTGAACATGTTGAGCACCAGACCGAGGTGCCCGGTTCCGTCCGGCGAGAGCGTGTGGGTGAACGCCGAGATCATCGGCAGCGCGACCAGCGTCTGCTCCAGCGCGGGACCGCGCACGCTGGTCAGCTGCGTGGTGGTGAGCAGGTTGGCGGCCACGATGCCGAAGTCGGTCCCGATCGAGCGCGTGAGCTCCTGCACCTCGGTGGCCGCGCCCGGCGCCTCCTGGATGGTCTTGCGCAGATCGGGGTCGGACTGCTTGAGCTGCCCGGAGATCTGCCGCAGCCCGGTGCTGAACTCGGTGAGGTTCTGCGCCTGCTCCTGCTGGGTGCGCAGGACGACGTCGCTGTTGTCCAGCAATCCCGTGGTCTGCGGCAGGTTCTGCTGCGCGGCGGTGGTGAACGAGCTGGTGGTGTCGAGCAGCTTCTGGAGGTGGGAGCCGGTTCCGTCGAAGGCGGTCCCGACCTCGGTGACCACCGTCCGCAGCTTGTCGGTCGGCACTCCCGCAACCAGCCGGTCGACGTTGACCAGCAACGACTCGGGCGCGGGTGGGATGGAGGTGCGCTCGATGGGGATGACCGACCCCTCATCCAGGAAGGGCCCGCCGCGGTGCTGCGGCTGCAGGTCGATGTACTGCTCCCCGACCGCCGAGCGATTGGCGACCACGGCGCGGGCGTCGGCGGGGATCTGCGGTGCGCCGTCGTTGATGTGCAGGTCGGCGGCCACGCCCTCGTGGGTCAGCCGCAGCGCGGTGACCCGGCCGACGGCCACGCCGCGGTAACTGACCTCGGAGTTGGTGAACAGCCCGCCGGATTCGGGCAGCTGCACCGACACCGGGTAGCCGTTGGAGCCGAACAGCCGGTCCAGCCCGGCGTAGCGACCGCCGACGAAACCCACGCCGACCACCGCGATGACCAGGAACAGCGCCAGCTGCACCTTCACCTTGCGCGCCATCATCAGGAACCTCCTCCGGACGGTCCCGGCAGCAACCCGCCGTCCGGCTGCGTTCCGGGGATCGGCAGCGGCGGCAGCGCCGGCGCGCCGGGCGGCAGCGGGATGTTGGCACCGGACTGGCCGGAATCGGTGAGGCCCGGGATCGGGATGGGCGGCCCGGAGGACCGCGCGAAGTTCTCGTAGAGCGCGGACAGGTCCAGGTCGATGAGCACGTCGGTGTTCACGAAGTCGCCCTTGAGCGGAACCATCGCGTACTCCGGGAACGGGTAGGTCGACAGGAACGCCATCGCCTTGGGCAGGTCGGTGCCGGTCTTGGCGAGCTGCTGCAGCGTCGGGGCGAGCGCGTGCAGGTCGGCCACCAGGTCCTCGCGGCTGGCCTCGATGGTCCCGGTGGCCGTGCCGGAGAGCTTGTCCAGCGACTGCAGCATCCCGACCAGCTGACCCCGCTGGGCCTCGATCTCGCGCAGGCCCGGGGAGAGCCCGTCGAGGGCGGTGTTGATGTTGCCGGTCTGCTCGCGCAGGTTCGCCGAGAGCCGGTTGAGACCGTCGAGGGCCTTGGTGATCTCGCCGCGCTGACCGTCGAGCCGGGTGACCACGTCGTTGACGTTGCCCAGCAGCGAGCGGATCTCCTCCTCGTTGCCGGTGAACGCCTTGTTGAGCTCCTGCACGATGGTCTGCAACTGCTCGATCCCGCCGCCGTTGAGCAGCAGCGACACCGCGCCGAGCACCTCTTCGATCTGCGGGTTGCGGTTGGTGCGGTCCAGCGGGATCACCGCGCCGTCGGCGAGCTCGCCGGTGGCGCGGTCGGGCGGTGGTGCGAGTTCGACGAACTTCTCCCCCAGCAGGCTCGACTGGCGCAGCCGCGCGTAGGCGTTGGCGGGCAACCGCACGTCGCCGTTGACCCGCAAGGTCACCATCGCGGTCGTGTTGTCGGCGCTGAGGTCGATGCGGTCGATGCGCCCGACCGCCACGTCGTTGACCTTCACGCTGGCCTGCGGCACCAGGTCCAGCACGTCGTGGAAGTGCGCGGTCACCGAGTAGGGGCGGTCGCCGAGCTCGGCGCCACCGGGCAGCGGCGTGTTGTAGAGACCGGTGAAACCGGCTGGGCCGCAACCGGACACCAGCAGCAGCGACAGGGAGCCTGCCAGCAGCGCGCACCGTCTGGCCGTCATGGCGTCCCCGCCCCTCGCTTCATCGCGTCCACCAGCGGCAGCGGCACCGGGTTCTCGCCCTTGCCGAGCTGGTCCGGGACGTCGCCCGCGCCGGTCTGGATCTTGCCGAGCACGTCGGCGACCGACGGCAGCGGCGCCAGGCCCTCGACGACGGGGTTGAGCTTCTCGCAGGTGTCGCGCAGCGACTGCGGAACGGGCTCGGGAAGCGGCGTGACGTTGGCGATCAGCCTGCACACCAGCAGGATCGGCGGCTGCGCGAGCTCCTGCGGGTTCCATCGGGAGGCCACGCTGCCGGACGCCGAGTCGTAGGCGTTGATGAAGTTGGTGGTGGCCAGCGGCATCAGGTCCAGCACCTCGGCCAGCGCTTCCCGCTGGTCGACCAGCGCCTGGGTGACGCCGGTGAGGTTGCGGACGTTGGAGGACATGTGGTCGCGGTTGTCGTGGACGAAGCGCTGGACGTCGTCGAGCGCGATCGCCAGCGAGTGCAGTGAGGTGCCCAGCTGCTCGCGCTCGGAGGCGAGGTAGCCGGTGGTGTCGGCCATCCGGCCGTAGAGCTCGCGGATCTGCTTGTCGCTCTGGGCGAGCGTGCCGGTGAACTGGTTGAGGTTGTCCACCGTGGCGAACAGGTCGTCCTGGTTCTCCGACAGGGTCGTGGAGAGCTCGCCGAGCCGTTTGATGGTGGTGTTGAGGTCCTGGCCGTTCCCGTCCACCGTGGCCGCTGTGGTGTTGAGGACGTCGTTGAGCGCGCCTTCGCGGTTGGCCCCGTCCGGGCCGAGCGCGGTGGACAGGGCGTTGACGCTCTTGTAGAGCTCGTCGAGTTCGGCGGGGGTCGCGGTGCGCTTGCGGTCGAGGACCGCACCGGAGGCCATCACCTCGCCCTGCGTGTACGCGGGGGTGAGCTGCACGTAGCGGTCGCTGACCAGGCTGGGCGCGACGACCACGGCGTTGGCGTCGGCGGGGATGTTCACCCCGTCGTCGACGTGCATGTCGACCCGCACCACCGGCCCTTCGGGCGTCACGGTGTCGATCTGGCCGACCTTGACGCCGAGCACCCGCACGCTGGAACCGGCGTAGAGGCCGACGGCCTTGTCGAAGTAGGCGGTGATGGTGGTGCCGCTTGCCGACAGCGTCCACCACAGCGCGCCGGCGGTGACCAGGGCCAGCGCGCAGAGCACGGCGATCGTGCGGGTGAGCCTGCTCATCGGCCGCCTCCCTCGGGAACCGGGAGCTCGCACTCGGGGGTGTTGGTCTGGATCGGGCCGGCGTGGATCGGCGGCGGCAGCAGGCCGCAGAAGTAGCCCTCGAACCAGCGGCCGTTGCTGATGGTGTTGTTGAAGCCGCGCACGTAGGGCTGGAGCGCGCCGACGGCCCTGTTCAGGTTGTCCTGGTTGCGCTTGAGCATCGCGGTGAGCTGGTCGAGCTGGTCGAGGGCGGGCTTCATCTGCTCCTGGTTGTCGGCGACCAGGCCGCGCAGCTGCCGCGAGAGGTTCTCGGTGCCCACCAGCAGTCCGCTGATCGCCTGCTTGCGGGCCTGCACCTCCGACAGCAGCAGGTTGCCGTCGGAGACGAGCTTGCTGACCTGTTGGTCGCGGTCGGCGACGATCCCGGAGACGTTGCTGGCGTTGTGCATCAGGTCGGCGAGCTGCTGGTCCCGGGAGGCGATGGTCTGCGAGAGCTGGGACAGGCCGTTGACGGCCTGATCCATGTGCTGCGGCGCGCCGCGCATGGTGTCGGACATGACCCGGAAGCTCTCGGCGAGCTTGCCGCTGTCGAGCTGCCCGGTGGTCTGCGTCAGCTGGTCGATGGCGTCGGGGATGTCGAACGGAGAACTGGTGTTGCGCACCGGGATCGGTTCGGACAGCTCCTCGTCGCCTGCCGGTCGCAGGCCGACGAACTTCTCGCCGAGCAGCGTCTTGATCTGGATGTCGGCGCTGGTGCGGTCACCGATCTCGCGTCCGTCCACTGTGAACGACACCAGCACCCGGTTGCCGTCCAGCGACACGTCGTCGACCTCGCCGACCTTCACCCCGGCGATCTGCACCTCGTTTCCCGGCTCCAGCCCGGCGGATTCGGCGAAGTAGGCCGAGTAGGAGTTGCCGGAGCCGATCAGCGGCAGGTCCTTGGCGGAGAACGCCGTCAACGTCCCGACCACCAGCAGCGCGATCGTGACGAGGCCGACGGTGACCTGGTTGCGGGCCCGTAGTGGTTTCATCGGCATCTCTCCGGCAACTGGGTCGTCGGCACGGGCAGGAGCGGGAGGTTGATGTTGAGCTGGTCGATGCGGATGTTGCCGCTGACCTGGCACGAGTAGTAGTTGAACCAGCCGCCGTAGCTGACGGTGCGGGTGAGCCGGTCCAGCCGCCCCGGCATGGTCTGCAGCGTGTGGTCCAGCAGCGGCAGGTCCTTGTTGAGCAGCCCGGTGACGTCGCGCAGCGCCGCGATGTCCTGCTGCAGCGGCGGTCTGGCCTGTTCGACGAGCCCGGCGGTGGTGTTGGTCAGCTCGTCGAGAGCGCCGATGGCTTCGCCGACCGGCTTGCGCTGCTCGGAGAGCCCGGTGGTCAGCCGCTGCAGCGCGTCGATGAGCTCGGCCAGTTGCGGCCCGCGTTCGTTGACGTTGCCCAGCACGGCGTTGAGGTTGTCGATGACCTGACCGATGACCTCGTCCTTCTTCGCCAGCGTCCCGGTCAGCGAGGCGGTGTGCGCCAGCAGGCTGTCGACGGTTCCGCCTTCGCCCTGCAGCACCTTCACCAGTTCGCCGGAGAGCTGGTTAACGTCCTCCGGGTTGAGCGCCTGGAACAGCGGTTTGAAGCCGTTGAACAGCGCGGTGAGGTTCAGCGCCGGGTGGGTGCGCTCCAACGGGATCTCGCCGCCCGGCCGCAGCACGTCGGCCGGATCGCGCAGCGGCGCGTCCAGCGCGAGGTAGCGCTGACCCGCGATGTTGCGGAACTTCACGGTGGCCTGGGCGTCGCGCGGCAGCTTCCGGGCGCTGTCGACGTCGAAGAGCACCAGCGCGTGGTCCGCGTCGTCGACTTCGAGCTCGGTGACCCTGCCGACCTTGACCCCGGCGATGCGCACGTCGTCGCCCTCGCCGAGACCGGAGGCGTCGGCGAAGCGCGCGGTGTACT
Source organism: Saccharopolyspora sp. NPDC049426 (assembly GCF_040676935.1). Classification (NCBI taxonomy): domain Bacteria; kingdom Bacillati; phylum Actinomycetota; class Actinomycetes; order Pseudonocardiales; family Pseudonocardiaceae; genus Saccharopolyspora; species Saccharopolyspora sp. NPDC049426. Next base: position 176,614 of record NZ_JBFAPZ010000012.1, on the reverse strand, counting down.
CGTGGGCGTCGCCGGAGGAGTTGGCGGCGATGGTGGACACCAGGATCCCGGTCAGGGTCAGCGTGACCGCCACGAAGGCGATCAGCTTGATCAGCGGTGCGGTGATCGACCTCATCGCACGGTCACCTCCGCGTTCCGGAACAGCGGCCCGACCAGCAGGCTCGTCCAGTCCGGCACGGCCGTGGGCTGGACCTGCAGGCGCGGGGCCATCAGGGCGGCGAGCAGGTCGCGCTCGGGCTGGGAGTTGGCCACCGACGAGCTCGCCGACTGCGGCGAGCTCGACGCCGGCGCCCCGCCGGGCTTCTTCCACGGGAACACCGCGTCGCGGTCCCGCGGCGGCTCCGGCTTGGTGGAGCCGTCGTCGAGCGGTCCGCCCGGCGGGTACTGCGGGAACGTCTCCGGTGCCTCGACGAACGGGTAGCAGCGCGGACCGCGGTGCTCCAGGTTCTTCGGATCGTCCACACCGGGCAGGTACTTGCCACGGCTGCCGGTGATCTCCAGGGTCATCCGCGCCATGTTCGGGGTGTCGGTTCCCTTGCCGAAGGTGAGATCGGCGTTCTTGCTACCCGCCTGGAACTGCTGGAGCATGCAGGGATATTGCGGCGAGTACTTCGCCAGCAGCTCCAAAGTGGACCGCGAGGTGCCCGCCAGCCGGATGAAGTTGTTGCCGTTGGCCGACAGGAACCGGTCCATCTCACCGCTGGCGCTGGTCAGCGCGCCCGTCATCTGCTGGAGCTGACCGCGCTGCTCGACGACGGTGCGGCTGGTGGTGGTCAGGTCGTTGACCGCCTGCATCAGGTCGGGTGCCGCGTCGGCGTAGTTCTCGGCGACGTCGTCGACCCGGCTGATCACCGATTCCAGCTTCGGCAGCGACGGGTCGAAATCCTGGAGGTAGCGGTCGAGCTGCACCAGCGTGTCGCCGAGCAGTTCCCCGCGTCCCTCCAGCGCCTGGGAGACGGCGTTGAGGGTGGTGGCGACCTGCTGCGGCTGCACCGCCTGCAGCACCGGCATCAGGTCGCCGAACACCTTCTCGATCTCCATCGCCGAGGCGCTGCGGTCCTGCGGGATGACGTCCCCCGCGCTCAACGTCGCCGACGCCGCTTCCTTCGGGATGTCCAGTGCCACGTAGCGCTCGCCGAACAGGGTTTTCGGCAGCAGCCGCGCGGAGGCGTTGGCCGGGATCATGCCCGCCTTCTCAGGTTGCAGCGCCAGCCTCAGGTCGGCGTGGCCGTTGCCCGCGTCGATGGCGCGCACCTCGCCGACCACGACACCGCGCACCTTGACGTCGGCACCCGGCATCATCTGGTTGCCTGCGGTGTCGGCGCGCACGGTCACCGCGACGAACCGGGTGAACGCCTTGTTGTACATCCCGATCGTGCCCGCCAGGAACAACCCGGCGACGACCAGGAACGCGATGCCCATCGCCTGGTAGCGGCGTCTGCTGCGCACTTCGATCATCCGGCGATCCGAACCGTCGTGGTCGATCCCCAGATCGCCAGGCTGCAGAAGAAGTCGAGCACGGTCACGAGCACGATCGAGGTCCGCACCGCGCGGCCGACGGCGACGCCCACCCCGGCCGGGCCGCCGCTGGCGGTGTAGCCGTAGTAGCAGTGGGTCAGGATCACCGCGACGCTGAAGACCATGACCTTGCCGAAGGACCACAGCACGTCCTCCGGCGGTAGGAACAGGTGGAAGTAGTGGTCGTAGGTGCCCGCCGACTGCCCGTAGACCCACACCGTGATCTGCCGCGACGCCAGGTAGGAACCCAGCAGCCCGACCACGTAGAGCGGGATGACGGCGGCGACACCGGCCAGCACCCGGCTGGTCACCAGGTACGGAACGCTGCGCACACCCATGACTTCCAGCGCGTCGATCTCGTCGGAGATGCGCATCGCCCCCAGCTGCGCGGTGAACCCGCAGCCGACGGTGGCCGACAGCGCCAGACCGGCCGACAGCGGCGCCACCTCGCGGGTGTCGAAGTAGGCGGCGATGAACCCGGTGAGCGCGGCGGTCCCGAGCTGGTTCAGCGAGGAGTAGCCCTGGAGGCCGACGACCGCACCGGTGGCCATGGTCATGCCGACCATCACGCCGAGCGTGCCGCCGATGATGGCCAGCGCACCGCTGCCGAAGACGACCTCGGTGAGCAGCCGCATCGTCTCCTTGCGGTACTTGGTCAGCGTGACCGGTACCAGCGCCAGGGCGCGCACGTAGAACGAGAGCTGCCAGCCGAGGTTGGCCAGCACATCACCGGGCCGGGAGGCGGCTTTGGCGATGCGGCGCCGCGCCGGGGCCGGTGTCGGCGGGGGTGTCGTTTCCAGGACTGCCATCTCACAAGCCCTTCGGCGGCACGAGTTGCAGGTAGATGCCCGTGACCAGCAGGTTGATCATGAACAGCAGCAGGAACGTGATGACCACGGCCTGGTTGACCGCGTCCCCGACGCCCTTCGGCCCGCCGGTGGGGTTGAGCCCGCGGTAGGCGGCGACGACCCCGGCGACGAACCCGTAGATGGCGGCCTTGATCTCGCTGACCCAGATGTCGGGGAGCGAGGCCAGCGCGTTGAAGCTGGCCAGGTAGGCACCTGGCGTGCCGCCCTGCAGGATCACGTTGAAGAAGTAGCCGCCGAGCACGCCGACGACGCTGACCAGGCCGTTGAGCAGCAGCGACACCAGCACCGCGCCGAGCACCCTGGGCACGATCAGCCGGTGGATCGGCGAGATCCCCAGCACCTCCATGGCGGCGATCTCCTCGCGGATGGACCGGGCGCCGATGTCGGCGCACACCGCCGAACCGCCCGCACCGGCCACCAGCAGTGCGGTGATCAGCGGGCTGGCCTGCTGCAGGATCGCCAGCGCGCTGGCCGCGCCGGTGAACGACTGGGCACCGATCTGCTGGGTCAGCGACCCCAGCTGCATCGCGATCACCGCGCCGAACGGGATGGCCACCATGGCGGTCGGCAGGATCGTGACGCTGGCGAAGAACCACGCCTGCTGGATCCACTCGCGCACGGCGAACGGCCGGCGCGGGGTGAGGCGCACGACGTCCCAGGCCAGCGTGGCGATCTTGCCCACGTGGCCGAGGGCCGTCGAGACTCCGGCGACCGGCGCGCTCATGGCCGCCGCTCCTGGATACCCATGCTTCCTCCCGGCCTCGTTGACGAGAAACGTTCTGCGTACCGCCGTTGAGCCCGGCGGTGTGGCGATGCGCGATCCGCGTTATGGAATCGAGAGGACGTCGTTGGCGGCGAACGAGCGCTCGGGATCGCGATCGGCGAAGTAGGCGCCGAGGCCGTTCTCCAGGTCCTGCTGGGTCCAGAGCTCGCCGGGCGCGGCGAACTTCTGCTCGATGGTGGGCGGTGCGAGCAGGGCGACGGTGCCGCTGTGCACCACGAAGACCTGGCCGCTGATGTCCTTCGCGGACGGTCCGGCGAGGTAGGCCACCAGCGGGGCGACGTGCTCGACCGACATCGGGTCCACGCCCTCGCCGGGGGCGTCGCCGAAGGTCTGCTCGGTCATCGCGGTGCGGGCGCGCGGGCAGATCGCGTTGGCGCGCACGCCCATTCGCGACATCGCGCGCGCGGTGGAGACGGTCAGCGCGGCGATGCCGCCCTTGGCCGCGGCGTAGTTGGGCTGGCCTGCGGAGCCGAGCAGGAACGCCTCGGAGGCGGTGTTGATGATGCTGCCGCAGGTCGCGCCGGTGTCCTTGTACTCCTGGCGCCAGTGCGCGGTCGCGTTGCGGGAGAGCAGGAAGTGGCCGCGCAGGTGCACTCGCAGCACGTCGTCCCACTCCTGGTCGCTCATCTTGAACAGCATCCGGTCGCGCAGCAGTCCGGCGTTGTTGACCACCACGTGCAGCCCGCCGAGGCGTTCGGTCGCGGCGGCCATCATCTCGGCGGAGACGTCGGAGTCGGAGACGTCGCCGACGACGGCGACCGCCTTGGTGCCGATCTCCTCGATCTCGGAGACCACGGCGTGCGCCGCGTCGGTGACGTCGTTGACCACGACGTTCGCCCCGGCCCGCGCGAGGGCGAGCGCTTCGGCCCGTCCCAGTCCCGCACCGGCTCCGGTGACGATCGCTACCTTTCCGTCCACACTCGACACGTGCGCCTCACCTCGGGTCGAAAGTGACGATCTGGCGCACCACCGCGTTGTCCCCGCTGCGCAGTGCGGCCAGCCCGTCGTTGATGTCCGCCAGCGGAAGCCGCCGGCTGATCATGCCTTCCAGGTCCAGCAATCCCGCTCGCCACAGCTCGACCATCCGGCCGGTGTCCCGGCGCGGGTCGGCCGAGCCGTAGAAGGAGGGGACGATGTTCTTCTCGTTGATGAACAGCTCCTGGGCGGAGAACTCGACCTTCTGCTCCTCGCCTCCCGCCCCGACGATCACCGCGGTGCCACCGCGACGGGCGGCGTCGTAGGCCGCGCGGATGGTCGCGGCCAGGCCCACGACCTCGAAGGCGTAGTCGAAACCGCGTCCACCGGTGGCCTCTTGGCGAACCTCGGCCAGCCCATCGGGCGTGGTGGCGTGCGTGGCGCCGAAGCGCAGCGCCGCCTCGTGCTTGGCGACCGCGGGGTCGACCGCGACGATGCGCGCGGCACCCGCGATCCGAGCGCCCTGGATGACCGAGATCCCCACGCCCCCGCAGCCGATGACGACGACGGTCGACCCGGGCTCGACGCGCGCGGTGTTGAGCACCGCACCGACACCGGTCAGCACGCCGCAGCCGATCAGCGCGGCGGCCTCGTAGGGCACGTCGTCGTCGACCTTGACCGCGGCGTCGGCCGGGATCACGAGCTCTTCGGCGAAGGTCCCGCACCCGGCGAAGCCGAAGGCGGACTCGCCGCCGACCTCGAAGCGGGGCGAGACGAAGGCGTTGACCGTGTGCACCTCGCACAGGTGCGGCTGTCCGTTCAGGCAGACCGCGCAGCGGCTGCACGGCGGCACGAAGGAGAGCACCACGCGGTCGCCCTCACGCAGATGCGAAACCCGCTCACCTGCGGCGATCACGTCACCGGCACCCTCATGTCCCATGATCCCGGGGGCGAGCGCGGGCAGTCCGCCGCTCATGGCCGACAGGTCGCTGTGGCAGATGCCCGACGCCCGGACCCGCACGCGCACCTCGTCGGGGCCCACCTCGGTGGTGGCCACGTCCGAGCGCACGTCGAGCTCGGGGTCGCCGATCTGCTTCAGCACGGCTGCCCTCATCGGCACGCTCCTCACCGGATCGACCCCGCCACGGCGCGGGGAGGTGTTAGCCAACACACACTAGAATGTGTTCTCGCAAAGTATCAAGTGCCGCGTCCAGATGTGCGTATTCCGCAGGACATTCAGCCACGAAGTCAGGACCAAGAAATGAAAACTCGTTCTAGCGAACGGGACCTTTCGGTCACGTTCGAGTCACGGGATCGCGAGCGCGGCACCCCTCGGGCCTTCAACGAGCGAAGGCAGAGCCGGTCACTGCTCCATTCGGACGCGACCCCGGATTGCGATCCTTACTTTTAGAACACGTTACACCTTTGATGGCGAGACGGTGACCGCCTGGTCTCGACCAGATCGCGACTGTCGGTCTATGATTTTAGAAACGTGTTTCACAAGCGCGTACCACCCCGGGAGGATGCATGCGCATCGCCTACACGCCCGAGCACGAGAAGCTGCGGGAGGAGTTGCGCGCCTACTTCGCCGATCTGATGACGCCCGAGCTTCGCCAGGAGCTGTCGCAGGGCGATTACGGCGACGGCGGCGCCTACAAGCAGCTGGTGCGGCAGATGGGGGCCGACGGCTGGCTGGCACTGGGCTGGCCCGAGGAGTACGGCGGGCAGAACCGCAGCATGCTGGAGCAGCTGATCTTCACCGACGAGGCGGCCATCGCGGGCGCCCCGGTCCCGTTCCTGACGCTCAACAGCATCGCGCCAACCGTCATGCGGTTCGGCACCGACGAGCAGAAAGCCCACTTCCTACCCAAGATCGCGGGCGGTGAGATCCACTTCGCCATCGGCTACTCCGAGCCCGAAGCGGGCACCGACCTGGCCTCGCTGCGCACCACCGCCGTGCGCGACGGCGAGGACTACGTGATCAACGGCCAGAAGATGTGGACCAGCCTCATCCAGTACGCCGACTACGTCTGGCTGGCCTGCCGCACCGATCCCGACGCGCGCAAGCACCGCGGGCTGAGCGTGCTCGTCGTGCCCACCTCCTCCCCCGGCTTCTCCTGGACCCCGGTGCACACCGTGTCCGGACCGACGACCAGCGCCACCTACTACTCCGACGTGCGGGTTCCGACGTCGTCGCTGGTGGGGACCGAGAACGAGGGCTGGCCGCTGGTGACCAACCAGCTCAACCACGAGCGCGTCGCGCTCACCTCCGCCGCCCCGCTGCAGCTGGCGCTGTCGGAGGTGCGGGACTGGGCGGCCCAGACCCGGCTGTCCGACGGGCGGCGGGTCATCGACCAGGAGTGGGTGCAGCAGCACCTCGCGCGGGTGCACGCGGGCGCGGAGTTCCTGAAGCTGGTGAACTGGAAGATCGCCACCACCGCCGAGAAGCACCCTGCCCCGGCGGCGGCCTCGGCGACGAAGGTTTTCGGCACCGAGTTCGCCACCGAGGCGTACCGACTGCTCATGGAGGTGCTGGGCAGCGCCGCGTACGTGCGCTCGGGTTCGAAGGGCGCCGCGTTGGCCGGGCGGATCGAGCGGATGCACCGCTCGGCGCTGATCCTCACCTTCGGCGGCGGGACGAACGAGGTGCAGCGCGACATCATCGCCGCCGTCGGCCTCGGCCTCCCTCCAGCGAAGCGTTGACCAGGGGCGGTTCTGGTCCGAACTGTCCATGATCGAAGTCCTTCTTGCCCGGACGGTTCGGACCGAAACCGACCACTCCGCACACCACCTCCCAGGAGGCGACATGGATTTCACCTTGACCGAGGCCCAGGAGGACCTGGCCGGGCTGGTCGGGCGCATCCTCGGCGACAAGGTCACCAACGAGAGGCTGCGTGAGATCGACGCGCAGGACGACCGCTTCGACCGCGCGCTGTGGACCGAGCTGGCCAAGGCCGACGTGCTCGCCGCGGCTCTGCCCCACGGCGGTTTCGGGCTGCTGGAGCAGTGCAGCGTGCTGATCGAGATCGGCCGCGCGGTGGCCCCCGTGCCCTACCTGCCGTCGATCACCATGGGTGCCACGACGCTGGCCGAGTTCGGCACCGACGAGCACCGGCAGCGCTGGGTCGAACCCGCCGCTCGCGGCGAGGTCGTGCTCACCGCCGCGCTGACCGAGGACGGCGGCGCCGCCCCGGACTCCCCCGCCACCCGCGCCGAGCGCGACGGCGATCAGTGGGTGCTCACCGGCACCAAGGTCACCGTGCCCGCAGGCCCCATCGCCGACCTCGTCCTCGTCCCCGCCACCACCGCCGACGGACCGCGGATCTTCCTGGTCCGGCCCGGCGATCCCGGAGCGCGGATGCAGCGCCAGGAGATCGTCGACGGCGACAGCGAGGGCTGGCTGGAGCTCTCCGGCGTCCGCATCAGCGACGCTGACGTGCTCGGTTCCGAAGCGCTGCACCAGCTCGTCGTCCGCGCGACGATCGGCGTGTGCGCGGTGCAGGTCGGCGTGCTCTCCGGCGCGCTGGAGCGCACCAGCGCCTACGCCGGGGAGCGCGTGCAGTTCGGCCGCCCGATCGGCACCTTCCAAGCCGTGGCGCAGCGGCTGGCCGACGGTTTCATCGACGTCGAGGCCGCGCGGCTGACCCTCTGGCAGGCCGCCTGGATGGCCTCCGAGGGGATGCCGTGCGCGGAAGAGGCGGCCACTGCGAAGTTCTGGGCCGCCGAAGCCGGGCACCGGTTGGCGCACACCGCGGTTCACGTGCACGGCGGCGTCGGCATCGACGTCGACCACGAGCTGCACCGCTACTTCGTGGCCGCCAAGCGCGGCGAGTTCGCGCTCGGCGGGGCGACCGCGCAGCTGCGCCGGATCGGCGCGGTCCTGGCGGCGCGATGAGCTCCGCGCTGTCGCGGCCGGAGGTGATGCCGACGGTCACCGAACTGCTGCTGGCCAGGGCCGACGACGACCGGCCGGGACTGCGCACCGAGGACGGCGAGTGGAGCTGGGCCGAGCACGTGCGGCACAGCGCGGAACGCGCCGCGCTGCTCAGCGAGCTGCTTCTCCCCGGCGAACCGCCGCACATCGGCGTGCTGCTGGACAACGTGCCCGAGTTCTCGTTCCTGCTCGGCGGCGCTGCGCTGTCGGGTTCGGTGGTGGTCGGCCTCAACCCGACCCGCAGGGGCGCGGCGCTGGAGCGCGACATCCGCCTGGCCGACTGCCGGATCGTGCTCGCCGACGCCGCCTACGCGCCGCTGCTGGAGGAGTTGGACCTCGACGGGATCGAGGTCCTCACGCTGGATTCCTGGCACCGCGAGCTCGACCGGCACGTCGGCGCGCCCCTGGACCCGGTGCCCGCCCGCGGCGATGACCTGCTGGTCCTGGTGTTCACCTCGGGCACCGGCGGCGACCCGAAGGCGGTGCGCTGCACCCACGCCAAGATCGCCTTCCCGGGCCGGATGCTGGCCGAGCGCTTCGGGCTCGGAGGTGAGGACGTCGCCTACGTCTCGATGCCGCTGTTCCACTCCAACGCCCTGATGGCGGGCTGGTCGGTCGGGCTGGCGGCAGGCGCGGCCCTGGCCCTGCGGCCGAAGTTCTCGGCCTCCGGATTCCTGCCCGACGTGCGCCGCTACGGCGCGACCTACGCCAACTACGTCGGCACTCCGCTGTCCTACGTGCTGGCCACTCCCGCGCGATCGGACGACGCCGACAACCCGCTGCGCGTCGTCTACGGCAACGAGGGGAACCAGCGCGACATCGCTCGCTTCGCGGAGCGCTTCGGCTGCCACGTCGTCGACGGCTTCGGCTCCTCGGAGGGCGGCATCGCGGTCACCCGGACCCCGGACACCCCTGCGGGCGCGCTCGGCAAGGCCACCGACGGGGTCGCGGTCTTCGACCCGGACACCGGAAAACCCTGCCCGCCGGCGGAGTTCGACGAATCCGGGCTGCTACTCAACGGCGAGGCGGCGATCGGCGAGCTGGTGAACACCACCGGACCCGGCTGGTTCGCCGGCTACTACGGGGCTCCGGAGGCCGACGCCGAGCGGATGCGCGATGGCATGTACTGGAGCGGCGACCTCGGCTACCTCGACGCGCAGGGGTTCTGCTACTTCGCGGGGCGTTCGAGCGACTGGCTCCGGGTGGACGGCGAGAACCTGGGCGCCGCGCCGATCGAGCGGATCCTGGTGCGCCACCCGCAGATCCAGGAGGCCGCGGTCTACGCGGGGCCGGCGGAGGTGGGCGATTCGGTGATGGCGGCGATCACCACCACCGGTGAGTTGGACCCGGCGTCGCTGGACGACTTCCTGACGGCGCAGGCCGATCTGGGTCCCAAACAGTGGCCGAGCTACGTCCGGCAGGTGGCCGAACTTCCCCGGACCTCCACGCACAAGGTGCTCAAGCGCGAGCTCGCCGCCGAGGGCATCCGGACCCGAGACCCGGTGTGGTACCGCCTCAAGGGCACCTACCAACCTCACAATCTATAACTTGTTCTAATTTTTCACGATCGAGTAACGCCTACAGATGGCGCGTTCGACCCACATTCCTATAACCTGTTTCACATACAACACGTGACTGATGGAGGGACGCGATGAGCGGGACGGAGCGTGAGCACGGGGTGCGCACGATCGATGCCGGTGCCCCGCCACAACGGTTCGCCCGGGGGTGGCACTGCCTGGGCCCCGTCGAGGAGTTCCAGGACGGCAAGCCGCACGCGGTGCACGCGTTCGGCACCAAGCTCGTGGTCTTCGCCGACAGCCAGGGCGCGCTGCACGTGCTCGACGGCTACTGCAGGCACATGGGCGGCGACCTCACACAGGGCGAGATCAAGGGCGACTCGGTCGCCTGCCCCTTCCACGACTGGCGCTGGGGCGGTAACGGCCGCTGCACCTCCATCCCCTACGCCAAGCGGGTTCCCGGCCGCGCCCGGACCCGCTCGTGGCTGACGCTGGAGGAGAACAAGCAGCTGTTCGTCTACCACGACCCGCAGGGCAACCCGCCTCCGGCGGAGGTCACGATCCCGCGGATCGAGGAGGTCTTCACCGACGAGTGGTCGAACTGGACCTGGGACCGCGTGCAGATCGACAACTCCAACTGCCGCGAGATCATCGACAACGTCGTGGACATGGCGCACTTCTTCTACGTGCACTTCGCCTTCCCGACGTACTTCAAGAACATCTTCGAAGGCCACGTCGCCACCCAGCACCTGCACTCGCGCGGACGTCCCGACGTGGGCGCCTCGCAGGGCAACTACGCCGGCGACGACACCACGCTGCGCTCGGAGGCCAGCTACTACGGGCCTTCGTACATGATCAACCGGCTGTGGACCGAGTTCAAGGGCACGCCGATCGACGCCTTCCTCATCAACTGCCACTACCCGGTCTCGCCGACGAGCTTCGTCCTCCAGTGGGGCGTTTCGGTCAAGAAGCTGCCCGGTCTCGACGACGAGCAGGCCGACATGGTGGCGGGCAAGTTCGCCAAGTCCTTCGGCGTCGGATTCCTCCAGGACGTGGAGATCTGGCGGAACAAGTCGCGGATCGACAACCCGCTCCTGGTCGAGGAGGACGGGCCGGTCTACCAGCTGCGCCGCTGGTACGACCAGTTCTACGTGGACGTCGAGGACGTCAGCGAGGAGATGACCTCCCGCTTCGAGTTCGAGGTGGACACCACTCGCGCCGTGCAGGCGTGGGAGGCCGAGGTCGCCGAGAACCTGGCCCGCCGTGAGGCGGAGGGAGCCGGCAAGTCATGACGGCCGCCCGCACCGACGTCCCGGCCAGTACGGCGGCCGACCAGCGGCTCTACCTGGAGGGAGGGCTGCGCCCGCTGCCCTGCACCACGTGCGGGGTGCGGGTGCTGGTCAAGAAGCTCAGCCCGGAGCAGACCAGCATCCAGTGGACCACGTCGACCGGCGACTGCCCGGAGATCGCCGCCCGCATCGCCGAGGGCGATCACCCCGCACTGGTGGACACCTGTCCCCGGCTGCGCGCGACCATCGAGCACGCACTCCGCGAAGGCATTCTGGAAGTTCCCGATACCAAAAAGTGATTCTCGAGAACACCGGTGGAACGGGTTACCGATGACACCGTGTTAACGTGATCTTGCGGGTGGCGCGCGAACGCCTTTCCGCCAATGCGCTAGGGGGCGTTGCGCCGATGAGTTCTGCCGCCAACCGGAACGGCCAGGGCGGGCACGCGCTCAACGCGATGGCCGACGACGAGCTCACCGCCACCGCCCAGCGCGACCGCCGCAAGCGGATCCTCGACGCGACCGTCGCCCTGGCCGACAAGGGCGGTTTCGACGCGGTGCAGATGCGCGCCGTCGCCGAGCGCGCCGACGTCGCGCTGGGCACGCTGTACCGCTACTTCCCGTCCAAGATCCACCTGCTGGTCGCGAGCCTCGTCCGCGAGCTGGAGCGCATCCAGGAACGCCTGGACCGGGCGCCGATTCGCGGTGATTCGCCCTACGAGCGGCTGCTCTTCGTGCTCGGCCGGCTCACCAGGGCCTTCCAGCGCAACCCGAACCTCTCCGAGGCGGTCACCCGCGCGCTGATGTCGGCGGACGCCTCGGCCGCCACCGAGGTCGACACGGCCAACCGCATGATGGAGGCCATGTTCATCGCGGTGATGAGCGACGGCGAGCCCAGCGAGGAGCAGGTGGCCGTGGCCCGGGTGATCGGCGACGTCTGGCTGTCCAACCTGGTCGCCTGGGTAACCCGGCGAGCCTCCGCCACAGACGTCTCCAACCGCCTCGAACTCACAGTCCGACTGCTCCTCCAATGAATTCCAAACAGGTAGAACACGTTATCGATGCGAATGCGCGAAACACGCAGCAAGCGGCGCAGCCGCTTTCTCCTTCACCACCTGAGCAACTCGCACCGCCGCGGGTTCTGACACGTCTTCTGGGGAGGACAGCCGCAGCGCCGCGTATTCGACAGACTCAAGTCGCGGATCCCGGAGCCAGAAGGCGTGTCAGGTTCCGCCACCCGCACCGCTGAGCAAGAAGACCACGGAATCACGGTGCACCCCCGAGCGTTAGGCTCATTGCATGACCGAGCCCGTCCGTCAGTTCTTGGAAGGCAAACGCGCCGAGACCGTTCGCCGGTTGCTGGACGCGACGGTCGAAGAGCTGGAGGAGCGCGGCTTCGGTTCGTTGACCGTGCGGTCGGTGGCCGAGCGCGCCGAGGTCTCCCGCGCCACCGCCTACTCCTACTTCTCCTCCAAGGAACACCTGGTCACGGCCGTTTTCTGGAAGCGCGTCCAGTCGTTGCCGCCCAGCGGCGAGGACCGCACCGGCAAGCCCGGCGCGGACGTCGCGCAGGTGGTGGACACGATCGCGCGGATGCTGGCCTCCGAACCGGCGCTGGTGCGGGCCTGCACCACGGCGTTGCTGGCCGATCAGCAGGAGGTCAAGCGGCTGCGCGACGAGATCGGCCAGGAGGTCTACCGGCGGCTGACCGACGCCGTCGGCGAGGCCGATCCGTCGGCGCTGGAGGCCGTGATGACGGCGTTCGTGGGGTCGCTGGTCTTGGCGGGCAGCGGGTACCTGCCGATGGAGAAGATGGCCTCGCACCTGGCGGACATCACCGACCGGTTGTTGCCGCCGGCTGACCGTTGATGCTGCGCAGCACGCTGTCTCGGGCGGCGGGCGGGAGCTGGTCGAGCATTCCCATCACTCGGTTCTTGCGCCGCTGCACGGCCTGACGTTCCGGCAGCCCGGCGCTGGCGGGCAGCTGCGGCGGCACGCCGACCACGCGCTGCGCCGCGGCGATCTGACCGCTGGCCAGCCGCTGGCGCTCGAGGTCGATGCTCGCCTGGTCCTTCTCCTCGCTCATCCCGATCGGACCGGTCTTGTCACCGCTCAGGAACTGCGCGACGACCGGGTCCTCGCTGGTGAGCAGGACTTCGCGCGGCCCGAACAGGACGAGTTCGCGGCGGAAGAGCATGCCCAGGTTGTCCGGCACGGTGCGGGCCAGGTTGATGTTGTGGGTGACGATGAGGATCGTGGCGTCGAGGTGCGCGTTGATGTCGATGAGCAGCTGCGAGAGGTAGGCGGTGCGCACCGGGTCCAGCCCGGAGTCCGGTTCGTCGCAGAGGATGATCTGCGGGTCGAGCACCAGCGCGCGGGCCAGCCCCGCTCGCTTGCGCATCCCGCCGGAGATCTCCCCCGGCAGCTTGTCCTCGGCCCCGGACAGGCCGACCATCTCCATGCGTTCGAGCACGATGCGGCGGATCTCGGCCTCGGTCTTGCGGGTGTGCTCGCGCAGCGGGAACGCGACGTTGTCGAACAGGTCCATGGACCCGAACAGCGCCCCGTCCTGGAACAGCACGCCGAAGAGCTTGCGGATCTCGTAGAGCTCGTGCTCGCTGCACGAGCAGATGTCCACGCCGTTGACCAGGCAGCGCCCGTTCTCCGGCTTGAGCAGACCGATCATGGACTTGAGGAACACCGACTTGCCGGTGCCGGACGGGCCCAGCAGCGCCGAGACCTCGCCCTGCGGCAGCGTGAACCCCACGTCCCGCCAGATCGTCTGCGGTCCGAAGGACTTGCTCAACCCCTCGATCACGACTTCAGCGCCCACACCCACTCCTCACGTCGACGTCGCAGGTTTCGTCAGGCGAGCAGCGGAACCGCTCTCGCGGCACCGCGTCTCAGCGCCGGTAGTAGGCGTGGGTGGCGGTGGCCCCGCCGTCCGCCACGAACTCGGCTCCCGTGCAGTAGGTGCTCTCCTCGCTGGCGAGGAAGACCACGAGACCGACGATGTCCTCGGGCTGGCCGATGCGGCCGAGCGGGACCATCTCGCCGATCGGGCTGAGGTCGGTGCTCTCGCCGGTGAACTCCCGGGTCATGCCAGTGTCGAACATGCCGGGGTGCACGGAGTTGACGCGGATGTTGCGCGGTCCGAGTTCCATGGCGGCGGCCTTGGTCATGCCCCGGATGGCGAACTTGCTCGCGGTGTAGGCGACCAGGTGCGGCATGCCGCCGAGGCCTTCGACGGAGGAGAAGTTCACGATCGAACCGCCACCGGCTTCGGTGAGCGCGGGTGTCGCGGCGCGCATTCCGAGGAAGGTGCCGAACTGGTTGACCCGCACGATGCGCTCGTAGTCGGCCAGCGAGGTGTCCTCCAGCGCGGAGAACATGAGCACGCCGGCGTTGTTGACCAGGATGTCGAGCCGTCCGAACCCGTCGGTGGCGTGGGCGACGGCGGCGCTCCAGTCGTCCTCGTCGGAGACGTCGAGGTGCGCGTAGCTGGCGGATTCGCCGAGCTCGTCGGCGAGTTCCTTGCCCGGAGCGTCGAGGATGTCGCCGATGACCACGGAGGCGCCTTGGGCGACGAAGCCGCGCGCGATGGCCGCGCCCTGTCCTCGCGCCGCGCCCGTGACCAGTGCGACCTTTCCCGCGAGCCGTCCCATGCGCCGCCCTCCCTGCCGAGCCGAAGCCGTCCGCACCCGAGACTAGAACACGTTCTCGACAAAAGGGAACCCACCTCGCAGCATGGCCTGGAAAGCGGATGAACTTGTTCTCGATTCAGCCCCCGGCGGGCTTGCCGGAGCGAGTCGAGTCGTACTAGCGTCTGGACACATGTCCAGTGGTGTCGTGTTCAGCCCGTACGACTACGCCGTGCACGCCGACCCCTACCCGACCTACGCGCGACTGCGCGACGAAGCGCCGGTCTACCACAACGCCGAGCTCGATTTCTGGGCGCTTTCACGGCATTCCGACGTCGCCGCGCTGTTCCGCGACAACACCCGGCTGTCCAACGCCAACGGCGTCTCGCTGGACCCGGCCGCCTGGGGCCCCTACGCGCACAAGACGATGTCGTTCCTCGCGCTGGACGACCCCCGGCACAACCGGTTGCGCTCGCTGGTCTCCCGCGGCTTCACCCCGCGCCGAGTCCGCGACCTGCAACCCCGCATCCTCGAACTCGCCCGCCACCACCTGCGACCCGCGCTGGAATCAGGCGAGTTCGACTTCGTGGCGGACTTCGCGGGCAAGTTCCCGATGGACGTGATCTCCGAGCTGATGGGCGTCCCCGAAGCCGACCGCGACCGCCTGCGGGAACTCGCCGACACCGTGATGCACCGCGACGAAGGCGTTTTCGACGTCCCGCAGGCCGCGATGGAGGCGTCTCTGAACCTGGTCGCCTACTACGCCGACATGCTCGCCGAACGCCGCCGCGAACGCACCGACGACCTCACCTCCGCGCTGCTGGACGCCGAGATCGACGGCGATCGGCTCAGCGACGAGGAGATCATCGCGTTCCTGTTCCTGATGGTCGTCGCCGGCAACGAGACGACCACGAAGCTGCTGGCCAACGCCGTGCACTGGGCGCACCTCAACCCCGTCGAGCAGGCGAAGCCCTTCCACGACCCTGGCCGGGTGAACGACTGGATCGAGGAGACGCTGCGCTACGACACCTCCAGCCAGATGGTCGCGCGCACCGCCACCGAGGACATCCGCCTGCACGGCACCACGATTCCCACGGGAGCGCGGGTTCTGCTGCTGGTCGGCTCGGCCAACCGCGATCCGCGCGCCTTCGACGACGCCGACCGCTACGACCTCGACCGCCGAACCGACACCCAGATCGTCAGCTTCGGCGGCGGAACCCACTTCTGCCTCGGCGCGCACCTCGCGCGGCTGGAGGCGCGGATCGCGCTGACCGAGTTCGTCGAGCTGGTGAAGTCCTACGACGTCGACACCGACCGCGCGCAGCGGGTGCACTCCAGCAACGTGCGCGGCTTCGCGACCCTGCCCGTTCGGGTGGAAAGCAGGTAGCCATGCCCAGATTCGAACCGAACCCGGAACGCCGCCCCACCGCGATCGCCGGGGCGTCGGCCGGGATCGGCGCGGCCACCGCGCAGGCCGTGGCCGCCTCCGGACACCCGGTGGCGCTCGGCGCGCGCCGCGTCGACAAGTGCGAGGAGCTGGCGGAGAAGATCCGCGCCGACGGCGGTCAGGCCATCGCCGTGCCGCTGGACGTCACCGACGAGGAGTCCGTGACGGCGTTCGTGGCCAGGACGACCGAGGAGCTCGGCGACATCGAGGTCCTGGTCTACGGCGCGGGCGACCTCGACGCCGACCTGGTGCACGAGATGGAGGGCTCGCGCTTCCAGGGCCAGCTCGACGTGCACCTCGGCGGAGCTCACCGCCTCACCTCGCGGATCGTGCCCGGCATGGTCGGCCGGCAGCGCGGTGACGTGGTGTTCATCGGTTCCGACGTGGTTCCCAAACCCCGGCCCCGGATGGGCGCCTACGTGCCCGCGAAGGCGGGACTCGAGGCCATGGCCCGGACGATGCGCATGGAGCTGGAGGGCACCGGGGTGCGCGCCAGCATAGTGCGGCCCGGCCCCACCTTCACCTCGATGGGCATGCAGTGGGACGACAAGACCACCGAGGCCGTGCTCAACGACTGGGTGAAGTGGGGCTTGGCGCGGCACCCCTACTTCCTGCGCGCGTCCGACATCGCCGACGCCGTGCACCACGTGATCTCCGCGCCGCGCGGCGTGCACCTGAGCCTGATCGAGGTCGAACCCGAAGCACCGCTGGAGGAAAGATGACGCTGCTCGCGCCGAAACAGGTCTCCGGTGGCCAGGACGAGCACGGCCACCTCGAAGAGCTGCGCACCGACCCGATCGCACTGATGCGCCGCGTCCGCGAGGAGTGCGGCGACGTGGGCACCTTCGACCTGGCCGGGCGCCGGGTGGTGCTGCTGTCGGGAACCGAGGCCAACGAGTTCTTCTTCCGCTCCTCCGACGACGACCTGGACCAGGCCGCCGCGTACCCGTTCATGACGCCGATCTTCGGGCAGGGCGTGGTGTTCGACGCCCCGCCGGAGCGGCGCAAGGAGATGCTGCACAACCAGGCGCTGCGCGGCGAGCAGATGCGCGGCCACGCCCAGACCATCGACGCCGAGATCGCCCGCATGGTGGCCGGGTGGGGCGATGAGGGCGAGATCGACCTGCTGGACTTCTTCGCCGAGCTGACGATCTACACGTCCTCGGCGTGCCTGATCGGCAAGCGGTTCCGCGACCAGCTCGACCACCGCTTCGCCGAGCTCTACCACGAGCTGGAGCGCGGCACCGACGCGCTGGCCTACGTCGACCCCTACGCCCCGATCGAGAGCTTCCGGCGTCGTGACGAAGCGCGGGCCGGTCTGGTGCGGCTGGTGCAGGAGATCATGGACGGCCGGGCCGCGGCGGGGAAGCCGCCGCGCGACGAGCGGGACATGCTCGACGTGCTGATGTCGGTCAGGGACGAGGCCGGTGAGCTGCGGTTCAGCGCCGATGAGATCACCGGGATGTTCATCTCGATGATGTTCGCCGGGCACCACACCAGCTCGGGCACGGCCGCGTGGACGCTGATCGAGCTGCTCCGCAACCCGGGCGTGATGGGCGGGGTCGTCTCCGAGCTCGACGAGCTCTACTCCGACGGTTCCGAGGTGAGCTTCCGCTCGTTGCGGGCGATTCCGCGCTTGGAGGGCGCGATCAAGGAGGCGTTGCGGCTGCACCCGCCGCTGATCCTGCTGCTGCGGGTCGCTCAGGACGACTTCGAGGTGCGGGGGCAGCGGATCGAGCGCGGTGACTTCGTGGCCGCCACCCCCGCGATCTCCAACCGGATCCCGGAGGACTTCCCCGATCCGGAGTCCTTCGACCCGGAGCGCTACGCCGAGCCGCGCCAGGAGGACCTGGTCAACCGCTGGACGTGGATCCCCTTCGGAGCCGGGCGTCACCGGTGCGTGGGGGCGGCGTTCGCGATGATGCAGCTCAAGGCGATCTTCTCGGTCCTGCTGCGGGACTTCAGCTTCGAACTCGCGCAGCCTCCGGAGTCCTACCGCAACGACCACTCGAAGATGGTCGTCCAACTCGCCCAGCCGTGCCGGGTGACCTACCGCCGTCGGAAGGAGTCCTGATGCGAGTCGTGTGCGATCTCGACCTGTGCCAGGGGCACGCGATGTGCGAGGTGGAGGCACCGGAGGTGTTCTCGGTCCCCAAGCGCGGCAAGGTCGACGTGCTGATCAGCGAGCCGCCGGCGGATCTGCGCGCCGAGGTGGAACGTGCCGTGCGGGAGTGCCCCACGCAGGCTTTGAGCATCGAGGAGGCTTGACATGCCCGCTTACCCTCGGGAAGAACTGGAACGCATGGTCCAGCACTGGCTGGACGAGAACGAGCGCTGCGAAGGGCTCGGCGACTGGAAGCCGCTCGCGCAGCTCTACACCGAAGACGCCACCTACGGCTGGAACACCGGGCCCAACGAGGACTTCATGACGGTGGGCCGCGACGAGATCCGCGACATCGCCCTCGGCGTGGAGATGGAGGGCCTGCACGGCTGGAGCTACCCGTACCAGCGGGTGCTCATCGACGACGTCAAGGGCGAGGTGATCGGGTTGTGGAAGCAGATCGCCGACGCCAAGCGGCCCGACGGCAGTCCGTACCAGGTCGCCGGCATCGGCGGCAGCTGGTTCCGCTACGGCGGGAACATGCGGTGGTCGTGGCAGCGGGACTTCTTCGACTTCGGCAACGCCGCGCACCTCTTCCTGGAGATGATCAAGGCGGACGCGCTCTCGCCCGGGATGAAGCAGCGCATGGAGGTCGCCGCGTCCGGCATGCCGCAGCCCGGCCACTACCGCAAGGGCACGGCGCCGGTCGAGCTGTGGTGACCTGCGAGCAACGGGAGGACCCATGAAGATCGTGGTCGACTTCGACCTGTGCGAGGCCAACGGCATGTGCGAGGCCGTCGCACCGGACGTCTTCGAGATCGACGATGACGACAACCTCAACATCATCGCCGACCCCACACCCGAGCTGCGGGATTCGATCGAGCAGGCCGTGCACTCCTGCCCGAAGGCCGCCCTGTCGCTGGAAGACTGAGATAATGCCGAAAGCACGTCCCCCGCAGCTGGATTCGCCGATCGTCGGCAAGGTCATCAAGGTCGCCTCGCGGGCCAACACCAGGTTGTACCGCGCCACCGGCGGGCGGCTGGGCGGCAACTGGCGCATCGGCGCCGGCTTCCGCAAGAGCGTTCCGATCTGCCTGCTGACCACCACCGGCCGTCGTAGCGGCGAGCCCCGCACCGCGCCGCTGCTGCACATGCCCGACGGCGACCGGGTCATCCTGGTCGCCTCGCAGGGCGGACTGCCCAAGCACCCGGCCTGGTACCACAACATCAGGGCGAACCCGGAGGTCACGGTCCAGGTCAAGCGCGACGTCCGCCGCATGCGCGCCCGCACCGCGAGCCCGGAGGAGCGGGCAGAGCTCTGGCCCCGCCTGCTGGAGGTCTACGCGGACTTCGACGACTACCAGTCCTGGGCCGAACGCGAGATCCCGGTGGTCATCTGCGAACCCGCCTGACCGGCTACCTTCGAATTTCGCGCGAAATTCGAGTCGAAAGTTGCGAACTCGAATTTCGCGCGAAATTCGAAAAACCTGGTCCTATCGGGTGATTCCGAGCTTGCCTGCGAGGCGCTGGAAGTACTCCGCGACCCACTGCTCGCCCTTCTCCGGGAACCCGAAGAGGACCTCCGTGACGCCGAGCTGCTCCCAGCGGGCCAGCGCGTCGAAGTCGGGCTTGCCCGACAGCGCCACGACCTGGGGCTCGCCCTCGCGGCCGGCTTCCCTCCAGGTGCGCCGGAGGAGGGCGACCTTGTCGTCGATCTCGCCCTCGGTCGGGGTGGTGATCCAGCCGTCGGCGGAGCGGGCGATCCAGCCGAAGGTCTTCTCCGTGCCGCCGGCACCGATGAGGACCGGCGGCCGCGGCTGCTGGACCGGCTTGGGCCAGGCCCAGCTGGGACCGAAATCGACGTGCTCACCGTGGTATTCGGCTTCCTGCCGGGACCACAGCTGCTCCATCGCCTCCAGGTACTCGCGCAGCACGGTGCGGCGCTTGGCCTTCGGCACGCCGTGGTGGGTCAACTCATCGATGTTCCAGCCGAACCCGGCCCCCAGGCTCACCCGTCCGCCGGAGAGGTGGTCCAGCGTCGCGATGGTCTTGGCGAGGGTGATCGGGTCGTGCTCCACCGGCAGCGCCACGGCGGTGGCGAGCCGGATCCGCGAGGTCACCGCCGCGACCATCGACAGCGCCACCCACGGGTCCAGGGTCCGCAGGTAGCGGTCGTCGGGGAGCTCCCCGGTGCCGGTGCCGGGGTGAGCGGCTTCGCGCTTGACCGGGATGTGGGTGTGCTCGGGCACCCAGAATGAGTCGAAACCCGCCTCTTCAGCGGCTTTCGCGGCCACGGCGGGTGCGAGACCGCGGTCGCTGGTGAACTGCACGATGCCGTACTTCATCAGTGGTCCTTTTCGCCGAGGATCTTCTCGATGCGCATGGTGAACTTCGTGCCCAGCGGCCAGCCGACGTAGTGCGTCATGAACAACCCGATCTCGCGCAGCTGCTCGGCGTCCAACTCCTCGTTGCCCAGCGCCGCCCGCACCTGGATGTCGGCGACGTCGTCGAGCCCCTGAGCGGCCAGCGCCCCCAGCAGCAGCAACCGCCGATCGCGCAGGCTCAGCCCGGGCCGGGACCAGATCTCGGCGAAGAGGTGGTCGACGGTGACGGCGAAGAAATCGCCGGGCCCGTCGGAGACCTCCCAGCCGTAGACCTCGCCCATCTTGGCCAGGCCGCGTTGTCGCTGCTCGTCGCTCATGCGTCCTCCTTCGCCACGCCGAGCCCGGCCGCCAGGTCGCGCAGCGCCCGCTGCCCCAGCGGCAGCTCGACGCCGAGCCGCTCACCGAGTCGCAGGGCCAGCGCGAGGTCCTTCTCGCCGAGTTCGCTGACGTTGCGCAAGATCGGGTACCAGTTGTCCGACGGGTCCAGCTGCGCGGTGTCACCGCGCAGCATGATCGCCCCGGGCCCGCCGGTGATGGCGTCGGTGTGCCGCACGATCTCGCCGAGCTCGCGCAGGTCGATGCCGGATGCCTCGGCGAGCCGCTGGGCCTCCGCGGCGGCGGTGAACGCCACGAAGTGCAGCAGGTTGCGGGCCAGCTTGCAGCGGGTTCCCGCACCGACCTCGCCGGCGTGCACGACGAGTCCGGCCCAGCGCTCGAAAACTTCTGCGCAGCGGTTGAACGCGTCCTCGGAGCCGCCGACCATGACGGCGAGGTCCGCCCGTTCGGCACCGACCGCACCGCCGCTCACCGGCGCGTCCACCACCGAGACCCGGTGCAGCGCGGCCAGTTCCGCGAGCCGGGGCGCGGTGTCCTCGCCGATCGTGGAGTGGATGGCCAGGACCGTCCCCTCGGCGGCCCCGGCGAGCAGCCCGTCCGGGCCGCACACCACCTCCTCGACCTGCGCGTCGTCGCGCACCATCACCGAGATGACGTCGGCCTGACGGGCCACCTCCTTCGGGGAGGTGGCAGCTCGCGCACCGCCTTCGACGAACTTCGCGACGACCTCCGGGCGGACGTCGTGGACGACGAGCCCGTCCGGCCAGGTCAGCAGCTTGCGGGCCATCGGAGCACCGATCTGCCCGAGTCCGATGAATCCGACCGCGCTCACGAGCGGATCACCTGCCCGCCGTCGACGTTGAAGATCTGCCCGGTGACCCAACCCGCTTCCTCCGACAGCAGGAACAGGCACATCCCCACCAGGTCCTCGGGCTGCCCCATGCGCTTGAGCGCCATGCCCTTGACGATCGCCTTGACCATCTCCGGCGGGGTGGTTCCCCGGGTGGCCTCGGTGTCGATCGGGCCGGGCGCGATGGCGTTGATCCGCACTCCCATGCCGCCGATCTCGTGCGCGAGCTGCTGGGTGAGCCCGTTGACCGCGACCTTGGCCACCCCGTAGAAGCCGGAGTAGACCCAGGCGGCCGTGGAGGACTGGTTGACGATGGAACCGCCGCCGCGTTCCTGCATGTGCGGCACGCAGGCCCTGGTGCACAGCAGCGCGCCGTCCATGTTCACGCTGAGGAACTTCTTGTAGTAGTCCCAGTCCACCGTGCACAGCAGGTCCAGCTTCATGCCGCCGTAGATGGCGGCGTTGTTCACCAGGTGGTCGATGCCGCCGAACCGCTCGACGGCGAAGGCCGCCATCGCGGCGGTGGACTCCGGCGAGGAGACGTCGACCTCCACGAACGCGGCGGTGCCCCCGTCGGCGTTGATCTCCGCGGCGACCTTCTCACCGGAAGCCGTGTTGAGGTCGGCGACCACGACGCTCGCGCCTTCGGCCGCCAGCGCTCGCGCGTACACCTCACCGATGCCCTGCGCGGCCCCGGTGACCACCGCGACCTTGCCTTCGAAACGCCCCATTGCGTCCTCCTGGTCGTTGTTCAGGAATCGCGTTGCTCGGCGGTGCGGGTAGCGGGACCTTTCGACGCCGAACAACTCCTCGCCTAGGCCGGTTCGGCGACCAGCTTCGTCTCCAGGTACTCCTCGAACCCGGCAACGCCCATCTCGCGGCCGATGCCCGACTGCTTGTAGCCGCCGAACGGGGCGTCCGCGCCGTACCAGACGCCGCCGTTGACGCTGACCGTTCCGGTGCGGATGCGCGCGGCCACTCCGCGCGCCCGTTCCAGGTCCTGGCCGTGCACCGCGCCGGAGAGCCCGTAGGGCGAGTCGTTGGCGATGCGCACGGCGTCGTCGTCGCCGTCGTGCGGCAGGATCACCAGCACCGGACCGAAGATCTCCTCGCGCGCCACCCGGGATTCGTTGCTCAGCCCGGTGATCAGCGTGGGTTCGACGAAGAAGCCATGGTCGCGCTCGGCACGGCCACCGCCGCAGGCGAACTCGCCGCCTTCGTCCGCGGCCAGGGCCAGGTAGCTCTCCACCCGGTCGCGCTGGCGCGCGGAGATCAGCGGTCCGCACACGGTCCCGGGATCGTCGGGGTCCCCGACCCCGATGCCGCGCAGCGCCTTGGCGGTCAGCTGCACCGCCTCGTCGTAGTGGGCGCGGGGCACCAGCAACCGCGTGGTCAGCGCGCAGCCCTGCCCGGCGTGGGTGCAGACGGTGAAGGCGGCGAGTCCGCAGGCCGCGCCCAGGTCGGCGTCGTCGAGCACGACGAACGCCGATTTCCCGCCCAGTTCGAGGAAGGTCCGCTTGATCCCGGGAGCACCGGCGGCCATCACGGCACGTCCGGTGGCGGTCGATCCGGTGAACGACACCAGGTCCACCCGGTCGTCGGAGGACAGTTGCGCGCCCAGGGCGTGGTCGTCGGAGGTGACGATGTTGACCACGCCGGGCGGGATGTCGGTCTCGTTCAGCAGGATCTCGCCGACCGCGGCCGCGCACCACGGGGTGTCGGGCGCGGGTTTGAGGACCGCTGTGTTGCCGGCGGCCAGCGCCGGCCCGAGCTTGGCGAGGTTGATCTGGTGCGGGAAGTTCCACGGCGTGATCGCCCCGACGACGCCGACGGCTTCGCGACGGGTCCAGCGCCTGCTGGGCATTCCCATCGGTTCGGCGACACCGAGGTCGCGGGTCCACTCGTACCCGGCCGCGATGCCGGCGAAGTGGGCGACGTCGGCGATCGGCGCGTCCAGCTGCGCGCCGTGCGTGAGGAAGCGCGGTGCTCCGGCCTCGGCGATGGTGAGTTCGCGCAGCTCGTCGGCGTGTTCCCGCAGGGATCGGCTGAGCTGTTCGAGGCAGTGCACGCGCAGGTCGAGGTCGCGCGACCAGTCGGTTTCGTCGAAGGCCCGGCGCGCCGCGCCGATCGCGCGGTCCATGTCGGCGGCGGTGGCGTTGGCCGCGGTGCCGAGCACCTCTTCGGTGGCGGGGTTGGTGGTGTCGAACCGCCGCCCTGATCCGGGGGCGAGTTCACCGTCGACCAGCAGGGTCGACTCCTTGTCGGTCCAGACGCTCATCGGCAACACATCCGGTTTCTAGACACGTGTCAAGACTAAGGTCCACGTTTCCGGCCCACAAGGTCCGCACCCAATAGAACCGGTTTCCTCCTCCCTGCGAAGCTCCCGTTGACACAGCATAATCGAGGCATAGAACATGTTCTAGATATTCGGCGCACGAGGGGACCACCGGATGACCGACGAGAGACCAGGCGCGACCTCCCCACCGGCGGCGTTACCCGCCCCGGTCCTCCCGGAGATCCCGGCGAGACGACCCTGCTGGCCGCGCGGATCCGCGAGCTCGTCGAGGCCGGCGTGTTCACCGATGTCGCAGCCGAGGACCTGCGCGCCGCCACCGAGCACGTCGCCGCCGCCACCGAGCTGCTGCGCGAGCGCACCCGCGAGAAACCGCTGCTGCTGTCCTACCTGGACGGCCACCAGGTCAGCGTGCACAACCCGGTCGAAGGCCCCGGCAACCCGCTCGCGCCGCCCGTGGTGGGCCTGGAGATCGACGATTCCGGAGCGACCTCCTCGTCCGCGCTGCTCGGCGCGGCCTACGAGGGACCTCCCGGGCGCGTGCACGGCGGCTGGGTGGCCTCGCTGCTCGACCACGCCGTGGGCCGGGCCGTGGCGGTGGCCGGCCATCCGGCGATGACGGTGTCGCTGACCGTGGACTACCGGCGCGGCACCCCGCACGGCGTCCCGCTGACCATCAACGCGCGGTTCACCGGCAAGGAAGGCCGCAAGGTCTTCGCCACCGGCGAGATCGTCGCCGACGGCGAGACCACCGCCGAGGCCAGCGCGATCCTGGTGACCTACTGACCAGCGAGGAGACTTGCGATGCCTGAGTTCCACCGGCTTCGGGTGGCCGAGGTCGTCGAGGAGACGGCCGACGCCCGCTCAGTGGTCTTCGACGTCGACACCGCCCGGATGCCCTACCGGCCGGGCCAGTTCCTGACGTTGCGGATCCCCAGCGACCGCTGCGGTTCGGTGGCCCGCGCCTACTCCTTGTCGAGCTCACCGGTCACCGACGGACGGCTGGCCGTCACGGTCAAGCGCACCGAAGACGGGTACGCGTCGAACTGGATCTGCGACAACGTCGCCGCGGGAACCGAACTCGACGTGCTGGAACCGGCCGGGGTGTTCACCCCGAAGTCGCTGGAGGACGACCTGCTGCTGTTCGCGGCGGGCAGCGGCGTCACGCCGATCATGTCGATCCTCAAGTCGGCTCTGGCCACCGGAACCGGTCGGGTCGTGCTCGTCTACGCCAACCGCGACGAGAAGTCGATCATCTTCGCCCGCGAGCTCACCGAGCTCACCGCCGCGCACCCCGGACGCCTGCTCGTGCTGCACTGGCTGGAATCCGTGCAGGGACTGCCGCACCAGGACGCGTTGCAGTCGCTGGCCGGAGCGTTCCCGGAGCACGACGCGTTCATCTGCGGGCCGAAGCCGTTCATGGACGCCACCCGGAAGGCGCTGCGCGAAGCGGGATTCCCGAAGAAGGCGATCCACCTGGAGCGCTTCGCCTCGCTGGCGGGCAACCCGTTCGACAACGCGACACCCGCCGAGACGGCGGCCGAGGAGTCCCGGCCGGAGGACTCGGTGGTCGAGGTGACGATCGACGGCGAGGCCCACACCTTCACCTGGCCCGCCGACAAACGGCTCCTGGACCTCCTCAAGGAGAACGGCATCCAGGCCCCGTCCTCCTGCTCAGAAGGCATCTGCGCGGCCTGCGAGTGCCGGGTGACCGAGGGCGAGGTCACGATGGTCAACAACCAGGTCCTGGAGCAGGAGGACCTGGACGACGGCTACCGCCTGGCCTGCCAGTCGCTGCCCAGGACCCCCAAGGTCAAGATCGACTACGACTGACCCGCCCCAGGTGGTTTCCAATTTCGCGCGAAATTCGAGTCCGAAGTCTCGGCGTCGAATTTCGAGCGAAATTGGAAGCCGCCAGAACGCGTTCTTTCGTGTTTCTCGGTGGCGAAGTAGCCACGTTTTGGGCGAACCGTAGCATCGGAGCCAGCAAAACTATAACCTGTTTCAGTATCGCGAGGCCCACATGGAGGTGCCATGACAGAAGCGACCTTCGATGTCGTCGTGGTCGGCTCCGGCGCCGCCGGGATGACCGCCGCGCTCACGGCGGCCGACCGGGGGCTGTCGGTGCTGGTCGTGGAGAAGGACCGCTACTTCGGCGGCTCCACCGCGCGTTCCGGCGGCGCCGTCTGGGCCCCGCACAACGAGGTGCTGCGGCGCGCGAACCCCGAGGACGGCCCGGAGAAGGCCGCGACCTACCTGCGGCACCTGATCGGCGACGAGATCGCCGCTGACCGGCGCGAAGCGCTGCTGTCGCACGGACCCGACATGGTCTCGCTGGTGCTGCGCCGAACCCCGTTGAAGCTGAAGTGGATTCCCGGCTACTCCGACTACTACCCGGAGACCCCCGGCGGCGTCCCCCAGGGCCGCACGCTGGAACCCAAGCCGTTCAACGGCAAGCTGCTCGGCGACGAGCTGGCCAACCTGCAACCCCCGTACCTGCCCGCACCGGCCGGGATCACGGTCACCGCGGCCGAGTACAAGTGGATGAACCTCATCGCCCGCCACCCGCGCGGCATGTTCACCTCCGCCAAGGTCGGTCTGCGCCGGGTGGTCTCGCTGGCCACCAAGCGCCCGCTGCTCGCGCTGGGCCAGGCCCTGGCCGCCGGCCTGCGCGCCGGACTGCTGCGCGCGGGCGTGCCGGTGTGGCTCAACAGCCCGCTGACCGAACTGCACGTCGAAGAGGGCGCGGTCACCGGTGTGCGCGTGCAGCGCGGTGACGAGGAGGTGCTCGTCCGCGCCCGGTACGGCGTGATCATGGCGGCGGGCGGTTTCGAGAAGAACGAGCGGATGCGCAAGCAGTTCCAGCGCGAGCCGATCGGCACCGACTGGACCGTCGGCGCCGAGTCCAACACCGGCGACGGCATCGAGGCCGGTCAACGACTCGGCGCGGACGTGGACCTGATGGACGACGCGTGGTGGGGCCCGTCGATCCCGCTCCCCCGCGGCCCGTACTTCTGCCTGTCCGAGCGCAACCTGCCCGGCTGCATCCTGGTCAATGCCGCAGGTCAGCGGTACGTCAACGAGGCGACGCCGTACGTCGACGCGGTGCACGCGATGTACCGCGGGCACGAGACCGGGGTGTCGCACATCCCGTCGTGGCTGGTCGCCGACCAGCGCTACCGCAACAACTACACCTTCGCCGGACTGCCGCCGCGCCAGCGCTTCCCCGGGCGCTGGTACAAGGCCGGGATCGTGCACACCGCCCCCACCCTCGACGAGCTGGCGGCCAAGATCGAGGTGCCTGCCGACCAGCTGCGCGCGACCGTGCGGCGGTTCAACGGCTTCGCCGAGAAGGGCACCGACGAGGACTTCCGCCGCGGCGAGAGCGCCTACGACCGGTACTACGGCGACCCGCGCTTGCCCAACCCGAGCCTGGCTCCGCTGGAGGTCGCGCCGTTCCACGCGGTCAAGATCGTGCCCGGCGACCTGGGCACGAAGGGCGGGTTGCGCACCGATGCCCGCGCCCGGGTGCTGCGGGAGGACGGCTCGACCGTTCCCGGCCTCTACGCCGCGGGGAACGCGAGCGCGGCGGTGATGGGCTCCACCTACGCGGGAGCCGGAGCGACGATCGGCCCGGCCATGACCTTCGGCTACGTGGCCGCCTTGGACCTCGTGGCCGAGGCCGAGAACTGACCGGACACAAGGGTTGTTGATCACGGGCGGTTCCGGCGAGGACCGCCCCGTAAGGAGGCGGGATGACCGCGACGGAGACCGAGCAGCCGCATTGCCTCGTGGAACAGCGCGGGGGCGTGCTGGTGGTGACCATGAACCGCCCGAGCGCCAAGAACGCGCTGTCCGGCGAGATGATCAAGATCATGATCGAGGCGTGGGACCGGGTCGACCACGACCCCTCGATCCGGGCCTGCGTGCTCACCGGCGCGGGCGGCGCCTTCTGCGCCGGTGCGGACCTCAAGAGCATGAGCAACAACCACCCCGGTGATCAGCACGCGCAGGGCTCGTTCAACCCGGCCAAGATCGAAGGCCTGCTCAAGGGCCGACGGCTGACGAAACCGCTGATCGCCGCGGTGGAGGGCCCCGCCATCGCGGGCGGCACCGAGATCCTGCAGGCCACCGACATCCGCGTGGCCGGCGAGAGCGCGCGCTTCGGCGTCTCCGAACCGCGCTGGGGGCTGTTCCCGCTGGGCGGCTCGGCCGTGCGGCTGACGCGCCAGATCCCCTACACGGTGGCCGCCGACCTGCTGCTGACCGGACGCCACATCAAGGCGCCCGAGGCCAAGGAACTCGGCCTGATCGGCCACGTCGTGCCGGACGGAACGGCGTTGGACAAGGCGCTCGAACTGGGCGAGATGATCGCCGCCAACGGTCCGCTGGCCGTGCAGGCGATCCTGCGCACCATCCGGGAGACCGAGGCGATCCCCGAAGAGGAAGCCTTCGCCATCGAGGCCCAGCACGGCATCGGCGTCTTCATGAGCGAGGACGCCAAGGAGGGCCCGAAGGCCTTCGCGGAGAAGCGCAAGCCCGACTTCCAGGGCAAGTGAACCGATCACGAGGGGCGTCTCGTCCGAGGCGCCGCTCGTGATCGGTTCAGCAGCACCGGGATGACGACATCCGTCGTTGCAGAGTCAAACGTCCCCGCACTGGCGCGAGGTGCACGTATGCAGAGTCGCTACGCAACGCTGACCCGACCCCGGCTGGCCGCGCTGCTGCCGGAACTGCTGCTGGCCGGGCAGTTGATCGACCGCTCGGCCATGGCCTGGTGCATCTCGTCGTTCGGCCGCGAGGAGATGACCCGGATCGCCATCGAGGAGTGGATGGCGGCCAGCCCGATCTACACCCGCCGGATGCAGCGGGCCCTGGACTACTCCGGCGACGACGTGGTCACCATCTTCAAGGGGCTGCAGCTCGACATCGGTGCTCCGCCCCAGTTCATGGACTTCCGCTACACCGTGCACGACCCGTGGCACGGCGAGTTCCAGCTCGACCACTGCGGTGCGCTGATGGACGTCGAGCCGATGGGCGAGCGCTACGTGCGCGCGATGTGCCACGACATCGAAGACCCCACCTTCGACGCCACGGCCGTGGCCACCAACCCGAAAGCACAGGTCCGGCCGCTGCACCGGCCGCCCCGGACACCCGCCGACCGGCAACCGCACTGCGCGTGGACGGTGATCATCGACGACGCGCACCCGCCGGTCTCCCCCAGCCAGGACTGCCTGGCACTGCGGAAATCCCGAGCGGCGAACCTGGAGCTGTCCGCCATCGACCCGGCCGAGGACGGGCGCGGTGACTACACCGGGCCGCTGCTCAGCGACCTGGACTTCGCCGATTTCAGCACCTCGGCGCTGGTGCGCATGGCCGACGAGGTGTGCCTGCAGATGCACCTGCTCAACCTCGGTTTCGTCCGCGCCGTGGCGAGGCGGACCGCCGATCCGCGGGAGATCTGCACCAAGCAGCTGGTGGGCATCGCCGGGCTCGCCGCCGAACGGATCCACCGAGCCCTGGACCTGCCCGGTGGTGTCGAGGGCGCGTTGCGGGTGCTGGAGCTGCACCCGCTGCTCAACCCGGCGAACTACGTCGTGGCGTCCCCGGA
Organism: Saccharopolyspora sp. NPDC049426; assembly: GCF_040676935.1. Classification (NCBI taxonomy): domain Bacteria; kingdom Bacillati; phylum Actinomycetota; class Actinomycetes; order Pseudonocardiales; family Pseudonocardiaceae; genus Saccharopolyspora; species Saccharopolyspora sp. NPDC049426. Next base: position 147,126 of record NZ_JBFAPZ010000012.1, on the reverse strand, counting down.
CTCCGAGTCGATCACCGTGCGGCCCGGCCCGGCGCACGCCGACGGCGCGTGGATCTCGTTGTGCGGTCCCGGTTCCACCGCCCCGCTGCAGGCCGTGGTGCGCGCGGTCGACCCCCGGCTGGACGTGGTGGTCGAGGGCACCGAGGACTCCTGGACGGCGCGCGTCATCTCCGGCGAAGAACCCGCCGGGGAGTTCGACGAGGTGGCCGTGACCCGGATCAGCACCGGGTCGAACTTCACCTTCCAGCCCCGAAAGTCCATTCCGATCATGCCTGTTCGGTGAGGAGCTCCAGATGACGGGAACGAGCTTCACCCTGTCCGCGGTCTTCCAGACCGTCGCCGAGGCGGTCCCGGACCAGGAGGTCCTGGTCTGGGGCGAGCAGCGGTTCAGCTACGCCGATCTCAACGCGCGCATCAACGGGGTCGCGCACTACCTGACCCGGCAGGGCTTCGGCTGCCACACCCCGCGCGAACGGCTGCCCGGGCACGAGTCCGGGCAGCACCACGTCGGCCTCTACCTGCACAACGGCAACGAGTACCTGGAGGCGCTCATCGGCGCGCTGCGCGCCCGCGCGGTGCCGTTCAACGTCAACTACCGGTACGTGGCCGAGGAACTGCTGTACCTGTTCCAGGACGCCGGCGCCGAGGCGCTGGTGTTCCACTCGGCGTTCGCGCCGCAGGTCGCCGAGATCCGGGACCGGTTACCTGGCGTGCGGCTGCTGATCCAGGTCGACGACGACAGCGGCAACCCGCTGCTGCCGGGCGCCGTGCCGTACGAGTCCATCGTGGGCACGCCGGCTCCCGATGTGCTGCCGCAGCCCTGCGGTGACGACCTGTACCTGCTCTACACCGGTGGCACCACCGGGATGCCCAAGGGCGTGATGTGGCGGCAGCACGACGCCTACGTCGGCGCGATGGGCGGCACGCCGTTCGGCAGCTCCGAGCCCTACCGCTCCTACGAGCAGATCGCCGAGACCGCCAGGCAGGGCGGCGGCGGGATGCGTCTGATCATGACCGCGCCGTTCATGCACGGTGCCGCGCAGTGGTCGACCTTCCACATGATCACCCAGGGCGGTGCGATCGTGCTGCCCACCGACGCGAGAACCCTGGACTGGCCGGACGTCCTGCGCACCGTGCAGCGGGAGCGGGTGGTCAGCGTCCCGGTCGTCGGCGATGCGATGGCCCGGCCGATGGTCACCGAGCTGGAACGCGGCGACTACGACCTCTCCGGCGTGTTCGCGGTGCAGAACGGCGGGGCTCCGCTGACGCCGACGGTGCGCGCGCGGTTGCAGGCGCAGCTGCCGAACGTGCTGTTCGTCGACACCGTCGGATCGTCGGAGACCGGCATCCAGATGAGCCAGGTCGCCGACGGGAACGGCACCGAGACGGGGGTTTTCACCCCGGACGACGACACCACGGTCCTCGACGACGACCTCACCCGCGAGCTCTCCCCCGGCGAGGGCCAGGGCTGGCTCGCCCGTCAGGGCCTCGTGCCGCTGGGCTACCTAGGCGACGCCGACAAGACCGCCCGCACGTTCCCGGTCATCGACGGCCGGCGCTTCAGCGTCCCCGGGGATCGCGCGATCCGCCTGGAGGACGGCCGGATCCAGCTGCTCGGGCGGCAGAGCATCACCATCAACTCCGGCGGGGAGAAGATCTTCGTCGAGGAGGTCGAACGCGCCATCGCCGCCCACCCGGCCATCGCCGATGTCGTCGTCACCGGACGCCCCTCGGAACGCTGGGGCAGCGAGGTCGTGGCCGTCGTGGAACTCCTGGAGGACCACGAGGCCTCGGACGAGGCCCTGCTCACCGAGGCCGCCCACCACGTGGCCCGCTACAAGCTCCCCAAAGCCATCATCCGAGTCCCCCAGATCCAACGCTCCCCCAGCGGCAAAGCCGACTACCGCTGGGCCCAACAACAAGCCACCACCGTGGCTCCCACTTCCTGACCACCCGACCAAACCCCCTATTCGAATTTCGCGCGAAATTCGAATAGGGGGTTTGGGCTCGGGTTTTCGGGTGAAGTTGGGATCAACGGCGTTTCGGGGGTCATCCGGGTGAGGGTGGACGTGCGGCGAGGCCCTCTCCGCTGGGGAGAGGGCCTCGTCTTGGTGCGTCAGCGTGGTTGGGGTCAGCGGAGTTTGTCGAGGCGGGTGAAGGTCTCCTCCACTTCGCGGAGGAGGTCGTTGAAGACGTCGGCGACCGGGCGGATCTCGTTCATGCGGCCGACGATCTGGCCGACCGGCATGGAGACCGCCTGCGGGTCGCTGGCTCGCATCATGCGCTGGTGGGCGTCGCTGACGAGGATGTTCTGCAGCGGCATCGGCAGCGGCTGCGGGGCGTCCGGGGCCGCCCACGCCTCGGTCCACTTGGTCTTGAGCAGCCGGGCGGGCTTGCCGGTGTAGATGCGGGAGCGGACGGTGTCGCTGGAGTCCGCCGCCAGCAGCGCCTCCTGGGTCACCGAGTCGCCCATGGTCATGCCGTACTCGGCCGTGGTGAGCCAGTAGGACCCCATCCACGCCCCGGAGGCACCCAGCGCGAGCGCCGCGGCGATCTGGCGTCCGGTGCCGATGCCGCCCGCGGCCAGTACCGGGGCGCGGCCGCCGATCGCGTCGACGATCTCCGGCACCAGCACCATCGTGGCGATCTCACCGGTGTGCCCGCCGGCCTCGTGGCCTTGCGCGACGACGATGTCCACCCCGTTGTCGACGTGCCGCTGGGCGTGCTCGGCCTTGCCCGCCAGCGCCGCCACCAGGACGTCGTGGGAGTGGGCCTGCTCGATGATGTCCACCGGCGGCGAACCCAGCGCGTTGGCGATCAGCGAGATCGGGTGCCGCAGCGCGACGTCGACGTGCGAGCGGGCCACCGAGTGCAGCCAGCCCAGCACGCCGCCGCGTTCCTTCTCGTCCTCGGGCAGTTCCGGGACGCCGAGCTCGTCGAGGGTCCGGTTGACGAACTCGCGGTGCTCGGGCGGGATCAGCGAGTCCAGGTCGACCTGGGTGCCCTCGGTGGGCACCTTGGCCGGCATGACGACGTCGACGCCGTAGGGCTTGCCGCCGGTGTTCTGGTCCATCCAGTCCAGGACGCGGTCGAGCTCGTCGGGGTCGTTGAACCGCACGCACCCCAGCACGCCGAGTCCACCGGCCTTGCTGACGGCGGCCGCGACGTGCTCGGACGGGGTGAACGCGACGATGGGATGTTCGATCCCGAGCGTGTCGCAAAGCGATGTGCGCATCTACGTTCCTCTCAGCGCGCGGCGGATTTCCGCGAGGGCTGGTTGACTTCCGTGGGTTCGTGGGTCTCGGTGTGCTTGCGCGCCCACGGGTAGTCGGGTTTCCCGCTGGGCGAGCGGGTGATCTGCTCGACCAGCCACAGGCTGCGCGGCACCTTGTAGCCGGCGATGACCTGGCGCGCGTGGGCGTCGAGTTCCGCCAGGCTGGGCGCGGCACCGGCGCGCGGCTGCACGAGCGCGGCGACCCGCTGGCCCATGCGCTCGTCGGGAACACCGACCACCAGAACGTCGAAGACGTCGGGGTGCGACTTCAGCGCGCTCTCGACCTCTTCGGGGAAGACCTTCTCGCCACCGGTGTTGATGGACATGTTGCCGCGACCCAGCAACGTGACCGTGCCGTCGGCCTCCAGCCGCGCGTGGTCCCCCGGGACGACGTAGCGCGTGCCGTCGACCTCGACGAACACCGAGGCGGATTTCTCCGGGTCCTTGTAGTAGCCCAGCGGCACGTGGCCGGTCTTGGCGAGCCAGCCGATCTGCCCGGTTCCCGGTTCCAGCGGTCGGTTGTCGTCGTCGATGACGATGAGCTTCCGGTCGGCGGTGACGCGGGGGCCTTCGGACTGCACGCCGTCCTTGGTGACGATGCCGATGCCGCCGAAGCCGGTCTCCGAGGAGCCGATCGCGTCGGTGATCACGACGTTGGGCAGCGCGTCGAGGTACTGGTGCTTGACCGAGGTGGAGAACAGCGCGGCCGTGGAGGAGATCGCGACCACCGAGGAGGCGTCGTAGTCGCCCTCGTTGAGCGCCTCGATCATCGGCCGCGCCATCGCGTCTCCGACGATGGCCAGCACGTTGACCTTGTTCCGCTCCACGGCCCGCCACACCTCGCGCGGATCGAACTCGGGGACGAAAACCGTGGTGGCGCAGGCGAAGAGGTTGCCGAAGGTGGCCCACTGCGCCGCGCCGTGGATGAACGGGGCGGCCGGAAGACGCACCAGGCCACCGGTTTCCGCGCCGGTTCGGGCGAGTTCCCACTCGTCCTTGACGTATTCGCCGGTCATGAAGTCGATGCCGCCGCCGAGGACGCGCCAGACGTCCTCCTGGCGCCACATGACGCCCTTGGGCATGCCGGTGGTGCCACCGGTGTAGAGCAGGTAGAGGTCGTCGGAGCTGCGCTCGGCGAAGTCGCGGTCGGCGCGCTGGGCGGCGAGCGCCGCCTCGTACTCCACGCCGCCGTAGCGGGTGTGGTCGGCGTCCGAACCGTCCTCGATCACTAGAACGTGATTCAACGCCGGAACCTGCGGAAGCACCTCGGCGACGTGGTCGCTGTAGCGCCGTTCGTGGATCAGCGCGACCATGTCCGCGTTGTCGAAGATGTACTGCAGCTCGACGGGCACGTAGCGGTAGTTCACGTTGATCGCGACCGCCCGCAGCTTGTACGCCGCGAGCATCGCCTCCAGCGCTTCGATCGAGTTCCTGGAGTACACGCCGATGTGCGCGCCCGTCCCGACACCCTTGGCGGCGAGGTGGTGCGCCAGCTGGTTGGACCGCTGCTCCAGTTCCGCGAACGTCACCTGGCGCTCGCCGCAGACCACTGCGACGCGCTCAGGGACCATGTCGACTGCGTGCTCGAAGAGATCTGCGATGTTGAGTGCCACTCGAAAAAAGTAGAACGTGTTATCGCTGATGACAAGGGGGCGGAAGTGCTACCGCGAAACGGGCGGTCCGTCATGAACGTCCCCGATGGGCAGCACGAAACCGCGTGCGGCGGAACAACCCTGCCGCCGCACGCGGTCGCACACCGATCACCGCAGGTCAGATGGCCTTCTCGCGACCTTCCCAGTACGGGTCGCGCAGCTTGCGCTTGTAGAGCTTGCCGTTGGGGTCGCGCGGCAGCTCATCGATGTAGTCGATGCTGCGCGGGACCTTGAACTTGGCCAGCCGCTCCTTCGCGTAGGCCAGCAGCTCCGCGGACAGCTCATCTCCCGCGGCAACGCCCTCCGCGGGCTGGACGACGGCCTTGACCTCCTCGCCCCAGTCGTCGTGCGGCACGCCGAACACCGCCACGTCGGCGACCTTGTCGTGCACCGACAGCGCGTTCTCGATCTCCGCCGGGTAGATGTTCACGCCACCCGAGATGATCATGTCGTTGCGCCGGTCGCACAGGTAGAGGTAGCCGTCGGCGTCGAGGTAGCCGACATCGCCCAGGGTGAACAGGTCGCCCACCCGAGCTTCCTGGGTCTTCTTCTTGTCGTTGTGGTACTCGAAGGTCGAGCCGCCCATCTGCATGTAGACGGTGCCGATCTCACCGGCCGGCAGCTGCTCGCCGTCATCGCCGAGCACGCTGACCACCGAACCCGGCCACGGCTTGCCCACCGAACCGGGCTTGCGCAGCCACTCGTCGGCCATGATCGTCGTGCCGCCGCCCTCGGTGGCCGCGTAGTACTCCACGACCACCGGACCCCACCAGTCCAGCATCGCGCGCTTGACCTCCTGAGGGCACGGAGCGGCCCCGTGGATCATGGTGCGCAGCGAGGACACGTCGTAGCGCTCGCGGGTCTCCTCCGGCAGCGCCAGCAGCCGGTGGAACTGGGTGGGAACCATGTGGCTGTGCGTGACGCGGTGCTCCTCGATCAGCCGCAGCATCTCCTCCGCGCCCCAGCGGTCCATCAGCACCGCCGTGTGCCCGAACTGGATGGAGATGCTCACGAAGTTGAGCACCGCCGTGTGGTACAGCGGCGATCCGCACAGGTGCACGTGGTCGTCGAAGGGCTTGAGCCCGAACACCCCGAAAAACCACGCGTTGGCGGCCGGGACGTCGTCCGGGTCGGCGCCGCTCAGCGGCCTGCGCACGCCCTTGGGCCGGCCGGTGGTCCCGGAGGTGTAGAGCATCGGCGAACCCGTGGTGCGCACGTCGGGCCGCTTGGCGGGCTCCTCCGCACCGAGGTTCGCCAGCGGCTGGAACCCCGGCACCTCTCCGACGGCGAAGCGCGCCGCGCTGGGCAGACCGCTGCGCGCGGCGGCGTCAGAGGCGGCGTCGGCGAATCGCTCGTGCGCGATGAACGCCTTGGCGCCGCTGTCCTCGACGATGTAGGCGACCTCGGCACCGACCAGGTGCCAGTTCACGGTCACCACGTACAAGCCGGTCTGGATCGCGGCGAAGTACGCGGCCAGCAGGTCCGCGCCGTTGGGCAGCATCAGCACGATGCTGTCGCCCGGTTCCAGTCCCATGCTCTGCAGACCGCGGCCGTACCGGTCGGCGGCGGCGGCGAGCTCGGCGTAGGTCACCGAGCCACCGTCCGGCGAGACCACGGCCGTGCGGTTCGGCTGCTGGTCGGCGATGTTCCACAGTCCTATGTCGGCCACGGCGGACTCCTGTCGACGGCGAGAGCTTTCCCCAGCCGAACAAACCTAGAACGTGTTGCAGTTATCGAGCAAGGTCGCGGACCGAACCGGCTGAGGACAATCCGGCCCGCACCACACTTCCACCGAGAACAGACTTCAGTTCCGGACCACATCGGCGACCGACCGCACGTGCTCGTCGTCGCGGCAGCCGACCAGCAGCACGTCCACGCCGGCCTTCTCCCACACCGCGATCCGGTCCCGGACGTGCTCGCGGTCGCCGATGATGGCCACGTCGTCGACCGCCTCGTCCGGCACCGCCGCCACCGCCTCCTCGCGGCGACCCGCGGCGAAGAGCCGCTCGATGTCGGAAACCGCCTCGTCGTAACCCATCCGGCGGAAAAGCTCGGCGTGGAAGTTCATCCCCGGTGCGCCCATCCCGCCGAGGTAGAGCGCCACCGACGGCTTGAGCTTGGCGCGCTCGGCCTCCGGGTCGTCGGTGACCACGACCTGGCAGGTCGCGGCGACCTCGAACTCCTCGCGAGTGCGGCGAGCACCCTCGCGGGCGAAGCCCTCGGCGAGCCACTCCTCGTACATCGCGCCGACGCGGGGCGAGTAGTAGACCGCGATCCAGCCATCGGCGATCTCGGCGGTCTGCGCGACGTTCTTCGGCCCCTCGGCGCCCAGCCAGATCGGGAGGTCCGCGCGCAGCGGGTGGGTGATCGGCTTGAGCGGTTTGCCCAGCCCCAGCGAACCGGGGCCGTCGTAGGGCAGCCGGTGGTGCGGTCCGTCGTTGCGAATGGGCGCCTCGCGCGCCAGAACCTGCCGCACGATCGAGACGTACTCCCTGGTCCGGGCCAGCGGCTTGGCGAAGGGCTGGCCGTACCACCCCTCCACCACCTGCGGCCCCGAAACGCCCAGACCGAGGATCGCGCGACCGCCGGAGAGGTGGTCGAGGGTCAGCGCGTGCATCGCGCAGGAGGCCGGCGAGCGCGCCGACATCTGGGCGACCGACGTGCCCAGCCGGACCTCGCGCGTGTCCGAGCCCCACCAGGCCAGCGGCGTGAAGGCGTCCGAACCCCACGACTCGGCGGCGAAGACGGCGTCGAATCCGACCCGATCGGCTTCGAGAACGAGTTCTTGGGCGTTCTGCGGTGGAGCGGCACCCCAGTACCCGAGCTGCAGTCCTACTTTCACTTGTGAACCTCCCTTTCCCGGCCGCCCGCGGACCCTGCCCATACTGCACCGGATATTGCCGGGATGGCGAGAACATGTTTCACTTCGGGTTGTGACTGGGATCTCCGAACCGCTCAGCGCCCCGCTCAACATCGGCTTCGACTACACCCGTTCGCTCGGGACCGTGCACGGCCGATTCGCCACGTCGCTGCGCGATGGCGGCATTGTCGGCGTGCGCGGCAGCGACGGCAGGGTGCACGTGCCACCCATCGAACACGACCCGGACACCGCCGCCCCGCTGGACGACTTCGTCGAAGTCGGCAGCCAGGGCACGGTGGTGAGCTGGACCTGGATGCCCGAACCGCTGCCCGGCCAGCCGCTGGAGCGCGCGTTCGCCTGGGCGCTGGTGCGCCTCGACGGCGCGGACACCCCGCTGCTGCACGCCGTGGACGTGCCCGGCCCCGAGGCGATCTCGACCGGGATGCGCGTGCAGGTCCGCTGGGCGGCCGAGCGCGGCAACGGGATTCGCGACATCGCCTGCTTCGAGCCCGCGGGCACCACCGAGCAGCCGGAACCGGTCGGCGGTGATCCGGTGACGATGATGACCTCGCCGGTGAACCTCGACTACATGCACTCCGCCTCGCCCGAGGAGAGCCGCTACCTGGAAGGGCTCGTCGAGGGACGGCTGCTGGGCCAGCGCTGCCCCGCCTGCGCGAAGGTCTACATCCCGCCGCGCGGCGCCTGCCCCACCGACGGCGTGCCCACGGTCGAGGAGGTGGAGCTGCCCGACACCGGGATCGTGACGACGTTCTGCATCGTCAACGTCCCCTTCCTGGGCCAGCGCATCAAACCCCCGTACGTCGGCGCCTACATCCTGCTGGACGGCGCCGACATCGCCTTCCTGCACCTGGTGCTGGGCTGCGAGGCCGATCAGGTGCGGATGGGCATGCGGGTCAAGGCGTCGTGGAAGCCCCGCGACCAGTGGGCCCACACGCTGGAGAACATCGACCACTTCGAACCGACCGGGGAACCGGACGCGGCGTTCGAAACCTACGCCCACCACCTGTGAAGGAGCTGGAATGACTGACGTCGCCGTCGTCGGCTTCGCACAGGCACCGAACGTGCGCGCCACCAACGGCACCACGAACGGTGTCGAGATGCTGGTCCCCATCTTCCAGGAGATCTTCGCCCAGACCGGTCTGTCGAAGTTTGACATCGGTTTCTGGTGCTCGGGATCGTCGGACTACCTCGCCGGACGAGCCTTCTCGTTCATCGCCGCGATCGACGCGATCGGCGCGGTCCCGCCGATCAACGAGTCGCACGTCGAGATGGACGCCGCCTGGGCGCTGTTCGAGGCGTGGGTGAAGATCCAGACCGGCGAGGTGGACACCGCGCTGGTCTACGGCTTCGGCAAGTCCTCGTCCGGGAACCTGCGCCGCACGCTGGCCCTGCAGCTCGACCCCTACTCGGTCGCGCCGCTGTGGCCAGACTCGGTGAGCGTCGCCGGTCTGCAGGCCCGGATGGGCCTCGACGCCGGGGACTACACCGAGCAGGACATGGCCGAGGTCGCGGCGCGAAACCGCGCTTCCGCCAAGGGGAACCCGAGCGCGCAGATCTCCGGGGCGTTCGACCCGCAGGAGCTGCTGAGCGAGCCCTACCTCGCCGATCCGCTGCGCGCGCACGACTGCGCGCCGATCACCGACGGCGCGTCGGTGATCGTGCTGGCCTCCGCCGAGCGCGCCAGGGAGATCCGCGAGCGACCCGCTTACATCGGCGGGATCCAGCACCGCATCGAGTCCGGCAGCCTCGGCGCCCGCGACCTGCGGCGTTCGGTGTCCACCGAGGCCGCGGGCACCGCGCTGGGCACCGACGGCGTCGAGATCGCAGAGCTGCACGCGCCCTTCACCCACCAGGAGATCGTGCTGCGCAAGGCGCTCGGGCTGGGCGAGTCGGTCGCGGTCAACCCCTCGGGCGGGGCGCTGTGCGGGAACCCGATGTTCGCGGCCGGGCTGTCGCGCATCGGTGAAGCGGCCACGCAGGTCTTCGAGGGCAGGGCCGGAAAGGTGCTGGCGCACGCCACCAGCGGCCCCGCGCTGCAGCAGAACCTGGTGTGCGTGATGGAGGGACGAGGCTGATGGGCAAGCAGTTGGCGGCCGTGCTGGGGACCGGCCAGACCCACCACACCAGCAAGCGGCTGGACGTCTCGATGGCCGGGATGTGCCGCGAGGCGGTGGACCGCGCGATGGCCGACGCGGGAGTGGACTGGACGGACATCGACGCGGTGGTGGTCGGCAAGGCACCCGACCTGTTCGAGGGCGTGATGATGCCCGAGCTGCACCTGGCCGACGCGCTGGGCGCGACCGGGAAACCGATGCTGCGGGTGCACACCGCGGGATCGGTGGGCGGCTCCACCGGCAACGTGGCGGCGAGCCTGGTGCAGGGCGGCGTGCACAAGCGCGTGCTGGCGGTGGCGTTCGAGAAGCAGTCCGAGTCCAACGCGATGTGGGCGCTGTCGATCGTCCCGCCGTTCAACATGCCGGTGGGCGCGGGCGCGGGCGGGTACTTCGCGCCGCACGTGCGCTCCTACATCCGCCGCTCCGGGGCGCCGACCCACACCGGGGCGATGGTGGCGGCCAAGGACCGGCGCAACGGTGCCCGGAACCCGTACGCGCACTTGAAGCAGCCTGACATCACGGTGGATTCGGTGATGTCCTCGCAGATGCTGTGGGACCCGATCCGCTACGACGAGACCTGCCCGTCCTCCGACGGGGCGTGCGCGGTGGTCATCGGCGACGAGGCCAGCGCGAACGGCCGCAAAGCGGCGTGGATACACGCCACCGCGATGCGCACCGAGCCGACCACCTACGCCGGCCGCGACCAGGTCAACCCGCAGGCGGGCAGGGACGCGGCGGCGGCGCTGTGGAAGCAGGCCGGCATCACCGACCCGCTGTCCGAAGTGGACGCCGCCGAGATCTACGTGCCGTTCTCCTGGTTCGAGCCGATGTGGCTGGAGAACCTCGGTTTCGCCGCCGAGGGCCAGGGGTGGAAGCTCACCGAGGCCGGGGAGACCGCGATCGGCGGACGGCTGCCGGTCAACCCCTCCGGTGGCGTGCTCTCGTCGAACCCGATCGGCGCCTCCGGGCTGCTGCGCTTCGCCGAGGCCGCGCGGCAGGTCACCGGTGATTCCGGGGAGAACCAGGTCGACGGCGCCCGGGTCGCGCTGGGCCACGCCTACGGCGGCGGCTCGCAGTACTTCTCCATGTGGGTCGTCGGATCGAACAAGCCGGGAGCCTGAAGTGAAGTTCACGATGTCGGTGGCGATGACGCCGCTGGACCAGCTGACCGAGCTCGCGCGCACCGCCGAGGAGTGCGGGTTCACCTCGATCGCGCTGCCGGACTCGCTGTTCTACTCCGAGCAGGTCTCCGCCGAGTACCCCTACACGCCCGACGGGTCCCGGATGTGGGACGCCGAGACGCCGTGGGTGGATCCGCTGATCGCCACCGCGGCGATGGGCGCGGTGACCTCGCGACTGCGGTTCTACACCTCGGTGCTCAAGCTCGGTCCGCGCAATCCCGTGCTGCTGGCCCGGCAGCTGGCCTCGGTCGCGTCGATGACCGGTGACCGATTCGGCCTCGGGCTCGGCCTGGGCTGGGCGCCGGAGGAGTTCGAGTGGTGCGGGGCGCCGTACGCCAAGCGCGGAGCGCGGGTCGACGAGATGATCGAGATCATCCGGCTGATCCTCGGCGGCGGAATGGTCGAGTACCACGGGAAGTTCTTCGACTTCGACAAGCTGCAGATCTCCCCCGCCCCGTCCGAGCCGATGTCGATCTACGTCGGCGGGCACACCGAGCCTGCCCTCAAGCGCGCCGCGCGGGTGGGCGACGGCTGGGCCTCGGCGATGATGAAGCTGTCCGAGCTGCGCGAGACCATCGACAAGCTCGGCGAGTTGCGCGCCTCCTACGACCGGGCCGACGCGCCCTTCGAGGTCCAGGCGGTGTGCATCGACCGGTTCGGCGTCGACGGCTACCGCGAGCAGGCCGAGGTGGGCGTCACCGATGCGATCGTGGTGCCGTGGATCTTCGACGGGCACGGCTTCGATGCCCCGCTGGAGGCCAAGAAGGACTCCATCCGCAAGTTCGCCGCCGAAGTCATCGAGAACGTCTGAGGAGCCCGGAGATGAGCGGAGTGCACTGGAAGGCGACCCGCGAGGCCCATCCCGCCCGCGACGCCGCCCTGGCGTCGATGGAGGCGGTGGCGCGGGGCGCCAAGGACGAATGGCTGGCGCTGTTCGCCTCCGACGCGGTGGTGGAGGACCCGGTGGGACCGTCGGTGTTCGACCCCGACGGGAAGGGGCATCACGGGCGCGAGGGGATCTCGGCGTTCTGGGAGACCGCGATCGCCCAGGCCGAGCGCATCGAGTTCCACATCGAGGACTCCTTCGCCTGCGGCAACGAGGTCGCCAACACCGGCAAGATCACCACCCACCTGCCCGACGGCTCGGCGATGGACGCCGAAGGCGTCTTCTCCTACCGCGTCGACGACGAGGGCCGCATCCAGGCGCTCAGGGCGTTCTGGGAGTTCGACCGCGCGGTGGCCACGCTGCACTAGCACCCACGCGATGACGGCGCCGTTCCCCGCGGGGAACGGCGCCGTCATCGTGCGCGGGGGGTCTCTTGGTCCGAACCGTCCGTGATCGATGTCTGAGTCGTCCGGTCAGTTCGGACCAGAACCGCCCGGTGGCGCCCCCGAGACCTCCCGGAAGCGCCATCGGATCACCGGTACTGGACCCGGTACTCCTTGATGCCGTTGAGCCAGCCGGAGCGGAGCCGGCGGGGCTCTTCGAGCTGCCGGATGTCGGGCATGTGGTCGGCGATGGCGTTGAAGATCAGGTCCATCTCCAGCCGCGCCAGGCTCGCGCCCAGGCAGTAGTGCGCACCCGTGCCGCCGAAGCCGACGTGCGGGTTGGGATCGCGGGTGATGTCGAACTTCTCGGGCTGGTCGAAGACCTCGGGGTCGAAGTTGGCCGAGCTGTAGAACATCCCGATCCGCTCGCCCTTCTTGATCTGCACGCCCGACAGCTCGGTGTCGGCCATCGCGGTGCGCTGGAAGGACACCACCGGGGTGGCCCAGCGGACGATCTCGTCGGCGGTGGTCTCCGGGCGCTCGCGCTTGTACAGCTCCCACTGGTCCGGGTTCTGCATGAAGGCGTGCATGCCGTGGCTGATCGCGTTGCGCGTGGTCTCGTTGCCCGCCACCGCCAGCAGGATCGTGAAGAAGCCGAACTCGTCGTCGCTGAGCGCGCTGCCGTCGACGTCGGCTTCCACCAGCTTGGTGACGATGTCATCCATCGGGCACTTGCGCTTCTGGTCGGCCACGCCCATGAAGTAGCCGAGCATCTCCGCCGCGGCGGTCTCCGGGTCGATGTCGTACTCGGGGTCGTCGTAGGCGACCATCTGGTTGGACCAGTCGAAGATGTCCTTGCGGTGGTCCTGCGGCACGCCCAGCAGCTCCGCGATGGCCTGCAGCGGCAGTTCGCAGGCGATGTCGGTGACGAAGTCACCCGTGCCGGACTCCAGGGCGCCGGAGGCGATCGCCTCCGCCCGCTGGTGCAGCACCTCCTTGAGGCTGTTCACCGCGCGCGGCGTGAAGCCGCGCGCCACCAGGCGCCGCACCTTGGTGTGCTCCGGCGGGTCGATGTTGAGCATGACGAACCGCTGCATCTCGATCTGCTCGCGGCTCATCTCCTCGTTGAACCGGATGATCGCGGTGTTCTCGTACGTCGAGAACACGTCGCTGCGCCGGGAGATCTCCTTGACGTCAGCGTGCCGGGTGACGACCCAGTACCCCTCGTCGTCGAATCCCGATTTCCGGAACGGTTGCTTGTTCCACCAGATGGGCGCGGTACGCCGGAGCTCCGCGAATTCCTCCAGCGGCACCCGCTCGGAGTAGAGGTCGGGGTCGGTGAAGTCGAAGCCCTCCGGAAGGCTCGGTGCTACCACGGCTACCTCCTGCGCTGCACGAACTGAAACGAGTTCTATGTGAAGCGAACCACAAGATGCGGGTTCGGTAAACCCCTTTCACCGCACATGAATCCTACAACCAAAGGGAAAGATCGTTTGGCGTGCGACAGCGCCATGGCGCATGGAGATAACATGTTCTAGATTTATGTGGGCAGTGATCGCGGTGAGAGGAGATTCAGGTGGGCACTCCGGTGATCGTGGAGGCGGTGCGCACGCCGATCGGCAAGCGCAAGGGCTGGCTGTCCGGGCTGCACGCCTCGGAGATCCTCGGCGCCGCCCAGCGCGGCCTGCTCGACCGCGCGGGCCTCGACCCGGCGTCGGTGGAACAGGTCATCGGCGGCTGCGTCACCCAGGCGGGAGAGCAGGCGGGCAACGTCACCCGGACCGCCTGGCTGCACGCCGAACTCCCGCAGGGAACCGGCGCCACCTCGATCGACGCGCAGTGCGGATCGGCGCAGCAGGCCACCCACCTCGTCGCCGGGCTCATCGCCACCGGCGCCATCGAGATCGGCATCTCCTGCGGTGTGGAGGCGATGACGCGGGTGCCGCTGGGCAGCAACATCGGCACCGACGTGGGACGTCCGAAGCCCGACTCGTGGGACATCGACCTGCCCAACCAGTTCCTGGCCGCCGACCGCATCGCGGCACGTCGCGGCCTCACCCGCGACGACCTGGACCGGTTCGGCGCCCGATCGCAGGAACGGGCTCAGCTGGCGTGGCGGGAAGGGCGCTTCGACCGGGAGATCGTCCCGGTCCGCATCGGCGACGACGAGGTCACCCGCGACCAGGGGCTGCGCGAGACCAGCCTCGACGCCCTCGGCGGGCTCAAGCCCGTCCTCGACGACGGGCTGCACACCGCGGGCAGCTCCTCGCAGATCTCCGACGGCGCGGCGGCCCTGCTGCTGATGGACTCCGACCGCGCCCGGGCCCTGGGGCTGCGTCCCCGCGCCCGGATCGTCTCGCAGTGCCTGGTGGGCGCCGAGCCCTACTACCACCTGGACGGCCCGGTGCAGGCCACCGAGCGGGTGCTCAGCCGCACCGGCATGAAGATCGGCGACATCGACGTCTTCGAGGTCAACGAGGCGTTCGCCTCGGTCGTGCTGTCCTGGGCCGGCGTCCACGGCCCGGACCTGGACCGCGTCAACGTCAACGGCGGCGCCATCGCGCTGGGCCACCCGGTCGGCAGCACCGGCGCCCGCCTGCTCACCTCGGCCCTCCACGAGCTCGAACGCAGCGACGGCACCACGGCACTGGTCACCATGTGCGCCGGAGGAGCCCTCTCCACCGGCACCATCATCGAACGCCTCTGATCCCGGGGTGCGGGTGCCGCCTCGCCCCTCACCCCGCGGCGGCACCCGCGCACCCGCTCCCGAAACGGCTCCCCCACCAAGCACAACCGGGCGGGAACCCTGAATACCGCCGTAATCAGGTTCCCGAATACCGCCGTATTCCGGTACCGGATTACGGCGGTGTTCAGGGTTCTGGTGTCAGAGCCAGTCTTCTGGGGTTCCGGTGAGGAAGTCCTCGGGCCAGTAGCGGGCTGGTGTTGTGGGGCGGGTGATGCCCGTGTAGGCGCCCTTGTAGAAGAGGAGGGGGTCTTCGGCCGTGGTGTCGCCCAGAGTGCGGACGCGGCCGAGGACGATGTGGTGGTCGCCGCCGTCGAGGACCGACTCGACCTCGCAATCGAGCCAGGTGAGGGCGCCGTCGAGGACGGGGGCACCCGAGGGCGCCGGGGTCCAGCCCAGGTCGGCGAACTTGTCCTCGCCTCGGCGCCCGAACACCGCGGACACCTCCTGCTGCCCGGCAGACAGCACGTTGACGCAGAAGTGGCCGGCGCGCTCGATGAGCGGCCACGTGCGGGAGGCCTTGCCCGGGCAGAACAGGACCAGCGGCGGGTCCAGGGACAACGCCGAGAAGGACTGGCAGGCGAAGCCCACCGGCTCTCCGTCGCAGGCGGCGGTCACCACCGTGACGCCGGTGCAGAAGTGCCCGAGCGTGCGCCGGAACGCGGCGCCGTCGACCTCCGGGACCACGGCTTCCATCGCCCCTCCCCTCACTGCCCGGGCGGCCGGTTGCCGACCGAGAAGTCGTGACCCCACAGGCTGACCGCCGTGCTCTCGCGGGCGATCCAGTCATCGTCGTCGACTTGCCTTCCCTCGCAGCCGAATTCGACGTCGAACCCGCCCGGGGTCTTCATGTAGAACGACAGCATCAGGTCGTTGACGTGCCTGCCCAGCGTCGCCGACATCGGCACCTCGCGCCGGTAGGCGCGGTCGAGGGTGAGCCCGACGTCGTCGACGTCGGCGACCTCGACCATCAGGTGCACGATGCCGCTGGGCGTGGGCATCGGCAGGAACGCCAGGCTGTGGTGCCGCGGGTTGCAGCCGAAGAACCGCAGCCACGCGGGCTCGCCGTCGGCGGGCCTGCCGACCAGCTCCGGCGGCATCCGCATCGAGTCGCGCAGCTTGAACCCGAGGACGTCGCGGTAGAACCGCAGCGCCGCCTCGTCGTCGTGGGTGGACAGCACCACGTGCCCCAAGCCCTGCTCGTCGGTGACGAACGTGTGCCCGTAGGGGCTGACGACCCGCCGGTGCTGCAACGCGGCGCCGTGGAAGACCTCCAGCTCGTTGCCCGAGGGATCGCTGAAGCGGATCAGCTCCATCACCCGCCGGTCCGCGAGCTCGTCGGTGGTCCCCTCCTTGAACGGAACCCCGTTGGCGTTCAACGAGTCCCGCACCTCCTGCAGGCCTGCCGCGTGCTCGGCCTCCCAGCCGGCGTGCAGCAGCCGGTCCTGCGAACCGGGCACGATCACCAGCCGCGCCGGGAAGTCGTCCATGCGCAGGTACAACGCGTCCGGGTCGGTCCCGCTGCCCTCGACCATGCCGAGGACCTTCAGGCCGTACACCCGCCACGCCTCGATGTCGGTGGCCTCGATGCGCAGGTACCCGAGCGAGCGAATGCCCATGGGGGACCCTCCCTTGCTTTCTCAGAAGCGCTGGTCTTCTTGCTTCGCGGTGCGGGTGGGGGAACCTCAGCGGCTCCGTGGACTCCGCCCGCCACGACTGATGCATGCCAATACACGGCGTCGAGGCGTGCTCACCACGAAGCCGCTGAGAACCCCCGGCGGTGCAAGCGTCGAGGGCGCTCGCCAGAAGCGAAAGTGGCTTCGCCACTTCAAACACCAAGTCAGTCGGTCAGGAAATCTCGGGTGATGCGGTTGAACTCGTCGAACTTCTCCAGCTGCGCCCAGTGCCCGCAGCGTCCGAATACGTGCAGCTGGGCGCGCGGGATGAGCTTGAGCGCCACCAGCGCCCCGTCCAGCGGGTTGACCCTGTCCTCGCGGCCCCAGATCAGCAGGACCCGCTGCCGCAGCTTGTAGGCCTCCCGCCACAGCAGGCCCTCTTCGAAGGATTCCGGCTGGGAGAAGGACTTGCCCATCGCCTTCATCGCGGCCAGCGATTCCGGCGCGCTCGCAGCGGCGAAGCGCTCGTCGAGCAGCTCCTCGGTGATCAGCGACTGGTCGTAGACCATCGTCCGCAGGAACGCCTCGAGCTTCTCCTTAGTCGGCCCGGGCGGCGCCGCGAACTGGCCGAGCCTCTGCACGCCTTCGGTGGGGTCGGGCGCGAACACGTTGATGCTCAGCCCGCCCGGCCCCATCAGCACCAGCCGGCCCGCTCGGTCCGGGAAGTTCAGCGCGAAGCGCACCGCGGTGCCGCCGCCGAGCGAGTTGCCCAGCAGGTGCGCCTTGTCGACGCCCAGCGCGTCGAACAGCTCCTTGAGGGCGTTCGCGCTGTGGGTGAAGTACTGGCCGTGCTCGGTCGGTTTCGACGACTTGCCGAATCCGGGCTGGTCCACGGCGATGACGTGGAACTCCTCGGCGAAGGCGTCGATGTTGCGGCTGAAGTTGCTCCACGCCGACGCCCCGGGACCGCCGCCGTGCAGCATGACCACAGTGGACTCGTTGCCGACCCCGGCCTCGTGGTAGTGCAGCGTCAGCCCGGAGGGCAGCGTCGCGTCCTGGCTCTTGATCTCCACCATCAGACCATCGAATCCTTCACCGGTAGACCGAATTCCCCGCTGCCGAACATCGTGTAGGCGCGCTCGGCGTCGTTGGCCGCGTGCACCCTGCCTGCGTGCGCGTCCCGCCAGAACCGCTGGATCGGCGTGCCGGACTGCAGCGCCCGGCCGCCGGAGTTCTCAAAGAGCCGATCCACCGCGGAGATCGCCCGCGCGGTGCCGCGCACCTGGTCGCGCCGGGCCTTGAGCCGCAACGACATCGGCACCTCCTCGCCCGCTCGGAGCAGGGCGAGCTCCTCGGCGATGTTGGTTGACAGCTGCAGCCACGCGGCGTCGATCTCGCTGGCGGCCTCGGCGATGCGAACCTTGGCGAACGGGTCGTCCTTGGCCTGCTCACCGGCGTAGGCGGCCCGGACCCGCTTGGCCTGGTGCTCCACGTGCGCGTCGTAGGCGCCCTGCGCCATGCCGATGATCGGAGCGGTGATCGTCGAGGGGTGCACCGTTCCCCACGGCAGCCTGTACAGCGGCGCGGTGTTGATCTCGTGGCCGGGGCACTGGGTCTTCGACATCGCCATGAAGCTCAACGCCCGGTGGGAGGGGATGAACACGTCGTCCACGACGATGTCGTTGCTGCCGGTGCCGCGCAGGCCGACGGTGTCCCACACGTCGTTGATGGCGTAGTCGCCCAGCGGCAGCAGGTAGGTGCAGAAGTCGACCATCTTGCCGTCGCCGTCGAGCGCGGGTCCGCCGACGAACACCCAGCTCGCGTGGTCGCAACCGGACGAGAAGCTCCACTTGCCGGACAACCGGTAGCCGCCGTCGACGACCGTGGCCTTGCCCATCGGCGCGTAGGAGGACGAGATTCGCGTGTTGGTGTCCTCGCCCCAGACGTCGTCCTGCGCCTGCTGCGGGAACAGAGCCAGGTGCCAGGGGTGCACGCCGAGGATGGAGGCGACCCAGCCGGTGGAGCCGCAGGCGCTGGCGATGAGCTTCACCGCGGTGTAGAACTCCACCGGATCGGCCTCGTAACCGCCGTAGCGCTGGGGCTGCAGCAGCGAGAAGAAGCCCGCTTCCTGCAGTTCGGCGATGGATTCCGCCGGGATCTTGCGGCCGTCCTCGGCCTGCTGCGCTCGATCGCGCAGCGAGGGAAGCAGCTTGCGCACCGCTTCGAGAACTTCTGTGCTGTCCCGCTCACTCATGCAGCGCTCCGTTCGAGAGTTCGGGTCTTGTCACTCGGCCTTTTCGCGTGTGAGCTCCAACGCGATGTCGATCAGCTGGTCCTCCTGGCCGCCGACGAGCTTGCGCTCACCGGCCCGGACCAGCAGCTGCGCCTGGCTGACGCCGTAGCGCTCGGCATGATTGGCGGCGTGCTTGAGGAAGCTGGAGTACACCCCGGCGTAGCCCATCATCAGCGCGGAGCGGTCCAGCAGGCATTCCTCGGGCATCGCCGGCCGCACCACGTCCTCGGCGGCATCGGCGATGGCGAAGAAGTCCACCCCGGTCCGGAATCCGAGCTTGTCGCACACGCCGACGAACGCCTCCACCGGCGTGTTGCCCGCTCCCGCGCCGAAACGCCTGGCGCTGCCGTCGATCTGAACGGCACCGGCGCGCGCGGCCGCCACGGAGTTGGCCACGGCGACGCCGAGGTTCTCGTGCCCGTGGAAGCCGATCTGCGCGTCACCGCCGATCTCGGCGTCGATGGCCTGGACCCGCTCGGCGACCTGCTCCAGCACCAGCGCACCGGCGGAGTCGACGACGTAGACGCACTGGCAGCCGGCGTCGACCATGATCCGCGCCTGCTTGGCCAGCACCTCCGGCGGCTGGGAGTGCGCCATCATCAGGAATCCGACGGTCTCCATGCCCTGCTCGCGCGCAAGCCCGAAGTGCTGCACGGACACGTCGGCTTCGGTGCAGTGGGTGGCGATCCGGCACACCGAAGCGCCGTTGTCGCGCGAGATCACGATGTCGTCGGTGACGCCGACGCCCGGCAGCATCAGGACTGCGATCTTGGCGTTGCGCGCGGTCTCGGCCGCCAGGGTGATCAGCTCCTGCTCCGGCGTGCGGGAGAAGCCGTAGTTGAACGAGGATCCGCCGAGCCCGTCGCCGTGGGTCACCTCGATCACCGACACACCGGCGCCGTCGAGCGCGGTGACGATGGAGCGCACCTCGTCGGCGGTGAACTGGTGGCGCTTGTGGTGCGAGCCGTCGCGCAGCGAGGTGTCGGTGATGCGCAGGTCGAGCTCGTCGCTGTAGGTCTTGGGCAGTCCGGTCACCGCGCGGCCTCCTTCTGCAGCGCGCCGGTGCGGGCGAGCTCTTCGCCGACCCGCACGGCGGCGGCGGTCATGATGTCGAGATTCCCGGAGTACTTCGGCAGGAAGTCGCCCGCGCCCTCGACCTCGACGAACACCGCGACGCGGGCCTGGCCGCCGGTGACGGCCGAGGGCGGGTCGAACTGCGGCTCGGACAGCAGCCGATAGCCGGGGACGTACTCGGCGATGTCGCGGGCCATCCGGGTGATCGACTCACCGATGGCGTCGGTGTCGGCGTCGGCCGGGATGGCGCAGAAGATGGTGTCCCGCATGATCATCGGTGGGTCGGCGGGGTTGAGGACGATGATCGCCTTGCCGCGCTCGGCTCCCCCGATGACCTCGATGCCCTTAGCCGTGGTGCGGGTGAACTCGTCGATGTTCGACCGGGTTCCAGGCCCTGCCGACACCGAGGCCACGGAGGCGACGATCTCGGCGTAGGCGACCGGCACGACCCGCGAGACGGCGTGCACGATCGGGATGGTCGCCTGCCCGCCGCAGGTGATGAGGTTGATGTTCGGCGCGTCGAGGTGCTCGTCGATGTTGACCGGCGGCACCACGTACGGGCCGACGGCGGCCGGGGTGAGGTCGATGGCGCGGATGCCGCGCTCGGCGTAGCGCGGTGCGTTGGCCTTGTGCACGTAGGCCGAGGTCGCCTCGAAGACGATGTCCGGGCTCTCGTTGTCCAGCAACCAGTCCACGCCTTCGGCGCTGGCGGTCACGCCCAGGTCGGCCGCGCGGCGCAGGCCGTCGCTGTCCGGGTCGATGCCGATCATCCAGGCCGGTTCGACGTCCCTGGACCGGCTGAGCTTGTAGAGCAGGTCGGTGCCGATGTTGCCCGACCCGACGATGGCCGCCTTCGCGGTCATGACGCCCCTCCTAGCGAGTGTGTCGAAGTCCTTTTGCGGATCAGTGCAAGTAGGAGAACCTGAGAGGCCCCGTGGACTCCGCGCGCCACTCCTGATGTATGCCAAATACACGGCGTCGCGGCGTGCTCGCCACGAAGCCCCTCAGAACCTCCGGCGGTGCGAATTGCTTGCCCACTCACCGAAAGAGAAAGTGGCTCCGCCACTTCGAAACACCTCCTAGGGTTTCGCGGTGAGACCGACGGTGCCGAGACCGGTGAACTCGGCGCGGAACACGTCTCCGGGCCGCAGGTCGATGGCGCGGGTGCAGGATCCGGGCAGCACGACGTTCCCGGCGCGCAACCGGACTCCGAACTTGGCGACCTTGTTGGCCAGCCAGGCCACGGCGGTGGCGGGGTTGCCCAGCACCGCGTCGGAACGGCCCTCGGCGACGACCTCGCCGTTGCGGTGCAGGACGGCGTCGATGCCTCGCGGGTCGAGCTCGGCGGGCGCCACCCGCTGGGCTCCGAGCACGTAGCCGGCGGAGGAGGCGTTGTCGGCGATGGTGTCGGCGATGCCGATCCGCCAGTCGCGGATCCGGCTGTCGATCAGCTCGATCGAGGGGATCAGCGTCTCGGTGCGGTCGAGGACGCCCTGCTCGTCGCAGTCCGGCGGGATGTCCTCGGCCAGCAGGAATCCGACCTCGACCTCCACCCGCGGGTAGCAGTAGGCGCGGGCATCGATCGGAACGTCCTCGGCCAACCGCATGTCGGCCAGCAGGTGCCCGTAGTCGGGTTCGTCGACGCCCATCATCTGCTGCATCGCCGGCGAGGACAGTCCGACCTTGTGCCCGGCGACCGCGATGTCGCGGCGGCGGATGTTGATCAGCTGGATCTCGTAGGCGTCGACCACGTCGATGTCCGGGTGCGACTCGACCAGCGGCGGGATCGGGGCCCGATCCCGCTCGGCCCGCCACAACCGCTCGGCGAGCCCTTCCCGGGTCTCGGCACTGAGCATTCGACCTCCCCGAACCACCGACTGGAACAGGTTCCCTCTCACATTGGACCCGGTTCACATGCTGCTACGCGCTACATCATACCGCCCAACGCGGCAAAATCTACAACATGTTTCAGTTCGAAGTGAGGACCAGTCCGCTGGTGGGGACGCCGGTTCCCGCGGTCACGAGGACGTTGTCGACGTCATCGACCTGGTTGACCGCCGTTCCCCGGATCTGGCGGACCGCCTCGGCGATGCCGTTCATCCCGTGGATATAGGCCTCCCCCAGCTGACCGCCGTGGGTGTTCAGCGGCAGCCGCCCGCCGTGCTCGATGGCTCCGTCGGCGATGAAGTCCTTGGCCTCGCCTCGGCCGCAGAACCCGAGCTCTTCGAGCTGGACCAGCACGAACGGCGTGAAGTGGTCGTAGAGGATGCCCACCTGCACGTCCTGCGGACCGATCCCGGACTGCTCCCACAGCTGCCGCGCCACCAGACCCATCTCCGGCAGGCCGGTGAGGTCGTCGCGGTAGTAGCTGGTCATGGTGAACTGGTCCGGTCCGCTCCCTTGAGCCGCCCCCACCACGACCGCGGGCGGGTGGGCCAGGTCGCGAGCGCGGTCCAGGCTGGTCACCACCAGCGCGACCCCGCCGTCGCTCTCCTGGCAGCAGTCCAGCAACCGCAGCGGCTCGGTGATCCACCGCGAGTTCTGGTGGTCCTCCAGGGTGATCGGCCGCTCGTAGAACCAGGCGTGCGGGTTGGTGGCGGCGTGCTTGCGGTCGGCGACCGCGATGCGGCCGAAGTCCTCGCTGGTCACGCCGTAGGAGTGCATGTAGCGGCGGGCGAACATGGCCACCTGCGCGCCCGGCGTGCCCAGGCCCATCGGGTAGGACCAGCTGTTGTCGACGCCCGTGGAGGTCGCCTGCCCGGACAGCCCGGCGTTGAACTGGCCGAACCGCTGCCCGGAGCGCTCGTTGAAGGCGCGGTAGCAGACCACGACCTCGGCCATCCCGGTCGCCACCGCCATCGCCGCCTGCTGCACGGTGGCGCAGGCCGCGCCGCCGCCGTAGTGGATGCGGCTGAAGTAGCTCAGGTTCGGGATGCCGACCTCGCGGGCCACCGCGACCTCGGTGTTGGTGTCCATCGTGAAGGTCACCAGACCATCCACATCGGACGGCTGGATCCCGGCGTCGGCCAGCGCACCGCGCACGCACTCGGCGGCCAGCTGCAGCTCGCTGCGCCCGGAATCCTTGGAGAACTCGGTCGCGCCGATGCCTGCGATGGCGGTCTTTCCTGAGATCATCGGGCCACCTCCGGGAGTTCCAGCCGAACCCGGCCGGTGACGTGGGTGCCGAGCTGGTTGCGGCCCAGCACCTCGACCACGAACACGTCGTCACCGCGTTCCAGGACCTGTCCGTGCATGGTCAGGGTGTCGTAGGCGTAGCAGGGCACGCCGAGCTTGATCGACACCCCGCGCACCAGCGCCTCCGGTCCGGCCCAGTCGGTGACGTAGCGCTGCACCAGGCCGGTCGTCGTGAGGATGTTGAGGAAGATGTCCTGGGATCCCTTGGCCTGCGCCAGGTCCCGGTCGTGGTGCACGTCCTGGAAGTCGCGGGTGGCGATGGCCGTGCTGACGATGAAGGTCGGAGTCGCCTCGATGCGCTCCTCCGGCAACGCGTCGCCGACCGCGACCTCGCCCGCCGAGAGGGTGTGCGCCAAAGTCATGCTGCCTCCAGTGCTCTGCGGGACACCCGCACCCGGTCGGACGAATGAGCACGCGAAGCGAAAGTGTCACTCATTCGTCCTCCGAAGGTCTCCAGTACGGCAAGGTCAGTTCGTCGTCGATGCGCTGGTAGGCGACCTGGACGCGCTGCCCGATCGTCACCTCGTCGGGCTCGACGTCGTGCAGCTCGCCGAGGATCCGCACGCCCTCGTCGAGTTCGACCAGCGCGATCACCAGCGGCAGCTTCTTGCCCGGGATCGCGGGCCGGTGGTGCACGACGTAGCTGTAGACCTCGCCGAGCCCCTCGGAGACCAGGTGCGTGCGCTTGGTGGCACCGCACTCCGGGCACATCGGCCCAGGCGGGTGCCGCAGCAGTCCGCAGCCGCCGCAGCGCTGGATGCGCAGCTCGCCCGCGGCCGTGCCTTCCCAGAAGTACGCGGTGTCGCGGTTGATCGCGGGCCGGACGACCTCGGCCGGTGGCTCCGGTTCCGGCTCGGCCTCAGCGCTCTTGGCTTCGGCCGGCTTGAACTTCAGGACCCGGAACATCATCTCGGCCACCGGCTCGTCACCGACGTACCAGGTGTTGCGGGTGGTGACGAACCAGCCCTCGCCGAGCCCGGTCGTCTTCGGCCCGACCACCGAGTCGAGCTTGGTGGTGACCACGACCTGCTCGTCGTGCTTGAGGTAGCGGTGGTAGGTCTGGTCGCAGTTGGTCGCGACGACCGAGGTGTACCCGGCCTCGTCGAGCTCGCCCATCATGGCGTAGAGCGGGTCGTCGGGGTCGCGCTGCGGGTTGAGCCCGCCCATCGTCCACACCTGCGCCATCGCCGGCGGTGCGACGAGTCCACCGTGGACGGACTCGGCCGCCGCCTCCGCCGAGGTGTAGACGGGGTTGTCGTCGCCCATCGCCTCGACCCAGTTGTTGATCATCGGCAGGTTGACCGGATCGCGCGCCGGACGCGGGGCGCTGGAACCGCGCTCGGCGATCCGCTTCGCCGCCAAGCGGATCTCGTCGGCCTCGGTGCTGGTCATGACACTCCCCTCCTCAGCGCGGTACCCGCGGAAGCCCCAGCCCGGCGGTGGCGATCAGTTCTCGCTGCACCTCGCTGACACCGCCTCCGAAGGTCAGCACGATGTTGCGCTTGGCCTGGACGTCCAGCCATCGCATCAGTTCTGCGGTGTCCTCATCGGACGGATCACCGTGCCGCCCGACGATCTCCTCCAGCTCGCGACCGAGCATCTGCACGGTCTCGGAGGAGAACACCTTGGTCGCCGAGGCGTCGGCGACCTCCACCGGACCGAGCGACGCCGAGGCCGCGACCTGCCAGTTGAGCAGTTCGTTGACCCGCTCGAACGCTCGCACCCGGGCGAGAACCCGTCGCACGTCGGGTCGTTCGAGCAGGTCGTGTTCGCGCGCCCACGCGTGCACCCGCTCGCGCAGCCCGCCGGTGCGACCGGACGGGCCGAGCATGACGCGCTCGTGGTTGAGCTGCGTGGTGATCAGCTTCCATCCGCGGTCCTGCTCCCCCACCAGCATCGACGCCGGAACCCGCACGTCGTTGAAGTAGGTCGCGTTGACGTGGTGCGAACCGTCGGCGGTGATGATCGGCGTCCACGAGTAGCCGGGGTCGCTGGTGTCGACGATGAGGATCGAGATGCCCTTGTGCTTGGGCGCCTCGGAGTTCGTGCGGCAGGCCAGCCAGATGTAGTCGGCGTCGTGCCCGCCGGTGGTGAAGATCTTCTGCCCGTTGACCACGTACGAATCGCCATCGCGCACGGCCGTGGTGCGCAGCGAGGCGAGGTCGGTGCCGGCTTCGGGCTCGGTGTAGCCGATCGCGAAGTGCACGTCCCCGGCGAGGATCTTGGGCAGGAAGAAGGACTTCTGCTCCTCGGTCCCGTAGGTCTGCAACGTCGGCCCGACCGTCTGCAGCGTCACCGACGGCAGCTGCACGTCGGCGCGGGAGGCCTCGTTGGCGAAGATGTACTGCTCGACGTCCCCGAAGCCGCGCCCGCCGTACTCCTCCGGCCAGCCCACGCCCAGCCAGCCGTCGCGGCCCATCCGACGCACCACCGCGCGGTGCGCGTCGTCGTGCCGGTCCACGGCGAGGGCTGCCCGCTCCTCGTCGGTGACGAGGTTGCCGAAGTACTCCCGCAGTTCGGCCTGCAGCTCGCGCTGCTCCTCGGTGAGTTCGATGAACACGGCTTCTCCTCAGGCGTGTCGGGCGAGGACGTCGACGCGGTGCTCGGCGCCGCCCGCGAGCCGCGCCAGGTCCTTGACCTGCGAGTAGTAGCGGTGCATCGGGTAGGTGATGTCCACGCCGAGCCCGCCGTGCAGGTGGTGGCAGGTGTGCATCGCCGTCGGCGCCTGGTCGGTGAGCCAGAACGCGGCGACGTCGAGGTCCTCCCCGGCGTCGCGCCCGGTGCCCAGCCGCCAGGACGCCGACAGCGCCGCGAGGTGCAGGGTCCGGTTGACCACGTAGACGTCGGCGATCTGCTGCGCGACGGCCTGGAACGCCGCGAGCGGCTTGCCGAACTGGTGGCGCGTGCGCAGGTGCTCGGCGGTGCGCTCCAGCGCCCCCGCCACGGCGCCGTCGCCGAGCGCGCACATGCCGGCCAGCGCGCAGGCGTGCACGTCGTGGAGGAGCGATTCGCCTGGCGCGCCGAGGATTTCACCGTCGACGCCGTCGAGGTCGACGACCCATTCGGTGCCGACCGAGGACTTCACCGAGTGCAGCGTGACGCCGTCGGCGTGCGGATCGACCAGCACGATCGCGGGGCCGTGCTCGGTGCTCGCCGACACGAGCAGCCGGTGCGCGGTGTCGGCGTGCAGCACACCGGTCTTGCGCCCGGTGACGCGCGTTCCCTCCGCCACCGCGCGGGGTTTCGCGGGCAGCGGATCGGAGACCTCGTTGAGCGCCGCGCTGAACACCCGTCCCGGTTCGGCGAGGAGCCGCTCCTGTTGAGCCTGCTCGGCGTGCCTGGCGATGGGCAGGACTCCCAGGGCGAGGGTCGCCAGAGCCGGAACGCCGACCCCGGCCTTGCCGACCTCGGCGAGCACCAGACCGACCTCCAGCGGGCCGAGCCCAGCACCGCCGAGGCGCTCGGGAACGGGCAGCGACAGCAAGCCCGACTCGACGAGCGCCTTCCACACCGACTCGTCGAAACCGATTCCAGTTGAGGCGGCGGCCCGCCCGGTCTCCCGTGCCAGAACTTCGGCCGCCAGATCCCGCACTGCCTGCTGCGTCTCTCCGAGCGTGAACTCCATCCCGCCCCCTAGACCAACCCTGGCCACGTTGTGAAACTTGTTCTACTTCTACCGCCTGGGCAAGCCCCGGCGCAAGCCTCGGGAACCGCCTCCGATCGGCGAATCCGCTTTCCCGCGTGCAACCGCACCCGACCGACCTCCGACGGGCACGCGCCACTCGGCACGCAAGGGCGAGCCGACCGCGGGAACGATCAGCGAGGCAGGCCGAGGATTCGCTCGGCGACCACGTTGAGCAGCACCTGAGTCGTGCCACCGGCGATCGACAGCGCGCGGGTGAGCAGCACCTCGTGCACCGGCTCGGCCTCCATCACCAGCGCCTCGGTGCCGAGCATCTCGACGC
This sequence comes from Saccharopolyspora sp. NPDC049426, assembly GCF_040676935.1. Classification (NCBI taxonomy): domain Bacteria; kingdom Bacillati; phylum Actinomycetota; class Actinomycetes; order Pseudonocardiales; family Pseudonocardiaceae; genus Saccharopolyspora; species Saccharopolyspora sp. NPDC049426. The sequence continues at coordinate 119,869 of NZ_JBFAPZ010000012.1, read as the reverse complement.
CGAGCTCCGCGACGTTCTGCCGGTGCCACACGCCCAGCAGCTTCTCGACGCTGGACTCCGCGCCCGGCCCCCGCCCGTGCAGGCTGCGCAGCGTCGCCCGCAGGCGCAGCAGCGAACCGGCCAGGCCGTCCACGACCGCGCCACCGAGGCGTTCGCGCAGCGACGGATCGGTGTCCCCGGAGGCGGCCAGCAGCCGTTCGACCTCCTGACCGAGGCTCGACCCGCCACCGAGCGCGACGCGTTCGTTGGCCAGCGTGGTGCGCGCGAGCTTCCAGCCCTGACCTGGCTCGGCGACCAGGCATTCGTCGGGGACGAAGACGTCGTCGAGGAACACCTCGTTGAACCGCTCCACGCCGGTGATCTCCCGCAGCGGCCGGACCGTGATGCCCTCCGAGCGCATGTCGACCAGGAAGTAGCTGATACCGCGGTGCTTCGGCGCGTCCGGGTCGGTGCGGGCGAGGCAGATGCCCCAGTCCGCTTCCTGCGCGAGGGACGTCCACACCTTCTGGCCGGTCAGCTTCCAACCGCCGTCGACGCGTTCGGCCTTGGTGCGCAGGCCGGCGAGGTCGGAACCCGCTCCCGGCTCGGAGAACAGCTGGCACCAGGTGATCTCGCCGCGCAGCGTCTGCCAGACGAACCGATCGCGCTGGCCATCAGTGCCGTGCTCGACGATCGTCGGCACCGCCCAGTTGCCCACCACCATGTCAGGGCGTCGCACCCCAGCGCGATCCAGCTCCTCGTCGATGAGCAGCTGCTCGTGCGGGCTCGCGCCGCAGCCGTAGGGCTGGGGCCAGTGCGGGGCGAGATAGCCGGTCTCGGCGAGCCGGATCCGCTGCTGCTGCGGGGAAAGCGCCGCGATCTCCTCGACCGAGCCGCGGATCTCGCCGCGCCGGTCCTCGGGGAGTTCGGCGGACAGGCTCAGCCTCCGCCGCACGCCCGACGCCGACAGCTCGGCCACGCGGCGGCGCCAGCCCGCCGAACCGCCGACGATCTGGCGCAGCGCCAGCGCGCGGCGGAGGTAGAGGTGCGCGTCGTGCTCCCAGGTGAAGCCGATGCCGCCGAGCACCTGGATGCAGTCCTTGGCGACCTCCACCGCGGCGTCGAAGACGGCGGCTCCGGCCGCGGCGGCGGCGAGCGGGTGCTCCTCCGGCGCGTCCTCGGCGGCCCGGGCGGCGTCCCAGGCCAGGGCGGTGGCCTTCTCCACCCGGCACAGCATGTGCGCGCAGAGGTGCTTGACCGCTTGGAACGATCCGATGACCTGCCCGAACTGCTCGCGGGTGCCCGCGTGGTCGACGGCGGTGCGCAGGCACCAGCCGGCGATCCCGACGGCTTCGGCCGCCGCGAGCGTGACCGCGAGATCGCGCACCTCCCGGTCGCCGACGACGCGCGCGGCCGGGACGGTGACCTCGTGCAGCACGACCTCCGCGACCGGCCGGGACACGTCCAGCGACGGCCGCGCGCGGAGCTCCGCCCGCTCGGCTTCGACCAGGAACCACGCGGGACGGTCGTCCACCCGGGCGCACAGCAGCAGGTGGGTCACGCCCGCGGCTCCCGCGACGGCGGCGACGCGACCGGAAACCACCAGCCCGTCACCTGTTTCGGCGCCGACGAGCTCTCCGGGCTCCAGCGCGACCGCGGCGGTGGCCCGGCCCTCGGCGAAGTCGGCGTCGCCCAGCAGCGCGACGGCCACGGCGGTGGACCACACCGGCCCGGGCACCAGCGCGTCGGCGGCCTGCTCCAGTCCGGCGGCGAGGTCGGTCAGCGTGCCGAGCCCCTCGGTGATCAAGGAGAACACGCCGATCTCGGTCAGGCCGGTCCAGGTCTCCTGCTCGTGCCAGACCGGGGCGTCGGCGTTCTCCAGCTTGCGCACCGGGTCGGTGCCCGACCCCTCGGCCCACGATCGGATGGACTCCTGCAGGGCCCGCTGCTCCTCGGTGATCGCGATCGGCACTACGCCTCCTCGTCCGCGCCCGCACTGCGAGAATTAGAACATGTTCTAACAAGCTAGCGGGTGGACCGGGTACGCTGCAACGCGCATCAGTACCGATTCGAAAGAGGCACCACGTGACGCAGGGATCGACCACCGACCGCGAGCACCACCCGTCGATGCCTGCGGAACTGCTCGACCTCGCCGAGCAGGCGACCGGGTTCATGCCCACCGACGAGGGGCTGGCGCTGCACGAGACGGCCACGACCTACCTCGGGACCGGCGCGGGGGTCGAGATCGGCACCTACTGCGGGAAGTCCACGATCTTCCTGGGCGCCGCCGCACGGCACACCGGCGGCCGGATCGTCACCGTCGACCACCACCGCGGTTCCGAGGAGCACCAGCCCGGCTGGGAGTACCACGACCCGGACCTGGTGGACCCCACCGTCGGCAAGCTCGACACCCTCGGCGAGTTCCGCCGCACCATCGCCCGAGCCGGCCTGGAGGACGAGGTCACGGCCATCGTCGGCCGCTCCGGCGAGGTCGCCGAGTTCTGGCGCACGCCGCTCACCTTGCTGTTCATCGACGGCGGGCACACCGAGGAAGCCGCCATCACCGACTACGAGGGCTGGGCCCACTGGCTCACCCCGGGCGGCGCCCTGGTCATCCACGACGTCTTCCCCAACCCCGAGGACGGCGGCCAGGCGCCCTACAACATCTACCGCCGAGCCCTCGCCACCGGAGCCTTCACCGAAACCCGGGTCACGGGCTCCCTCCGAGTCCTCGAACGCACCGCAGGCGAACCCGGCACCCTCCCCTGACCCAGACATCTCCAACTTCGCGCGAAATTGTGGCGCGGTTCGGGCCATTCCAATTTCGCGCGAAATTCGAAAAACCCCACTCGGCCGGGTGGTTTTGTCGGCCGAGTGGGGTGCTGCGTCAACGGGTGCGTTCGTAGGCGCAGCAGGCGGCGTTCTCGACCGGGAGGCCGCTCGGGAGGCCTTCGCCTCGGAAGATGCCGTTGCCCAGCGAGGTTCGAGTCAGAGCGTCGGTGGCGAGGACGACCGCTGCGGCGGTCCAGGAGGACTGCTCCTCCGGCCAGCGCTTGCCGTCGGCGAAGACGAAACCCGTCCAGTACGAGCCGTCGGGATCGCGGAGGTGCTGCATCGCGCTCAGCTGCTGCACCGCGCGGTCGTGCTCGCCGAGAGCGTCGAGCGCCAGCACGAGTTCGCAGGTCTCGGCCCCGGTAACCCACGGGTGGTCGTCGACGCAGCGAATCCCCAGATCCGGCACGACGAAGTCGTCCCAGCGCTCGTCGATGCGCCGCAGCCCGGCCTCGCCCCGCACGGCACCGCCGAGGATCGGGTAGTACCAGTCCATCGAGTACCGGGTCTTCGGGGTGAACGCTTCCGGATGCCTGCGCAGCGCGTGCCCGAGGCGGCCGACGGCCACCTCCCAGCTCGGCTGCGGCACGCCGACGCGGTCGGCCAGCGCCAGCGCGCACCGCAGGCTCTGGTGGATGCTGGAGCTGCCCGACAGCAGCGCCTCACCGGTCGGCCCGGCTTCGCCGATGCCCCAGTCGATTTCGCCGCGCTGGTGCTGCGCGGTGAGCACGAAGTCGATGGCGTCGCGCACCATCGGCCACATCCGCTCGGCGAACGAGTCGTCACCGGTGATGAGCACGTGGTGCCAGACGCCCACCGCCGGGTAGGCGCAGTAGTTGGTGTCGGCTCCGGCGTCCTCGACCACGCCGTCGCGCACCTGGAGCGGCCAGGAGCCGTCGGAGCGCTGCGAGTCGCGCAGCCACTCGTACGCCCGCTCCGCCTCCGCGAGCTGCCCGATCACCGACAGCGCCATCGCGCACTCCACGTGGTCCCACGGGTCGGTGTGACCGCCCGGGAACCACGGGATCTCCCCGGAGGGGAGCTGAACGGACGCGATGGCCTTGCCGGTCTGGACGAGCGCCTCCGCGGAGACGACGCCCGGCAGCTCAGGCGCCGGCACGAGGTTTGCCCAGGTAGATCGCAATGCTCTTGCCCGCGATCGGGTTGAGCAGCCTCTCGGCGGTCCGCGAGATCCACGGCGCCTTCATCATGTCCCACACCAGGAACGAGTGGTACGCCTTGGCCAGCGGGTGATCGTTGTTGTCGGTGCCCACCGCGCACTTGATCCACCAGTACGGCGAGTGCAGCGCGTGCGCGTGGTCGCGGAAGACGTAGCGCAGCCCGGCGTCGGTGAGCTTGCCGATCAGCTCGTCGGCGGAGTAGATCCGCACGTGACCGCCTTCGACCTGGTGGTACTCGTCGGACAGCGCCCAGCAGATCCGCTCCGGCCAGGCGCGCGGGACGGTGACCACGACGCGCCCGCCCGGCTTGACCACGCGGACGAGCTCGCGCATCGCCTTTTCGTCCTCGGGGATGTGCTCCATGATCTCCGAGGCGATGACGACGTCGAACTCGCCGTCGGCGAACGGCAGGGCCAGCGCGTCACCGGAGACCGTCTGGGCCTTGGCGCCCTCGGGCGCCTCGCCCTCGTCCTTCATCGCGGCGAACATCGCGGCGACGTTCTCCAGCTCTTCGACGTCCTGGTCGAAGGCGGTGATGTCGGTGCCGCGCCGGTACAGCTCGAAGGCGTGCCGGCCACCGCCGCAACCCAGGTCCAGCACCCGCTGTCCCGGCCGCACACCGAGCCTGTCGAAGTCCACCGTCAGCAACGCGTTGCTCCCTTCCCACCGCGCGGGCTGCGCGCGATCGCTTCGGCGTAGCAGTCGACGGTCGCCGCTGCCACGGATTTCCAGCTGTAGCGGGCCAGCACCCGCTCGCGCCCGTTGGCGCCGAGCCGGGTGCGGTGCTCCGGCGAGTCCAGCTGCCGGGCCAGCGCCTTGGCCAGCGCTTCGGCGTCGCCCGGCGGCACCAGATCGGCGCACTCCCCGTCAGGACCGGCGACCTCGGGGATCGCACCCGCGCGGCTGGCGACCAGTGGCGTGCCGCAGGCCATCGCCTCCACGGTCGGCAGCGAGAACCCCTCGTAGAGCGAGGGCACGCTGGCGACCTCGGCGGAGCCCAGCAGCTCGGCCAGCTCCTCGTCGCTGATGCCCTTGACGGTGCGCACCACGTCGCCGATGGCGAGTTCCTCGATGCGCTGCTCGGTCGGGCCTCCGGGGGTCAGCTTGCTGACCAGCACCAGCTCCACTTCGCGTTCGGTGCGCAGCTTCGCGACGGCCTCCAACAGCGTGCCGACCCCCTTCATCGGGGTGTCGGCGCTGGCCATGGCCACGATGCGACCGGGGACGCGCGGCCGGGTCGGCGGCTTGAACACCTCGGCGTCCACGCCCAGCGGCACGACGCGCAGCTGCTCGGGGCCGACGCCGAAGTCCTCGCGGATGTCGTCCGCGGAGTTCTGCGACACGGTCAGCAGCTGCGGGATCTGGCGGGCGACGCGGGCCTGCATCCTGGTGAAGCCGTACCAGCGGTGCACGGTGATCTTGCGCCAGCCCTTGGCGGCGGCGAGGTCGACCCGGCGGTCGTGGGTGATCGGGTGGTGAACCGTTGCGACCAGCGGAATCCCGGCGCGCTGCAGGGAGAGCAGACCCGAACCCAGGCACTGGTTGTCGTGCACCACGTCGAACTCGTGCGAGCGGGCCTTGAGCAGCCGCGCCGCGCGCATGCTGAAGGTCATCGGCTCCGGGAAGCCCGCGGTCCACATGGTGCCGACCTCGAGCAGGTCGATGTGGTCGCGCAGCTCGCGCCAGTGGGGGGTGCGGAACGGGTCGTCGTCGTTGTAGAGGTCGAGGCTGTCCACGGGCGTCAGGTCCACGCCGGGGTCCAGATCCGGGTAGGGCTGACCGGAGAACACCTCGACGTGATGTCCCAGCTCGGCGAGGCCGCGGCTGAGGTAGCGGACGTAGACACCCTGTCCGCCGCAATGCGGCTTGCTTCGATAGGAAAGCAACGCGATCCGCACGATTCACCTCACACTGCCCGGGGGCCGCGGGCTGGGTAGACTGGAACATGTTTCGGTCGAGGTAACCCGCTTACCTTAACCCGTTAGTAGCCCCGCACGATGAGCCGCGTGGCGACGAACACGCTTCGCCGTCACCTGATGTCCGTCGACTGTTCAAGGAGAGCCCCCGCCCATGGAAAGCTCGCAGAACGTGCTGGAAGCGCTCCGGGGCGGCAGCAACACCGGGACCACGGCGCAGGCCGAGCGGCGCAAGCGCATCATCGACGCCACCATCGCGCTGGCCAGCAAGGGCGGCTACGACGCGGTGCAGATGCGCGCGGTCGCCGAGAAGGCCGACGTCGCCCTGGGCACCCTGTACCGCTACTTCCCCTCCAAGATTCACCTGTTGGTGGTCGGCTTGGCGCGGGAGTTCGCGCGCGAGCAGGAGAAGATGGACCGGTCGAAGATCCCCGGCGACACGCCCTACGACCGGGTGCTGCACGTGCTCAACCGCACCACCCGGCAGCTTCAGCGCAACCCGGAGCTGACCGAGGCGATGACCAGGGCGTTCATGTTCGCCGACACCTCGGTCGCCAACGAGGTCGACACCGTGGCGCTGCTGATGGAGCAGCTGTTCACGCACGCCATGACTCCCGACGAGCCCACCGAGGAGCAGCGGGCGATCGCGCGGGTCATCGGCGACGTCTGGCTGTCCAACCTGGTCGCGTGGGTGACCCGCCGCGCCTCGGCCACCGACGTGTCCAACCGGCTCGAACTGACCGTTCGGCTACTGCTGGCCTGAGTACTCCACGACATCACCGTTCTGAGCGGCGGTGAGTTCGCCGCGCGTGACCAGCAGGTCGAGGTGCGCGCTCGTCTCGCCGACCGCCAGCACCTGGTTGAACAGGTCGAGATCGGCGAAGTCCTTGTTCCGCCGCGTCCAGCCGAGCTTGAGGGCCGCTTCGTAGGCGGTTCCCGCACCGTCGCGGACGACCTCGGCCGTCTGCTGCAGGCGCTCGTCGTGGTGGCGCAGCAGCTCGTCGATGCGCTGGTGGGAGCTGCCGCCGACGGGCCCGTGCGCGGGCAGCAACCGCAGGTCCGGGTAGGTCTGCATCAGCTGCAGCGAGTCCAGGAAGTCGCCGAGCGGCAGCTCCGGGCGGGCGGATTCGACGCCGATCGAGGGCGTGATGTGCGGCAGGATGTGGTCGCCGGAGAACAGCGTCGAGGAGTCGGCGTCGAGGAACACCACGTGTCCCCGGGTGTGCCCGGGCGTCGGCACCGCGAGCAGGGTGCGCGATCCCAGCGGGATCTCGACCTTGCCGTGCAGCCACTCGTCCGGCTGCTCGTAGGGGTTCTCCCCCTTGCGCTCCGGCGGTGCGCCGCCGTAGGCCTCGGCGAGCTTGCCGAGCAGTTCCTGCGCACCCCAGCGCTGCAACCGCCGCATCTCGGCGAGTTCGGTGCCGCCTTCGAGGATCGCGTCCATCGTGGGCTGCTCACCGGCGCCGAGGCTGATCTTGGAACCGAAGGTGCGGCGCAGCTGCACCGCGAGCGTGTAGTGGTCGCGGTGCACGTGGGTCACCAGGAACCGCTGCACGTCGGCGAAGTCGTAGCCGATCTCGCCGAGGCCCTTCTCCAGCTGCGTGCGCGCTTCCTCCAGCGCCCAGCCGGAGTCGATGAGCACCAGCCCGTCGGAGTCCTCGATGGCGTAGACGTTGACCGCGCGCAGTCCGTCGTTGGGCAGCGGCAGCGGAATCCGGTGCACGCCAGGCCCGACCTGTTCCACGCCGGGCTCGATCCACGCGTGCCGATCGCTCACCGTTGTCCTCCGAGTTTTGACGAATCTCCTAAAAAGAGATGTACCACCCCGCTTCCTCAGGTGCCGTAGACGGGGTCGGGAACGGGGGCCTCGGCCAGCAGTTCCGCCACCACGGGTCCGAGCTCGTCGGCGTCCCAGCGTCGGCCGGCGTCGCGCGAGGGCCCTCGGGTCCAGCCGGTGCCGACGGTGATGTCGCCACCGGCGACCTCGAAGACCCGACCGGTGACCTCGGCGGAGTCGGCGCTGCCGAGCCAGGCCACCAGCGGCGAGACGTTTTCCGGGGCCATGTCGTCGAATCCCTGGTCCGGCCGCGCCATCATGTCGGCGAAGACGGTCTCGGTCATGCGGGTGCGCGCCGACGGTGCGATGGCGTTGACGGTGACGCCGTAGCGGGCGAGCTCGGCGGCGGTGTTGAGGGTGAGCGCGATGATCCCGGCCTTGGCCGCGGCGTAGTTGGTCTGGCCGATGCTGCCGAGCAGTCCCGCACCGGACGTGGTGTTGATGATCCTCGCCTCCACGGTCTCGCCCGCCTTGGTGCGGTCGCGCCAGTGCTGGGCGGCGTGCCGCATCGTGGCGGCGTGGCCCTTGAGGTGGACGCGGATGACCTGGTCCCACTCGTCCTCGGCGATGTTGACGAACATCCGGTCGCGCACGAACCCGGCGTTGTTGACCAGCACGTCCAACCGCCCGAACCGCTCGACGGCGAACTCCACGAGCTCCCGCGCCTGCCCCCAGTCCGCGACGTCGGCCCCGTGCACCTCGGCCTCGCCGCCGAGCGCCCGGATCTCCTCGGCGACCTCCGCAGCAGCGGACCCGTCACCCCCGCTGCCGTCCAACTGCACCCCGATGTCGTTCACGACGACCTTGGCCCCCTGCCGAGCGAACTCCACGGCATGCGCACGGCCGATCCCGCGCGCACCCCCGGTCACGACGACGACCCTGCCTTCACAAATCACGTTCGTCCTCCTAGAAGTCGTTGCCGACAACCAACACCGGCATCTGCGAACTCCACCCCCAACCCGATTTCAGTGGAAATCACAACCCGAACTTCCACTGAAATCGGAAACCCGACTTCCACTGAAATCCAGACCCGGAACCGGAGTTCCACTGAAATCGGGGACCGTCTTGGGGAGGGGTGACGGTCTTGGGGGTGTTGTGGTCACGTGCGGATTGCGTTGAGGTAGGCCGTTCGTTCGCCTCCACCGTCGACGGTGATCGTCGAGCCGGTGACGTAGGCGGCCAGCGGGGAGGCGAGGAAGAGGCAGGCGTTGCCGACGTCGGACGGTTCGGCGAGGCGCCCCAGGGGGACGATCGAACTCAGATCGGTCTCGCCGTAGTGGTCGGCCTGGCCCTCGGAGCTGACCAGCCCCACCACCACGCCGTTGACGCGGACGTCCGGGGCCAGTTCCTGGGCCAGCGTGCCGGTGAGGTTGTCCAGGCCCGCCTTGGCCGCGCCGTAGGCCGCGGTGCCCGGTGACGGTCGGCGGCCGGAGACGCTGCTGATGTTGATGATCGAGCCCCTGGTCTCCACGAGCGCGTCGCGCGCGTGCTGGGCCAGCAGCAGCGGTGCGATGAGGTTCAGCTCGACGACCTTGCGGTGCAAGCGGATCGACGCGCTCGCGGTGTCGGCGACCGGAGTGCCACCCGCGTTGTTGACCAGCACGTCCAACCGCCCGGAGCGCTGCCGGATGTCGGTGATCAGCTCGGCGACCTGCTCGCTCTCCCGGACGTCGACCTGCGCGAAGTGCGCGGTGGCCGAGCCGTGCGAGGGAAGTTCGTCGACAGGTTTGCGGGCGCAGACGTGGACCTCCGCCCCGGCGCGCAGGAACGTCTCGGCGATGCCCGCTCCGAGACCCCGCGTTCCTCCTGTCACCAGCACGACCCGGCCGGTGAGGTCGATCTCGATGCCCATCCGCCGCTCCCTGCGTTCTCGCCCCTGGCGGGGTGTCCTGCGGTGTTGCTACGGTAACAACCCAACCAAACAAGTGCTAGGTTTGGCAGGTGGCATGGGCACGCAAATCGAACGGCGGGACGGCGGAATCGTGGTCCTCACCGTCGACCACCCACCGGTGAACGCACTGCCGGTCAAGGGCTGGTTCGACCTCGCCGAGGCGCTGCGCGACAGCGGTGCCGAACCGCAGACCCGGGTCGTGGTGCTGCGCGCCGAGGGACGCGGCTTCAACGCGGGTGTGGACATCAAGGAACTGGCCGCCGATCCCGGCCACGACAAGCTCGTCGCCGTCAACAACGGTTGCTACGAGGCGTTCAAGGCCGTCTACGAGTGCCCGGTACCGGTGATCAGCGCCGTGCAGGGGTTCTGCGTCGGCGGCGGCATCGGCCTGGTCGGCAACTCCGACGTGATCGTCGCCAGCGACGACGCGACCTTCGGCCTGCCGGAGGTGGACCGGGGAGCGCTCGGCGCGGCCACGCACCTGTCCCGCCTGGTGCCGCAGCACATGATGCGCGCCATGTTCTACACCGGACAGACGGCCACCGCGCAGCAGCTGGCCGAGTTCGGCTCGGTGCACAAGGTCGTTGCGCGCGAAGGACTCCTGGACGCCGCGCTGGAGGTGGCCGCCGACATCGCGGCCAAGAACCCGCTGGTGATCCGCAAGGCCAAGGCCGCGCTCAACGGCATCGACCCGGTGGACGTCAACCGCAGCTACCGGTTCGAGCAGGGCTTCACCTTCGAGCTCAACCTCACCGGGGTGTCGGACGAGATCCGCGCCGAGTTCGGCCGCGAGAAGGAGGCGTAGGTGCAGGACAAGCAGCTGACCGTCGACGAGGTGGTCTCCCGCCTGCGCGACGGCATGACGATCGGCATCGGCGGCTGGGGTTCCCGGCGCAAGCCGATGGCGCTGGTGCGCGCGATCCTGCGCTCCGACCTCGAGGACCTGACGCTGGTGTCCTACGGCGGTCCGGACGTCGGATTGCTGTGCGCCGCGGGCAAGCTCCGCAAGGTCGTCTACGGTTTCGTCTCGCTGGACTCGATCCCGCTCGACCCGCACTTCCGGTCGGCCCGCCAGCGCGGCGAGCTCGACGTGGCCGAGTACGACGAGGGCATGGTGCTGGCGGGGCTCCGCGCGGCCGCGGCACGACTGCCGTTCCTGCCCACGCGCGCCGGGCTCGGTTCCGACGTGATGGCGCTGAACCCGGAGCTGCGCACCGTCCGCTCCCCCTACGCCGACGACGAGGAACTGGTCGCGATGCCGGCGCTGAACCTGGACGTCGCGCTGGTGCACATGAACCGCGCCGACCGCTACGGCAACGGCCAGTACCTCGGCCCCGACCCGTACTTCGACGACCTGATGTGCGCCGCGGCCGAGACCAGCTTCCTCAGCTGCGAGCGGATCGTCGCGACCGAGGATCTCACCGAGACCGCTCCCCCGCAGTCGCTGCTGATCAACCGCCTCCACCTGCAGGGCGTGGTGGAGACGCCCCACGGCGCGCACTTCACCAGCTGCGTGCCCGACTACGGCCGCGACGAGGCGTTCCAGCGGCACTACGTCACCAGCGCGAAACCCGGCCAGTGGGAGGCGTTCCGCGCCGAGTTCCTTGACGGGGACGAAGCGGACTACCAGGCGGCGGTCGAGAAGTTCCACGCGCGCGCGGAGGTACCGGCATGACGATCACCAGGGCCGAGGTCTGCGCGGTGGCCTGCGCCGACAGCTTCGCCGACGCGGGGTCGGTCATCGCCTCGCCGTTCGGCACGATCCCCTCGATCGGCGCCCGGCTGGCCCGGCTGACCAGCGCGCCCGAGCTGCTGCTCTCCGACGGCGAGGCGATGCTGATCGCCGAGACGACGCCGCTGGGCGAGGAGTCCACCGCCGCGGTCGAGGGCTGGCTGCCCTACGGCAAGGTCCTGGACCTGCTGGCGGGCGGGAAGCGCCGGGTGATGATGGGCGCTTCGCAGGTGGACCGGTTCGGCAACCAGAACATCTCCCGCATCGGTGACTGGGCCCAGCCCAAGGTGCAGCTGATCGGGGTGCGCGGGGCGCCGGGCAACTCCGTCAACCACACCACGAACTACTGGATCCCCAACCACAGCACCAAGATCTTCGTCGAATCCGTGGACCTGGTGGCCGGTGTCGGGCACGACCGGGCGCGTCAGGTCGGTGCGAAGTACCACGACGTGCAGGTGGTGGTGACCGACCTGGCGGTGCTGGACTTCCAGGGCCCGGACGGCTCGATGCGGCTGCGTTCGGTGCACCCCGGGGTGAGCGTGGACGAGGTGCGGGAGAAGACCGGCTTCGAGCTCGCCGTCGACGAGGTCGCCGAAACCCGGTCGCCGACCGACGACGAGCTCGCCCTGATCCGGAACCGGATCGACCCGAAGGGGTTGCGGGACAAGGAGGTTCCGGCGTGACCGAGCAGCTGCTGCGCACGCCGCTGTGCGACCTGACCGGTGTGCGCCACCCGGTCGTGCAGACGGGCATGGGCTGGGTGGCCGGCCCGAGCCTGGTCTCGGCGACCGCGAACGCGGGTGGGCTGGGCGTGCTGGCCTCGGCGACGATGACGTTGCCGCAGCTCACCGACGCGGTCCGCGAGGTCAAGGAGCGCACCGGCGAGCCGTTCGGGGTGAACCTGCGCGCCGACGCGGGTGACGCCGAGGAGCGCGTCGACCTGCTCATCCGCGAGGGCGTGAAGGTGGCCTCGTTCGCGCTCGCGCCGTCGCAGCGGCTCATCGGCAAGCTCAAGGACGCCGGGGTCGTGGTGATCCCGTCCATCGGCGCCCGCAGGCACGCCGAGAAGGTCGCGGCGTGGGGTGCGGACGCGGTGCTGGTGCAGGGCGGCGAGGGCGGCGGCCACACCGGCGCGGTGGCCACGACCCTGCTGCTGCCGCAGGTGGTGGACGCGGTGGACATCCCGGTCATCGCCGCGGGCGGGTTCTTCGACGGCCGCGGCCTGGCCGCCGCGCTGTGCTACGGCGCGGCGGGAGTGGCGATGGGGACCCGCTTCCTGCTCACCACGGACAGCCGGGTTCCCGACGATGTCAAGGGCTCCTACCTGGAAGCGCAGGTCGGCGACACCGTCGTCACGTCCAAGGTGGACGGTCTGCCGCACCGGATGCTGCGCACCGATCTCACCGACTCCGCCGAGTCGCAGGGCCTGCTGCGACGGCTCCCCCGCGCGCTGCGCCAGGCGGTCGCCTTCAAGGCCCTCACCGGCATGACCTGGCGCCAGCTCGTCACCGATGGCCTCGCCATGCGCAAGGCCCAGAAGCTCCCCCTCAACAGGGTCCTCCTGGCGGCCAACACCCCCATGCTGATCAAATCAGCTCTGGTCGACGGCCACCCAGAAGCGGGAGTCCTCCCGGCGGGCCAGGTCGTCGGCATGATCGACGAGCTCCCCAGCTGCGAGAAGCTCATCGACACCCTCATCACCGAGGCCCGCGACACCCTCCGCCGGACCGGCGCGCTCAGCGCCTGATTCGAATTTCGCGCGAAATTCGACCTCCGGAGTTCGGACTCGAATTTCGCGCGAAATTGGAATCGCCCGCGCAAGCAGGCTCGTTGCCGCTGGTCAGCGGGCTACGATGCCGTCGCAGAGGATGTTGATGTACTGGTCCGCGATGGACTTGATGCTCAGCTTGCCGCTCGGGTTGAACCAGTGGACTGTCGTCCACACGGTGTCGCGGATGAAGCGGTAGGTGAGCTTGGCGTTGAGGTCTTCCCGGAAGACCCCGCTCTTCTGCCCCTCCTGGAGGACCTTGAGCCAGGTCTTCTCGAACTCGTCGGCCACGCCGGGCAGGTAGTCGAAGCGCTCGAACTGGGCCAGGTAGTTGGCCTCGTTCTGGAAGATCGCGATCGCGGCCGGGTGCTGGCGCAGCGCCGCGTAGGACCGCTTGATCAGCTCGGTGAGCGCGGTGCGCGGGTCCTCGGCCTCCTCGATGATCTTGGCGTTGGCCTGCCGCTGGTCGTCGAGGAATTCGCGCAGGATCTCGTCCACCATCGCCTCCTTGGAGTCGAAGTGGTGGTAGAGGCTGCCGGAGAGGATGCCGGCGGCGTCGGCGATGTCGCGCACCGTGGTCGCGAGGAACCCACGGGTGGCGAACAGCTCGCCGGCGATGGCGAGCAGTTCGGCTCGGCGTTCGGAGCCGTTCTCCCGCGCCGGGCGGTTGCGTGCGGACAAGCGCTTGGTCGAGACCACGAGTCCATCCTCTCAAAGCCGCCGCGGCGTTGCGCGCCGGAGGGTCATGGGTGCTGGTTGGAGACCGAGATGACCTCGCCGGTGAGGTAGGTCGAGTAGTCCGACGCGAGGAAGACGATCACGTTGGCGATCTCCCACGGCTCGGCCGAGCGGCCGAACGCCTCGCGCTCGGTGAGCGTGGTCAGCAGGTCGTCGGAGGTCACCTTGGCCAGGTTCTCGTGCATCACCAGGCTCGGGGCGACGGCGTTGATCCGGACGCCGAGCTCGGCGGCGTCCATCGCGGCGCAGCGGGTCAGCGCCATGACACCGGCCTTGGCTGCCGCGTAGTGCGACTGCCCGGCCTGCGCCCGCCAGCCGACGACGGAGGCGTTGTTGACCACGACGCCGGGGTTGCCCTGGTCGCGGAAGAGCCGGGTCGCGGCGCGCGTGCAGCGGAAGGTGCCGCCGAGGGTGACGTCGACGACCTTGTCCCACTGCTCGTCGGTCATCTCCAGGATCGAGGCCGTGCCGCCCAGGCCGGCGTTGTTGACCACCACGTCGACCTGGCCGAAGGTGCTTGTCGCGGTGTCGAACATGCGCTGCACCTGGGTCTCGTCGGTGACGTCGCAGGCCACCGAGGCGACCTTCGCGCCGGGCAGCTCGGCGAGTTCGGCGCAGGTCTCGGCGAGCCGGCGCTCGTGCCGGTCGCTGATGAGCACCTGCGCGCCTTCTTCGAGCATCCGGCGCGCGACCGCCGAGCCGATTCCGGTGCCTGCCGCGGCGGTGACCACCGCGGTCCTGCCGTTGAGCAGTCCGTGCGCGGGCGGGGCCTGGGTCATCGGGTGCCCTCCTGGGGTCGGGGTTCGCGCGGCAGGCCGAGCACCCGCTCGGCGATGATGTTGCGCTGGATCTCGTTGGAGCCGCCGTAGATCGTGTCGGCGCGGGTGAACAGGAACAGCCGCTGACGGCTGTCGAGGTCGTAGGGCTCGCCCTGGGCGATGAGCCCGTTGGGCCCGGCGACCGCCATGGCGAGTTCCCCGAGGTCCCGGTGGAAGTTCGACCACAGCAGCTTGACCACCGACGATTCGGGGCCGGGCGGCCCTTCGGCACCGAGCAGTCGGAAGACGGTGCAGCGCAGGGCTTCCAGGTCGGTCCAGGCGCGGGTGATGCGGTCGCGCAGCAGCGGGTCGTCGAGGGCCCCGTTGGCGCGGGCCTGCTCGGTGATCTCGGTGAGCTCACGGCGGAAGACGACCTGCTGGTCGACGGTTCCGATGCCGCGTTCGAACCCGAGCGTGCCCATCGCGACCTTCCAGCCCTGCCCGACCTCGCCCACGACGTGCCCGGCTGCGGTGCGGGCGTCGTCGAAGAACACCTCGTTGAACTCCGAGGTGCCGGTGAGCTGCATGATCGGCCGGACCCGGATCCCGGGCTGGTCCATGGGCACCAGGAAGTACGACAGGCCCTGGTGGCGGCGCTGGTCGGGGTCGGTGCGGGCGAGCACGAAGCACCAGTCGGCGACGTGCGCCATCGACGTCCACACCTTCTGGCCGTTGAGCACCCACTCGTCGCCCTCCAGGCGAGCGGTGGTGGCGACGTTGGCGAGGTCGGAGCCCGCGCCGGGCTCGGAGTAGCCCTGGCACCACAGCTCGCGCGCGCCGACGATCTCGGGGAGGAACCGCTTCTGCTGCTCGGGGCTGCCGAAGGCCATCAGGGTGGGCCCGAGCAGTTCCTCGCCGATGTGGCCGACGCGGACCGGCGCCTGAGCGCGGGCGTACTCCTCGTGGAAGATGATCTGCTGGCCGACGTCGGCTTCACGCCCGCCGAACTCCACGGGCCACCCCAGGCACGTCCACCCGTGTTCGGCGAGCAGCCGGTCCCAGGCGAGCCGCACGTCGAATCCCTCGTGCTCGCGTCCGGGTCCGCCGAGTCCTCGTGCTTCGGCGAACTCGCCGGTCAGGTGCTCGGACAACCACTGCCGGACTTCGCGGCGGAAGGCCGCTTCCTCGGCGCTGTCGGTGAGGTCCACAACCGCCTCCTCGGCGTCGTTAACGCGTCGGCACTCTACCAAGCACTTGCTTGTTCGGCTAACCTCGACGTGCCGCAATCGCAAGGCCGAGCTAGGAGCGCCCGATGGCAGCAGAACAAGGGGTCGTCCACTACGAGGTCCGCGACCAGGTCGCCGTGGTGACGATGAACCGGCCCGACTACCGCAACGCGCAGAACTCGGTGATGACCTACGCGCTCGACGACGCGTTCTACCGGGCCTGCGAGGACGACCGGGTCAAGGTGATCGTGCTGGCCGGCGAGGGCAAGCACTTCTCCGCCGGTCACGACATCGGCTCCCCCGAGCGCGACATCGACGTCAGCTACCCCCGCCGGGCCGGTCTGTGGTGGGACCACACCAAGCACTCCGGCGGCGAGTCGCGCTTCGCCCGCGAGCAGGAGGTCTACCTGGGCATGTGCCGCCGCTGGCGCGAGATGCCCAAGCCCGCCATCGCCTCCGTGCAAGGGGCGTGCGTGGCCGGCGGCCTGATGCTGGCGTGGGTGTGCGACCTGATCGTGGCCAGCGACGACGCCTTCTTCGCCGATCCCGTGGTGAAGATGGGCATCCCCGGCGTGGAGTACTTCGCCCACCCCTGGAAGCTCGGCCCGCGGATCGCCAAGGAGTTCCTGTTCACCGGCAACCGGATGAGCGCGCAGCGGGCCTACGAGGTCGGCATGGTCAACCAGGTCGTGCCGCGCGAGGAGCTCGCCGACGCGACGATGAACCTGGCGGGCAACGTCGCGGCGATGCCGATGTTCGGGCTGTCGCTGACCAAGAAGGCGATCAACCAGGCCGAGGACCTGATGGGCATGCACAGCGGCATGGACTCCGCCTTCGGGCTGCACCACTTCGCCCACGCGCACAACGCCGAGGTCGGCGAGGACTCCCTCGCGGGCATGGACGCGCGCAGCATGAAGAAGTCCAACGAGGAGCGTGGGTGAGCCGTGGATCTGGAGTTCTCGGACACCGATCAGGCCTTCCGCGAGGAGGTGCGCGCCTGGCTGCGCGAGCACGTGCCCGCCGAGCCGCTGCCGTCGCTGGAGACCGCTGAGGGGTTCGCCGCGCACCGCGAGTGGGAGAAACTGCTGCGCTCGGCCGGGCTGTCGGTGGTGTCGTGGCCGGAGGAGTTCGGCGGTCGCGGCGCCTCGCTGCTGCAGTGGGTGATCTTCGAGGAGGAGTACTACGCCGCCGGGGCTCCCGGACGCGTCAGCCAGAACGGCATCTTCCTGCTGGCCCCCACGCTCTTCGAGCACGGAACCGACCAGCAGAAGCAGCGCTACCTGCCGCGGATGGCCGCCGGCGAGGACATCTGGGCGCAGGCCTGGTCCGAACCCGAGGCCGGCAGCGACCTGGCCGGGATCCGCTCGACCGCGCGGCGCGTCGACGGCGGCTGGCTGCTCAGCGGCAACAAGACGTGGAGCTCGCGCGCGGCGTTCGCCGACATCGCCTTCGGCCTGTTCCGCAGCGACCCGGACGCGCCCCGCCACAAGGGCCTGACCTACTTCCTGTTCCCGCTGGACGCCCCCGGGGTCACGGTGCGGCCCATCCAGCGGATCGACGGCAAACCCGCCTTCGCCGAGCTGTTCCTCGACGAGGTCTTCGTCCCGGACGCCGACGTGCTGGGCGGGGTCGGCGACGGCTGGCGGGTCGCGATGAGCACGGCCAGCAACGAACGCGGGCTCACGCTGCGCAGTCCGGGCCGGTTCCTGGCCACCGCCCGGAAGCTGACCGAGCTGCCCGGTGGGCTCGACGACGACCGGGTGGTCGACGCGTGGGTGTCCGCTCAGGCCTACCGGCTGGCGACGTTCGAGACGGTGACCAAGGTGCTCGACGGTGCCGGGCTGGGCGCCGAGGCGAGCCTGAACAAGATCTTCTGGTCCGAGCTGGACACCTCGATGCACGAAACCGCCTGGGACCTGCTCGGACCGGGGGCGGAGACGAGCTCGTGGGTCGAGGGCTACCTGTTCTCGCTGGCCGGGCCGATCTACGCCGGGACCAACGAGATCCAGCGCAACATCGCCGCCGAGCGAGTGCTCGGACTGCCGAGGGGGTCGCGATGAGATTCGTGCTCGAACCCGAGCAGCAGGACATGGCCGACACCCTGCGCGCGATGTTCACCGCCGCCGACGTGCCGGCCATCGCCCGCTCCTGGGCCGACGGGGACGCCGAGAGCTGGCGCAAGCTGTGGCGGAGCCTCGCCGACCTCGGCGTCACCGGCGTGACGCTGCCCGAGGAGCGCGGCGGGCTCGGTCTCGGCCCGGTCGAACTTGCTCTCTGCCTGCAGGAATGCGGCTACGCCGGGCTTCCCGGGCCCGTGATCGAGTCGCTGGCGCTGCTGCCCGCGCTGCTGCCGGACCTCACCGCCGACGCGGCGGTGCGCACGGCAGTCGTCGCGCCGCACGTCCCGTGCGCGCTGGACGCCGACCTCGCCGACGAGGTCTACGAGTGCGGACCGGAGTCGACCCGGATTCTGTCCGGGATCTCCTTGCGGCGCGAAGAATCCTTCGATCCGGCTCGCCGGTTGTTCGAGGTCGGGTCGACCTGGGGCGAGGAGGTCCCCGGAGCGGAGTTCGAGCGGGCCTTCGACCTTGCGGTCCTGGGCTGCGCGGCCTACCTGCTCGGGCTCGGTCACCGGATGCTCGACCTGGCCACCGAGCACGTCAAGCAGCGACAGCAGTTCGGGCGCCCGGTCGGCGAGTTCCAGGCGGTCAAGCACCACCTGGCGAACGCGCTGCTCAAGCTGGAGTTCGCCCGCCCGCTCATCCGCGGCGCTGCTCTGTCGGCGGGCTCCGAGCACGCCGGCCGCGACGCCTCCGCCGCGAAACTCGCCGCAGGCGAGGCGGCCCACCTCGCCGCCCGCACCGCCCTGCAGGTCCACGGCGCCATCGGCTACACCGCCGAGCACGACCTGCACCGCCACCTCACCAAGACCGCGGCGCTGCGCCAGTCCTGGGGCACCCCCGCCTGGCACCGCCGCCGCATCGCCCGTTCCCTCACCGCAGACCCGGACACCCCCATCGGAAGCCCCTGACCGCACGGGGTTCGGCGATTTCAATGGAACTCAGGTACCGGATTTCAGTGGAAATCAGGAATCCGATTTCCACTGAAATCGGGAACCCCCGCCGGGACGGGACAAGGATTCGAGTCGGGTGCGGGCCCAGAACTTGGGAGGTTGTTGTGCGGTTTGCTTTCACCGAGGAGCAGGACGAGTTGCGCGAAGTCGTGCGGCGGTTGGTGGACCGGCGGGGTGGACCGGAGGTTCGGGAACCCGATGTCGTGGCCGAGGGATTCGACCGGGAGGTGTGGGCGCAGCTCGCCGAGCAGGTCGGGGCGCACTCGCTGGGGATTCCGGAGGAGTTCGGGGGTGGTGGGTTCAGCCTGCTGGAGACGTTGATCGTGGTGGAGGAGCTGGGTCGGCGGTTGTCGGACATCCCGTTCCTGGGCAACGTGGTCCTGGCCGCCGAGGCGGTGCTGGCCACGGGCGATCGGACGGCGTGCGAGCGACTGCTGCCGGGGATCGCCTCGGGCGAGCAGGTGGTGTCCCTCGCCTGGGCAGAGCCTGAAACCGGCTGGGCGCATGACGGTTTCCGCACGACGGCCCGGAGCGACGGCGACGGGTGGCTGCTCGACGGGCGCAAGGTTCACGTGCTCGACGGGGCGCAGGCCGACACCGTCCTGGTGCTGGCCACCGCCGACGGACGACCCGCGTTGTTCGAGGTCGTCGAGCCCGAGGCCACCGCCACCACTCCCCTGGACCTGACCCGCCGGATGGCCGAGATCCACCTGCACCACACCCCGGCGCGACTGCTGGGCACTCCCCCGGTGCAGCGCATCGTCGACGTCGCCGCGGTCGCGCTGGCCGCGGAATCGGTGGGAGCCGCTCAGCGGTGGCTGCGCGAAACGGTCGAGTACACCAAGATGCGGACCCAGTTCGGCCGTCCGATCGGCTCGTTCCAAGCGCTCAAGCACCGGCTGGCCGACTGCTACGTGGCCGTGGAGTCCGCGCGCTCGCTGTCCTACGCCGCGTCCTGGTCGGTGTCCACTCAGGACGAACGGGCGAGCGAGCTGGCGGCGATGGCGAAATCCGCCTGCACGGAGGCCTACTACGCGATCGCCGCCGAAGGAGTGCAGCTGCACGGTGGCATCGGGATCACCTGGGAGCACGAAGCGCACCTGCACCTCAAGCGCGCCCACGCCGCGACTCAGCTGTTCGGGACCCACCGCCTAGGAGCTGCTGGTCGTCGTTTTGCGGGGCGGTGCGGGTAGGGGAACCTGAGCGGCGCTGTGGACTCCGCGCGCCGCTCCTGATGCATGCCAATGCACGGCGTCGCGACGTGCTCGCCACAGCACCGCTCAGAACCCCCGGCGGTGCGAGCTGAGTCCCACACCTGAGACGGCGGCTATCGCCGCATCGTGAATGACACCCCTACGCCAGGCGGACGACGGCTCGGGCTTTGGCCAGGACCTCGACTCCGGCGGAGGTGGCTGAGAGTTCCACCACCGCGCGGTTGTCGTCGAGCTTCTCGGTCACCTGGCCGGCGACCTCGACCTCCACGCCGGTGTCGTCGTCGGGGACGACCACGGGCTTGGCGAACCGCACGCCGTACTCCTCGACCGCGCCCGGGTCACCGACCCAGTCGGTGACCAGCCGGGCGGCCTCGGCCATCGTGAGCATGCCGTGGGCGATGACGTCCGGCAGCCCGGCGGACTTGGCGATCCGCTCGTTCCAGTGGATGGTGTTGAAATCGCCCGAGGCGCCGCAGTAGCGCACCAGCGTCAGCCGCTGGATGGGGTAGCGCTGCGGAGGAATCTCCGTGCCGACCTCGACCTGGTCGAAAGCCACGCTCGCAGCCACGTTCACTGCCCTCCCTCTGCGGTTCCACGAGAGATGATCGTGTTGACCGCTGTTCCGACCACGTCGCCGTGGACGTCGACGATGTCGGTCTCGATGCGCACCAGCTCGTTGGTGCCCGCGTCGCGGATCTCCACGATCCGGCCCTTCGTGCTGAGGACGTCACCGGCCCGGATGGGGCGCCGGTAGCTGAACTTCTGCTCGCCGTGCACCACCATCCGGTAGTTCAGCCCGAAGTCCGGGCGCAGGATCGGGTTCTTCTCCGACGCCGCACCCGTGGCCACGATGCCGAACGTCGGCGGCGCGATCACGTCCGGATGCCCGAGCGCGCGAGCCGCCGCCTGATCCCGGTAGGCCGGGTTGGGGTCACCGATCGCATCGGCGAACTCGCGGATCTTGCCCCGGGTGACCTCGTACGCCTCGTCGGAGCTGAACTCGAACCCGATGTAATCCCTGTTGATCGCCACACCTTCTCCTTCCACCACCGGCACCGCTGAGCAAGGCGTTCCCCTGGGAGGGGTTCACAGCCGCTCGATGATGGTGACGTTGGCGGTTCCGCCGCCCTCGCACATGGTTTGCAGGCCGTACTTCCCGCCCGTGCGCTCCAGCTCGTTGAGCATGGTGGTCATCAGCTTCGCCCCGGTGGCGCCGAGCGGGTGGCCGAGCGCGATGGCGCCGCCGTTGGGGTTGACCTTGGCGGGATCGATGTCGATCTCCTTCTGCCAGGCCAGGACGACGCTGGCGAAGGCTTCGTTGATCTCCACCACGTCGATCTCCGATGCCGCGATGCCTGTCTTCTCCAGCGCGTGCTTCGTGGCCGGGATCGGCGCGGTCAGCATCTTCACCGGGTCGTCGCCGCGCACGCTCATGTGCCGGATGCGGGCGCGCGGGGTCAGCCCGTGCTCGCGGACGGCCTGCTCGGAAGCCACCAGCAGCGCCGCCGAACCGTCCGAGATCTGGCTGGCCACACCCGCGGTGAGGCGGCCACCGTCGGCGAGGGTCTTGAGCCCGGCGAGCTTGTCCTTGTTCGTGTCGCGCCGCGGCCCCTCGTCGTGCTCGACGCCGGCCATTGGTGCGGTCTCGCGGTCGAAGTGCCCGCCGTCGATGGCGGCGATCGCGCGGAGGTGGCTGCGCAGCGCGAACTCCTCCATCGCCTCGCGGGAGATGTCCCACTGCTCGGCGATGAGCTCGGCGCCCCGGAACTGGGTGACGACCTCGTCGCCGTAGCGCTTGGCCCAGCCCTCCGATCCGCAGTCCGGCCCGTAGGCGCGGGGGAATCCGAGCTGGTCGGACCCGCGCAGCGAGCTGCCGATCGGGATGGCGGTCATGTTCTGGACACCGCCCGCGACAACCAGGTCGTTGACACCGGACATCACCGCTTGGGCGGCGAAGTGCACCGCCTGCTGCGAGGAACCGCACTGGCGGTCCACGGTGACGCCGGGGACGTGCTCGGGATAGCCGGCCGCGAGCCATCCGGTGCGGCCGATGTTGCCCGCCTGCGCACCGACGGTGTCGACGCAGCCCCAGATCACGTCGTCGACCCCCGCCGGGTCGATCCCGGTGCGGTCCACGAGGTTCTGCAGCACGTGCGCGGACAGGTCCGCCGGGTGAACCCCGCTGAGTCCGCCGCCGCGCTTGCCGACCGGCGTGCGAACCGCGTCGATGATGTAAGCCTCCGCCATGAGGAGTCCCTTTCGTCGGCACCAGTGGCCAGCTCGAGAGTAGTCTCGGCGAGACGCGTAAAACAAGCAAGCGTTTGGTTGCACCGGACCGGTCCGCGTTCGCCCTGCGAACGGCCCCTGCAATCACTTTCCGTGATCGACCTGTAGCTCTCCGCTGTGTTAAAGTCTGGCGAATTGCACGTGCACGTGCAGATGAGCCGCGACGAACGATCTGGGGGCTTCAGATGACTTCGTCAGAACAGGTCGGCGAACCCGACCCGAGCATGTGGTTGCGCCAGTTGGTGCTGCGGGGGTTTCAACTCATGCCGCCTGTGCGGGACGGCACCGGCGAGTTGGAGGCGCTGATCTACGTGCGCCCGCACGGTGACGTCATCGACATCGTCGAGGTCCTGGCCGAAGACCACGTCCGCGCCGCGCGAGTACCGCGCCGCGGCGAGATCCGCACCGACGACAACGCGGCTTACTGGCGCACGAACGGCAACGTCGTCGACGTCGTGGACCAGGTCCTCGCCCTGCCGAAACCGCTGATCCGGGCCTGAAGCGCCGGATCGCTAGCGCGCTTCGCGGCTGCCCACCGGGGTTTCCGCCGCCCGCAGTTCGTTGAGGCGGTAGTTGGCCTGGGCGGCGAGGTGCTCGCCCGCGCCGAGGACCCGTTCGTAGGCTTGGCGCGCTCCGGCCAGATCACCGCGCCGGTGCAGCGCCTCCCCGAGGCTCAGCACCGCCTCCGGTGCCGGATCCGGTGCGCCGATCTCGACCGCGCAGCGCAGGTAGACCAGCGCCGAGTCCGGGTCGTCGTCGGCCAGCAGCGCCGAACCCGTCTCCTGCGCCCATTCCGCGACGTGCGCTTCGGGCACCACCGCGGTCATCCGCCGCAGCGTGTCGGCGGCCTCCAGGTGGTCGCCGTGACCGCGCTGCTCGTCGAGGACGACGCGCACGTTGTTCAACGCGTCCTCGCCCAGCTCCGCCTCGGGCACGTGCATCGCGGCCCTGACGAACGCGTGCACCGCGCCCGGCAGGTCACCGGTCTCGTACCGGATCAACCCGATGCCGAAATCGCCTCGCGCAGCCAGTTCCGGGTCCTCGCAGTTGCCGATGCGCTCGAAGTGGCGCTGCGCGGCGTCCCGGTCGCCGTCCTCCAGCAGCAGTTCGCCGAGGCGGCTGCGGGCGGAGTCGGAGTGCACCGGAACTCCCAGCGCGACCGCGCGTTCCAGCCAGCGCAGGGTCTCGGACCGCTCCTCGGCGCGGTCGGCGAGCAGCAGGTGCGACAGGACGGCGGTGGAGGGGTCTTCCGATTCGGCGGCGCGCAGCAGCATCTCCGCTGATTCGGGCGCGGATTCGCCGACGGCGCGGATGCGGCGCTGCAGCGCCATGCCGAAGATCTCGGCCGACTCGGCGTCGCGCTCGGTCTCGTCCCAGGTCTGCCTGGCCGCCGCGGACTCGCCGACCCGGTGCTGCAGGTGCCCCAGCAGCACGCCGGCCTCCACCGCCGCGGTCCCGGCGCCTTCGGTCTTGGCGTGGCGGGCGACGGCGATCGCACCGTTGAGGTCGTGCACGCGGATCAGCAACTGGGCCATGAGCACGCCGGCGCGCGCTATGGCGGCGGGTTCGCCGGTGCGGATCGCGCGGCGGTACCAGCTCAGCGCGATGGCGTTCTCACCCCGCTCATCGGCGATCTTGCCCAGCGCTATGTGCGCCTTGGGCAGCGCGGTGCGGTGACCGTGGTCGGCGACCAGGCGGAAGAACGCGGACGCGTCCGGGCCACCGGACGCCTGCGAGCGGCGGCCGAAGTCCAGGCCCAGTTCGGAGCAGATGCGCGCGTCCTCGTCAGCGGCGTCGGCGAGGACCCGGGCCGCGGCGGCCAGATCCGTCCAGGCCGCGCACCAGAAGTCGGCGACCGGCTCGGAGCCGTAGTGCTCGACCACCGCGCTGCGCGCGGCGTCCACCTCGCCCTGGCGCAGCAGCCGGTGCGCGCGTTCGTCAACGGATTCCTCATCCCCAGCAGGGGTTTCCGGCACCGGGAGGGCTGCCCGGATCTCGGCGAGGCGCGCGGCGGCCTCCTCGGACTTGCCGACCCCGGCGGCGGCGACCTCGGCGAGCAGTTCAGCGGCGTGCTCGAGCTTTCCGCCGCGCTGCAGCAGAGCCGCCATGCTGACCTTCGCGACGGCGGCTTCTTCCGGGTCCGAGCCGCCGGCCGCACGGCGCCAGGCGTCCAGCGCACCGTCGGCCTCGCCCTTCTCCTCGCGCATCGCACCGAGGAGCAGCAGGGCGCGCTGGCGCAGTTCGACGTGCCCGGACTCGGCGATCAGCCGCAGCCCCCAGTCGGTGAACTCCGGGACGCCGCGCCGCAGGTAGCAGTGCGCGAGGTCGAGGCAGAGCTGGCTGACGGTGAAGTGCGGTTCGTCCTCGTCTGCGAGCCACATGAAGCTCGCGCGCGCCGGTTCGAACTCCTGGCGCAGCGCGCGCATCGCGAACACCGACGCCGGGGCCACCGTCGACGACGATCCCGCGGCTCGGGTGAACATCTCCAGCGCCAGATCCAGGCGGTCGTTGTCGACGTGGTGCTCGCCGAGCAGGAACGCCGCGCGCGGCCCGACCTCGGGGTGCCCGCTGGCCGCGGTGCGCTGGTAGAGGTCGATCAGCGCTTCGTTGCGCTCCAGCGTCCGGTAGATCAGCGACAGCTTGCCGAACACGTCGCCGAGGATCGCCGGATGCCTGGTGGCCAGCGCGGTTTCGAACGCGGCGATGGTGCCGTCCGGATCTCCCTGCTCCATGAGCAGCTCGCCCAGCCTGCTGGCGGCCCACGGCCGCAGCGCGGGGTGCCCCTCGTCGACGACGCGTTGCAGTAACCGGCGGGCCTGCTCCTGGTCGTCGCCGAGCAGCAGGTCCTCGGCCAGCGCGTAGCGCGCGGCGGTGGCGCACAGCTTGTTCGGGGACTCGGCGAGCCGCGTGAGGTCTTCCACCGGGGTGTCCTCGCCGCGTTCGGCGCGGGCGGCCTCGGCGAGTTCGCGCACGGCCGGTTCCGCGCCTGCGAGCAGTGCGTCCACTTCGGACTCGTCATCGCGCTCCACGCGCAGCAGCACGGGAAGCACGCCTCGCGCTGCGGGTTCGTCCAGCAGCGCGTCGATGAACGCGGCGTGCCGCGCGTCCGGGCCGGTGCCGGTGGCCGCGAGACGGCGCAGCAGCTCCCGGGCGCGGCCGGGATCACCCAGCGCGGCCTCGGCGATGGCCAGCGAAACCTGAGCGCGCGCAGCGGTTTCGGAGTCGCCGTCGACGAGGAGCTGGTACGCCTCGCGCGCACCGGTGATGTCACCGGAGGCCGCGGCCTGCCGCGCGCGCCGTTCCAGCTCGGCCGGGTCGACGGCCTCGGCGGGCTCGGCTGGCGCGGGTTCGATCGGCGGGAGGACCAGCTGCGCGGTGTCCTCCACGTCCGGCTCTTCGGCGTCCATCATGGACAGCGCCAGTGCCGCTTCGTGCGCGACGTGGGCGTCCTCGGCCTCCGCCGCCAGCCGGAACGCCTCCGCCGCCGCTGCCTCGTCTCCCCGGTCGTACCGCAGCACGCCGACGTGGTAGGCGGCGCGCGGCGCCTTGTCCGGGTGCCCGGAGGCAACGACCTGGCCGAACGTCTCGATCGCGGCCTCGACCTCGCCGGTGTCGCGTTGCAGCTCGGCCAGCACGCCCAGCGCCTCCAGGCCGTAGCGCGGGTGGCGGCTGTCGATGACCCGCTGCAGCACCTCGCGGGCCTGCGGGATCCGGTCCGTGCGGCGCAGTTGCAGGCTCAGCTGGATCAGCGCCCGCAGCCGCACGCTGGGGCGCGGGTCCTGCGCGGCGCGTTCGTAGGCCCGCACGGCTCCGTCGGGATCGTCGAGCGCCACGAGCACACCACCGCGCAGCACGTGGCCCCAGGCGAGGTGTTCGGGGTGGCCGAGCTCGATGATCTGCTCGGCGAGCCGCCGGGTGACCTCGGTGTCGTCGACGTGCAGCGCGTAGAGCTTGCCCGCGCCGAGCGACCCGTAGTGCGGGTGTCCGCTGTCGAGCAGCTTGCGCAGCAGCGGTTCGGCGTCGTGGTCGCGCCCCTGCTCCAGCATCGCCAGCGCGCGCTGGTAGGCGATCTGCAGGAATTCGGTTCCCTCGGTGCGCTCGGGCGGCAGGGTGAGCTGCTGGGCGGCTTCGACCACGGCGGGATCGCCGCAGGACAGCGCGCGGGTGCGGGCCTCGCGGGCGCCGGCGACGTCGCCGAGCTGCTGGAGCACCTGGGCCAGCAGGACGTCGGCGCGGCCGGCCTCGTCGGGTTCGGCGCCTTCGGTGGCGAAGCGCAGCAGCACCTGGGCGGTGGGCAGTTCCCCGGTGTTGAGCAGCAGGTGCCCGAGGGCGAGGGCGGCGGCCTGGGCGTGCACGGGGTGCCCGGAGTCGATCACTCGTTGGTAGACGTCGCGGGCGGCGGCGAGCGCGTCGTTCTCGGTGAGGATCGCCCCGAGCATCAGGCCGGCTTGAGCGGCCGCTTCGTAGTCGCCTTCCTCCAGCACGGTGCGTAACGCCTGCGCAGCGGCGTCGTGATCACTGTCGAGCAGCAACTGCCTCGCTCGCGTGACCTCTTGCTCCCACCGTGACATTCCGCCGCGCCCTCCGATCGGGTGATCGCCGAGGACGAGAATATCGTTCTTGGCGCGCGTGCAGACCGGCCGCGGCCACCTTTCCCCCGCACGCGCGAAAGGAGCGGGTCGCCCATGCGATGGACGACCCGCTCCCAGGAACCGCGCGCTCGGTCAGCTGGCGAGCTGCTTGAGGCGCTCGAAGCCTTCCTTGTACTGGTTGATGTCGGTGTTGCCGCTGATTCCGGCGACCTTGCCCTTGTCGGTGTACTGCCAGAAGTCCCAGTCCTGGAAGCCCTTGGGCACCGTGGGGCTGTCGACCTCGTAGGCGGCCAACCACAGGTCGTGGTCCTTGAACGTGTCGGTGCTGCCCATGCACTGCTTCCAGAAGGACGGGTTCGCGTAGATGATCGGGTCCTTGCCGGTGCGCTGCTTGACCGTGTCGTTGAACGACTTGGTCCACTGGTGCATCTGGTCGACGCTCTTGCCGTAGCAGCTGCCGCCGTTGGGGTCGACCTCGAGGTCGAGGACCGGCGGGAGGGTCTTGCCGTCGTTCTTGTAGTCGATGATGTCCAGGAAGCGGTTGGCCTGGGTCGCGCCGTCGGAGTCGTCAGGCCGCGCGAAGTGGTAGGCACCCGCGATCAGGCCCGCGTCCTTGGCACCGTGGTACTGCTCGGAGTACTTCGGGTTGGAGAAGTCGGTGCCGTCGCTGGCGAGCACGAAGGTGAACTTCTTGTTGTCCGCGGCGACCTTCTTCCAGTCGATGCTCCCGTTGTGGTTGGAAACGTCGATGCCTTCGATCGGCGGGCCCACCGGAGCGTCCTGCTTGGGCTCCTCGGACTTGGTCTCCGCCTCGGACTTGGTCTCCGCGCGGGTCTGCGGCGGGTCGGCCTTCTTCTGCTCGACGGCCTGCGGAGCAGCGGGCTGCGGGGCGGCCGCCTGCTGCATCGGGGCGGCCACGGCGGCCTCTTCGACGTCGTGCTCGTCGTTACCACCGGCGACGCCGCCGATGATCAGGCCGACGACGCCCACTGCGGCGATTCCGGCGCCCACCTGCACGGAGCGCAGCCGGGGGGCGCGCTTGACGGACTCGGGGACGTGCGGCGCAACCCTCTCCCGGAGGCGCCGCACGGCGGGGGCGTTCTGCACGCGCTGCAGCAGCGGCGACAGCCACTGCATCAGTCGCTGGAGCAGCGGGGCGAACCACTGGCCGACGCGATCCGCTGCCGTGCGAGCGGCGTTGTCAGCGCCCGGCGTCTTGGCGTGCCACCCACGCTCGGTCGCCTCGTGCTTCGGGGTCGAGGCGGGGTCGTTGCTTTCGGGGGATCTGCTGTGGTCGGGGGTCTCGGGTTTCACGAGCCCCACACTCCGCGACGGAGAGTGGTCTGCCATCGAGGTTTATACCTAGACGACTACCTAGTTTCACCCCATCGGGTATCAATGCCCACATATTCGGTTACGCACCGTCAGATGCGCCCAGGGCCAGCCGAATCTAACCACAGCCCCACGCCACCCCGGCAGACCCCCTGCTCGTCCGAGCGCGCCCCGTCACCGGGCACTGCGCGTGACCGCCCTGCGCAGCGGAGCCCCGATCGCGACGAGCAGCGCCAGCAGCGCGACGCCCCAGAGCGTGATGGCGATCGGACCCGAGACCAGGATCGACAGGTCGCCCTCCGAGATGGTCAGCGCGCGGCGCAGCTGCTGCTCCGCGATCGGTCCCAGGATCAGACCGACCACCGCCGGGGCGACCGGGACGTCCGCCTGGCGCATCAGGAGCCCCAGCAGCCCCAGCGCGCACAGCACCACCAGGTCGACGGTCGTGCCGCCCGCGGCGTAGGTGCCCAGCGCGGCGAAGACCAGCACCCCGGCGTAGATGCCGTAGGCCGGGATCGTCAGCAGCTTCGCCCACATCCGCACCAGCGGGAGGTTGAGCACCAGCAGCATCAGGTTCCCGATGTAGAGGCTGGCGATGAGCGTCCACACCAGCGGCCCGGACTCCTCGAACAGCTCCGGTCCCGGTTGCAGCCCGTAGGACTGGAACGCGGTGAGGATGACCGCCGCGGTCGCCGAGGTCGGCAGCCCGATGGTCAGCAGCGGCACCAGCACACCCGCCGAGGCCGCGTTGTTGGCCGCCTCCGGCCCGGCCACGCCCTCGACCGCGCCGTGCCCGAACTCCTCCGGATGCCTGGTCAGCCGCTTCTCCACGCTGTAGCTCAGGAACGTCGGCACCTCCGCTCCCCCGGCGGGCAGGCTGCCGATCGGGAAGCCCAGCGCCGTCCCGCGCAGCCACGCCGGCCAGGACCGCCGAAGGTCGGAGCGCGACAGCACGACCCGGTCGCGCAGCGGCTGCACCGTCGAAGAGCCCGTCCCGCTGAGCAGGTGCCCGAAGGACTCGCTGAGCGCGAACAGCGCGATCACCACGATGACGACGTCGATGCCGTCCAGCAGCGAGTCCACTCCGAAGGTCAGCCGGGGCTGCCCGGTCTGCGAGTCGATGCCCACCAGACCGACCGCCACCCCGACCAGCAGGCTCGCGACCCCTTTGAGCAGGTCAGGGCCGAGCAGCGCGCTGACGGTCACGAACGCCACCGCCATCAGCGCCACGTACTCCGGCGGCCCGAAGCTGGTGGCGAACCCGGCGACCACCGGCGCCAGGAACGTCAGCCCGAGCGTGCCGATGGTCCCGGCCACGAAGCTGCCGAGCGCAGCGGTGGCCAGCGCGGAGGCGGCTCGTCCGGCGCGCGCCATCTTGTTGCCCTCCAGCGCGGAGACCATCGAGGCGCTCTCACCGGGGGTGTTGAGCAGGATCGAGGTCGTCGACCCGCCGTACATGCCGCCGTAGTAGATCCCGGCGAACAGGATGAGCGCGCTGGAGGCCTCCAGCCGGAAGGTGATCGGCAGCAGCAGCGCCACGGTCAGCGCCGGACCGATGCCGGGCAGCACCCCCACGGCCGTGCCGATGGTCACGCCCACCAGAGCCCACAGCAGGTGTCCCGGTGTGAGGGCGTTGGCGAATCCGTCGAGAAGCAGTCCGATCTGTTCCACTAGAAGCCCCAAGGTCCGCTGGGCAGGCTCAATCCGATGAGCCGGTCGAAGACGAAGAACACGGCCGCGGCCAGCGCCCACCCGTAGGCGAGCAGGGCCCAGCGGCGCGGAGCGCCGAGCAGCAGCGCGGAACCCACGAACAGCCCCGTCGCGGTGAGCACGTAGCCGGCCAGCGGCAGCAGCACCGCGAACGCGAGCAGCACCGCGACCAGCGCGACCACCCGCCACCAGGCGCCGTGCAGCTCCGCGCGCGCGGCTCCGGGAAGCCGGATCTTGGCCTGCACCAGCAGGCCGAGGCCGACCGCGCCGAGCAGCACCGCGACCATCACCGGCATCACGGCCGGTCCCATCGCCGAGTTCTGGTCCGGCAGCCGCATCGCGTCGACGATGATCACCACCGCGCCCATCAGCATCAGCGCCCCGAACAGGCCGGTGGAAAGCGCGGTTCGACGGTCCTGCACGGCCATCACCCCAACCCGATCTTGCCGAGCACGTCGGACACCCGGTCCTGCTCGGCGCGGAGGAAGGTCTCGAACTCCGGGCCACCGAGGGTCGCGTCGCCCCAGCCCTCTTCGGCCAGCGTCTCGCGCCACTTCGGCGACCGGGTCATCTCCAGCAGCGCTTGCTCCAAAGCCCGCTCCTGCTCAGCGGAAATGCCCTTCGGCGCGACGATTCCCCGCCAGTTGTCCAACTCCACGTCCAAGCCGCGCTCCTTGAGCGTCGGCACGTCGGGGAGCGTCGGTGCCCGCTGCGCGCTGGAGACCGCCAGCGCCCGCATCTGCCCGGAGGTGATCTGCGGTTCGAGCTCGGAGACGCCGGAGATCGCGATGGTGGCCCGCCCGGACAGCGCGGTGCTGAGCAGTTCACCGCCGCCGGAGTGCGCGACGTAGGACAGCTGCGCCGGATCGGCACCGACGGCCTGGGCGAGCAGGCCGGCGAGGATGTGCTCGGCTCCCCCGGCCGATCCGCCCGCGATGGACACCGAGCGCAGGTCGCCCTGCACCCGGGCGGTGAGGTCCTGCAGCGACCGGATCGGTGAATCCTTCGGCACCGCGATGACTTCGGCGTCGGTGGTCAGCCGGATCAGCGGTGTGGTGTCGTCGAGCGAGACCGGTGAGTCGTTGGCCTTCACCGCGCCGACCATGATCAGCCCGGTCACCAGCAGCTGGGCCGGATCACCCTGGTAGCGGACGAACTGGCTGAGCCCGATCGTCCCGCCCGCGCCGGTGACGTTGTAGACCTCGGTGCGGCCGACGCTGTCCTGCAACGAGCTCTGCATCTCGCGCGCTGTCTGGTCCCAGCCGCCGCCGGGCGCGGCCGGTGCCATCAACCGCAGCTGCCGGTCGCCGAGCACCTGCGCCACGGGGCTGCCTTGCCGCTGCTCGGCTGGGGCGGTGGCGACCACCGCTCCGGTGAGCAGCACCGCCACCACCCACGGGATCACCTTCGTCGGAGAGTGCCGCATTGTTCGCCTCGTTCAACGCCGAGCGGACTGTCCACAACTGTATACAGACCCGCACTCGCCTGAGACAAGGGTCACAGGATCTCGAAATCGGCACGTCTCACCGGATCCTCGGAGCACCCCGGCCGACCCGACACGCCGAGTCGAGTGGCACGGTTGCGCTGGTGTCCCTTCGGGCACAATGCTCGATCGGATCTGGCGAAGATCGCAGAGAAGGCGGAACCAGGAAACGTGACGACTGTTCATCAGAAGATCGCCGAGGAGCTCGGGGTCCGCGAAGGCCAGGTGGCCTCTGCTGTCGAGTTGCTCGACGGCGGGTCGACCGTGCCCTTCATCGCGCGCTACCGGAAGGAAGTGACCGGGGCACTCGACGACGCCCAGCTGCGCACGCTCGAAGAACGGCTGCGCTACCTGCGCGAGCTCGAAGAGCGGCGCGCCACGGTGCTGGAGTCGATCCGCTCGCAGGGCAAGCTCAGCGACGAGCTCGAAACCCAGATCAACGCCGCCGATTCCAAGGCGCGGCTGGAGGACATCTACCTCCCCTACAAGCCGAAGCGGCGCACCAAGGCCCAGATCGCCATCGAGGCCGGTCTGGAACCCCTCGCCGACCAGCTGCTGGCGGATCCGAGCAACGATCCGCAGGCCACCGCCGAGGGTTTCGTGGACGCCGACAAGGGCGTCGCCGACACCCAGGCCGCGCTGGACGGCGCCCGCTCGATCCTCGTGGAGCGCTTCTCCGAGGACGCCGACCTCATCGGTGAGCTGCGCGAGCAGGTGTGGACGCGCGGCCGGATCGTCTCCAAGGTCCGCGAGGGCAAGGAGGAAGAGGGCGCGAAGTTCGCCGACTACTTCGAGTTCGACGAGCCCTTCACCGCGCTGCCCTCGCACCGCATCCTGGCCCTGTTCCGCGGCGAGAACGAGGACGCGCTGGAGCTCTCGCTGGAGCCCGACGACGGCACGCCGGTCGAAGGCCCGACCTCCTACGAACTGCGGATCGCCCAGCAGTTCAACATCTCCGCGCAGGACCGCCCGGCCGACAAGTGGCTGTCCGACGTGGTCCGCTGGGCCTGGCGCACCCGGATCCTGACCCGGCTGAGCGTGGACCTGCGGCTGCGGCTGCGCCAGCACGCCGAGGACGAGGCGGTGCGGGTGTTCGCGGCGAACCTGCGCGACCTGCTGCTGGCCGCACCCGCCGGATCCCGCGCCACGATGGGCCTGGACCCGGGCTACCGCACCGGCGTCAAGGTCGCGATCGTCGACGGCACCGGCAAGGTCGTGGCCACCGACACGATCTTCCCGCACCAGCCGCAGCGGCAGTGGGACCAGGCGCTGGCCAAGCTGGCCGCCCTCGCCCAGCAGCACGACGTCGACCTGATCGCCATCGGCAACGGAACCGCCTCGCGCGAGACCGACAA
Source organism: Saccharopolyspora sp. NPDC049426 (assembly GCF_040676935.1). Taxonomy (NCBI): domain Bacteria; kingdom Bacillati; phylum Actinomycetota; class Actinomycetes; order Pseudonocardiales; family Pseudonocardiaceae; genus Saccharopolyspora; species Saccharopolyspora sp. NPDC049426. The sequence goes on along the minus strand of NZ_JBFAPZ010000012.1, from coordinate 86,966 downwards.
GCTCGCCGGTGACCTGATCGGCAAGCACCCGGAGCTGGGGCTCAGCAAGGTCTCGGTCTCCGAAGCGGGCGCGTCGGTCTACTCCGCCTCCGCGTACGCCTCGCGCGAGCTGCCGGACATGGACGTGTCGCTGCGCGGCGCGGTCTCGATCGCCCGCCGTTTGCAGGACCCGCTGGCCGAGCTGGTCAAGATCGATCCGAAGTCGATCGGCGTCGGCCAGTACCAGCACGACGTCTCGGAGTCGAAGCTGTCGCGCTCGCTGGACGCGGTGGTCGAGGACTGCGTGAACGCCGTCGGCGTGGACGTCAACACCGCGTCGGCACCGCTGCTGACCCGGGTTTCCGGCATCAGCGAGACCCTTGCGGAGAACATCGTCGGTCACCGCGACGGCAACGGCCCGTTCCGCAACCGCAAGGCGCTCAAGGACGTGGCCCGGCTGGGGCCGAAGGCGTTCGAGCAGTGCGCCGGCTTCCTGCGGATCCCCGACGGCGACGACCCGCTGGACTCCTCCGCGGTGCACCCCGAGGCGTACCCGGTGGTGCACCGGATCCTGGAGCGCACCCAGAGCGAGATCGACGGGCTGATCGGCAACGCGAAGCTGCTCAGGCAGCTGAGCCCGCAGGACTTCGTGGACGAGCAGTTCGGTCTGCCGACGGTCAGCGACATCCTCTCCGAGCTCGACAAGCCGGGCCGCGACCCGCGTCCGGAGTTCAAGACCGCGACGTTCGCCGAGGGCGTGGAGAAGATCGCCGACCTCCAGCAGGGCATGACGCTGGAGGGCGTGGTCACCAACGTCGCCGCCTTCGGCGCGTTCGTCGACGTGGGTGTGCACCAGGACGGTCTGGTGCACGTCTCGGCGATGTCGAAGAACTTCGTCAACGACCCGCACGACGTGGTCAAGTCCGGCGACATCGTCCGCGTGAAGGTCCTCGACGTCGACATCCCGCGCAAGCGGATCTCGCTGACGCTGCGGCTCGACGACGAGCCGGGCAAGGGCGGCAAGCCCGAGCGCGCCGAGCAGGGCGCGCGCAACGGCGGCGGCCGGGGCAACGCCCCGCGCAACGGCGGCGGGAACGGCGGAGGCGGCAACCGCGGCGGTGGCGGTGGCAACCGCAACGGCGGCGGCAAGCAGAACCGCGGTGGCGGAGGCCGTCAGCGCAACGACGCCCCCAGCGGCGCGATGGCAGATGCCCTGCGCAAGGCAGGTTTCGGCAAGAACTGAAGCCGAAGAGCGGAAGGGGCCCCTCCGAATCGCTTCGGAGGGGCCCCTTCGCACGTCACCGGTCGAAACGCCCGGCCTTGACCGCCATCACGAACGATCTCCACTGCTCGGCCGAAGCGGTGAGGTGGTCGTCCTCGCGGTGCGCCGAATTCCGCACGGCAACACCGCATCTCGAAGTACCGACCTCGACGCGGGAACTCACGTTCTGAGACCGCGACGAAGCTCGCCAACCGGCCGGGTTCGCTGTCATGTTCTCGCGCCTTCCAGCTCATCGAGGATCGCGACCAAAATCCGTTGTCTCACACGGACCGATCACCGGTCCAAGAAGGGTAGACGTCGCGTTCCGGCAGGTCGCCACTTCCTCGCGACCGAGCGACGTCGAGGACCGTCCGGACGGGATTCGGCGCCGTGAGCTGAACCGATCTTGTGACGCGGACTACGTCCACACCGAACAGAAAACGGGGACTACGAGCGGCATCCGGGCTGCTCAGCGCTTCGCCGCCTCCCGGCTGCCCTCCGGCACGCTGCCCTGGGCCATCACATCGGCCATGCGCTCGCCGACGACGGCGGGGATCAGCCGCTCAGCGGAGCGGATCGCCGCCGCCTGCAGCGCGTTGAACACCAGCGGCCGAAGCCGGTCGATGACGTCGCTGTAGAAGGGCGTCGCCTCCTCGACGGTCGACACGCGCGTCACGACGTGGCTGCGCACCAGGTCGGCGAGGTCGTCCCCGAGCTCGTCGACCTTCTTCAGCATGTCCTCGGCGATCGTCAGCGTTTCATCGAGCGGAATGCCGAGGGCCACCATCTCCGCGGCGGCGTCGTAGAGCAGCGGGCTCGTGGTGACGAAGCCCCGTCCGCGCCGCTCCAGGATCCCCAGGGCGATGACGCGCTTGATCGCGCTCGGGGTGATCTGCGAACCGAACTTCTTGTGCAACTCTCCCAGCGTCACCGATCGCGGTTCCTCCATCGCCCAGGTGCGGTCGGCGACGGCCTCCTCCAGACCGAGCACCTCGCCGAGACTGCGGCCGGATTCCCAGGCGCCGAGCATCTCCTTGATCTGGGCGAACGCGTACCCGCGCTCCAGCATGCTGATGATCAGCTTGAGCCGGGTCAGGTGCGCATCGGAGTAGATCGCCGTGCGCCCCTCCTTGCGAGGCGGCGGCAGGAGCTCGCGGTCCTGGTAGACGCGCACGTTGCGCACCGTCGTTCCCGCGGTCCGGGCGAGGTCGTCGATCCGATAGTCCACCACCTCGCACAGTGTAGTAACTCCGCGCAAGCCGCGCCGATGGCCGTGCCCAGCGCACATCCGGCCGCACAACGCAAAAGTTCCGCTGCGGCGGCCTCGTCGGACCTTCCTGGGGCCTGCGGCCGATTTGGGGCCGACAGCGTTCCCGCACCGCTGACACGGGGCTCGACAGCGCGTTCCAGCAGCGGAACCACGAAGTGGCCCGGTCGAACGGGGTGCGTTCGACCGGGCCACGGAGGAGGTGGCGTCTTCGGGGGTTAGACGTCCACCTTCTCCCCCTCTTGGGGTTCCTGGAGGTTCGCCTCGCGCTTGGGCAGGAGGCGAGCCAGCAAGGGCCAGACGAGGATCACCGCGACGATGCAGTAGACCGCGATCGAGAACGGCGTGTTGACCAGACCGCTGAGGCTCCCGTCGCTGATCTGCAACGCCCGGCGCATCTGCTGCTCCGACGTCGGTCCGAGGATCACCGCGATGATCGCGGGCAGGACCGGCAGGCCGTAGCGGCGCATGGCGAAGCCGATCAGGCCGATCACGAACAGCAGCAGCAGGTCCATCGGCTCACCACCGACGGCGTACGCACCGACGCTGGCGAAGAACAGGATGCCCGCGTACAGGTACGGCCGCGGGATCTGCAGCAGCTTCGCCCAGACCGGCGCCAGCGGCAGGTTCAGCACCAGCAGCAGCACCGAGCCGATGAACATGCTCGCGATCAGCGCCCAGACGAGCTCGGACTCGCGGGCGAACAGCAGCGGGCCGGGCTGGATGCCGTACTGCTGGAACGCTGCCAGCATCACCGCGGCCACCGCCGTCGTCGGCAGGCCCAGCGTCAGCATCGAGACCATGGTGCCCGCCGCGGACGCGCTCGCCGCGGCCTCCGGACCGGCCACGCCCTCGATCGCGCCCTTGCCGAACTCCTCGCGGTGCTTGGACAGCCGACGTTCGGCCACATAGGACAGGAACGTCGGGATCTCCGCGCCACCGGCGGGAATCGCGCCGAACGGGAACCCGATGAACGGGCCGCGCAGCCACGGCTTCCAGGTGCGCCGCACGTCCGAACCGGACAGCAGGGCGCGGCCGACCGGGATCGGTGCGGCGTTGCTGCGACGCAGGTGCGCGGCGACCCACAACGACTCACCGATGGCGAACAGGCCCACCGCGACGATGACGACGTCGATGCCGTCCGACAGGTGCAGCAGCCCGAAGGTCAGCCGCTGCTGACCGGTCATCTCGTCCAGACCGATGATCCCGATCGTCAGACCGATCAGCAGCGACGCGAAGCCGCGGATCCGGGACTTGCCCAGCACCGAGGTGATCGCGATGAACGCCAGCACGGTGATCGCCAGGTAGTCCGGCGCACCGATGTCCACCGCCAGCGAGGCCACGGTCGGGGCGAGCAGCACCAGCAGGGTCAGCCCGACGATCGCGCCGATGAAGTGCCCGACGGCCGCGGTCGCGAGCGCCTGCGCGCCACGACCCTTGCGGGCCATCGGGTTTCCTTCCAGCGCCGCGATCACCGAGAAGCTCTCGCCCGGCGTGTTCAGCAGGATCGAGGTCGTCGACCCGCCGAACATGCCGCCGAAGTAGATGCCGGCGAACATGATGAACGCACTCGTCGGCTCCAGCGCGTAGGTGACGGGCAGCAGCAGCGCCACCGCCATCGCCGGTCCGATGCCGGGCAGGACGCCGATCGCGGTGCCCAGCAGCACGCCGAGCGCCGCCCACACCAGGTTCATCGGGGTCAGCGCGGTGGCGAAACCGTCGAGCAGCAGGTTCAGCGATTCCATCTGTTACAGCACCCCCATCAGCGGGCCGCCGGGCAGGGGGACACCGAGCAGGTTGTTGAACACGAAGTAGGTCACCACCGACAGCACGGCCGCCAGCAGCGGATCCCGCACCGCGTTGCGGCTGCCCAGCGCGTACGCGCAGCCCCAGAACAGGATCATCCCGGACAGCGGGAAGCCGATGATGTTGATCAGCACCGCGTTGGCCAGGAACGACGCCGACAGCAGCAGGACGGTCCGCCAGTCGCTGGGCGCCGAGAGGTCGACGTCCTCACCGGTTTCGGACTCGCCGTGCCCACCGCGCAGCACGTCGCGCGCCAGCAGCACCGAGACGAGCAGCAGCAGCCCGCCGATGAGGAACGGCACGGTCTTGGGCCCGACGGGTCCGCGCTGGGTGAAGTCGGTCGAGATCGACGCGGCGTCGGACAGCACCAGCACGCCCAGCAGCGCCAGCAGCACGCAGATGCCCAGCTCGGAGTGCTCGCGCAGCCAGTTCCGCTTGGGGCCTTCGGTTTCGGGGGTCTTGGTCGCGGTTTCGGTCATGCCAGCCCCAACTCCTTGAGCACCGTGGCCACCCGGTCGTTCTCCTGCGCCAGGAACTCACCGAACTGCGGTCCCGGCTGGTACGCCTCGGTCCAGCCGTTGCGCTGCAACGCTTCCTTCCACTCGGGGGTCGCGTTCAGGCGCTCGAACAGCGACACGAGCTTGGCGCGGTCGCGCTCGTTCATCTCCGGCGGGGCGACGACGCCGCGCCAGTTGGTGAAGTTGACGTCCACACCGGACTCCAGCAGCGTCGGCGCGTCGACGCCGGGCAGGCGCTCCGGACCGGTCACCGCCAGCACTCGCAGTTCGCCGGCTTCGATCTGGTCGCGGTACTCGCCGATGCCGGAGACGCCGAAGGCCACCTTGCCGCCGAGCACCGAGGCGAGCAGCTCGCCACCGCCGTCGAAGGGCACGTAGTTGACCTGCTTGGGGGCCAGGCCGATGGCCTTGGCCATCAGCATCGGCGCCAGGTGGTCGGGCCCGCCAGGGGACGAACCGCCACCGACCGGGACCTCGCCGGGGCGGGCCTTCCAGTCGTCGATGAGCTGGTCGAGGTTCTGGTACTTCGAGTCCTTGCCGACCACGATCACGTCGGATTCCTCGACGAGCTTGGCGATCGGGGTGGTGTCCTGCAGCGACACCGGCGAGTGGTTGGTGTAGACGCTGCCAACCACGCCCAACCCCATCGACATGGCGAGCTTGCCGTTGCCGCGCTCGTTGACGACGCGTCCGAGGCCGACGGTGCCGCCGGCGCCGGGGAGGTTGAACACCTCGGTGTTGCTCTGCAGTCCGGCGTCTTCCATCGCCTTGACCGCGGTCCGGGCTGTGATGTCGTACCCGCCGCCGGGCGAGTTGGGCACCAGCACTCGCAGGCCCCGGATCTGTGCTTCGGCACTGCTGTCACCGCTGGTGCTGATCAGTGGCGGCACCAGGAGCACCAGCAGCACGGCTGCGATGGCAGCCAGCGCGCTGCGTAGCCGCACGGGCAATCCCGCCTCTCCATTGTGGTCGGAACGTGAGCTGGCTCATGCTGCACGCCCGCGCACCGCCGTGTCTCGCTTAGGCACGTAACGACACTTACGGAACTTCTGTAACCCGGCCGTGTGAAGAACACGAACATCGAGCAGAACGCGCTGAAATCCCCCTCCACCAGCCCGGCCCTTCCGGACCTTGATCCCCTTCCCTTCCGTGCCCCGGGGAACGGGCGTTTCGGGCAGGTTCTCTTCGGTGGTGCGGTTGCGAGCGGTTAACGTTCCGGGCGAGGAGGTGCGCGGTGTTGCGTGTGCAGGGGAGCTTGTCCCGGCAGCTGCTGAGCTGGCAGTTGCTGATCATCCTCGTGCTGCTCGGCACCGTCGCCGTGTACTCCGTCGCCCAGAGCGACGTCGCGTTCCGGGCGAGCGAGGGGCGCAAGATGCTCTCGGTCGCCGAGGACCTGGCGGCCACCGAGACCGTCCGGGCGAGTCTGGCGGACCCCTACCGGCGGGATGCGCTCCCGATCCTCGCCGAGAGCGCGCGCAGCCTGTCCGGGGCCGACCAGGTGATCATCGCCGACGCTCGCGGCAAGGTGCTGACCTCGCCCGATCCGGGTCAGCGCGGTCAGCCGCTGCCGCTGGGCGAATCGAGCGTGCTGCGCGGCTCGGCGTGGGTCGGCGAGATCTCGGCGGACGGCACCGACACGCTCGTGGCGCACGTTCCGGTCATCGCCAACGACGCGCGGCTCGTCGGCGTCGTCGCCGCCGGCCGCAACACCCCCGACCTGCTGCAGGGCCTGCGCGAAGCCCCGGAGAACCCCCTCGCCCTGCTGGCCTTCGCCGCCTTCCTGGGCATCGCCGGGTCGGTGCTGCTGGCCCGGCGGGTCAAGCGCCAAACGCTGGGGCTGGAGCCGCAGGAGATCACCCGGCTCGTCGAGCACCGCGAAGCGCTGCTGCACGGGGTGCGCGAAGGCGTGGTCGGCGTGGACGAGCAGAACCGGATCACGCTGGTCAACGACCAGGCGCTGCGCCTGCTGTCGCTGCCGCAGGACTGCCTCGGCCACGACATCGACTCCCTCGAACTGGGCGACCGCGCCCGGGACGTGCTCACCGGCCGATCCGACGGCGTGGACCAGATCGTGCTGCGGAAGGGCCGGGTCGTGGTGCTCAACCGGATGCCGATCTCCACGGTCGGCGCGGTGGTGACCATGCGCGACCGCACCGAACTGGTCGACCTGCAGCGCGAGCTCGCGGTCCACCGCGACACCACCGACACGCTGCGCGCCCAGGCCCACGAGTTCTCCAACCGCCTGCACACCATCTCCGGGCTGGTGGAACTCGGCGAGTACGCCGAGTTGCAGCGCTACGTGCAGCGCATCAGCCACCACAGCGATCAGTGGCACGCCGAGGTCACCGCCCGCGTGCAGGACCCGGCCACGGCCGCGCTGCTGATCGCCAAGGCGAGCCTGGCCGCCGAGCGCGGGGTCGGGCTGCGGCTCAACGAGGGCGGATTCCTCGGCGAGATCGACGAGGAGCTCTCCGCCGACGTGGTGACCGTGCTCGGCAACTTCATCGACAACGCCCTCGACGCGCTGGAGTCCACGCGCGACGCGTGGATCGAGGTGGAGCTGCGGCAGAACGACGAGATCACCGTCGTGGTGCGCGATTCCGGTCCGGGAGTGGCTCCGGAGATCGTCGAGGAGGTGTTCCGGCACGGCTTCACCACCAAGGCGGCGCGCGGTGGTGAGCGCGGGCTGGGCCTGGCGCTGACCAGGCAGATCTGCCGCAGGCGCGGCGGATCGGTGGAGGTGCACAACGCCGACGGCGCGGTGTTCACCGCGCGGCTGCCGTGGGAGGGAGCATGATCAGAGTTCTGGTGGTCGACGACGACTTCATGGTCGCCAAGGTCCACAGCGGGTACGTGTCGCGGGTGGACGGCTTCGAGGTCGTCGGCGTGGCGCACACCGGAGCCGACGCGGTCGTCGCCGCCGACGAGCTGCGCCCGGACCTGGTGCTGCTGGACATCTACCTGCCCGACATCGACGGCATGACCGTGCTGCGCCAGCTGCGCGGCCGTCCGTCCGCCGACCCGGACGTCATCGTGATCACCGCCGCGCGCGACCTGGACACCGTCCGGGGAGCGATCCACGGCGGCGCGCTGCACTACCTGATCAAACCGTTCAGCTACGAGGCGCTGCGGGAGCGCCTGGAGAGCTTCCGCTCGCTGCACCGCACCCTCGCCGACCTCCCCGGCGACGCGCCCGCCGCCCAGCAGGACGTCGACCGCCTCTTCGGCACCCGCGCCCGGGGCGTCACGCCCCCGAAGGGCCTTTCCTCCGAAACCTCGCGCGTGGTCGAGGACATCCTCCGCGACCGCTCCGCCGCAGGCGGCGACCTGTCCGCGACCGAGTGCGCCGACGCCACCGAGATCTCCAGGGTCAGCGCCCGGAAGTACCTGGAGCACTTCGTCGAGTCCGGAAGAGCCGAAGTACGCCTCCGCTACGGAGGAACAGGCCGCCCAGAACGCCGCTACCGCTGGCTGTAGGAAATGGGTGTGGTCACCCTGCTGAACGGTGCGGGTAGCGGAACCTGAGCGGCTCCGTGGACTCAGTGCGCCGCTCCTGATGTATGCCGCTTACCCCAGGGTGGACATCGGCGTCCCGGCGTACTCGCCACGAAGCCGCTCAGAACCCGCGCCGGTGCGAGTTGCCAGAGTGGTGAGAAGAGAATGCGGCTCCGCCGCATGCTGAATGTGCCCTAGTGCGGGGAGAAGGTCACGGGGAGGGAGGTGAGGCCTCGCATCAGGACTGATGGGCGCCAGGTGAGGTCTTCGGGGTCGACGCCGAGGTTCGTGTCCGGGAGTCGGTCGAGGAGGACTTCGATGCCCGTGGTGGTGATGGTGCGGGCGATCTCCTGGGCCGGGTAGGGGCAGCCGTGCTCGCCGTGGCTGAACGACAGGTGCGCGTGGTTGCCGGTGGCGCCCTCGTGCCCGTGGGGCCGGACCTGCGGATCGGCGTTGGCCGCCGCCAGGCCCAGGACCAGCAGATCTCCCGCCCGGATGGGTTTTCCGCCGAGTTGGACGTCCTGGGTCGCCCAGCGGCCCACGTGGTTCTGGATCGGGGTGTCCTCCCAGAGGACCTCGTTGAGCGCGTGCCCGACGCTGCTGCGCCCACCCGCGAAGTCGACGGCGAAGCGGGGTTCGGTGAGCATCAGCCGCAGCGCGTTTCCCATCCAGTCCGATGTGGTCAGATGCGCCTTGCCGAGGGTGATGAACAGGTCCGCGGCGATCTCGTCCTCGGTGAAGCCGATCGGGTGCTTCACCAGGTGGGACACCAGGTCTCCGGTTGGTCTCGCGCGTCGCTCGCGGACCAGCCGCAGCATCCGGGCGACCGTGCGCTCGTGCGCGCGCACCGCTTCCTCGCCCTCCTGCCCGGACAGCGCGACGTCGTGGGTGAGCATCGGGGCCTCGTCGTCGGCCAGCCCGTAGATCTTGGCCATCGCCAGCAGCGGGATCTGGTGGGTGTACTCCACGACGAGGTCGGCGAAGCCGCGACCGGCGAACCGGTCGATCAGCGTGTCGCAGATCCGTTCCACCGCAGCGGAGAGCTCGAACTGGTCCACTGTGTCCAGTGCTTCGCGCACGACGGCGCCGCGGGTGCGGTGCTCGTCGACGTCGGCCAGCAGCGCCGACGGCCGGGGCTCGACGTAGGCGCGCAGCGACCAGTTCTCCGGGACGATGTGCCAGCGGTTCCAGCGCCGCGGGTCACGGCCGAACAGCTCGGGATTGCCCACCACGTAGTGCAGTTCGCGGTAGCCGAGCACGCACCAGGCCGGGACGCCGCCCTCCAGCTGCACGGGCGCCACCGGCCCGTGGTCGCGCCGCAGCTGTCGGTACACCGCGGCCGGGTCGCGTTGGAAACGCGCGCCGTAGAAGGGAGTCGTGCTCACGTGCGGGTCCATCACAGGCCCCGGGCCAGCGACATCTCGTGCAGGTGCTCCACCAGTCGCACCAGCACCTCCTTGCTGGACTCCCGGTCCCGGGCGTCGCAGTCGAGCATCGGCACCTCGCCGGACAGGTCCAGCGCGTCGCGCACCTGCTCCAGGCCGTGCTTGGGAACGCCGAAGTTGTTGCGCGCCACGACGAACGGCGTTCCCTGCTCCTCAAGCCGGTCGATGGCGTACCAGCAGTCGGCGATGCGCCGGGAGTCCACCAGCACGACCGCGCCGAGGCAGCCGCTGAACAGCTGGTCCCAGATGAACCAGAACCGCTCCTGCCCCGGTGCGCCGAACAGGTACAGCACCATCCGCTCGTTGAGGGTGATGCGGCCGAAGTCGAAGGCCACCGTGGTGGTGGTCTTGGCGCCCACGCCGGCGGTGGAGTCCACGCCGACGCTGGCGGTGGTCATGGTCTCCTCGGTGTTCAGCGGCCTGATCTCGCTGACCGAGCGCACCATGGTGGTCTTGCCGACCGCGAAGCCGCCGATGATGACGATCTTCAACCCGTCGGACGCGGTGCGCAGCAACGGGGTTCGGTCAGATGTTGCGAAGTCCAACGAGCACCTGCTTGAGGAAATCGGGAGTCGGGATCTCCGACGGGTCGCGCCGGGCGGAGGGGTGTCGTGCGGTGATCTTGCCCATCGCGTGGAGATCACCGAGCAGGATGTGCACGACGCTCACCGGGAGGCGGAGTTCGGCGGAGAGCTCGACCACCGAGATCGGTTGGCGGCTGAGCCGCAGGATGGCGGCGTGCTCCGACTGCATGCCCGGGGTCGCTTCGCCCTCGGCGACCACCAGGGTCACCGAGTCGAAGGCGTCGTCGGCGGGACGGGTGCGGCCGCCGGTGACGATGTAGAGCCGGTCCGGGTTCTCGTCGTCGAGCAGCCGCCTGGTCATGAGACCTCGGCCCGGTTCGGACTCCGCAGGTGCTCGCCGATCTGCTCGACGAGCTCGTTCATGTTGTGGCCGACGATGCCCACGTCGGTCTCGTCGGAGGCCAGCACCGCCAGGTGCGCGCCGAACCCGGCCTCGACGATGCACAGCACGCCGCCGTAGAACTCGGTCATGGACTGGCGCACTCCCCCGCTGCCGTCGCCGAACTCCACCGACGCGCCGTAGGACAGGCTCTGGATCCCGGAGGCGATGGCCGAGAGCTGGTCGGCCTGGTCGGCGCTCAGTCCGGCGGTGTGGCAGAGCTTGAGGCCGTCCTTGGACAGCACCAGCGCATGTCTGCTGCCGGGGGTGTTCTGCAGCAGGTTCTCCAGCATCCAGTCGAGTTCACGGGTGTCGATGGTCATCGCGGTTGCGGGACGGCGGGCGGGGTGACCCGCTGCCCCACACCTCCAATCGGGGTCTTCGGGGGCATCATCGGGGTTCCTCGTCCGAAGTGGACGAGTCGTCGCGGCGGGACTTGGAGAACGCGCCGAAGCGCGAGCCCGCGTCGGGCCGCTTGCTCTCGGCCTGCCTGGGGGCGGGGGCCGAGCGCGCTGAGGTGAGGGTTCGTCCGCGGCGGCGCTTGGGGAGCTCGCCGGGTTCGGTCGATTCGGTCTCGGTGTCGGCGTGCGCGTCGAGGGTCGGCTTGGCCGGCTCCTCCGCGGGAGGCTCGCTGTCCTGGCGTGGCTGGGTGATCAGCTTGTGCGGGATCATCACGACCACGCCGGTCCCGCCGCGCGCCGAAGCGCGGAAGGACACCGACAGCTCGTGCTTGCGGGCCAGGCATCCGACCACGGCCAGGCCGAGCCGGCTGCCGGAGATCTCGCCGAGGTCCAGCGGGGTGTCGGACACCGCCTGCTCCGCGCGGGCCAGCGCGGCGTCGCCCATCGCCAGTCCGCTGTCCTCAACGGTCACGACCACACCGCTCTGGACCTCTTCGACGTAGACGTGCACTTCCTCGGTGGGCGGCGAGAACTTGGTGGCGTTGTCCATGATCTCGGCCAGCGCGTGCATCACGCCCTCGGCCGCGTAGCCGACGACGGCGACGGTGCTGGTGGAGTGCAAGCGGATTCGCTGGTACGAGCTGATCCGGCCCATCGCGCCGCGCAGAACGCTCTCCATCACGATCGGCTTGGTCCAGCGCCTGCCGCTGCGCGCTCCGGTGAGCACCGCGATGCTGTCGGCGAGACGGCCGGCCTGCGCGGTGCTGTGATCGAGCTTGAGCAGGTCGGTGAGGACGTCTTCGGATTCGTGCCTGCCCTCCATCTCGCGGAGGTCGGCGAGCATCCCGGTGGCCAGCGCCTGAACCCGTCCTGCGGCGTTGGCGCACGTCGACAGCGCGGCGGCGCGCATCTTCTCGCTGGTGGCCAGTTCTTTGGTCATGGCCTTGATGACGCGCCGGTGGGGAACGCTGAATCCCAGCTTGTGCTCCTTGACCGCTTCCTCGGAGGCGACTCCCGCGCGCAGCTGCCGAGCTACGCCGGGCAGGGCCTCGTCGGCCAGCCGCACCATGTCGCTGTTCATGCTGGCCGCGGCGAGGCGGTAGTGCCGGGTCATCTGCACGCCGCGAACGGCCCCGGCGACGGCGACCGACAGCGCGACGACGAGCAGCCCGCCGATCACGGCGACGGATCCCGTGCCCGCGGGGACTTGGAGGACGGCCCAGAGGAAGATCGCGCCGGAGATGACGAGGGTGAGCACGAACGCGACGACAGCCGGAATCCGGTAGGGGAACTCTCCGCGCGGTTGCAGCTGGGTCTCGGTCGACATCAACGGTTCCTCATCGCCGGATGCGGGGTCGGGCTCGCTTTGGGCACGTTGGTACGCGACGCAGATAGTAACGGAGAGCATACAGCCGATGACTCTCTTTTGGGTGATACTCGCCTCACTGTGCCAACCAGCTCGGCATTCGATCTTCATCCGGAGCTGACCCTGCCGGTTATGCACGTAGTTTTTTCGGTTTTTTCACAAAAGCGGAGATGCTTTTTCGCGCCGTCCCGGAACTCGGTCGCCACCATTCGCAGATCTTTCGCACTACTCCATAGAGGTGACGCTGCGTCACTACGCTGGGGATTTTTCACCTGATCAGTGCGGGCGCCTATCACTACGCTACGCAGCAGCAAAGTCACTCGCAGACACATTGGCGGACCGACCGATGATCACCAGGACCCTCGACCTGGACCGTCCGAGCGACGCTCGTGTGCACGACTACCTGCTCGGCGGCGGCAGCAACTTCGCCGCCGACCGCGCGCTGGCCCGGCGCATCCTCGCGCAGGCCCCCTACGCCAGGCTAGAAGCCCTGGCCGCGCGCAACTGCCTGCGGCGGATGATGCGCACCTGCCTCGACCAGGGCATCCGGCAGTTCCTGGACCTCGGCTCGGGCATCCCCATCGCGGGCAGCCCGCACGAGATCGCCGCCGAGGCGGACCCCGCCGCGCGCGTGGTCTACGTCGACAACGAGCAGATCGCGGCCACCCAGGGTCAGCTGCTGCTCGCCGGGAGCGAGACCGCGGCGATGGTGCACGCCGACGTCCGCGATCCGGAATCCGTCCTGGCCGCCGAGGAAACGCGGCGGCTGCTGGACTTCGACCAGCCGGTGGCCGTGCTGATGCTCGGCGTGCTGCACCAGTTCGGCGAGCACCACCAGCCGGCCGAGGTGATCCGCCACTACACCGGCGCGCTGGCCCCCGGCTCGCTGCTGGCGCTGTCGCACTTCACCGACGAGTTCGCGCCGAAACCGGCGCACGACATCCTCGCGGTGCTGCCCGACTGCCCGCCCCCGGCCATGCGCGACCGCGCCACCGTGCTGTCCTTCCTCGGCGATGCCGAACCGCTGGAGCCCGGCGCGGTGCCGGTAGCCGACTGGCGGCCCGAACCGGGCGACGCCGACCTGCGCACGCCCGAGCCGCTGAGCTTCGCGCTGCTGGCCCGCACCGCACCCACGCCCCCACCTCACCCGAACAGCTCAGGCATCTAGACTGTTCGCCCAGATTCACACTTCTACCAGCAGAGAATGCGGACGGACCGACCTTGAGGTAGCGAGCGTGCAAGAACTGACCGCTACGCGCGCGAGAAGCGCCCCGCAGCGGAGCACCCGGAAAGTCAGCTGGGACGCCGTGCGCACCGGATGCGTGGTGCTGGTGATGATCTACCACGCGACCCACATGAGCCGAGTGACCCATCCCGAGCTCTCCCCGCGCACCCTCGTCTTCCCGTACCAGGTCGGCGCGAGCATGCTGCTGGTGATCTCGGCCTACTTCGCCGCGGCCACCATCGGGCGCGGCAGCCTGCTGCGCTACTGGTGGAAGCGGATGGCGCGCCTCCTTCCGCCCTTCGTCGGCGCGGTGGTGCTGATCTGGCTGGTCCTGCGCTTCCTGCGCCCGCCCAGCTGGGTGGAACCGAACGGCCGGGACCTCGCCGGCCACCTGCTGATGCTGTGGAACTGGAAGCCGTCGGTCTACGCCTTCCTCGACGGTTCACATTGGACGGTCCCGCTGCAGCTGCTGGGATTCACCTTCGCCGCGGTGCTCTACGCCACCAAACTGGGCCACGGCAACAAGATCGTCTGCGTTCTGTGGACGGCGGTGCTGCTGCCGCTCGCGCAGTGGCACATCCGCATCTCCGGAGCGCCGGAGACCTACCGGATGCTCGTGGACGGTTTCGGCGCGCACCGCTGGCACCTGTTCGCGGCCGGGGTGGCGATCTGGATGGTCTCCACCGGGCGCCTCTCGCGCGGGCACTTCGCGCTGCTGCTGGGCGGCTGCATGTTCGCCCAGGCCATGCACAACTACATCCGGCTGCCCGACGGGCAGCTCGACTGCGACTGGGGATCCACCCTCGGCATGTGGCTGGGAATGCTGCTGCTGACCCTGGTGGCGTGCGGTCCGGACTGGAAGCTGCCGCCGACGCTGGCGCGCGGCGTGACCTGGTTCGCCGGGATCTCCTACGGCGTGTTCCTCAGCCACCAGACCATCGGCTACGTCCTGCTGCACTACCTGGACACCAGCGGCGTGCCGCCGCTGCTGCAGACGCTGGCGATGCTGGCCACCGGCACGGCCGTGGGCTGGGCGCTGACCAGGACGGTCGAACGCCCGGCCCACGACTTCCTGATGCGCTTCTACGACCGGACGGTCGCAGGTCAGCGCGGGTGACGCTCCACCGGCTGGTGGTCGATGCCGGTGCTGCGCAGCGCGGGGACGTCGACCCCGGCCCAGCGGCGAACCGTGGCCTCGGCCTGGGCTCGCTGGTCGGTGGGCAGTCCGGCGATCTTGGCGCCGTGGTTGGCGCCCGGAACCAGGTAGGAGTGCGAGTCGCCGCGGCCCGGTTCGAAGGGCTCGGCGCTCCACGGGTCGTTCTGGCCGTTGACGAACATCAGCTCCGAGCCCTGGCTGCGGACCCAGGTGTCGACCTCGCGCATCACGCCCGGCTCGAACTCCATGGGGATCTCCCGGGGCACCAGGTTGCGCGGCTGGCTGAGCTCGTGGTGGTGCAGCAGGTCCGCCAGCGGTTCGTCGGAGACGCCGGGCCAGCCCAGCTGGGTTCCCGCCTGGTAGTAGTACGGCGTGTAGGGCTCCATGCCCTGATCGGTGTAGAAGGCGAACTCGACGGTCTCGTCCAGGAACCGGTAGATCTCGTCGGTGCTCGCGGTGGACGCCGGAACCTGCCCGCAGTCCTGCTGACCGCGGTACTGCCAGAAGCTCCACGACGCGTCGAGCACGACCAGCTCCAGGCCTCGATCGATGTCGCCGATGATCCGGTCGAAGGTCATGCCCTGCGAGTCGGCGAACGACTGGAACCTGGCGATCATCTCGGGCCTGCGGATCAGGGCCTCGCGCTGAACGGCGGTCAGCGCCTCGCGACAGGCTGGATCGGTACCGACTGAAGAGAGGAACCGGTCGTAGGCGTCGCGATCGTTGTCCACATCGTTCGGTGCGACGTACGCAACGGTTCCGTCCACGTCGTCCGGGTAGAAGTGGCGGTGGTACACCGCCGTCATGCCGCCCTTGCTCGCACCGGTGGTGATCCACTGCCGGTCGTAGATGCCGCGCAGCGCCGAGATGACCTCGTGCTCATCGGTGGCGGCCTGCCAGATGTCGAGATCGTTCCAGTCGGCGGGTTCCGGGCGCGACGGGGTGAAGAAGCGGTGCTCCAGGTTCACCTGGTTGCCGTCGACCAGCTGCGTCGGCTCGGTGCGGTTGGTGCTGGTCGGAAGCCCGTAGCCGGTGGTGTGGAGGACCGCGGGCCGGCTGGGGTCGCGGTGCAGCAGGGTGAGCCGCTGCTCGAAGGAACCGGCGTCCGGGTGCCGGTGATCGGCCGGCTGGGTGAAGGTCAGGTCGAACAACCGGAAGCCGGGTTCGGTGGGCCGCTCCCCCACCACCGTCATGCCCGGCAGCTCCTCCAGCCGCTGGGCGAGGTCTTCCGGCGGAGCGGCCCCCGCAGGCATCCCGACCAGCAACATCGCGCAGGCCACGGCGATGGTTCCCCATCCGCGCCAGTTCATCCGACCTCCCGGTGAGCACAACGATCGGAGCAATCTAGCCAGCCGAGCGGATCACCGGGAAGCGCGGGGCGAGTTCTCGACACCTCCCCCGGACGCGGCAGCGGGCCGCCCGCCGAACACCAGGCGGGCGGCCCGCGGGCTGAGGCCGATCGATCAGACGGTGGCTTCTGCCTCCTGCGGCAGCGTCTCCTCGTCGCGCTGCTTCGGGACCTCGACGTCCGAGTCTCCATTGTGGACGGTCTCGGCGACGTACGCGTCCGAAGCCTCGGTGTCGGAACCGCTCTCGGTGGCCACCAGGAACGGCTCGGCGCTGCCCAGGATCCGCTGCGCGTTGCGCACCTGCTCAGCGAGCTGCTGGCGGGTCTTGTGCATCGTCGCCGAGTACTCGTCGGCGCGCAGGATCCGGCGCTCGCCCTCGGCCGTGGCCTCGCGGACGCGACGCTGAGCTTCCTCGCGGCTGGCCTGCTCGCGCTCGGCGAGGATGCGCATGGCCTCGTCGCGGCGGGCGGACATGGAGGTCTCGAAGTCGTGCTCCACCTGGACGCGGCGCTCTTCGGCCTCCGCGTCGAGCTGCCTGCGCTGCTGCTCGGCCTCCTTGGCCATCGCCTGCACCTCGGAACGGGTGCGCGCGATCAGCTCGTTGCGCTGCTCCTCGGACTGGCGGCGCCACTCATCGGCCTCGGAGACCAGCTTCTCGTAGCGGTTGCGCAGCTCGGCTGCGGCCTGCTCGGAGCGGGCCCACTCGTGCTCGGAAGCCGCCTGAGCGCTGGCCACGATCTCCTTGGCCTCGTCCTGGGCCAGCCGGACCATGCGGCGCATCCGGTCGGACAGCGCGTCCAGGGAAATCGGCTCCTGCGCCTGCGCGTCGAGCTCCTGCTTGAGCTCCTCGACCTGGGCGCGAGCCTGGTCGAGCTGCGCGGACAGTTCGTTGACCTGGCTTAACGCCGAATCCCGGTCCTCGGTGACCAGGCGCAGCTCGGCCTCGGTCTGCTGGATGTAGAACTTCACCTGCGAGCGACGGTATCCGTACCAGACGGTGTCGAAATCCGCCTTCAGCGGTACCAGTTCGCGGTCTTCGTTGTGCCCCACGGTCTCACCCCACCTGAGTTGATCAATTTTGCTGGGAGCGAGCCACGCCCCGACGCGGCAAGTCCGTGCCCGCACCGGTGATTCATCCGTTGATGCGCCCGCCGGGCCGAAAACCGACAACTTCGACGACATCACCGACACCGATGCCACGGATCGCTATGCCTACATCTTCCTCGCAAACAGCATTGAGATCAACTGCCCTGATTCCAGTGCAATCCAACGGACATCCGATGTTGACCGTCCGGACACCCGCCCTGAAATGCCTGTTGAAATCAGGTTTTCGCGCCCGGCTGCAGCATCCGCCGAAAAGTCATCTCGATTTCGTCTCGGCTCGGCACCGATTCCCGGACGATCCCCTGCAGCTGCCAACCGCAGAACAGCACCGACAGGGCACGGCCGGTCGCCTCGTCGGTGTAGGAGGCGAACAGCTCGGCCAACCACGTGTCCCACTCCTGGCTCACCTGGCGCAAGGCCGGCTTGTGCAGCGCGGCGATGTAGAGCTGGTGCTCGACGGCCGTCTGCGCGCGAGCGGGCCCGAGGTAGTGCAGCACCAGGTCGGTCAGCGCCTGGGCGAGGTCGCTGCCCGACTCCAGGCCGGCCGCCCACTTCCGCATGTGCTCGACGTCGTCTTCGGCAGCCTGCCGCAGGGCGCTGGCGAGCAGGTCATCGAGGGTCGCGAAGTAGTAGGTGGTGGATCCGAGCGGGACACCCGCGGCAGCCGCCACGCTGCGGTGCGTGAGCTTCTCGACGCCGCGTTCGGCGACCACCTCGATCGCGGCGCGCGCGATGCGCTCGCGGCGATCGGGGTCCTTGCGGCGAGCGGGCGCCGCGGGCTGGGTGCTCGACATGCGCTCGGTGTTCCTCCCCTGTCACAGCGCGTGAACGTTCTTCGGCATCCGGGTGGCGAACCGATTCGGGGGTGGGGTGATCGGCCCGCATCCGGAGATCCAGCTTGCCACGTCCGCCCCGATCGCGATGCGGTCCACGTCACCGACCAGGCGTTTGACCAGTTCAACGCGCATTTTTCCACGAGTTCGACCAATCCTGAACACTCGATGATGTACAGATGTACATGCCTGGTGTTAGTGTCTTCTCCCGGCACCGCAGCCAATGGACGTGCGCGATGCGGAAATGCGTCGTGCGAATTGGACGAGAAACGCGCCAGATAGCCACCGAATGGACCACCAGGAGGTGAATTCGGAGAACGAATCGCGCCCATGTGGGGCGCTATTCGGCGAATTGCTCCGCATCATCCGGTGCGGATTCGTGTGGCGATGAATCGGCGTCCGCCGCATTGTGATCCAGCAGCCTCTCGCGAGGCGTGTTCACGATGGCCGCGAACGCGGACAAACGAGCGACAAACGGGGAAGAGTCATGCCGCAAGCAGACAATTCGGCAGCCACGCTGTTCATCGACGGCAAGTGGGTGCCGGCCGCCGACGGCCGCACCCGGCAGATCCACTGCCCCGCCGACGGAAAGCTGGTCGCCACCGTCTCCGAGGGCGGTCGCGCCGAGGCCGAGCAGGCCATCGCCGCCGCGCGCCGGGTCTTCGACGAGGGCGTCTGGTCGACCAGCTCGGCCTGGGACCGAGGTGACCTGCTGCTGCGCGTCGCCGACATCCTCGTCCGCGACAAGGACGAGTTCGCCCGCGCCGAATCGCTCGACACCGGCAAGCGCCTGGTCGAGAGCGAGTACGACATGGACGACATCGCCGCGTGCTTCCGCTACTTCGGCAAGATCGCGGGCACCGACGCGGGCAGCCTCGTCGACACCGGCACCCCGGACGCCATCAGCCGCGTGCAGTACGAGCCCGTCGGCGTCTGCGGGATGATCACCCCCTGGAACTTCCCGCTGCTGCAGGTCGCCTGGAAGGTCGCGCCGGCCATCGCCGCGGGCGACACCTTCATCCTCAAGCCCAGCGAGCTGACCCCGGCCACCGCGATCCTGCTGATGCGCGCGCTGGAGGAAGCCGGACTGCCCGCCGGCGTCGGGAACCTGGTGCTGGGCACCGGTGCCGAGGTCGGTTCGGTGCTCGCCGAGCACCCCGACGTCGACCTGATCTCCTTCACCGGTGGTCTGCACACGGGCCGCAAGATCTCGGCGATGGCCGCGCCGACCGTCAAGAAGGTCGCCCTGGAGCTCGGCGGCAAGAACCCCAACGTGGTCTTCGCCGACGCCGACTTCGACACCGCCGTGGACTTCGCGCTGACCGCGATCTTCCTGCACTCCGGCCAGGTCTGCTCCGCGGGCGCCCGCCTGATCGTGCAGGACGAGCTGCACGACGCGCTGGTCGACGAGATCGTGCGCCGCGCCGAGCAGATCCGCATCGGCGGCCCGTTCGACGACGACGCCGAGACCGGCCCGCTGATCTCCGCCGCGCACCTGCAGAAGGTCGACGACTACGTCGCCCAGTCGGTCTCCGAGGGCGCGGTGCTGCGCACCGGCGGCAAGCGCCCCGAGGGCGAGCGCTACGCCGACGGGCACTACTACCTGCCCACGGTTCTCGACGAGGTGAAGCAGGGAACCCATGCGGTCAACGAGGAATCGTTCGGCCCGGTGCTGACCGTCGAGCGCTTCACCGACGAGGACGACGCGATCCGCATCGCCAACGACACCCACTACGGCTTGGCGGGCGCGGTGTTCACCGGCGATCCGGCCAAGGCGCAGCGCGTGGCCAACCGGCTGCGGCACGGCACCGTGTGGATCAACGACTTCCACCCCTACCTCCCGCAGGCCGAGTGGGGTGGTTTCAAGCAGTCCGGCATCGGACGCGAACTCGGCCGGGCAGGTCTCGGCGAGTACCAGGAGGCCAAGCACGTCTACCAGAACCTGCGGCCCGGTCCGCAGAACTGGTTCTCCTCGAAGTAAGGAAGGAATCTTGTGCCGGTGCGGTGGCCGGACGCGCCACCGCACCGCCCGCAGAACGACTGCGGGAAGCGGGATTTCGCGCTAAGCAAACAACCAACCCGCGTCGCCGCTCCTGCCATCCGGGCGGGAGAGGTCGGCCGGGGAAGGAGTTCGGGGCATGAGCGCGCCCACCAATCACGACGCCGAGCTCAACGAGTTCGGGTACACCAACAAGCTGAAGAGAAGCCTGGGAAGTTTCCACACCTTCGCCGCGGGCATCAGCTACATCTCGGTGCTCACCGGCGCCTTCCAACTGTCGTACTTCGGCATCGGTTTCGGCGGACCCGCCTACGTGTGGTCCTGGCCGATCGTGTTCCTGGGGCAGTTGCTGGTGGCGTTGAGTTTCGCCGAGCTGGCATCGCGTTATCCGATCGCCGGTTCCATCTACAACTGGGCCAAGAAGCTCGGTGGTCCCCACGTCGGCTGGCTGGCCGGCTGGATGATGCTGCTGGCCTCGATCGTGTCGATCTCGGCCACCGCGCTGGCCTACCAGAACACCCTGCCGCAGATCTGGTCCGGCTTCCAGCTGGTCGGTGACGGCTCCGGCGCCACCGACTCCGCGGTCAACGCGGTGCTGCTGGCGCTGGTGCTGATCCTGTTCACCACGCTGGTCAACGCCTACGGCGTGAAGCTGATGGCGCAGATCAACTCCACCGGTGTGTTCATCGAGCTCGCCGCAGCGGTACTGCTGATCATCGCGCTGGCGCTGGTCGTGGTGAACCCGCCGACGGTCGTCCTCGACACCAACGGCACCGAGGCCGCCTACGGCGGCAGCTACCTGAGCGCCTTCCTGGTCGCCGGTATCGCCTCGTCCTACGTCATGTACGGCTTCGACACCGCCGCCTCGCTCGGCGA
The DNA here is from genome assembly GCF_040676935.1 of Saccharopolyspora sp. NPDC049426. NCBI lineage: Bacteria > Bacillati > Actinomycetota > Actinomycetes > Pseudonocardiales > Pseudonocardiaceae > Saccharopolyspora > Saccharopolyspora sp. NPDC049426. Next base: position 65,923 of record NZ_JBFAPZ010000012.1, on the reverse strand, counting down.
GGAGTCGATCGACCCGCACAAGAACGCGCCGCGCGCCATCCTGCGTGCGCTGATCGCCTCGTTCGTCCTCGGCGGTCTGATCCTGCTGTTCGGCATGATGGCCACCCGCGACTTCAGCGCCCCGGAGCTGGCCGAATCCGGTCTGCAGTTCGTCCTCAGCGACGCGCTCGGCCCGTTCGTCGGCCGACTGTTCCTGCTGGCGATCTTCGTGGCGATCACCGTGTGCGTGCTGGCCGTGCACACCGCCGCGATCCGCATCATGTTCGCCATGGCCCGCGACAACGCGCTGCCCGCGGGCAAGCTGCTGGCCCGGGTGAGCCCGCGGTTCCAGACCCCGGTCGCCCCGGCGGTGTTCATCGGTGTCGTCGCGGTCGTGCTGCTGCTGGTCAACATCGGTCAGCCGCAGATCTTCACCGCCATCACCTCGCTGGCGATCATCCTGATCTACATCTCCTACCTGCTGGTGACGATCCCGATGCTGGTCGCGCGCCTGCGCGGCAAGTGGAAGTCGACCAAGGAGGAGGGCCGCTTCAGCCTCGGCAAGCTCGGCCTTCCGATCAACGTCCTGGCCGTGCTGTGGGGCCTCGGGATGTCGATCAACCTCGCGTGGCCGCGCAAGGACGTCTACAACGCCGAACCGCCGTACCACTGGTACCTGCAGTACAGCTCGGTGCTGTTCGTCGGGATCGCGGCCGTGGGCGGATTCGCCTACTACTGGTTCATCCAGCGGCACAAGGTGGGTGTGCTCGCCGACCACGCGGTGTCCGAGAAGGACTCCGAAGGCGACGAGAAGACCTCCCTCGTCTGAGTTCTGAAAGGAATGACCATGACCGATCAGTTCGACTACGTCGTGGTGGGCGGCGGTAGCGCGGGTGCGGCGGTCGCGGCGCGGCTGTCGGAGGACCCCGGCACCACCGTGTGCCTGCTCGAAGCCGGCCCGTCCGACGTCGGCGACAGCAACATCCTCGAGCTCAAGAAGTGGATGGCGCTGCTGGAGTCCGGTTACGACTGGGACTACCTGATCGAGCCGCAGGAGAACGGCAACTCCTTCATGCGGCACGCCCGTGCCCGCGTGCTGGGCGGCTGCTCCTCGCACAACTCCTGCATCGCGTTCTGGGCGCCCGCCGAGGACCTCGACGAGTGGGAGTCGATGGGCCTGCCGGGCTGGGGCTCTGCGGACATGTTCCCGCTGTACAAGCGGCTGGAGACCAACGACGGACCGGGTGACCACCACGGCCGCAGCGGTCCGGTGACCATCCGCTCGGTCCCGCCGAAGGACCCGACCGGTGCCGCGCTGCTGGAAGCCTGCGAGCAGCAGGGCATTCCGACCACCGAGTTCAACTCCGGCAAGACCGTCACCCACGGCGCCAACTGGTTCCAGATCAACGCCAAGCAGGACGGCACCCGTTCCTCCTCGTCGGTGTCCTACCTGCACCCGATCATGGACCGGCCGAACCTGGAGATCCGCACCAACGCCTGGGCCAAGAAGGTCACCTTCGACGGCACCCGCGCCAACGGTGTGGAGTACCTCAGCGACGACCTCATCCACTCGCGGACGATCACCGCCCGCAAGGAGGTCGTGCTGTCCACCGGTGCGATCGACACGCCGAAGCTGCTGATGCTCTCGGGCATCGGACCGGCCGAGCACCTGCGCGAGTTCGGCATCGACGTGCTGGTCGACTCCCCCGGCGTCGGTTCCACCCTGGAGGACCACCCCGAGGGCGTGATCAGCTGGGAGGCCAAGAAGCCGATGGTGGAGGACTCCACCCAGTGGTGGGAGATCGGCATCTTCACCCGGACCGAGGACGGACTGGACCGACCGGACCTGATGTTCCACTACGGTTCGGTGCCGTTCGACATGCACACCGTGCGGCAGGGCTACCCGTCGTCGGAGAACTCCTTCTGCCTGACCCCGAACGTCACCCGCGCGCGCTCCACCGGCACGGTTCGGTTGCGCAGCAAGGACTTCCGGGACAAGGCCAAGGTGGACCCGAAGTACTTCACCGACCCGGAAGGTCACGACCTCCGCGTCATGACCGAGGGCATCAAGCTGGCCCGCAAGATCGTCGCGCAGTCGGCGATGCAGGAGTGGGCCGGCGAGGAGCTCTTCCCCGGCAAGGACGTGCAGACCGACGACGAGATCGCCGACTACATCAAGCGCACCCACAACACCGTCTACCACCCCGCCGGTTCGGTGAAGATGGGCGCCGCGGAAGACAACTCGAAGCCGCTGGACGCGCGCCTTCGCGTCAAGGGCGTGCAGGGCCTGCGCGTCGCCGACGCCTCGGTGATGCCGTTCCTGGTGGCGGTGAACCCCAACATCACCACCATGGCCATCGGCGAGAAGTGCTCCGACATGCTCAAGCAGGACAACGCCTGAGCGTTCACGAGGCGGGTGCCCTCCTCCTGCGAGGGCACCCGCACCCGAGCCCCTGAACCGCCCCGACACGGCAGGTGCTCACCCCTGGAAGTCCCTCCGGTCCCCCGTCCCGGAGGGACTTTCGCTTTCCCACCCCAGCGCGCTCCTGACCAGCCAGCACACGCCCGACCGCGTGGGTGGTGTCGAATTTCGCGCAAAATTCGAAACGCCCTCGGCCACCGTGAGCCCGCTCGTCAGTCCGGGTAGCGCATGACGAGGGTTGCTGTGGTGGCGTCGTCGGGGGCTTCGTAGACGTGGGGGACCGTGGCGTCGAAGCGGATGTAGTCGCCGGGACCGAGCGTCCGCGGGTCCGATTCCGGTCCGGTGACGAGGGTTCCGGTGTGGACGTGGATCTGCTCGATCACCCTGGGGTGGTGCGCCGGGGAGGTGTAGCGGGTGCCCGCGCGGACGTGCAGCCGGTAGATCTCCAGGCGCGTCCGGCCGTCGTCGACGCTGTCCAGCAGCTCGACGTCGGCGGCGCGGCCCGAGATCTCGGGCCCGGCGGCGCGGTGGACGTGGAGAGCTCCCCCGTCTCGCGGCTCGGGTTCGGCGGCCAGGAGCCGCCCGAGGGGCATGCCGAGCACCGTCGCGAGGGCGTAGAGGGTTTCCAGGGTCGGGTTCCGGTTGCCCGCTTCGAGCTCGGAGAGCGTGCCCTTGCCGATGCCGGCCTGCCTGGCCACCTCCGACAGCGACAGGCCGCGGCCGGTGCGGGCCGCGCGCAGGTTCTCCCCGACGAGCTTGACCGGTTCCACGGGCACCTCCTAACATCCCCGATCGTTCCATATACAGAACGGACGGGTCTCGTGCAGTTGCGTCAGCGGATCCCCGCCGCACCGGTTTCCACCTTGGTCGCCGGGTCCATCACCACCTTGGTCGGGGTGGTGAGCTCGGCCGCCATCGTCTTCGAGGCCGCACGCGCGCTGGGAGCCACACCGGCCGAGATCTCCTCGTGGATCCTGGCACTGGGCATCGGCATCGGCGTCACGTCGATCGCGCTGTCGCTGCGCACCCGCGCGCCGATCGTGCTCGCCTGGTCCACCCCGGGCGCGGCGCTGCTGGCGGCCAGCGGGCACGGGCTGTCGATGCCGGAGGCCGTCGGCGCGTTCCTGCTGGCCGCGGCGCTGTCGCTGCTGGTCGGCGTGACCGGGCTGTTCGAGCGAGCGGTGAACCTGATCCCGCCGGCGATCGCCGCCGCGCTGCTGGGCGGCGTGCTGCTGCGGTTCGGGATCGACCTGTTCACCACGATGCGGGAGCAGTTCGCGCTGGTCGCGGCGATGCTCGTGGGCTACTTGCTGGGCAAGCGCTTCCTCCCGCCCTACGCGGTGCTGATCGCGCTGGTCATCGGCGTGGCCGGAACCGCGTTCGGGGGCAGCCTGCGGGCCGGCGACATCGACCTGGCTCTGGCGACTCCGGTGTGGACGTGGCCGGACTTCTCGGTGCACTCGGTGGTCGGCATCGCCATCCCGCTGTTCGTGATCACCATGACCTCGCAGAACCTGCCCGGCGTCGTGACGCTGCGAACCCACGGCTACACCACACCGATCTCGCCGGTGCTGTCGTGGACCGGAGCGGTGAACGTGCTGCTGGCTCCGCTGGGGTGCTTCGGCATCAACCTGGCGGCGATCACCGCTGCGCTGGCCATGGGCGAGGAGGTCCACTCCGATCCCGGCCAGCGCTACAAGGCCGCGATCACCTCGGGTGCGCTGTACCTGGTCATCGCGGTGTTCGGTGCGACGTTGGCGAGCCTCATCGCGGCGTTCCCCGGCGCGTTGATCGCCGCGCTGGCCGGCATCGGCCTGCTGGACACGATCGGCGGGTCGATGGCCAAGGCCACCGCCGACACCGGCAGCCGCACCGCCGCGCTGATCGCCTTCCTGGTCACCGCCTCGGGCGTGACGGCGTTCGGCATCGCCTCGGTGTTCTGGGGTCTGATCGCCGGGATCGGCGCGCACCTGATCACGCGGAAGTAGTGGCGGGACGCCGTGGCGCCCCGCCACTCCCGGCATCAACCGATCGTCGTCGTGGTCAGCGTCGGGTTGGGGTTCGGGAAGCACGACGACGGGACGTCGACGTCACCGATGATCGAGGACACGACCGCGGTGAAGGTCAGCCCCGGGTCCTCGTAGCTGGTCCCGGCCAGCTTGGTCTCGATCGTGCCGGACTCACCCGCGGTGAGGTGCACGGTGATCGTGGGGAGCTCGAACTCGCTGCCACCGGCGATCGGGCCGTCGAGGTGCACCGTGGCGACGCCGTTCTCGACGTTGATGGTCGGCGGGTTCGGGCCCAGGTTCGAGCCACCGGCCAGTTCGGCCGAGACGTAGGTGGAGTTCGCCGGGATCGGGAGCCTCAGGTCGAAACCGCCGACCTCCTTGACGGTGTTGCCGTTGACCTCGCCCGGGATGGTGTTCACGGCGGGATCGACGACGACGTCGAAAGCCGCTCCGGGAGCCACGGTCTCGGGAGCGGAGACATCGGTGCTCTGCTGCAGGGTGAACTGCTGAGCGCCCGTCGGCGCATCACCGTTGCAGTCGAAGTTGATGTCGAAGGGGGCCGCCACCGCCTGCGGGGCGGCGGCGAGGGCTGCGGTTGCGGCGAAGGCGGCCGCGATCGCGGCGCGCCTTCCACTGAGGACGGACTTCATTGGCCTCTCCTGCACGATCGGTGGGAGTCGAAAAGTGCTGTCCGCGCGGCGATTTCGTAACCTACCGACGAGTAAACACCAGGTCAACGACGACGTTTTTGCCGGACTTACCACCTTTGACCCAGCGTCACCGGATTGAGCGAAACGAGTTCCCGCAACCGCCACCTCGACGAGCGCCACTGGCCTGACCAGCTCCGTTCGATCAGGATGAATCGGACGCCCGCTGACCCGCCGTGATCGCGCGACCTCCATCCGGGCGACCCGGACATCACCCTCCCACCCGGGCCCGACCGACCCCTCCGAACTGGGGCTAGCGCTACATACCGTCTAGTCGGTACGGTCCTGTCCATGGGTTCCAGTGCTGCCGGCCCGACCGTCCGCGCGGTCGTCTTCGACTACGGAGGTGTGCTGACCACACCCACCCGCGACTCGATCAACGCCTGGTTGACCGAGGAGCGGATCCGCCCGGAGCTGTTCTCCGCCGCGCTCAAGGAGTGGCTCTCCCGCCACGCGCCCGCGGGCACGCCCGTGCACCTGCTGGAGACCGGGGAGCTCGACGCCGACGGCTTCAACAAGGCCATGGCCGCCCGGCTGCGCACCCTCGACGATGAGCCCGTCGCACCCGATGACCTGCTCGGACGCCTGTTCGCGCGGATGCGCCCGGAACCGGCCATGCTGGATCTGGTGCGAGGACTGCGCGAGCGCGGAATCCGCACCGCACTGCTGTCCAACAGCTGGGGGAACATCGACGCCTACCCGTGGGAGCAGCTGACGGGCCTGTTCGAGTCCACCGTCCTCTCCGGCCAGGTCGGGCTGCGCAAACCCGACCCGAGCATCTACCGGATGAGCCTGGACGAGCTCGGCCTGCCCGCCGAGCAGACCGCCTTCGTCGACGACGGCGCGCCGAACGTCGACGCCGCCCGCGCCCTGGGCATGCACGCCGTGCTGCACACCGGCCCGGCGGAGACCCGAACCCGGCTGGCCGAACTGCTGCCGACCGGATCCGTACCGCAAGACGAGGAGACCAGGTGAACGCACCCGAGACCGACGAGCTGCCCGGCCTCGACCTGCACAGGTTGCGGGCGTACCTCGACGTCGAGATGGCCGGCATGGTCACCGGCGAGCTCACCGGCGAGCTGGTGCAGGGCGGCCGCTCGAACCTGACCTACATCGTCGGCGACGGCACCCGCGAATGGGTCGTGCGCCGCCCACCGCTGGGTCACGTGCTGGCCACAGCGCACGACATGAGCCGCGAGCACCGGATGCTCACCGCCCTGGCCACCACCCGCGTGCCGGTGCCGCGCACCGAGCTGCTGTGCCAGGACGAGGAGGTGCTGGGCGCCCCGTTCTACATCATGGAGTACGTGCGCGGCACCGTCTTCCGCTCGGCCGGGCAGACCGAGACGCTCGACGAGCAGCAGCGCCAGGACCTGTCCTTCCAGCTGATGGACGTGCTCGCCGACCTGCACTCCATCGACCCTGCCTCGGTGGGCCTGGCCGAGTTCGGCCGCCCGGAGGGCTTCCTGGAACGCCAGGTGCGCCGGTGGACCAAGCAGCTCAAGGCCTCCCACAGCCGCGAGGTCGAGGGCATCGACGAGCTCTCCCAGCGGCTGGCGGCTTCGGTGCCGACCAGCGGGCGGGTGGGCATCGTGCACGGCGACTACCGGCTGGACAACGTCATCGTCGGCGACGACCAGCGGATCAAGGCCGTGCTGGACTGGGAGATGGCCACCATCGGCGATCCCCTCACCGACCTCGGCCTGCTGGCCGTGTACTGGGAGGGCTTCAGCGGCCTGGAGAACAACCCGATCGCCAAGGGCGTCGGGCCGGAGTACGGGTTCCCCAGCGCCAAGCAGCTCTTCGCGCGCTACGCCGAGCGCAGCGAACTGAATCTGTCCGATGTGGACTGGTACCTCGCGTTCGGCTACTTCAAGATCGCGGTGATCCTGGAAGGGATCCACTACCGCTTCATCCACGACCAGACCGTCGGCGAGGGCTTCGAGCACGTCGGTGGCCTGGTCGCTCCGCTCGTCGCGCAGGGCCTGGCGACCCTCAAGGAGGCATGAGAGATGGATTTCGCGTTCGACGCACGGACCGAGGAGCTGCGCGGTCAGCTGCTGGAGTTCATGGACTCGCACATCTACCCGGCCGAGCCCGTGTTCGCCGAGCAGATGGACGAGGGACTGGATCGCTGGTCGGCGCACCCGCCGATCATGGAGGAGCTCAAGGCCGAAGCGCGCAAGCGCGGCCTGTGGAACCTCTTCCTGCCCGGTGAGCACGGTGCCGGGCTGACCAACCTGCAGTACGCGCCGCTGGCGGAGATCATGGGCCGCTCCGGTCAGCTGGCACCGGAGGCCACCAACTGCGCCGCACCGGACACCGGGAACATGGAGGTGCTGGCGCAGTTCGGCACCGACGCGCAGCGCAAGCAGTGGCTCCAGCCGCTGCTGGACGGCGAGATCCGCTCGGCGTTCTGCATGACCGAGCCCGACGTCGCCTCCTCCGACGCGACCAACATCGGCACCCGCATCACCCGCGACGGCGACCACTACGTCATCAACGGGCGCAAGTGGTTCTCCTCCGGCGCGATGAGCCCCCGCTGCAAGATCCTGATCGTGATGGGCAAGACCGACCCGGACGCCGAGCGGCACCGCCAGCAGAGCCAGGTGCTGGTACCCAAGGACACCCCGGGCGTCGAGGTCAAGCGCGGCATGCACGTCTTCGGCTACGACGACGCCGACCACGGCGGTCACGCCGAGATCGTGTTCAACGACGTCCGGGTGCCGGTGGACAACGTCATCTCCGGTGAGGGCGAGGGCTTCGCGATCGCCCAGGCGCGGCTCGGTCCCGGCCGCATCCACCACTGCATGCGCGCCATCGGCATGGCCGAGCGGGCGCTGGAGCTGATGTGCCGGCGCACCTCCGAGCGCGTCGCGTTCGGCAAGCCGCTGGCCGAGCAGGGCGTGGTGCAGCACTGGATCGCCGAATCCCGGGTGAAGATCGAGCAGGCCCGGCTGCTGGTGCTCAAGACCGCGTGGCTGATGGACACCGTCGGCAACCAGGGCGCGCACACCGAGATCCAGTCCATCAAGGTCGCCGTTCCCGAGGTGACGACCTGGGTCGTCGACCGCGCCATCCAGGCCCACGGCGGAGGCGGCGTCTCCCAGGAGTTCCCCCTGGCGGCGCTCTACGCCCACGCCCGGACCCTCCACCTGGTCGACGGTCCCGACGAGGTCCACCGCCGCTCCCTGGCCCGCCGCGAGCTCGGCAAGTACAAGAAGAAGTAACCCACCACCCATCTCCCCCGTTACCCCAACGAACCCCGTCCCCACGTCCCGACCGGATTTCAGTGGAAGTCCGGGGCTTCGAGCGGGGCGGGTTGGAAACGCACAGAGCAGCGAGGAGTTGTCCATGGTTGAGAGTCGTGTCGCGATCGTCACCGGTGCCGCTCGCGGGATCGGCGCCGCCACCGCGAAGAGGCTGGCCGAAGACGGGTTCGCCGTCGCCGTCATCGACCTCGACGAGAAGGCCTGCGGTGAAACCGTTTCGGCGATCGAGGCGGGTGGCGGCAAGGCGCTGGCGATCGGGGCCAACGTCGCCGACGCCGAGCAGGTGCAGGCCGCCGTCGACCGGGTCGCCGCCGAGTTGGGCGCACCGACCGTGCTGGTCAACAACGCCGGCGTGCTGCGCGACAACATGCTGTTCAAGATGTCCGAGGACGACTGGGACACCGTGATGAACGTGCACCTGCGCGGCTCGTTCCTGATGGCCCGGGCGGTGCAGAAGCACATGGTCGAGGCCAAGTGGGGCCGGATCGTGAACCTGTCGTCGACCTCGGCGCTGGGCAACCGCGGCCAGGCCAACTACTCCACGGCCAAGGCCGGTCTGCAGGGCCTGACCAAGACGCTGGCGATCGAGCTGGGCAAGTTCGGCATCACCGCGAACGCGATCGCCCCGGGCTTCATCGCCACCGACATGACCAAGGCGACGGCCGAGCGCGTCGGCATGTCCTTCGAGGACTTCACCACCGCCGCGATCTCGCAGATCCCGGTCGCGCGAGCGGGCAAGCCCGAGGACATCGCCAACACCGCCTCGTTCTTCGCCGACGAGCGCTCCGGCTTCGTCTCCGGCCAGGTCATCTACGTGGCCGGCGGACCGAAGGCGTGAGCACCGTGGACGCCACCGAGCTGCGCGGCCGGGTCCAGGAGTTCCTGGCCGCGCACGACCCGAAGAGCACCGACCGGCTGGAGTTCCTGCGCGCCCGGTTCGACGCCGGGCTGGCGTGGGTGCACTTCCCGGAGGGACTGGGCGGTCTGGGCGCGGCCCGCGAGCTGCAGGCCGACGTCGACGCCGCGTTCGTCGAGGCGGGCGCGCCGGACAACGAGCCGCACATGAACGTCATCGGCCTGGGCATGGCGGCCCCGACGATCCTGCGCTTCGGCGACGACGAGCAGCGCAAGCGCTTCCTCCGTCCGCTGTGGACCGGCGAGGAGATCTGGTGCCAGCTCTTCAGCGAACCGGGCGCGGGCTCGGACCTGGCGGCGCTGTCCACCAGGGCCGTGCGCGACGGCGAGGAGTGGGTCGTCGACGGGCAGAAGGTGTGGACGTCGCTGGCGCACCAGGCCCGGTGGGCGATCCTGGTGACCCGCTCCGATCCGGACCAGCCCAAGCACAAGGGCCTGACCTACTTCATCTGCGACATGACCGCGCCGGGCGTGGAAGTCCGCCCGCTGCGGCAGATCACCGGCGAGGCCGAGTTCAACGAGGTCTTCCTGACCGGTGTGCGCATCCCCGACTCGCAGCGGCTCGGCGAGGTCGGGCAGGGCTGGTCGGTGGCGCTGGGCACGCTGATGAACGAGCGCGTCGCCATCGGCGGCCGCACGCCCCCGCGCGAGAGCGGCCTGATCGGCGCCGCCGCCGATCAGTGGCGGAGCCACCCGGAGAAGCGCACACCGGGCCTGCACGACCGGCTGCTGGAGCTGTGGGTGGAGGCCGAGGCCCTGCGGCTGGCGAGCATCCGCCTGCGGCAGCAGATGGCCGTCGGTGAGCCGGGGCCGGAGGGTTCGGCGATCAAGTCGGCCTTCGCCGAGCTCAACCAGCGGCTCACCGGCTACCAGCTGGAGCTGCTGGGCGAGGAGGGCCTGGAGTACGACGACTGGACGTTCCGCCAGCCGGAGTTCACCGACTTCACCAAGCGCGGGCCCGGTTTCCGCTACCTGCGGGCCAAGGGCAACACGATCGAGGGCGGTACGACCGAGATCCTGCGCAACGTCATCGCCGAGCGGATCCTCGGGCTGCCGCCGGAGATCCGCACCGACAAGGACAAGCCGTGGAAGGAGCTGCCGCGATGACGGACCTGCTCTACACCGAGGTCGAGGAGGACCTGCGCTCCGGCGTGCGCCGGGTGCTGCGGGACCGCTGCGACTGGACGGCCGTCCTGGCCCGCGTCGAGACCGACGAGCCCTACGACCTGGACCTGTGGCGGTCGCTGGCCGGTGAGATGGGCCTGGCGGGACTGCTGGTGCCCGAGGAGCTCGGCGGTTCCGGTGCCACGGCCCGGGAGCTGTCGGTGGTGGCCGAGGAGATCGGCCGCGCGGTCGCTCCGGTGCCCTTCCTGAGCACCGTGCTGGCCACCGCGGCGCTGGCGGGCTGCGCGGAGAAGACCGCGTTGCCGCAGCTGGTGGACGGTTCGAAGGTGGGCACGCTCGCGGTCGGCCTGACGACCGTTCCGCACACGTCGTTCCCGCAGTCGGTGAAGGCCGAGGACTCGGCGCTGTCCGGCGCGGTGTCGGCCGTGGTGGACCTGGAAGTGGCCGACTACGCGGTGGTTCCGGCCGTCGACACCGACGGCTCGGCGCTGTACCTGGTGGAGACCTCGGCGGCGACGCGCACGTCGACGACGCCGCTGGACCTGACCCGCCGCTTCGGCACGCTCGTCCTCGACGGCACCGCGGGCGAGCGCATCGCCTCCGGCCCGGAGGCGGAGCGGGTCCTGCGCCGCGCGCTGCTCACGGCGGCCGGAATGCTGGCGGCCGAGCAGGTCGGGCTCGCGCAGCACTGCCTGGACACCACCGTGGAGTACGGCAAGACCCGCTACCAGTTCGGCAGGCAGATCGGTTCGTTCCAGGCGATCAAGCACCGGCTGGCCGACCTGTGGACCAAGATCAGCATGGCGCGTGCGGTGTCCCGCAACGCCTCCGACGCGCTGGCCGCGGGCACCGACGAGGAGCTCGCGGTGGCGATGGCGCAGGCCTACGTCTCCGACCTGGTGGTCCACGCCGCGGAGGAGCACCTCCAGCTGCACGGCGGCATCGGCATGACCTGGGAGCACCCCGCGCACCTCTACCTGGGCCGGGCGAAGAGCTCCCAGCTCACCTTCGGCATCGCCGAGGCCCACCGAGCCCGCATCGCCGAACTCGTCGACCTTCCCGGAGGAAGCGCATGAAGGTTTTCACCAGCAAGGAAGAGATCCTCGCCGCCCAGGGCGAGGAACTGGGCACCAGCGAGTGGCTGACCATCACCCAGGAGCAGGTCAACACCTTCGCCGACGCGACCCACGACCACCAGTGGATCCACGTCGACATCGAGAAGGCCGAGCAGGGGCCGTTCGGCGGGCCGATCGCGCACGGCTTCCTGACGCTGAGCCTGCTGCCGAAGCTGAACTCGGAGACCTTCCGGGTCGACAACGCCAAGATGGGCATCAACTACGGCCTGAACAAGGTCCGGTTCCCCTCCCCCGTCCCGGTCGGCGCGCGGGTGCGCGCGACGACGGAGCTGATCAGCGCCACCGAGATCGAGGGTGGCCTCCAGCTGGCCGTCAAGGCCACGGTGGAGATCGAGGGCGCCGGCAAGCCCGCCTGCGTCGCGGAGTTCCTCTCCCGCGTCCTGCTCTAGCAGCGGTTCTCAGTGTGGGGAGGTTTCCGCGGAAACCTCCCCACACTCGTCTCACGGCTGGATGTGGATGTCCATGCCGGGGCCCAGCGGGATGTCGGCGAAGTAGAAGACCGTCATGACCAACGCCCACAGCAGCCAGAACGGGACGACGAACGGCACCATGCGGGCGACCAGGGTGCCGATGCCCGCGCTCGGTTCGTAGCGGCGCAGGTACCCCAGGATGATGATCATGTACGGGTTCAGCGGCGTCATGATCTGCGTGGCCGAGTCGCCGACGCGGAACGCCGCCTGGGCGAAGCCGGGTTCGAACCCCAGCAGCGCGAACATCGGCACGAACACCGCCGCCATCAGCGTCCACAGGCTCGACCCGGAGATGATGAACAGGTTCAGCAGCGAGGCCAGCAGCATGAACCCGAGGAACGCCGGATACCCGTCCAGGTGCATCGACTGCAGCAGGTCGGCACCCGAGACCGCCACCAGCGAACCGAGTTTCGTCCAGTTGAACAGCGCGATGAACTGCCCGAGCATGAACGCCAGCACCAGGAACCCGGTCAGGTCGCGCAGCGCGAGCGCCATCAGCCGCGGCACGTCGGCGGCCCGGGTGATGGACCCGGCCTTGGCGCCGTAGGCGATCGCCGGGACGGCGAAGCCGAGGAAGATCAGCGTCGTCACCGAGTCCATCAGCGGCGAGTCCGGCAGGAACCCGCCTTCGGCGTTGGCCAGCGGCGAGTTCGGCCAGAGCACCAGCAGCAGCACCAGCGCGGTCGCGACCAGGAACGACACCCCGGCCCACCGCAGGCCGCGGCGCTCGGCGGGTTCCAGCGCGACCTTGAGGTCGGACGCCTCGCCGTCGGCGACCTCGCGGGGGACGCCGTTGCGGATCAAGCGCGGTTCGATGAGCCGGTCGATGAGGAACCCGGCGAGCAGCCCGAGCAGCACCGCCGAGACGACGTTGAAGTAGTAGTTCGACACCGGTGTGACCAGCGTGCCCGGGTTCGGCAGCGTCTCGGCGACCTTGTTGCTGATCCCGGAGAACAGCGCGTCCAGGCTCGTGACCACGATCGACGTCGAGTACCCGGCGCCGGTGGCGGCGAACCCGCCCAGCAGACCGGCGACCGGGTGACGACCGGCGGCCTTGAACACCAGCGCCGCCAGCGGCGGGATGATGATCATCGAGGAGTCGGCCATCACGCTCGCGCTGACCCCGACCAGGCCCACCGCGTACGGCAGGACCGAGCGCCGGGCGTTGCCGAAGGACGACCTGATCAGGGCGGTCAGCATGCCGGTGCGCTCGGCCAGGCCGACCGCGAGCATGATCGTGACGACGGTTTCCAGCGGCGGGAATCCGATGAAGTTCTCCGCCATCGTCGTGAACAGGAACTCCAGGCCGTCGCCGGTGAAGGCGCCGCGGATCGGCGTCGCCTCGTCGGAACCCGGGATGGTCACCGAGACGCCGAACGCCGATATCGCCGTGGACACCACCGCGACCAGCAGGAACAGCAATCCGAAGAGGATGAACGGGTCGGGGAGCTTGTTGCCGATCCGTTCGATCAGGTTGAGCACGCGGTCCAGGCGCGGTGAGCGCGCTTCGGTCTCGGTCAAGGTCACTCCCGTCGGCCTCACGACATGCCGGCGTCAGCCAACCCCTCCGCACCGCCGGGTCACAAGCCCCGGGGGCGGAACGAAACACGACCGAAAAACTACGGTCTCAGCGAGTCCAGCAGGAGGTCGGCGAAGTGCTCGCCGACCTCCTGCCCGGTGAGCTTGCCGTCCTCGCGGAACCAGGTGCCGAGGTGGTGCACCGCGCCGAAGAAGAAGTCCACCACCAGGTCCGCGGACTTGTCGGTGCGGAACACCCCGGTCTTCTGGCCCTCCTCGATCAGGCCGCGCACGCGCTCGTGGTAGCGGCGGCGCTCGGCGCGCACCTCGGCCTGCTTGTCGGCGTGCAGCAGGTGCATCGACCGGAAGAAGATGATCGTGTCTTCCAGGTTGGCCGCCGTGGTGGCCACGACGTCCGAAGCCGCGGCGTGCAGCCGCTCCTTGACCGGGGAGTCGCTTTCGGCCGCGCTCTCCAGCCGCGCCTGCTGATCGCGTAGCACGCGGGCGTAGATCTCGTAGAGCAGGTCGTCCTTGGAGCCGAAGTAGTGGTACATCGCGCCCTTGGTGACGCCCGCGGCATCGACGATCTGCTGCACCGAGGTGGCTTCGAAGCCCTGCTCGGCGAACAGCCGGGTGGCTACGGCCAGCAATCGTTGCGGGACGGGCTCGGTGCCAGCCTCCGTGCCCGTGCGTGCGTTGGCCGACCGCGCCATCTCGTTCCTCCCCATGTCGATGCCCTCGGGCAAGCCTAGTCGGGCCGCTACTCGACCTTTCGCTGCAGCTTGCGCATGCCCGCCTGCCAGCGCTCCGGCTGGCCCGCCCGCAACGCGTAGTAGTCGGCGACCTCCGGGTGCGGCAAGATCAGGAACTCCTCGCCGCCGAGCTTCTCGGCCACCATCTCAGCGACGTCCTCGGCCTCGACGGCGGTGGCACCCATCAGGATCCGCCCGGTCTCGCCGGAGGCCTCCAGCAGCCGCGTGCGCACGCCCTGCGGGCACAGCGCCTGCGCCGTGACGCCCTTGTCCGCGTAGGTGATGTTGAGGTACTCGGCGAAGGCGACCGCGGCGTGCTTGGTCACCGAGTACGGCGCGGACCCGAGCATCGTGAGCAGCCCGGCGGCCGAGGCGGTACCGAGGAAGTGGCCCTCGCCGCGCTCCAGCCAGTGCGGCAGCACCGCCCGGGCCGCGCGCACGTGGGACATCACGTTGACCTCCCACGAGGCGGCCCAGGCGTCCTCGTCGGCCTCCGGCCCACCGTTGCGGCCGATGCCGGCGTTGGCGCAGAACACGTCGATCCGGCCGTGCTCCCCCATCGCGGCGTCGACGAGCTCGGCCACGCCCTGCTCGCTCGCGGCGTCACCGGGCACGGCGATGCCGCCGACCTCGCCCGCGACCTCGCGGACGGCGTCCGAATCGAGGTCACCGAGAACTGTTCTCGCGCCGAGCGCGGCGAACTTGCGGGCCATCGCGGCACCGATGCCGTTGCCGGCACCGGTGATGATCACGACCGAATCGGCGAACTGCACGTCACATACCGCCCTTCAGGGTCGAACCGCCGTCGAGCACGAGGATCTGTCCGGTGATCCAGGACGCCTCGTCGGAGAGCAGGAACGCCGCCGCACCGGAGATGTCCGACGGGATTCCCAAGCGCCCCAAGGGGTATCCGGCGGCGACCTCGGCCTCGTTGTCGGCGTAGAGCGCGGTGGCGAACTTCGTCTTGACCACGGCCGGCGCGATCGCGTTGACGCGCACCTTCGGCGCGAGCTCCACGGCCAACTCCTGGGTCATGTGCCCCAGCATCGCCTTGGTGGCGCCGTAGAAGCCGATCCCGGGCGCGGGGTTGAGACCGGCCACCGAGCACACGTTGAGCACCGAACCGCCGTGCTCGCCCATCCCGGCGCGGAAGACCTGCTGGGTCCACGACAGCGCGGCGAGCACGTTGACCTGGAAGGTCTTCTGCGCGACGCCGTGGTCGAGGTCGAGCATCGGGCCGAAGGCGGGGTTGATGCCGGTGTTGTTGACCAGCAGGTCCACCCGGCCGAAGGCCTCCACCGTCTTGGCCACGGTCTCGGCCTGGTGCTCCACGTCGTCGGCCTTGCCCGCGACGCCCAGCGCGTTGTCCTTGCCGAGGCTCTCTACGGCTTCGGCCAGCGGTTCGGGCTTGCGCGCGGTGATGGTGACCTTGGCACCCTCGGCGACCAGGCGTTCGGCGATGGCCAGCCCGATTCCGCGGCTGGCTCCGGTCACGATCGCCACTCGACCGTCGAAACGCTTGCTCACTGTTCGTTCCTTCCGTGTTGCTCGCCCGCGCGCGCCGTGTCGCGCAGTTGTCGGCGCAGGATCTTCCCGGTTGCGGTTTTCGGGAGTTCGTCGAGGATTTCGACGCTCCGGGGGTACTTGTAGGCGGCCAGCTGCCGCTTGCAGTGCTCGACGAGCTCCTCGCCGGTGGCGGTGCTGCCGTGGGAGAGGCTGATGAACGCCTTGACGGTCTCGCCGCGGTAGGCGTCGGGCACGCCGACGACGGCGGCTTCCCGCACGGCCGGGTGTCCGTAGAGGACGTCCTCGACCTCGCGCGGCCACACCTTGAAGCCGGAGGCGTTGATCATGTCCTTCTTCCGGTCCACGACGTAGAACCAGCCCTGCTCGTCCATGAACCCGACGTCGCCGGTGTGCAGCCGGCCGTCCCGGATGCTCGCCGCGGTCTCCTCGGGCTTGTTCCAGTAGGCCGGAACCACCATCGGGCCCTCGATGACGATCTCACCGACCTCGCCGACGGGCAGGTCGGCTCCGTCCTCGTCGACCACCCGCAGCACGGTGTTGTAGGTGGGCACGCCGACCGCGAGCGTCCCGGACGCGGCATCGACCGGAGCTTCCTTGCCGAGCGGGACGGAGGTGGCGGTGGCGGTGGTCTCGGTGAGGCCGTAGCCGTTGCGGATGTAGAGCCCGAAGCGCTCGCGGAACGCCTCGACGACCGCCGAGGGCAGCGGGGCTCCGCCGGAGTGCACCATCTTCAGCGAGGCGAAGTGCTCCGGTGAGACCTCGGTGTGGTTCATCAGCGCCATGTAGGCCGTGGACGGACCGACCATGAACGCGGGTTCGTGCTCAGCGAGCGCGTCGAGCACGACACCGGGTTCGAACCGGTAGGCCAGGTCGAGCTGCCGCCCGGCCGCCAGCGCGGCGGCGAACTGCACGACCAGGCCGGTGATGTGGAACAGCGGGGCGAGCGCGAAGATCCCGCCCGGGGTGTCCTCGTCGAGCCGCATCGCCGTGCCCTCGGCGTTGAACACGACGTTGCCGTGGGTGTTGGTGGCTCCCTTGGGGACTCCGCTGGTACCCGAGGTGTAGACCAGCAGCGCGATGTCCGATGCGGACGGCGAGACCGGCGGCGGGCGCTTCCCGGCGTAGGAGCGGGCGACGGCCAGCAGGTCGGCGCAGCCCTCGGCGGGGTTGCGCCGCGACTTGGCGAACAGCCGCTGGTCGCCGCGGGTCTGCATGTCCAGTTCGCTGGTGGTGACCGCGATGCCGATGTCCAGCGCGTTCGCGACTCCGCCGACGACGTCGTGCCAGCCCTGCTCGGAGGAGATCACGGCCGTCGGCCGGGCGTCGCCGAGGATCTTGGTCAGCTCGTGCATCCGGTACATCGGGTTGAGCGGGACGACGATGGCCCCGGCCTTCCACCCGGCGAGCACGGCGATGGCGAACTGCGGGACGTTCTGCAGGTAGACGGCGACCCGGTCGCCCTGGGCGACTCCGCGTTCGACGAGGTGGCAGGCGAGTCCGTCGCTGAGCTCGTCGAGCTCGGCGAAGGTCAACCGGCCGTCGAAGTAGGTGAGCGCGACGTCGTCTGGGTGGTCCCGGACCGTGTCGGCGAGCAGGTCGAGCATCGTGGCGTGCTCGGGCTCGATCTCCGCGGGGAGATCATCATCGAAGAGCTCCAACCACGGTCGTTCGTCGTACACGCTGCCCAACGCGCCACCTCCACTGTGAGACCGACCAGTCGGTACGGCCAGTCAACGATCCTTCGGCGCTCGCGTCAAGAGGCGATCCGCCGACAGTTCGCAGTCGCCGACGCCCTCCCGGCGGCGATCGAGCGCACGGACGCCGCAGCGCGGAAAATCCGGTCAGAGCAACCACGTCATCACCATCCGCAACATCGGTGTCACGGGCAGTGACGTTCAGGTGGAGCAGCGCACGTTCGCGCACGCATTTCGTGCGCTCTGCGGTATCCTCGGCATATGTCAGCCGCGCTGGAGACCGTGTTGGCGAGGGCCGGTTTGAAGGTCACCGCCAACGAATTCCTCACCCTCGTCGAGGACGCAGCCAGAAAGCTCACCTCGCCGCAGGTCGACCCAGCCGCGCACTTCACCGACTCGGAGCGCACCGCCCTCGCGGCCACCGGGCTGGACCTGTCGCCGCTGAGCGACACCGAGGCCGACCCGCGGGCTCGCACCGTCGCCGAGCAGACGGTGCTGCGCGACACCGCGCTGTCGGTCGGTCAGGCCGCCGCGCGGATCGGGGTCGACACCAGCCGGGTCCGCCACCGCATCGGCGAACGCCGCCTGATCGGCTGGAAGGACCGCGGCGGTTGGCGCCTGCCCGCGTGGCAGTTCACCGACTCCGACGTGCTGCCCGGCCTGGACGTCGTGCTCGCGTGGATGCCGGCGGACCAGCCCGCGCTCGTGCTGGCGAACTTCATGACCACGCCCCAGGAGGATCTGGAGATCCACGACAGACCGGTGAGTCCGCGAGAGTGGCTGCTGGCCGGCGGTGATCCGCACCGGGTCGCCGAGCTCGCCGCCGCCATCGGCACCCCCGCCTGACCAGCCCCACCGCGACCACCACCTGGGACCACACATTGGCACGGCTACCTCAGCCGCCTGCTCCTGCAGCGCTGCAGGCGATCCTCCGCCGAACAGAGGACGTGATCGCGGTGCCCCCGGGCACCAGGCTCGCGCGCGTGTTCACCTCCGGCGGCAACCACCCGCAGCAGTGGAACAGCTTCCGCTACGCCGGACCGCTGCCGCACGCGCGGTTCGACCCGCACCTGCCGAACTCCCAAGGCGGGCCGACGATCACCCGCGAGCACGGCGTCCTGTACTTCTCGCTGTCGGTGCAGACCTGCATCGCGGAGGTGTACCAGGCGACGTCCACCGTGGACCGGCGCACCCGCAGCCCGCACCTGGTGCTGTTCCGTCCACGCCGGACGCTGCGGCTGCTCGACCTCACCGGGCTCTGGCCCACCAGGGCGGGAGCTTCGCAGGCCATCAGCAGCGGGCCGAAATCGCGCACCCAGGCGTGGGCCCGCGCGATCCGCGCGTCCTACCCGGAGCTCGACGGCCTCTGGTACCGGTCCGCGATGGACTCCGGCAAGCCCTCGGTCTGCCTCTGGGACCCGCCCGCGGACACCGCGCTCCCGGACAGCCCGGACGTCCTGCTCCCGCTGAGCCATCCCGGCCTCGACGTCCCGCTGGGACGCGTCTGCCAGGAGCTCAGCTACACCCTCCTGGACTGACGGCGCGCACGAGAAGATCCCCTCCGGACGGTGTCCGAAGGGGATCTCCTGGTTCTGCAGCGGAGCGTCAGCTCTGGTTGGCCTCGGCCGTCGACGCGTCCCGCTTGGACTTGGCCAGGCTCGCCCACGTGGTGATCGCGAGGGTCAGCACGATGAAGCTCAGCGACATCCAGTTGTTGATCTCCGCCCACTCCGGCACCAGGTGGTACTCGTGGAAGGCGTGCAGGATCAGCTTCAGGCCGATGAAGCCGAGGATGATCGCCAGACCGACCGACAGGTAGACCAGCTTGTCCACCAGGCCGCCGAGCAGGAAGTACAGCTGCCGCAGGCCCATCAGCGCGAAGGCGTTGGCGGTGAACACCAGGAACGGGTCCTGGGTGATGCCGAAGATCGCCGGGATCGAGTCGACCGCGAACAGCAGGTCGGCACTGCCGATGGCCACGATGACCACGAACATCGGCGTCAGGTACCGCTTGCCGTCGATCTTCACCGTCGACTTGGCCTCGTGGTAGTCGTCGGTCACCGGGAACATCTTGCGAACCCAGCGGACGACCGCGTTCTCGTTGTACTCCTCTTCCTCGTCCTTCTTGCGGACCATGCTGACCGCGGTCCAGATGAGGAAGGCGCCGAAGATGAAGAACACCCAGACGAACTGCGCGATCAGCGCAGCGCCGACGGCGATGAAGATGCCGCGCATGAGCAGCGCGAGCAGGATGCCGATCAGCAGCACCTTGTGCTGGTGGATCGACGGAACCGCGAAGCTGGACATGATCACCATGAAGATGAACAGGTTGTCCACGCTCAGCGAGTACTCGGTGATGTAACCGGTGAAGAACTCGATGGCGAAGTGCTGATCACCGAAGATCCACACACCGATGCCGAACAGGATCGCGCAGCCGATGTAGAAGGTGACCCACTTCGCCGCCTCGGCGGTGGTCACCTCGTGCGGCTTGCGGTCGACGATCACCAGGTCGAGCAGCAGCAGCAGGGCGA
The DNA here is from genome assembly GCF_040676935.1 of Saccharopolyspora sp. NPDC049426. Lineage (NCBI taxonomy): Bacteria > Bacillati > Actinomycetota > Actinomycetes > Pseudonocardiales > Pseudonocardiaceae > Saccharopolyspora > Saccharopolyspora sp. NPDC049426. The sequence continues at coordinate 45,866 of NZ_JBFAPZ010000012.1, read as the reverse complement.
GACCACCCAGCGTGGCTGCCCACACCCACCAGTGCACGTGCATAGTGTCGACTGCGGGCTGCTGCGCAGGGGCCGCGCGCAACATCAGGTCGGCACCCATCAATCACCTCCGGTTCAGGGCGTACACGTCCGGGACCGGAGGTCTCTTCCACCGATCTGCATTATCGGTCGACGGCACCGGGCTTGACCAGGCAAGTTCCGTGATGACGACACCGTCGCGAAGGAATACTCCCCTCCACCACTCGTCAAGATTGTCACTTATGCCGGGGTCCCCGCACCAGGTGGGGTGACCAGTTGCAACGCAAGTCACGGATCGAACCTAAGTGGGACCGCTGAACGGGGCAATGCGGGCCGCGCGCACTCGCCGATTCGGGGGCATTGCGTTCACACGGATGATCGCTAGTATCGCGTCGGCCTGATCACTCGGGCACCGCACGCGGGGATGCGGCCAAGACCACACGACGACGGGCACGACGAGGTGTCCGATTGCGCTTTGGTCTCTGGTTCATAGCGTCTTGCCTTCCCTCCGCGTCTGGATGAAACCGGTGCCGCTCCGTTCACCTACTGTCAATGGCGTGTCCGCCTCCCCTCGTCGCCGAACCGGCCTGGCCCTGCTCGCCCTGCCCTGCGTCCTCTTAGTGGTGCTGGGGGCGTTCCTGTGGTCCGGCCAGGCGCAACCGCTGCAGACGGCGGCGCAGCCCCCGGCTCCCCGAGAGGCCATGGTCGACGTGCTCGACGGCCCCGGCGGCACCGAGAGGGTGCAGATCGACGTCACGCTCCACTCCCCCGTGGACACCCCGGCGCCGGCGATCCTGCTCGCCCACGGCTTCGGCGGCAGCAAGGCCGACACCGCCGAGCAGGCGCGGGAACTCGTCGGACGCGGCTTCACGGTGCTGACCTACTCCGCGCGCGGGTTCGGCCGCAGCACCGGGCAGATCGCGCTGAACTCCCCCGACTACGAGGTCTCCGACGCCCGGCAGCTGCTGGACTGGATGGCCCGCCAGCCGGAGGTGCAGCGCGACCGCGACGGTGACCCCCGCGTCGGTGTCACCGGCGCCTCCTACGGCGGCGCGCTGGCGCTGATGCTGGCGGGCACCGATCCGCGCGTGGACGCCATCTCGCCGGTGATGACCTACAACGACCTCGGGCAGGCGCTGCTGCCCAACAACGCCAGCCAGGTGCGCATCGGCGGAGCCACCCCGGCAGACGGCTCGTTCAACCCCGAGGGCGTGTTCAAGCAGGCGTGGACCGGGCTGCTGTTCTCCGCCGGGGGCGCACCCCGACCCACTCCGGGAACCCCGTTGACCTGCGGGAACTTCATCCCCGCGGTGTGCGCGGCCTACTCCGAGGTGGCCCAGTACGGACGCGCGAGCCAGCCGACGCTGGACCTGCTGGCGAAGTCGTCCCCCAAGACCTACAACTCGCGGGTCAACCAGCCGACGCTGCTCGTGCAGGGCGAGCGCGACACCCTGTTCGGGCTCGACCACTCCGATGCCAACGCGCGGCAGATCTCCGCCGCCGGCGGAGAGGTCAAGACCATCTGGTTCGCCGGTGGCCACGACGGCACCCCGCCCGGTCCCGACGTGCGCGGGCGCATCGCCGACTGGTTCGCCTTCCACCTGGGCGGCGTGCCACCGGTTCCCGATCCCGGCTCCGGTTTCCAGTTCGACATCGCCGGGCGGCCGCAGCGCGACGGCGACATCCCGGTGCGCACCATGACCGCGCCGTCCTACCCGGGGCTGCTGGACTCCCGGACGCCGCGCTACTCGCTTCCGCTGGACGGCCCGGTCACGCCGGTGATCAACCCGCCTGGCGGGTCCCCGGCGGCCACGAGCGCGCTGCCCGGCGCCGGCCAGGTGCTCGACGCGGCGGGCAGCCTCGGCCAGTCCCTGGCCCGGGAGCTGCCGGGCCAGGTGGCGGTGTTCCGCACCCAGCCGCTGGAGGAGCAGACGCTCATCTCCGGCACGCCGCGCACGCGGCTGGCGATCGCCGCGGTGCCGGGCCAACCGCAGCCCGACGACGCGGTGCTGTTCGCCAAGCTCTACGACATCGGCCCCGACGGGCAGCGGCAACTGCTCGGCAACGCCGTGTCCCCGCTGCACATCAGCAACGTGCCTGCGGACGGCAGCCCGGTCGAGTTCGACGTCGCGCTGCCCGGGGTCGTGCACCCGATCGAGACCGGTCACCGCATCGAGCTCGCGGTCGCCACCACCGACCAGGCGTACGCGCTGCCGAGGGAGCCGTCGGCGCACCTGGTGGCGCTGGCTGGCGACCGGGCGGTGTCGATCCCGTCGGTGCGCGCGGCGTCCTCCAGCGCCGGTTCGGTCCCGGTCGGCCCGCTGGTGGGCATCGGGCTGGTGTTCGTGCTGGCCCTGCTGATGTGGGTGATCTCGGCGATCCGCCGCAAGTTCAACGACGACCCGGACTCGCGGCTGGCGGAGACTCCGCTGGTGATCTCCGGGCTGACGAAGTCCTACCCGGGTAAGAAGGCCGCGGTGGACGACCTGAGCTTCCAGGTTGAGCGCGGTCAGATCGTCGGTCTGCTGGGGCCCAACGGGGCGGGCAAGACCACGACGCTGCGGATGCTCCTGGGGCTGCTGCGGCCGACTCACGGCGAGGTCCGGATCTTCGGCCACCGGCTGCAGGCCGGTGCTCCGGTGCTGTCGCGGGTGGGTGCGCTGGTGGAGTCACCCGGCTTCCTGCCGCACCTGTCCGGCCTGGACAACCTGCGGCACTACTGGGCGGCGACCGGCCGTCCGATGCTGCGCGCGCACCTGGACGAGGTGCTGCAGATCTCCGGCCTGGAGAGCTCCGCCAAGCGCAAGGTGCGCACCTACAGCCAGGGCATGAAGCAGCGGCTGGCGATCGCCCAGGCGATGCTCGGCCTGCCGGAGCTGCTGGTGCTCGACGAACCGACCAACGGGCTCGACCCGCCGCAGATCCACCAGATGCGCGAGATCCTGCGCCGCTACGCCGCCACCGGCCGCGCGGTGCTGGTCTCCAGCCACCTGCTCGCCGAGGTCGAGCAGACCTGCACGCACGTGATCGTCATGCAGAACGGCACCCTCCTCGCCGAGGGCAGCGTCGCCGACATCATGGCCGTCAACGGGGAGGCGACCTTCCGGGTCGACGATCCGGAAGGGGCCGCCGAGGCGCTACGCACCATCGAGGGGCTGGGCCTGGTCGAGATCGAAGACGACCTGGTGCACGCCGACCTCGCCGGGCACAAGGCGGCCGTCGCGGTGAACGTGCTGGTCGCATCGGGTGTCTCGGTGCACCAGGTGGGTCCGAGACGCCGCCTGGAGGACGCCTTCCTGCAGCTCGTCGGAGAGGAACAGCGGTGAGCGACGACGAAACCCCCACCGAGGTCGCGGTACCGGAGACGGAGACCGCGCTGGTGCGCGCGCCGATGCTGGGAGTCCCGCAGGGCGACGGCGCCGCGGAGGGCTACTCGGCCAAGCGCACCCTGCCGCTGCGGGTGGAGCTGGCGCGCCAGCTGCGGCGGGCGCGCACCCGGCTGACCCTGGCATTCCTGGTGATGCTGCCGCTGCTGCTGCTCGCCGCGTTCGAGCTCGGCGAGGACGACTCGCGCGGCGGGCGGAGCTTCGCCGACATGGCCACCGCCAGCGGGCTGAACTTCGCGGTGTTCACGCTGTTCGCCTCGACCGGGTTCCTGCTGGTCGTGGTGGTGGCGTTGTTCTTCGGCGACACCGTGGCCAGCGAGGCGTCCTGGTCGAGCCTGAAATACCTGCTCGCCGCGCCGGTTCCGCGGATGCGGCTGCTGCGGCAGAAGGCGAAGGTCGCCGCGCTGCTGTCGGTCCTCGGCGTGGTCCTGCTGGTCGGGGTCGCGCTGGCGGTGGGCGTGGTCTGGTTCGGCACCGGCGACCTCATCAGCACCACCGGCGAAGCCCTGACCTTCCCGCGCGGGGTGCTGAGCCTGGCCGCCGCGACGCTCTACGTCGCTGTGCACCTCAGCTGGATCGCCGGTCTCGCCCTGTTCCTCAGCGTCAACACCGACGCTCCGCTGGGCGCGGTGGGTGGAGCGGTCCTGATCTCCATCCTCTCGGAGATCATCGACCAGATCTCCGCCCTCGGCGATCTCCGCAACTACCTCCCCACCCACTTCTCCACGGCCTACTCCGACCTCCTCAGCGAGGACATCGACCCCTCGTCGATGATCACGGGCTGCTTCTCGGCCCTGTCCTACGCCGCGGTCTTCACCACCCTCGCAATCTGGCGCTTCAACCGCAAAGACATCACCAGCTAACCCCTCCCCCGCCGCGCCCCAACCCCACACCCCGGATCACGACCGCCTCCAGAACCGGAATACCGCCGTAATCAGGCACCGGAATACGGCCGTAATCGGGGACCTGATTACTGCGGTATTCCGGGTCCGCGGTCGGGGACGGCACCTGGGTGGGGGTGCGACGGGGGCGGGATGGGCGTGTGGCCCAGTGGGTTGGGCCTGGCGGCGTAATGTTGTCGGGCGATGGAGATCTTTCATCTTCGGTACTTCGTGGCCGTGGCGGAGAAGCTGAGCTTCTCGGGCGCCGCGAGGTCGTTGCACATGGCCACCTCTCCCCTGAGCCAACGGATCCGGGATCTCGAACGAGAACTCGGGACCGTGCTGTTCGAACGGGACTCGCACCACGTGCAGCTGACCGAGTCCGGGACCGCGCTGCTGCCGATCGCCCGGGACGCGCTGAGCCGGTTCGACGACGTGCCGTGGCGGCTGCGGGAGGCGATCGGACGGCACCGGCCCGTCGTCTACCTCGGCGTTCCGCCCGGTCTGCACTCGACGTTGCGGGAGCGGCTGACGGTGTTCACCCGCCGCTGCGCCGAGGTGTGCGAGCTCAAGCGCTGGCCCGGCGGGAGCCGCGAACTGCTGCTCGGGGTGCAGCGGGGGGAGCTGGCGATGGCCCTGGTGCACCTGCCAGTGCACGCCGAGGGCATCGAGGTGTTCGAGCTGATGCGCGAGCCGCTGGGGGCGGTGCTGCCCGCCGCGGATTTCGCCGGCCGCGAGGCGGTGTCGCTGCACGAGCTGGTCGGGCTGACCTACGTGCGCCCGGTGGCGCGGATGCTGCCGGACTACTGGGACGTGCTGGAGGCGCGGCTGACCGCCGCCGGAGTGCACCGCCGCATGACGCTGAACACCGGTGATTACGGCAGCACCGCAGAGGTCATCGCCAACGGGGGAGCATTCGCGATTTCCATGCTCGACCCGAAGAGCGGAATGCAGAAACTGCGCGACGAGAACATCACCGTGCTCCCCATCCAAGATTTCTCGCCCAGCCTCGCAACCGGCCTGATTTGGCGCCAGGACCGCACCGAGGAGCAGTCTGAGCTGCACGAACTCATCGCCGCCGCGAAGGGATCGATGGCCGATCCGATGGCGTGACCGCTGCGGTCACGCCATTGTTCGCGATACGGTTCCACTGATCAATTGAACACCGCTCCACTGCCGACCTAACGTAGTTAGCGAAGCAAACAAGTCGATTCGGGACAATTTCCCGACGCACTAGGAGTGGTGATGGCAACCCCCGCCGACAACGCCTCCGGCCCCTTGGCCGGCGTGCGCGTCATCGACCTGTCGACCGTGGTCATGGGCCCGTACGCGGCCCAGATCCTCGGCGACCTCGGCGCCGACGTGATCAAGATCGAGTCGCCGAAGGACACCGCACGGCTCGGCAACGTCCACCGCACCCCCGGCATGACGCCGCTGGCGATGAACGTCAACCGCAACAAGCGCAGCGTCGCGCTCAACCTCAAGGACGCCGACGACGCCCAGCGCGCCCGCGAACTCATCAGCAGCGCCGACATCGTGATCACCAACATGCGCATCAACGCGCTGCGGCGCCTCGCCATGGACTACGACAGCCTGGCCGCCGACAACCCCCACCTGATCTACGCCCACGCCCAGGGCTTCCGCCCGGACTCCGACCGCGCCGAGCTCGCCGCGTACGACGAGACCGTGCAGGCCGCCTCCGGGCTGCTCGACATCGCCCAGCGCGCCGGCGACATCGGCAAGCCCGTGGTGCTGCCGAGCATCTTCGGCGACAAGGTCGCCGCGCTGACGATCGCCTACTCGGCGCTGGCCGCGCTGGTGCACCAGCGCGCGACCGGCCAGGGACAGCTGGTCGAGGTGCCGATGGCCGACACGATGCTGGCGTTCAACCTGGTCGAGCACCTGCAGGGCCGGATCTTCGAGCCGCCGGAGACCGACACCGGCTTCCCGCTGTCGATGAACACCGGCCACCGCGCCCGTCCCACCAAGGACGGGTTCGCGATGATCATGCCCTACTCGCCGAAGAACTTCCGCGACCTGTTCACCGCCGCCGGACGCGATGACCTCGCTGCCGATCCGCGCCTGGCCGGCGACTACATCGACGCGCGGGAGCACGGAACGGCGCTGGTCGAGCTCATGGAGTCGGTGACGCCGACGCTGACCACCGCCGAGTGGGTCCAGGTGTGCACCGAGCACAGCATCCCGGTCGGCCCGGTCCTGCGGCTCGACGAAGCCGCCGACGACCCCTACGTGCGGGAAGGGCACCTGCTCGACCTGGCCGAGCACCCCACCGAGGGCAGCTACCGGCAGGTGGGGGTCCCGATCCAGTTCTCCGCCACCCCGGCCTCCATCCGACTGCACCCGCCGATCCCCGGCCAGGACACCGACGCGGTCTTCACCGAACTCGACGAGCGCAACGAGGAGAACGCGGCATGACCACTCCGAACACGACCGTGCGGACCGAGACCCGCGGCAGCGTCCTGGTCATCACCCTCAACCGGCCCGAGGCGCGCAACGCGATCAACGCCGACGTGGCGCACGGCATCGCCGCCGCCGTCGACGAGCTCGACGCCAACCCGCAGCTGCGAGTGGGTGTGCTGACCGGCGAGGCGGGCACCTTCAGCGCGGGCATGGACCTCAAGGCCGCCGCGCGCGGGGAATCCCCTGGCGTTGCTGACCGCGGTTTCGCCGGGCTGACCGAGTTCGACAACGTCAAGCCGCTGATCGCGGCCGTGGAGGGCTTCGCGATGGGCGGCGGCTTCGAACTGGCGCTGGCCTGCGACCTGGTGGTCGCGTCCTCGGGCGCGACGTTCGCGCTGCCGGAGGTCAAGCGAGGGCTCATCGCCGGTGGAGGCGGGGCGATCCGGCTGCCCAAGCGGATCCCGCACCACCTGGCCGTGGAACTGCTGCTGACCGGCCGCAGCATCGACGCCGGTCGCGCCGCCGAGCTCGGCCTGGTCAACCGGGTCGCAGACGACGGCGCCGCGCTGGACGCCGCGTTGGACCTGGCCGCGGAGCTGACGGCCAACGCCCCGCTGGCGCTGGTCGCGGTCAAGCAGGTCGTCCGGCACGCCGACCGGCTGCCCGAGCCGGAGGCGTTCGCCGCCCAGCGCCGCGAGATCCGCGGGCTCCAGGAGTCCGCCGACTTCGCCGAGGGCGTCCGGGCCTTCACCGAGAAGCGCGCACCGAAGTGGACTGGACGATGAACCGAGACCGAATCCTGCAGCACGTGGCGACACCGCTGAACGCCCCGGCCTACGCCCCGGCGGTCGCGCGGTTCACCGACCGCGAGTACCTCAACCTCGTCTACCGTACCGACCCCGAGGCGTTGCGCGAAGTGGTTCCCGAGCCGCTGGAGTTCGACGAGCCGCTGGTGCGCTTCGAGATCATGAACATGGGCGAGGTCACCTCGTTCGGCCCGTACGTCGAAGCGGGACAGGCGATTCCGGTGCGCTTCGGCGAGGAGCGCGGCGAGTACCTGCACGCGATGTACCTGAACAACTTCGCCGCCACCGTCGCCGGCCGCGAGGCCAGCGCCTACCCGAAGGTGATGGGCGAACCGGCGCTCAAGGTCGAGGACTCCGCGCTGGTGGGGACGCTGGACTACGGCTCGGAGCGGGTCGCGACGGCGACCATGGGCTACAAGTGGATCCCCGTGGACCTAGCCGCCGCCGAGGCCGAGATCACGGTGCCGACGTTCATGCTCAAGCTCGTCCCCGGCTACGACCACCGGCCGCGGATCGCCGAGCTGGTGCGCACCCGCATCACCGACATCACCGTCAAGCAGGCCTTCACCGGTCCCGCGCGGCTGCAGCTCTTCGAGCACGCGCTGGCGCCGCTGGCGGACCTGCCGGTGCGCGAGGTCGTCTCGGCCAGCCACATCATCACCGATCTGACGCTCTCGGGCGTCGAACCGGTTCACGACTACCTCGGGGAGGGGACGCAGCGATGAATCCGAAGTGGAGCGAGGTTGCGGTCGTGGGAGCCGGGACCATCGGCCTGGCCTGGGCGGCGCTGTTCGCGCACGCCGGCCTGGAGGTCCGGGTCATCGATCCGCGCGACGACCTGGACGCGGCCATCGACGAAGCGCTGCCGATGCTCGCCGAGAGCATCCCGGGCGCCGACGTCGCCGCGCTGCGCAGCCGCATCACCGCCACCGACGACCTGGCCAAGGCGGTGGAGAACGCGCAGCTGGTGCAGGAGAACGGCCCGGAGCGGCTGGAGTTCAAGCAGCAGCTGTTCGCCGAGATCGCCCGGCACGCCCCGGCTGACGCGGTGCTGGCCTCCTCCAGCTCCGGGATCGTGGCCTCGGCGATCGCCGCCGAGCTGGACGAGGAGGTGGCCGCGCGGCTGCTGATCGCCCACCCGTTCAACCCGCCGCAGGTGGTGCCGCTGGTGGAGATCGTGCCCGGCGCGACGGCCGAGGAGGTCGTCCAGCAGGCCATCGAGTTCTACCGCGGCCTGGGCAAGACGCCGGTGCGGATCCACAAGGAGGTCGACGGTTTCGTCGCCAACCGGTTGCAGAGCGCCCTCATGCGCGAGTCGATCTCGCTGGTGCAGCAGGGCGTCGTGTCCGCCGAGGAGCTGGACGCGGTGATGAAGGCGTCGCTGGGCGGTCGCTACGCCACGATCGGCCCGTTCGAGAGCTTCCACCTCGGAGGCGGTCCCGGCGGGATCCGCCACATGATGGCGCACCTGGGCGTGGGCATGGCCGACCGCTGGGCTGAGCTGGGCCGCCCGGAGCTCGACGACGCCACGATCACCTCGCTCGTCGCGCAGACCGAGACCGCCTACGGCTCGGGCCCCGACGCCTACCGCGAACGCGCGCGCCTCCGCGACCGCAAGCATAACGCGATCAACGCCGCGCTGTTCGGAATCGAAACAGACCCGAACGAAACAGTCTGACGAGGAAGAGAAAATGCCCAAGTCCGTGATCACCAACCCCGATTTCTTCGGCTTCTACGACCTGCTCAGCGAGTCCGAGCGCGCAGAGCTCGCCGAGATCCGCGAGTACCTGGAGCGCGAGGTCAAGCCGCTGGCCAACCAGGCGTGGGACACCTCGGAGTTCCCCTTCGAGGTCGTCGAGAAGTTCGCCAAGCTGCGGCTGGCCAGCTACCAGTTCCCCGAGCACGGCGACGGCAAGCCGCGCAGCCCGCTGTTCACCGGTTTCCTGAGCCTGGAGCTCAACCGCATCGACCCGTCGCTGGCGGTGTTCTCCGGCGTCCACACCGGACTCGCGATGGGCAGCATCTACCACGGCGGTGACCAGCAGCAACGCGATCGCTGGATCCCGGACATGGTGGAGATGAACCGGATCGGCGCGTTCGCGCTGACCGAGCCCGAGGGCGGCTCCGACGTCGCCGGTGGCATGCGCACCACCGCCCGCAAGGACGGCGACGAGTGGGTGCTCAACGGCGCCAAGCGCTGGATCGGCAACGGCACCTTCGCCGACCTGATCGTGGTGTGGGCGCGCGACGAGGCCGACGGCAACGTCAAGGGCTTCGTGGTGGAGAAGGGCGCTCCCGGCTTCACCGCCACCAAGATCGAGGGCAAGATCGCGCTGCGCACGGTGCAGAACGCCGACATCACCCTCACCGACGTCCGCGTGCCCGAAGCCAACCGGCTGCAGCAGGTCAACAGCTTCCGAGACACCGCGAAGGTGCTGGCCATGACCCGCGGTGGCGTCGCGTGGCAGGCGCTGGGCGTGGCGGTGCGCGCCTACGAGCTGGCCCGCGAGTACGCGGTGAACCGCGTGCAGTTCGGCAAGCCGATCGGTGCCTTCCAGATGATCCAGGACCTGCTGGTCAAGATGCTGGGCAACATCACCGCCATGTTCGGCGTCGTGGTGCGCCTCAACGAACTGGTGGCGCAGGGCTCCGGAAGCGCCGAGCAGGCCGCGCTGGCCAAGGCTTTCACCACCACCAAGATGCGCGAGGTCGTGTCCTGGGCTCGGGAGCTGTTCGGCGGCAACGGAATCGTTCTGGACTACGAGGTCGCGAAGTTCTTCGCCGACGCCGAGGCGGTCTACTCCTTCGAGGGTTCCCGGGAGATGAACACGCTGATCGTCGGCAAGTCGATCACCGGTCACAGCGCCTTCGCCTGAGCAGCTGCTTCCGGACTCGTTCCGCTCAGCGGTGCGGGTGGCGGAAACGCCCAGCGGGAAAGCGCAGCGGGGCCGGCGGACGGTTCGCCACGCCTCGGGCTCCGCCGCTCGCACGCGCTCCCGACGCAGGAAACGTCGATGTAACCCGTTCAGGTACTTGCGTTCGAATCCTCTCGATTTCAACCAATTTTTCACCGCTGACACGAGAAAGGGCCGCTCACCTCGATTTCCGAGGTGAGCGGCCCTCGCGCAGGTCGTCGGCCACCTCGTCCATCCGCTCAATGGAGGCATCATTGGGCGGAAAGGTCCAATTCAACGGCCGGACGCACTATCATCACGCCGAGTGATACTTTTGATCATTAGTGGAGCACCAGTAGTCCCCGGTGACGCCCCCGACGTTTCGGCACCGCGGTGCCCGTCACCGAAACCCCCGTACCAAGGACGCTGATGTCTGAAAGCCCCTTACCCGCGATCCAAACCGACCGAGCCCCCGAAGCCCCACCCCACAACGATCTTCGGGCGAAGCTGCAGCGGCTGGTCGTGGCGTCCCTGGCCGCAACGGCGCTGATCGGGACCGCCACGGCGGTCGCGCTGGTCTTCGCACCTCCGCCTGAGCTGCGCTACACCGTGCTCGCGGTCGGCATCGTCGCCAGCATCGCCGTCGTGGTCATCGGATACCTGCGCACCAACGCGCTGGCCGACGACGTCGACCGGCGGATCCACGAATCCGGCCACGACGCCCAGGCCAGGCTGCAGGAGTCGCTGCGCAACTCCCACCAGTGGATCGAGTCGCTGCGCGGCACCGTCGCCCAGGGAACCCGCGAACTGCCCCAGCTCGTCGAGCAGATCCAGTCCGGTCAGCAGCCCGCGCCCAAGTGGCCCACGGGTGAGCCGGTCACCGGCAACCCCTACGAGCTGCTCGCGCACGAGCTCCGGCAGTCCCAGATGGCCGTCGAGTTCGCGCTGGTGCGCATGCAGAGCGAACCCTCGCAGACGAACATCGACCCCAGCGTCGCGGTCTTCGCCAACCTCGCCCGGCGCGTGCAGTCCCTGGCCCACCGCGCCATCCAGCGGCTCGACGATCTGGAGCAGCAGGTCGAGGACCCGGACCTGCTCAAGGGCCTGTTCGCGGTGGACCACCTGGTCACCGGCGTGCGCAGGCAGGCCGAATCGCTCGCCGTGCTCGGTGGTTCGATGCCGCGGCGGCAGTGGAGCAAGCCGGTCGCGATGTACACCGTGCTGCGCTCCGCGGTGGCCGAGGTCGAGCACTACGCCCGCGTCAAGGTGATCCCGCCGGTCGACGGCACGCTGCACGGCCACGCCGTCGCCGACGTCATCCACCTCATCGCCGAGCTGGTGGAGAACGCCACCGCGTTCTCCGAACCCGACACGCAGGTGACCATCAACAGCCAGATCGTCACCGCTGGTCTGGCCATCGACGTCCGCGACCGGGGCCTGGGCATCGACCAGCGCAGCCGGGTCACGCTCAACGGGCTGCTCACCAACCCCGACGACGTCGACCGGGACGCGCAGCTGCGCGACGGTCGCATCGGCCTGTACGTGGTGGCGCAGCTGGCGAACCGGCACCACATCGGCGTCGAGCTCGAGAACAACATGTACGGCGGCACCGACGCGCACGTGGTCATCCCCAACAACCTGCTGGGCGAGACCGACGTCGAGCCGGACGAGTCCGCCGCGCAGAGCTCCAGCAGCGTGCTCAACACCGTCGAACCGCAGGTCAACAGCCACGAATCGCGCGGATCGCTGATGCCCGCTCCGGCGCAGACGTTCAACAACGGTCGCCACACCGGCCAGCAGCCCGCCTACACGACCGGGCCGCAGCCGACGGTCCGCGAGGAGCGCCCCACCCGGCAGCAGCACAACCCCTACGGGCGCCACTCCGGCGCCGTGCCGGAGGCACCCCCGGTGACGACATCCGGTCCGGTAAACGCCGACAACGCCGAGCGGCCTGCGCTGCCCCGGCGCGACCGCACGCGCAGCTACCTGGTCCCGCAGCTCGCGGAGAGCTCCTCCACGCCGGAGGAGAAGCCGCAGGGCGGACCGAGCCCCAGCCTGTACGCGTCCTTCCGCTCGGGTGTCGAGGGCGGCACTTCGGACGACCAACACGGCCAGGGCTGACCCCGCACCGCACACCCCTCCCCCGCACAAGATCTGCCCCCGCGCAGTGAGAAGAGTCAGGAGACGTTTTCCACCATGGCCAATGACGCAGCGGGCTCGTCGTCCGACCTGAGTTGGCTACTCGCCGACCTGCTCCGACGAGTCCCGCACACCCGCTGTGCCCTGCTCGCCTCGACCGACGGAATCAAGCGCTACTACAGAGGGCTGGACAACGACGAAGCCGACGCCCTCGCCGCTTGGGCCGCCGCGCAGTGCTCGCTGGCCCGCAACGGCGGTCGCCGGTTCGGCATGAACGGTGGTGGCGTCCGCCAGGTCGTCGTCGAGTTCAACGACCTGGTCGTGTTCGTCTCCGCCGCCGGTAGCGGTGCCGTGCTCGTCGTGCTGGCCACCCCGGAGGCCGACGCCGCGGTGCTCGGCTACGAGATCGCTCAGCTCGTCAAGCGAGTCCCGAACCACCTGGCTACCCCCATGCGGCAGCCCACCGCCGCGCGGAGCGCCGGTGAGATGGGCAGGTGAGCATGCCCGGACCATCGGACAAACCGTGGCTGGACAACGAAGCCGGACCGCTGCTGCGCCCGTACTCGCTGACCAACGGCCGGACCGAACCCAGCGAACCGCTGTCCCTGCAGTCGCTGGTGCGGTCCACCGGGCGCTTCTCGCCGGAACGCATCGAACCGGTTCACGCCAAGATGCTGACGCTCTGCCGGCACGCCACCTCGGTAGCCGAGGTCGCTGCTCACCTGCGGCAACCCGCCGTAGTCACCAAAGTCCTGCTCTCCGATCTCATCGACTGGGGAGCGCTCACCACCCACGCACCCGCCGACGTGCCGAAGCGCGATCAACTGGAGGCTTTGCTGAATGGGCTCCAACAGCTCTGAGCCATTCCCGACCTCGTTCAAGTTCCTCATAGCGGGTGGGTTCGGAGTCGGCAAGACCACGTTCATCCATTCGGTCAGCGAGATCGAGCCGCTGACCACGGAGGAGACGCTCACCGTCGCCAGCGTCGGGCACGACGACCTGACCGGCGTGGGAGACAAGACCACGACCACCGTGGCGATGGACTTCGGTCGAATCACGTTCAACCCGCAGAACATCGTGCTGTTCCTGTTCGGCACACCGGGTCAGGACCGGTTCTGGTTCATGTGGGACGACCTGGTCGACGGCGCCCTGGGCGCGGTCGTCCTGGCCGACACGCGTCGGCTCGAGGACTGCTTCGCGGCCGTGGAGTTCTTCGAACGTCGCGGAATCGATTTCCTCGTGGCGGTCAACCAGTTCGAGAACAGCTTCCGCTACCAACCCGAGGAGGTACGGCAAGCGCTGGACATCAAAACCCACATCCCCGTCGTGCTCTGCGATGCGCGCGACCGCCGCTCCGCGGCCTCGGTGCTGGTGCAGCTGATCGAGCACGTGCTGGAGACCCGCGCCTTATGACCCCGCCCCGAATCCCCCACCGAAATCGGAGTTACTCGTGACGACCTTCGATGCTGCCGGACACCGGCACCTCAGCCCCGTCGACTCACACGCGCACGAGCGTGCGGCACGGCTGCGCCAGCTCGGCCTGGGCGAAACCGGAGATCCCGAGTTCGACGCGTTCGCGCAGCGCGTCGCCCAGACCCTCGGCGTGCCCAACGCCATGGTCAACTTCATCACCGACACCCACCAGTACCTGGGTGGCCTGTTCACCAAGGTGGCGGGCATGGAAGACCCGAACTCCGACGCCGACCCGCGTTCGGCCCCGATGGAGACGGGATACTGCCCGCACGTCATCGCCCGCCGGATGGCGCTGGTCCTCGAGGACGTCTGCGACTACCCGCGTTTCGCGGGCAACGACGTCGTGGACAAGATGAACGTCCGCTCCTACCTGGGTGCTCCGCTGATCGACCGCACCGGCATGGCGCTGGGCACGGTCTGCGTCATCGACAGCGAGGTGCGCCCGTGGGGCCGCGACGGCCTCAACACCATCAAGGCGCTGGCCGGCGAAGGCGTCGACCTGATCCACCGCCGCGAGCGGGATCTCCAGGCGGGCTGAACACCACCTGCGACGAGGCGGCGGGACCGACACGGCGGTCCCGCCCCCTCGATGCTTCTCGCGGTCCTCAGCCCCGGCGCAGGAGCAGGTCCAGGTCGTGCTGGATGCCGGGCCTGCGCTGCTCGACGTTGCCGATGGACAGCTCGAACTCACCGATGTGGCGCGCGAGCTCGTCCACCGTCGGCAGTTCCACGAACGGCCTGCTGTCCTCGGCGACCCGCAGCTTGTCGACGAGCTGCTGCTCGCTCCAGGACGCCGTGTGGGAGTACATCGAGGAGCGGTTGCGCCCGTCGGCGGTGAGCACCGACATGATCGCCCAGCAGGCCAGTTCACCGATCTGGCTGGCCAGGATGTGCCGCTGCTGCCCACCGGTGGTCGTGGTGGTGGTCAGCTTGTCGATCCGGGACACGTGATCGGCGAGCTTCGAATCGACGTCGAAGTCGTCGAAGATCGAGAAGAACTGCTGCGGGTGCTTGAGGATCGTCGACCCGAGGTAGACCGTGATGGCCTCGGTGGTGCCCTCGAAGATCCGGAACAGCCGGTAGTCGCGGTAGAACTGGCCGACGACGTTGGTGTCGACGAACCCGCGCGCACCGAGCAGCTGCAGGCAGCGGTCGACCACCTGCCACATCAGCTCGCAGCCCAGGATCTTCGCCGTGAAGTAGAAGGCCTCGGGGACCTCGCGGCCCGAGTCGAGCAGGTCCGCGATGTGCTCGACCAGGGTCTCCACGGCCTGGACCGCGGCCACCGATTCGGCGATGATCTGCTGGATCCGGCCGTTCTCGGCGAGGTTGCCGGTCGCGACCTCGCGTCGCCGGGCGAAGCGCTGGGCCAGTTCCAGCGCCCGCATCGCGGCACCGAGGGCGCCGGTGGCCAGCACGAGCCTGCCCTGCGTGAACGCGGTCTTGGCGACCAGGAGGCCCGAGCCCTCCTCGCTGAGCAGGCTCTCGGCCGGGACGCGCAGGTTGTCCAGGCTGAGGCTGTTCTGCGGCACGGCCTTGAGGCCGAGGGTGACCACCTCGGGGCCGCGCACGAAACCGGGCGAGGAGGCGTCGACGAGGAATCCGGTGATCCCGGCGTCCTGGCCGTGCTCATCGGTCAGGCGCGCGAAGATGTTGATGAAGTTGGCGTCGGCGCCCAGCGAGATCCACTGCTTGTCGCCGTTGAGGACGTAGGAGCCGTCGGGCTGCTTGGTGGCCGTGCTGGCGATCGCCCGCACGTGCGAGCCCATGCTCTGCTCGCTGACCGCGCTCGTCACGAGCCTGCGCCCCTGCGCGAGCTCGGGCAGCACGGCCGAGCGGACGTCCTCCCTGGCGAAGTGCTGGATCGGTGGCACGCCGAGCGTGTTGTGCACGGCGAGCAGGGTGACCAGGTTGCAGTCGATCGCACCGGCCTGCCGCATGACCTTGACGGTGTCGGAATGCGAGAGTTCCCAACCCTGGTAGCGCTTGGGGATCTGCAGGCCGAGCAGGCCAGCGTTGGCGAGGTCCGGGATCAGGGAGAGCTGGAAGCCCCGACGCTCGTCCATTCGCCGGGAGTCGAGTTGCTCTCTGCTGTATCTGCGCAGGAAATCGAGCATCTCCGACGCCGCGCCGGGGTTCGAGGAACCGCTTTCGGTCGACTCCATTCCGTTTGGTCCTTCCTGGGAAAGGCTCTCGCGAGGGGGTGGTCGCGAAATGGGGGCGGATTCGGCCACGTTTGATAGGACGAACGGGCGCGCACCGGAATTCGGCGCGGGTGGATTACCGCGTTCGTCGTCTCATTCGTTCCGCTGAGGTGAGAAGGCGACCCCACCTTCAGACGCGCGCTGACACCGGCCCGGGCAGTGGGGATGCCCGGGGCGCAACCACGGTGTTGATCTACCGGAGAGAAGGAGGTGGCACGTCTTCAACATTGGGGATGTCGGGGTTGCCCAGTCCTGCCGCGTTCACGTGGCGCAGGCTCGATCTCGGTCCGGATCGCCGACGGACCCCGGAGGGAACGAGGTCTTGGCGATCGGTCGAAATCCATGGCGAAAACTCCGTTTCCTCACAAGCCGACACTGTCCACGCGAGCACAGCAGGAGTGGGAAATTACCGTAGCTCACCAATGCGGGGTACCCCCTTTACGGTGAGCTGAACAACGGACCGTAATCATCGCTGGTCGCGAGAGCCTTAGAACTCCGTGAGGAAATCGGCTCGACCGGAGAGCGGATTTCCGAAAACGGAGTCCTCTGTGGACGAGAACGGGAATTGTCCGAGGTCACGACCAGAACTCGGCAGTAGGTGCGAAACGCGCGTCCCGGGGGTGAACCCGCTCGATCGCGGAAGGCGAGACCTTGATCACCTCCCGCGATCGCAGCTCATTCGATGCCTGCGGCGTCCATCCCGCGGATCTCCTTCTTCAGGTCGGCGATCTCGTCACGCAACCTGGCCGCCAGCTCGAACTGCAACTCCCGCGCGGCGTTCATCATCTGGTCGTTGAGCTGCTGCACCAGGTCCGCCATCTCGGCTCGCGGCATCGCGGAGATGTCGCGGTCCTCCAGCAGGCCTGCGCTGGCCACCGCCTCGCCCGAGGGCTTCTTGCCGCGCGAGGTGTTGCGGCCCGAACCGCCCACCGACACCGACTCCTCGGTGTCCTCGGCCTCGCTGTAGACGCGGTCGAGGATGTCGGCGATCTTCTTGCGCAACGGCTGCGGATCGATGCCGCGCTCTTCGTTGTAGGCGATCTGCTTGGCGCGGCGACGGTTGGTCTCGTCGATGGCGTGCTGCATCGAGTCGGTGATCCTGTCGGCGTACATGTGCACCTGGCCGGACACGTTGCGCGCGGCACGCCCGATGGTCTGCACCAGCGACGTCCCGGAGCGCAGGAAGCCTTCCTTGTCGGCGTCCAGGATCGACACCAGCGAGACCTCCGGCAGGTCCAGGCCCTCGCGCAGCAGGTTGATGCCGATCAGCACGTCGTACTCGCCGAGCCGCAGCTGCCGCAGCAGCTCCACCCGGCGCAGGGTGTCGACCTCCGAGTGCAGGTAGCGCACCCGGATGCCCAGCTCCAGCAGGTAGTCGGTGAGGTCCTCGGCCATCTTCTTGGTCAGCGTGGTCACCAGCACCCGCTCGTCGCGGTCGGCGCGCTCGCGGATCTCGTGCACCAGGTCGTCGATCTGGCCCTCGGTCGGCTTGACGACGACCTCGGGGTCGATCAGCCCGGTCGGGCGGATGACCTGCTCGACGAACTCGCCGCCGGCCTGCGCCATCTCGTACGGGCCGGGCGTGGCCGACAGGTAGACGGTCTGGCCGATGCGGTCGGAGAACTCCTCGAAGGTCAGCGGCCGGTTGTCCAGCGCGCTGGGCAGCCGGAAGCCGTGCTCGACCAGCGTCCGCTTCCGGGAGGCGTCGCCCTCGTACATGCCGCCGATCTGCGGGACGGTCACGTGCGACTCGTCGACGATCAGCAGGAAGTCGTCCGGGAAGTAGTCGATCAGCGTCGCCGGAGCCGAACCGGCCTCGCGGCCGTCGATGTGCCGCGAGTAGTTCTCGATGCCCGAGCAGAACCCGACCTGGCGCATCATCTCGATGTCGTACTGGGTGCGCATCCGCAGCCGCTGGGCCTCCAGCAGCTTGTTCTGCTTCTCCAAGCGGCCCAGCTGGTCTTCGAGCTCGCCCTCGATGGCCCGGATCGCCTTGTCCATCCGCTCCGGACCGGCGACGTAGTGGGTGGCCGGGAAGATCCGCAGCTCCTGCACCTCGCGAACGATCTCACCGGTGAGCGGGTGCAGGTAGTAGAGCCGGTCGATCTCGTCGCCGAAGAACTCCACCCGCACCGCCAGCTCCTCGTAGGCGGGGATGATCTCGACGGTGTCGCCGCGGACCCGGAACGTGCCGCGGGCGAAGGCGATGTCGTTGCGGCTGTACTGCACGTCCACCAGCGCGCGCAGGAACACGTCGCGATCGATCTCGCCGCCGACCGCCAGCGGGATCGCGCGGTCGAGGTAGGACTGCGGCGTGCCCAGGCCGTAGATGCAGGAGACCGAGGAGACCACCACGCAGTCCCGGCGGGAGAGCAGGTTCGAGGTGGCGGAGTGGCGCAGCCGCTCGACGTCCTCGTTGATCGAGGAGTCCTTCTCGATGTAGGTGTCGGTCTGCGGGACGTAGGCCTCGGGCTGGTAGTAGTCGTAGTAGCTGACGAAGTACTCCACGGCGTTGTCCGGGAAGAACCCGCGCAGCTCGTTGGCCATCTGGGCAGCCAGCGTCTTGTTGGGCTCCAGCACCAGCGTGGGCCGCTGCACCCGCTCGACCAGCCACGCGGTGGTGGCCGACTTGCCGGTGCCGGTGGCGCCGAGCAGCACCACGTCCTTCTCGCCGGAGTTGATCCGCCGCTCCAAGTCCTCGATGGCCTGCGGCTGGTCACCGGCCGGTTCGTAGTCGCTGACCATGCGGAACCGGGCGTCGGTCCGGGGGATGTCACCAACCGGGCGGAACTCGGAGTGCGCCAGCACGGAGTCATCGGGGCGCTCAGTCGCAAAAGCCACGTTCCCCAGCGTACGAGGCACCACCGACATCATGTTGCGTCACGGGGTGCCTTCCGGCCGATGAGGGCGGACAATGGAATGCGTCACCATCCCCGACCGATGGGAGGTGACCTGCGAACAGTGGAGAAGAGATAGCGGGCGCGGCGTGCTTCGGACGTCGCGCCCGCCTCATGCGGTCGCTTAGAGTGTCGGTGTGACCACTCAGCGGGAGATCGCCGAGCGTCTGGGACTGCCCGTGCATCCGCCGAAGACCGAGGTCTTCGACCTCGCGGCGGGCACCAACACCGACCCCAAGGGCCACGTGCGCACCGTGAGCCGCTTCCGCCGCGAGCCCTTCGGGCTCTACCTCGCCCGGCCGCTGCCGGGGCAGCCGAAGATCGCCGCGCTGGAGTCGTGGCTGCTGCCCGCGCTCGGGTTGCGGGTCACGCGCTGGTACTGGCGGCCCGGCCACGAGCGGGACCTCGACTTCTACCTCGATCTGGTCGACATCGAATCGAGTGAGACCCAATGGCGGACCGTCGACCACTACCTGGATCTGGAAGTGCGCCAGGACCGGGACGTGGAACTGCTCGACGTGGATGAATTCGTGCTCGCGGTTCAATCCGGACTTCTCGAACCGGAGACGGCCGAACGCGCGATGCGGCGGGCCTGCGCGGCGCTGGAGGGGATCACCCGCTGCGGCTACGACCTGCCGAAGTGGTTGCGCACCAACGACATCGAGCTGTCGTGGACGGGCGAACCCGCCCAAGATCCCGTACCCGGACCGCGTTCGCTACCGCCAACGGAGTGATCATCACCGCTGGTTCCGGCGCATTTCCGGCCGCCGGCCGACCATTGCGGAAAAGTTATGTTAAAAGCCGGTACTGATGATCTAGTTGCCGGTGTTCGCGGCTACTCTCTGAAACCGTGAGCGCTGCGATTTCCCCCGGGTTGATGGAAGTCATCGATCTCTTCAGTTCGCGGCGCAGATATCCTTCGGGGTACGTGCACCAGCTGGAGGTCTGCCACGTCGAGCGCTGGGGGCTTGCCGTGGAGTGCCCGACTCCGCAGGCACCGGAGCACGACGTCGAGATCACCTGGATCTTGGCCGACCTGGGCCTGCGCCTGACGAAGTTCCGCCCGCGCAACCGGCACTCCCGACCGAGCCCGAGCACGCTCACCGCGATCACCACCCACCGCGACACCCGCTCCTGGGCTACCACGGACCTCCTGCTGGGCCTGGAGATCTCGGACCGGGGCCGACCCCGCATCACCAGGGCGGCGGAGTTCGCCTCCGCGGTGGCCACCGGCGCCATCCGCCAGAGCGAGGCCGACTACGCGTTCCAGACGGTCCACCGCACGCTCGACGAGATCAGCCTCCACCGGTCGATCAACCAGTGGCTCACCTACCGGGGCATCTTCGACCCCTGGTGACCGATTTCCATGGAACTCAGGGTCCCGATTTCAGTGGAAATCGGAGGTCTGATTTCCACTGAAATCGGGGACCACCCGCCCTGGTGAGCACATCAGCGCAGGTGAGGGCGTGAGGGTCAGCGCTGCGGGGGTCGGCCTTCGAGGCGGATGAGGCGTTGTTCGATGGCGGCGTTGACCGCGGCCGTGCGGTTGTCGACGCCGAGCTTGGCGTAGATGTGCACGAGGTGGGTCTTGACGGTGGCCTCGCTGATGAACAGCTTCTGAGCCAGCTCCCGGTTGCCGAGGCCGTGCGCCAGCAGTTCCAGGATCTCGACCTCTCGCGCGCTCAGCGCCTGCTCGGGCGATCGGCTGCGCTGCAGCAGGCGGGAGGCGATCTGCGGGGACAGCGCCGCCTGACCGCGAGCCGCGGCGCGGATCGCCTGGAAGAGCTCCTCGGGAGGGCCGGCCTTGAGCAGGTAGCCGGTGGCGCCGGCGTCGATGGCGCGGTTGATGTCGGTATCCGCGTCGTAGGTGGTCAGCACGAGGACGTGCGGCGGATCGTCCAGGGCCAGCAGCCTGCGGGTGGCCTCCACGCCGTCGACGCCGTCGCCGAGCTGCAGGTCCATCAGCACCACGTCAGGCCGGTAGGCGCCCGCCCGCTGCACGGCCTCCTCGGCGGTGCGCGCCTCGCCGACGAACTCCACGCCCTCATCACCGGACAGCAGGGCCTGCAGCCCCGCCCGCACCACCGCGTGGTCGTCGACCACCATCACGCGCACGACCTCCGTCACGAGCCACCTCCCACCGGCAGGGTCGCCGCCACCGCGGTGCCCTCTCCCCGAACGCTCTCCACCGCCAGCGCGCCGCCGAGCCGCTCGACCCGCGCGCGCATGCCGTTCAGCCCGAAACCGCGTCCCGCGCCGCTCGGCGGGTTCGCCTGGTCGAAGCCGACGCCGTCGTCGCGGACGTCGAGGCTGACCTCGTCGTCGAGGTAGGACAGCGTCACGCCGACCGTGCGGGCACCGCTGTGCTCGCGGACGTTGGCCAGCGCGCCCTGCGCGACCCGCAGCAGCACCGCGTCGTCGTCCTCGCTCGTGGACAGCGGAGCACCGACCACCTCGAAGCGCACGTCGATGCCGGTCTCGGCGACCGTGCGATCGGCCAGCGCGCGCAACGCCGCCTGCAACGACCGCCGCTCCAGCGCCGCCGGGGCCAGTCCGCGCACGAACCGGCGGGCCTCCTCCAGGTTGTCCTCGGCGACCTCGCCCGCCCGCCGGACGTGCTCGTCGCCGTTGCCGGCGCGCTCGGCCGCCTGCAGCAGCATCCGGATGCTCGACAGGCCCTGGGCGATGGTGTCGTGGATCTCGCGGGCCAGCCGTTCACGCTCGGAGCTGATGCCGGCCCGGCGCTCGGCCTCGGCCAGCTCGCCGCGCGTGCGCACCAGCTGGTCGATGAGCTGCCTGCGGCGTTCGCTCTCCCGCCGCAGCTCCAGGAACACCGCGGTGGCCATCGTCGCCACCGCGATCGGCACCAGCACCGAGATGAGCTCGACCTGCTCCGCGATCCGCAGCTGCGCGAAGATCACCGTCGCGGTCAGCAGCACCACCGCGACGATCAGCGGTTTCGGCCGCAGCACCCTGAGGCAGACGAAGAACAGCGGTACCGCGCACCAGCCGAAGCTCGGCGCCACCAGCACCAGAGCGCACCACGCGGCCACGACCGCGCCCACCCACACCTGCGGCAGGTGCGCGGTCCTCTCCCAGAAGGCGATGCCGAGCACGTAGATCACGATCAGCACCACCGACAGGCCCAGCACCAGCGGCGTGACACCGGCCAGACCGTGCACGTCGACGAAGCGCGACGCCGACGCGGCCAGCAGCACGAAGAAGCCCGCGTGCATCGCGCGGTACAGCCACCCGCCGGGCGGCTCGGTCTCGTCGGTCACGGGGTCCCTTCCTGGCGTCGCTCCGAAGGCTGACACGTGCACCAGGCATACGTCGCGAACCCCTCCGGCGGCATCAACAGATCGGTTGATTCGGGCTCCACCGCGCGATGCCCGGGGTCGATCCGTTGGGCCGACGCCCCGAGCTCCGCCGGAACCGAAGCTGGAAGCACAACCCGGAAGGCACCAACCCCCAAGGAGAAGTCCCGTGAAGACCAACACCCGCGCCATCGTCGGAACCCTGGTGGGCATCGGCATCCTCGGCGGAGCGACCGGCATTACCGTCGCCCAGGCCGACCCGACGCCGCAGCAGGCGCCGCAGCCCCGCCCGGCCGCCGTCGTCCAGCAGCCGGTGCTCAGCGTCGACGCCGCCACCAAGGCCGCGCAGGCCGCGCTGGACGCCGCCGAGGCCAAGGGCCAGCGCGTGACGGTGTCGATCGTGGATCGCGCGGGCAACGAGCGGGTGCAGCTGACCGGTGACGGCGCGGGCCCGCAGAGCGTCGAGTCGGCCAAGCGCAAGGCCTACACCGCCGTCGCCTGGGGCAAGCCCACCTCGGAGCTGAGCGAGCAGGCGGGAGGCCAGGGCGCCACGCTGCGCGACATCCCCGGCACGCTGTTCCTCGCGGGAGGGGTCCCGGTGAGCGCCGGTTCCCCGATCGCCGGCATCGGCGTCGCGGGAGCCCCGAGCGGCGACCTCGACGAGGAGTTCGCCAAGGCCGGTTTGCAGGCCGTCCAAGCCGACCTGCGCTGACCCCGGGGGCCGGCCATCCCGAGTGGAAGGACGATCCGATGCTGACCCGACGTCTCGCGCTCGGGATGTTCGCAGCCCTCGCGCTGGTTTCCTGCGCACCCGCCGAGCCGCCGTCGGCTCCCCCGGCGCCGGCGGCTGCTCCCCCTCCCCAGGAGCGAACCGTGTCCGACCGACAACTCCTGCAGGCCGCGAGTTCCGGTGATCCGGGCGAGGTGCGCGCCGCCCTGGCGGCCGGGGCGAACGTCGAGGCCCGCGACGAGCACCGGCGCACCCCGCTGCTGCTGGCCGCGCTCGGCGATCACGTCGACGCCGCCCGCGAGCTGGTGCGCGCCGGAGCCGACCCGGACGCCCAGGACGACCGCCGCGACAGCGCGTTCCTGGTCACCGGTGTGACCGGGAGCGTCAAGATGCTCGAGGCGCTGCTGCCCGCGGACCCCGACTTCTCGCTCACCAACCGCTACGGCGGGACCGCCCTCATCCCCGCGGGCGAGCGCGGGCACGTCGACGACGTCCGCGCGGCAGTGCGGACCGGCATCGACGTCAACCACGTCAACGATCTCGGCTGGACCGCGCTGCTGGAGGCCGTCGTCCTGGGCGACGGTGGCCTCCGCTACCAGCAGGTCGTGCAGCTCCTCCTCGACGCCGGAGCTGATCCCACCATCCCCGACCGCGACGGCGTCACCGCCCTCGACCACGCCGACCGCGAAGGCCACCCCGAACTCGCCCGAATCCTCCGCTCCCGCTGACCTCTCCCCGCACCGCGCCCCCGGCTCGGGCTGGGGTCTCGCGATTTCAATGGAAATCAGGTTCCCGACTTCCATTGAAATCGGAGTCCTGGTTTCCACTGAAATCGGGAAAACCGTGGTGGGGGCGCAGGTGTCAGGGGGTCCAGTGGGTGGCGTTGGCCCAGGTCATGGCCCTGGGGAGGTTCGCGGCGAACCAGGGTTCCTTGGCCTCGGCGTAGCTCTCGTGGTCGCGGTCGCCGGCGTGGGCCTCGGCGAGCCGACGCTTCGTGGCGAGGTAGTCCTCGCGGGCCTGGGGATCCGCTCGGAGCCAGTCGGGGAACAGCAGGGCCACCCGCCAGGCCGTGGTGCCCTCGACCCGGACGTGCAGGTTCACGTGGCGGCAGGGGTCGGCTGCGGCGTGGAAGCGCTTGGACCACTGCTCCGGTTCGGGGGCGAAGTCATGGGAGTTGTCGTGGTCGATGCCGGGCACGACCGGGAAGCCCGCATCACCCAGCGGTTCCGCCAGGGCGTCGGCGTCGGCGAGGGTGCGGACGGTCAGCTGCAGGTCGATGACGTCCTTGGCGGTGATCGGCACCGAGGTGGAGCCGACGTGGTCGACGCGCACCGCGCGCTGCCCCGCCGCTCGCTCCACGCGGGCGATCAGCCGTCGAGCCTGGACCGCCCACTCCGGGTCCCGGTCGACGAGCTTCGGTGGCATGGGCTCGGCGCGCTGCCGGAGCCGCAAGTTCTCCTCGAAGGGCACCAGGCGGTTCCGCCACAGCTCGTCGACGCTCGTCAGCAGGTCCTCGACCGCGCCCGCGTTGTCCAGCCACACGTCGGCGGCCTCGCGGCGCTGCTCGTCGGTGGCCTGCGCGGCGATGCGCGCGCGTGCGTCCTGCTCGGCGAGCCCGCGTTCGATCAGCCGCTGCACCCGGACGTCCTCGTCGGCATCGACGACGATCACCAGGTGATAATGCGGAGAGTATCCCGCCTCCACGAGCAGCGGGATGTCGTGCACCAGCACCGAATCGGCGGGCGCTTCGGCCATCCGCTTCGCGGTCAGCTCGGCGACCTTGGGGTGCACGATCGCGTTGAGGTCGAGCCGGGACTGGTCGTCGGCGAACGCCAGGGCGGCCAGCGCCGGCCGGTCCAGCGCGCCGGACTCGTCCAGGATCGCGTCACCGAACCGCTCGACGAGCTCCGCCAGCCCCGCGCTACCGGGTTCGACGACCTCGCGCGAGAGCGCGTCGGCGTCGATCACCACCGCGCCGAGCTCAGCGAGCCGCCGCGCCACCGTCGATTTGCCCGATCCAATGCCTCCGGTCAAACCCACCCGCAACATGCGCTACATCCTGCCAGCTGATCACCCGTCTGTGAGGGGGCAGTTTGCCCCGAATTGACCGAGCGCAACGGAGGTTGATCATGGACGGTTCGGACCACCGCCCACGACGCGAAGCGGCCCCGCATCCACCAGGGATGCGGGGCCGTTTCGGACTTCAGCCTTCAGGCGTCAGTGCTCACGCACCACCGGAGAGCTTCTCGCGGAGGGCGGCCAGCTGAGCGTCGCTCGCGAGCGAGCCGCTGTCCTGCTGCTCGTCGTTCGAAGCCGACGAGTAGTTGCCGCCACCGGTCGGAGCCGGCTGCTCCTCCTCGCCGCCACCGGCGGCCGCGGCAGCCGCGGCCTCGGCGTCGGCCTGGCGAGCCTTGGCGATCTGCGCGATGTGCTTCTCGTAGCGGGTGTGCGCCTCGGCGTACTGGCGCTCCCACTCCTCGCGAGCCGACTCGAAGCCTTCCTGCCACTCCTGGGTCTCCGGATCGAAGCCCTCGGGGTAGATGTAGTTGCCTTCGTTGTCGTACTCGGCAGCCATGCCGTACTGGGTCGGGTCGAACTCCGAGTCGGGGCTGAAGCCTTCGTTGGCCTGCTTCAGCGACAGGGAGATCCGGCGACGCTCGAGGTCGATGTCGATGACCTTGATCATCACCTCGTCGCCGACCTGGACGACCTGCTCCGGGATCTCCACGTGGCGCTCGGCCAGCTCGGAGATGTGGACCAGGCCCTCGATGCCCTCGTCGACGCGGACGAACGCACCGAACGGCACCAGCTTGGTGACCTTGCCCGGCACGATCTGGCCGATCGCGTGGGTGCGGGCGAACTGACGCCACGGGTCTTCCTGGGTGGCCTTCAGCGACAGCGAGACGCGCTCGCGGTCCATGTCGACGTCGAGGACCTCGACGGTGACTTCCTGGCCGACCTCGACAACCTCGGACGGGTGGTCGATGTGCTTCCAGGACAGCTCGGAGACGTGCACCAGACCGTCGACTCCACCGAGGTCGACGAACGCACCGAAGTTGACGATGGAGGACACGACGCCCTTGCGGACCTGGCCCTTCTGCAGCTGGTTGAGGAACTCGCTGCGGACCTCGGACTGGGTCTGCTCCAGCCAGGCGCGACGGGACAGGACCACGTTGTTGCGGTTCTTGTCCAGCTCGATGATCTTGGCTTCGAGCTCGCGGCCGACGTAGGGCTGCAGGTCGCGGACACGGCGCATCTCGACCAGGGAGGCGGGCAGGAAGCCGCGCAGTCCGATGTCGAGGATGAGGCCGCCCTTGACGACCTCGATGACGGTGCCCTTGACGGGCTCGTCCTTCTCCTTGAGCTCCTCGATGGTGCCCCAGGCACGCTCGTACTGGGCGCGCTTCTTGGAGAGGATCAGTCGGCCTTCCTTGTCCTCCTTCTGGAGAACAAGCGCCTCGACGAAGTCACCAACGGTGACGACCTCGGCGGGGTCGACGTCGTGCTTGATCGACAGTTCCCGGGACGGGATGACGCCCTCGGTCTTGTAGCCGATGTCAAGCAGCACCTCGTCACGGTCGACCTTGACGATGGTGCCCTCAACAATGTCCCCATCGTTGAAGTACTTGATGGTCTGGTCGACGGCGGCGAGGAAGTCCTCCTCCGTCCCGACGTCGTTCACTGCGACCTGCGGCTTGGTGGCGGCTGCAGTCGGGACGGTGGTGGTGTCGGTGGACATCAGGTGGGTTGCTCCGGTACGGATAGGTTGGTCGCTGGTTCTACGCTTGTGCCGCGCCACGGCCGGTTTCGTCCGGTCCAGCGAATAGCCGGACCTGCGGATTCCGTTTTGCCGAACGGCCTTCACAACCCGGTCTGAACCGGGACGCGGAAGCCGCCGAGAAAAAGACCCACGGCGCGGGCGGTATCGTACGCGCTTTCTCGATCGCCGGGCAAACCGCGGTACCCCTGGATGGCAGACGGGCTTCGGACGCGCGACACAATCTCTTCACGTCCACGCCCTGACCACCTCACCCGGGGGAATCCTTGACACATCCCGACGAGCCGGAAAACGCCAGCTCCCAGAATAGCTCGGCAGAGCAGTTGCTGGGGACCGTCGGCGTCCGCAAGCGCAGCGTGGACGCCGCGGAGTCGCGTTCGGCGAACCGGTTGTGGTGGGACGCCGACGCCGACGACTACCACGCCGAGCACGGGGACTTCCTCGGCGACGACGACTTCGTGTGGTGTCCGGAGGGTCTGCGCGAGGAGCACGCGGGCCTGCTCGGGGACGTGCGCGGCAAGCGGGTCCTGGAGGTCGGCTGCGGTGCGGCGTCGTGCGCGCGCTGGCTGGCCGGGCAGGGCGCCGAGGCCGTGGGCCTGGACATCTCCGCCGGGATGCTGCGGCACGGGGTCGAGGCCGCGCGGCGCAGCGGGACGCACGTGCCGCTGGTCCAGGCCAGCGCCGATCTGCTGCCCTTCGCCACCGGCAGCTTCGACCTCGCCTGCTCGGCGTTCGGCGGGGTGCCGTTCGTCGCCGACGTGGGCGCGGTGTTCCGCGAGGTGGCCCGGGTGCTGCGACCGGGAGGCAAGTGGGTGTTCGCCGTCACTCACCCGATGCGGTGGGTCTTCCCGGACGACCCGGGGCCGACGGGCCTGACCGCGACGAACTCCTACTTCGACCGCACCCCCTACCTGGAGATCGACGGCGACGGCCGCGCCACCTACGTCGAGCACCACCGCACGCTGGGCGACTTCGTGCGGGCGCTGTCGGGGGCCGGGATGCGCTTGACCGATCTGATCGAACCGGAGTGGCCCGAGGGGCACACTCAGATCTGGGGGCAGTGGAGCCCGCTTCGCGGGAGGCTGTTCCCCGGGACCGCGATCTTCGTGTGCACGCTCGACTGAGGTGTCCCGCGGTCGGCTTGCTCGGCGGTGCGGATAGCGGAACCTCAGGTGGTGGAGAAGAGCGGCTTCACCGCTCGGCCGACGTCCACGCCCGCGCCCGGGAGGCGCGGGCCCTAGGTGTGAGGAGCCCCGGTGGCGACCGCGCAGGATTTGATGCAGGCCCAGTTCGCGCGGTTCGCCGCCCTGGACCCGCAGTTACCGCAGGACCAGTTCGTCCCGACCGACGCCGAGCCGGTGGCGGCGCGGACCTCCGACGGGCACGCGGTGGCCGGGTTGATCACGCACACCTCGAACCCGGAGGGCTCGGCGCGCGGGCTGTGGCAGGCCGGTGAGGCGTTCGAGCTGTTCCCGATCATCGGCGAGCACCCGCGCGCGGGGATGGATTCGCTGCTGGGCGCGTGCCGGGAATGGCTCGGCGAGCAGGACGATCCGGGGCCGAACTCCTCGGCGATGGTGGTCTGGCCGAGCCGTGACGTGCAGGCCACGCGAGCGCTGCTGGATCACGGTTTCCTGCCGTTGTCGGTGCTCGCGATTCGATCACCCACCCCGGTCGCAGATACGGAACTGTCTGGTACCGTAAAGGTGCGTCGCGCCGGACCGGCCGACCTGGACGCCGTCGTCGAGCTCACCCTCACCGAGCTCGAGTACGCCGCCCTCGTCGGAACCGCCACGTACCGCTCCGATGCCGCGCAGCTGAAGCGGACCGCCGCCCGAGTGCGCCTGCACTCCGACGATCCCGTCTGGCTCGCGGAGCAGGACGGCACGCCCGTCGCGGTCGCGGAATGCGGCTGGATCGACACCGGCAAGTCCCCGCGGGCTTACCGGCTGCGCCCCGGCTCGTGGGGGTACATCAACTGCGTGTCGGTGCACGAGAAGGCGCGCGGGACCGGCATCGGCAGGCAGCTGATGTCGGTGGTGCACAACGAGTTCGTGCGCCGGGGCGCCATCGGCAGCTTCCTGTACTACAACCCGCCCAACCCGCTGTCCTCGGTGTTCTGGCCCCGCCAGGGATACCGGCCACTGTGGACGATGTGGGAGGTGCGCCCGGCCACCGCACTGCGCTGACCCCGATCCGGGGCCTGCGCGCAGGCCTACAGGATCGAGGAGAAGGCTTGGAGATCGTCGCCACCGGCGTCGAGGTCATCGGCGCGCACGGGCCACTGCTGGCCCCCACTTCGCTCCGGGTCGCCGACGGTCAGACCCTGCTGGTCACCGGCGAAGCCGGGGCCGGCAAGACAGCGCTCGCGCTGGCCCTGTCCGGACGGCTCAAGCCCAGCAGCGGGAGCATCCGGCTGGACGGCTCGGCCGACGCGGACCGGCTGCGCCGCGCCGTCGCCGTCGTCGACGCCCCGCAGATCACCGAACCGGACGACTCCCTGCAGGTCCGCGACGTGGCCGCCGAAGGTCTGGCACTGGCCCGGCGCGGTTCGACCCGCCGCAAGGTGCGCGGCTGGCTGGCCGAACGCGAACTGCCCGGCGACGTCCGGTTCGAGAACCTCACCGCGCACCAGCGCACGCGGCTGCTGATCGACCTGGCCTGCGAGTCCCGCACCACGCGCGCGCTGGTGCTGGACTGCCCCGACCGCCACGGCGACGACCCGCGGCTCTGGTACTCCCTGGCCACCGCCCGCGCCGAAGGCGGCATGGCGGTGGTCGTGCTCTGCTCCACGCACTCCGCCGACAAGCTCGGAGCGCCCGCCGTCCGCATCGGCGCGGACGACACCGAAGAAGTCCACTTCGGCCGGTTGACACCTGAAGGTCCGTGATGACTACTTTCCGGCTCGCCGCAACGGAATTGCGACGACTCACCTCGGGCAAGCTGCCCAAGCTCGCGCTGCTGGCGGTCACCTTGGTGCCGCTGCTCTACGGCGCCATGTACATCTACGCCAACTGGGATCCCTACGGGAAGCTCGACTCGGTGCCCGCCGCGGTCGTCATCGACGACACCGGCGCCGAGAAGGAGGACGGCCAGCCGCTCAACGCCGGCCAGGACGTCTACGACGAGCTCCTCGACTCCGGCACGTTCTCCTGGACCCGCACCGATCTCCAGCACGCCCAAGCCGGCGTGGCCAACGGCGACTACACCTTCGCGCTGGTGGTCCCCCGGGACTTCTCCAACGCCCTGGTCTCCCCCGCCGACTTCGAGCCGCGGCAGGCCAAGCTGCAGCTGATCACCAACGACGCGAACAACTACCTGGTGGGCACCATCGCCGACAAGCTCGCCGGTGAGGTCCGCAGGGGCGTCGCGTCCAACGCGGGATCGACCGCCGCCGAGCAGTTCCTGCTGGGCTTCTCCACGGTGCACGACAAGACCGTCGAGGCCGCCAACGGCGCGGGCGAGCTCGCCGACGGCGCCGGGCAGCTGCGCGACGGGCTCGGCCAGGCCGAGCAGGGCGGCACGCAGCTCTCCGACGGCGCGCACCAGCTGCTCAGCGGGCAGCGGCAGCTCGCCTCGGGCGCCAACCGGCTGGCCGACGGAACCGGCCAGCTGCACACCGGACTGCAGCAGCTCCAGGCCTCGACCGCGCAGCTGCCGGACCAGACCGCGAAGCTGGCCGACGGCGCCGAGAAGGTCGCCCAGGGCAACGAGCAGCTCGCGCAGAAGGCCAACGTCGTCGGCAACCTCTCCCAGGGCATCGTCGACAACCTGGACCAGACCAAGGCCGAGACGGCCGCGCAGCTGCGCCAGGCCGGCGTCGACGAGGCCACCGTGCAGAAGATCGTCGCCGGTCTCGACGATCTGGGCAGTCCCGCCACCGACGCCAACACCAAGCTGCAAACGCAGGTCGGGCAGCTCAACACGCTCGCCGACGGAGCCCGCCAGGTCGCCGACGGCAACCGGGCGCTGGCCAACGCCACCCCGCAGCTGACCAGCGGCATCCAGCAGCTCACCAGCGGCGCCGGGCAGGTCGACGACGGAGCCGTGCAGCTGCGCGACGGCGAGCAGCAGGCCCTGTCGGGCACCAGCAGGCTCGCCGACGGCGCCGACCAGCTCGCCGGCGGCACCCGGCAGCTCCACGACGGCTCCGGCCAGCTCGTCGACGGTTCCAACACGCTGGCCACCGAGCTCGGCAAGGGGGCGGGCGATATCCCCAACCCCGACGACAAGACCCGGCAGGCCACCGCCGACACCATCGGCGACCCGGTCGCCGTGGACACCCAGGCGCAGGTCAAGGCCGACACCTACGGCGCCGGGCTGGCTCCGTACTTCATGGGCCTGGCGCTGTGGGTCGGCGGGTTCGTGCTCTTCCTGCTGATGCGGCCGATCTCCAACCGGGCGCTGGCGGCCGGAGTCGCGCCGTGGCGCGTCGCGCTGGGCGGCTGGCTGCCGGCCGCGCTGATCGGATTCGTGCAGGCGGTGCTGCTGTTCTCCGTGGTCGTGTTCGCCATCGGAGTGCACCCCGCGCACCAGTGGCGGACGCTCGGCTTCCTGATCCTGACCTCGTTCGCGTTCACCGCGGTGGTGCACTCGCTGAACGCGGCGTTCGGCCCGAAGGGCAAGTTCATCGCCCTGGTGGTCCTGGTGCTGCAGCTGGTCACGGCGGGCGGCACGTTCCCGTGGCAGACGATCCCGGAACCCCTGCACCCGCTGCACCAGGTCCTGCCGCTGGGCTACGTGGTGACGGGCCTGCGCCACCTCATCTACGGCGGCACGGAGGGCTCGGTCGGCCAAGCCGTGGCGGTCCTGCTCTGCTACCTGGTGGCGTCCCTGCTGCTGACCACGATCGCGGCCTGGCGCCAACGCGTCTGGACACCCAGCCGCCTCAAACCCGAGCTCTCGCTCTGACCAACGCGAATGCGGGCCTCCGGATCTGTCCGGAGGCCCGCATTCGCGTTAAACAGGGTTGGAAGCGGTGTATTCAACGCAACGGAGCTGTCTCAGGTGTGGGACTCAGCTGGCACCGCTGTGCCTTCCCCTCTGGGAAACTCTGACACGTCTTCTGGCGAGTACGCCGCGACGCCGTGTATTGGCATACATCAGGAGTGGCGCACGGAGTCCAGAAGGCGTGTCAGGTTCCGCTTTCCGCACCGCCACGCAAAGCGACCACCGAAAAAATCTTAGTCGTCGTAGCGGGCGATCTCGATCAGGTTTCCGTCGGGGTCTCGCAGGTAGAGCGAGGTGATGGGGCCTCGGGAGCCGATGCGGCCGACCGGGCCCTCCTCGATGCGGACCTCGTTGTTGCGCAGGTGATCCTGGATGTCGGCCAGCGCTTGGCTGGTGACGAAGCACAGGTTCGCGGAGCCGGGGACCGGGTGGGTCGCGGTCGGTTCGACCAGCTCGGCAGCCGCGTGCAGCTTGATGGTCTGGTCGCCGAAGCGAACCGCACGCCGCTCACCGGGGAACTCCACCGGCTCCATGCCGAGCACTCCCTGGTAGAACTCGACCGCCCGATCCACATCGGCGACGGTGAGGACCAGGTGGTCGACTCGGTCGATGCTGATCATGCTCCTCCTCGGGGTCGGCGCGGTCAGCTCTTGGGGCCCTGCCCGCGCCCTGGTGACGCCCCGCCGGCCACAACGCCGCAGCGGCCGAGCCCGGCCGGAGCGTGTACCGCAGGCTATCCGCACCGGTGTTCGGTACCCGCATTAGGGCCCCACCAGCGGTGATGTTCGCCATTGCACAACATCACGCCCGAGCACATCCCCGAAATGGTGGTTCCGTGATCGAGTCGAGATCCCCTCGCGGCTCAGTGCGCGGCGGAGTCCCAGGAGCGACCCGATCCGACCGAGACCTCCAGCGGCACGTCCAGCGGGAACGCCGAGCCCATCTGCTCCCGCACCAGCTTCTCCACCACGTCCCGCTCGCCGTCGGCGACCTCGATGATCAGTTCGTCGTGCACCTGCAGCAGGGTCCGCGAGCGCAGGCCCTCGGCCTTGATGGCCCCGTGCACGCCGAGCATGGCGACTTTGATGATGTCGGCGGCGCTGCCCTGGATCGGGGCGTTGAGCGCCATCCGCTCGGCCATCTCGCGGCGCTGCCGGTTGTCGCTGAGCAGGTCGGGCAGGTAGCGGCGGCGCCCCATGATGGTGGAGGTGTAGCCGTCCTTGCGGGCCTGGTCGACGACCTCGCGCAGGTAGTCGCGGACCCGGCCGAAGCGGGCGAAGTAGGCGTCCATCTGCGCCTTGGCGTCCTCGGCGGAGATGCGCAGCTGCTGCGCCAGGCCGTAGGCCGACAGCCCGTAGGCCAGGCCGTAGGACATGGCCTTGACCCGTCGGCGCAGCTCCTGGTCGACCTCGCCGATCGGCACGTCGAACGCCTGCGAGGCGACGTAGTTGTGCAGGTCCTCGCCGGTGTTGAACGCTTCGATGAGCCCTTCGTCGCCGGAGAGGTGCGCCATGATGCGCATCTCGATCTGGCTGTAGTCGGCGGTCATCAGCTCGGCGTAGTCGCCACCGACGACGAACACCTCGCGGATCCGGCGGCCCTCTTCGGTGCGGATCGGGATGTTCTGCAGGTTCGGCTCGGTCGACGACAGCCGGCCGGTGGCGGCGATCGTCTGGTTGAAGGTGGTGTGGATGCGCCCGTCGTCCGAAATGGACTTGGCCAGACCCTCCACTGTGGTCTTGAGCCGGGTGGCGTCGCGGTGTTCCAGCATGTGCTGCAGGAACGGGTGCTCGGTCTTCTCGAACAGGGTCTGCAGCGCCTCGGCATCGGTGGTGTAGCCGGTCTTGGTGCGCTTGGTCTTCGGCATGTTGAGCTCGTCGAAGAGGACCACCTGCAGCTGCTTCGGCGAGCCGAGGTTGATCTCCTTGCCGATGACCGCGTACGCGTCCTGCGCGGCCTGCTTGACGCGCGCGGCGAAGCGCGCGCCCAGTTCGGCCAGCTGCTCGGCGTCCACGGCGATTCCGGCGCCTTCGAGCTCGGAGAGGACCAGCAGCAACGGCAGTTCGAGGTCGGTGAGCAGCTTGGTGCTGTCGATGCCGGCGAGCTCGGTGTCCAGCGCGTCGGCGAGTTCGGCGACCGCGCGGGCCCGCAGCAGTTCACCCGCGGCGGCCTTCTCCTGGCTCTCCGACTCGTCCTCCAGCAGCGACAGCTGGCCGTCGTCCGCGCCGCTGTCGGCGCGCAGCTCTCGCTGCAGGTAGCGCACGACCAGGTCGGGCAGTTCGAAGGAGCGCTGGCCGGGACGCACCAGGTAGGCGGCCAGGGCGGTGTCGCTGGTGAGACCGGCGATGGTCCAGCCGCGGTCGCGGATGGCGTGCAGCGGGCCCTTGACGTCGTGGGCGGCCTTGGGCGCGTCGGCATCGGCCAGCCAGGACGCGAGCGCCTTCTCGTCCTCGCTGGTCAGCGAGGTGACGTCGACGAACGCACCTGCTCCGTCGGAGGTGGCCAGCGCGATGCCCGCCAGGTCGCCGTGGCCGCGCGCCCAGGTGCCGGTGCAGGACAGGCCGACGCGGTTGCCGCCGCGCGCGTGCTGGTCGAGCCACGCGGCGAGCGCGCCAGGCTCGATGACACCGCCGGTGATCTCGAAGCCCTCTTCGACCTCGGGTTCGGCGCTTGCCAGCGTGGCGAACAGCCGGTCGCGCAGCACCCGGAACTCCAGGTCGTCGAACAGCCGGTGCACGGCGTCGCGATCCCACGCGCGCACCTCCAGCTCGTCCGGCACGGCATCGAGCTCGACGTCGCGCACGAGCTCGGTGAGCTGCCGGTTGAGCAGCACCGACGACAGGTGCTCGCGCAGGTTGTCGCCCGCCTTGCCCTTGACCTCGTCGACCCGGTCCACGAGACCGGCGAGCGAGCCGAACTGCTGTATCCACTTGGTGACGGTCTTCTCCCCCACCCCCGGGATCTTGGGCAGGTTGTCCGACGGGTCGCCGCGCAGCGCCGCGAAGTCGGGGTACTGCTCCGGGGTGAGGCCGTACTTGGCCTCGACGGCGTCCGGGGTGAACCGGGTCAGCTCGGACACGCCCTTGGTCGGGTACAGCACCGTGACGTCGTCGGTGACGAGCTGGAGCGCGTCGCGGTCGCCGGTGCAGATCGCGACCTTGAAGCCACCGCCGGTGGCCTGGGTGGTCAGCGTGGCGATGACGTCGTCGGCCTCGTAGTTGTCCTTGCTCAGCACCGGGATGTTCAGCGCGCCGAGGATGTCCTGGATGAGGCTGACCTGGCCCTTGAACTCGTCCGGGCTGGCGCTGCGGTTGGCCTTGTACTCGGTGAAGGTCTCGCTGCGGAAGGTCTTGCGGGAGACGTCGAAGGCGACCGCGAGGTGGGTGGGCTGCTCGTCGCGCAACAGGTTGATCAGCATCGAGGTGAACCCGTACACCGCGTTGGTGTGCTGCCCGGTGCCGGTTTGGAAGTTCTCCTTCGGCAGGGCGTAGAAGGCGCGGTAGGCCATCGAGTGGCCATCGATCAACAGCAGGCGTCGGTCCTCGGAATGCGTCACGGCCGCGAGTTTAGGCTGAAGCTCTGACAGCCAGTACCGCAGGCGACGGGGAGGACCAGCAGTGCCCGCTACCGACAACGGTGAGGCCGTGACCAGCGGCGACGCCGACCTGGAGGCGCTGCTGAGCGCCACCGACGAACAGCTCAGCGCCCGGATGGGCATCGAGATCGTCGAATACAGCCCCGATCGGGTGGTCGCGACGATGCCCGTGGCCGGCAACCGCCAGCCCTACGGCCTGCTGCACGGCGGCGCGAACGCGGTGCTCGCCGAGCAGGCGGGCTCCATCGCCGCGGCGCTGGGAGCCGGCGAGGGCCGCATCGCGGTCGGCCTGGAGCTGACCTGCACGCACCACCGGGCCGTCACGGAGGGCCAGGTGACCGCGGTGGCCAGCCCGCTGCACCGCGGCCGCTCGACCGCGACCTACGACATCGAGATCACCGACGAGAAGGGCCGTCGCACCTGCTCGGCGCGGCTCACCTGCATCCTGCGCGACCAGCCGCCGAAGTGATCAGGACGCGAAAGAGGCGGGGCGCCCGGGGGCACCCCGCCTCTTGTCGTCGACCAACCGCCACGCAGAACGGCTGCGGAGAACTCGCCTACGACAGGTTCTCGAGAACCGCCTGCGCGACCGCCTTCATCGTGGTGCGGCGATCCATCGCGGTTCGCTGCAGCCAGCGGAAGGACTCGGGTTCGGAGAGGTTGTGCTTGCTCATCAGCAGGCCCTTGGCCCGCTCGATGGTCTTGCGCGCCTCGAGGCGTTCGGTGAGGTCGTTGACCTCGGCTTCCAGGGCCTGCACCTCGGTGAACCGGGACACCGCCAGCTCGATGGCCGGCACCAGGTCGCGCTTGGCGAAGGGCTTGACCAGGTAGGCCATGGCCCCGGCGTCGCGCGCCCGCTCCACCAGATCGCGCTGGCTGAAGGCGGTCAGGATGACCACCGGCGCGATCCGGTCCCCAGCGATGTTGGAAGCGGCCTCGATGCCGTCCATCTTCGGCATCTTGATGTCCAGGATCACCAGATCGGGTCGAAGTTCCTCGGCGAGCCGAACGGCTTCCTGTCCGTCACCAGCCTCGCCGACGACCTGGTAGCCCTCCTCGCGGAGCATCTCCACGAGGTCAAGCCTGATCAACGCCTCGTCCTCGGCCACGAGTACGCGACGTTCGACGGGCTTGGCCTCGCGTGTGTCCTCGGCAGCCGGCGTCGTCACCGGGATCCTCCAGTAGAACTCGGGGTCCGCCAATGCGGTTTGCATCGGAAACCGCAGCTTACCGGTAGTGACTTCACGCCGAGGTTAATAGGCGGCGTGACCATTGCGACATCGTGGGCGCTCACGCTTTCGAAGGTTTCCTCCGCACGAACACCAGGTAGATCAACAGGATCGCGGCGACGCTGACCAGGCTCAGCACGAGCTGCGACCGGATGTCCGGCACGAAGACCATGGCGGCGATCACGGTGCCGATCAGCGCGAGGGTGATCCAGGTCAGGTAGGGGAAGAACCACATCTTCAGCTTCAGCGACTCGGGCGCCTCGCGCTCCAGGCGACGCCGCATCCGCAGCTGCGAGAGCGCGATCATGGCGTAGATGAACAGCGCCACGGCGCCAGCGCTGTTGATGATGAAGTAGAAGATCGTGTCCGGAGCGACGTAACTCGCCGCAACAGCGACGTAACCGACCAGTGTGGACAGCAGGATCGCCTTCCACGGCACACCACGACCGTTGAGATCGCGCACCCACCCGGGAGCGAACGAGCGCTGCTGCAACGCGAAAAGCATGCGGGAAGCCGTGTAGAGACCGGAGTTGAGCACGGAGACCACCGCGGTGAACACCACGACGTCGACGACCACTTCAGCCGCGGGGAGCCCGAACCGGCTGAACGCCGCCGCGTACGGGCTGCCTTCGGTGGGGATCTGGTCCCACGGCGTGATCATCACCAGCAGCGTCACCGAGCCCACGTAGAACAGCAGCACCCGCCACACCACGGCCTTGGTCGCCTTGGCCACCGAGCGCTCCGGCTCGTCGGACTCGGCGGAGACGATGGTGACGATCTCGGTCCCGAAGTAGGAGAAGATCACGATCACCACGCCGTGCAGCACGGAGAAGCCGCCGTTGGCGAAGAACCCGTCCTTGCCGATGTTGCCGACCGACATCTCGGCCCCGGGCCAGAGCCCGAAGACGAACACGGTCCCGCACACCAGGAAGATCACGATGGTGATGACCTTGATGGAGGCCAGCCAGAACTCGGTCTCGCCGAACGAGCGCACCGACACCAGGTTCGTCCCGGTCAGCACCATCATCAGCACGAGCGAGATGACCCACTGGGGCACCATCGGGATCAGCGGGTTGATCAGCTCAGCCCCGGCGACGGCCTCGAACGCGACCACGCCGACCCAGTAGTACCAGTACAGCCAGCCGAGCGTGAACCCCGCCCACTCCCCCAGCGACGTCCGCGCGTACTCCATGAAGGAGCCCAACGTGGGCGCCGCGGTGGCCATCTCACCGAGCATCCGCATGACGAGCACGACGATGAGCCCGCCGATCGCGTAGGACAGCACGGCCGCCGGCCCGACGGTCGAGATCACCGCCCCGCTGCCGATGAACAAGCTGGCCCCGATGATCCCGCCGAGCGCGATCATCTGCAGGTGCCGGTTCTTCAGACTCCGCCGCAACCCAGCGGGCGTCGGCTCCACCCGAGTTCCCTCATCGACCAACACGGCCTCCGCGCGTTCGACCCACCACACACTGCACGACCCAGCGAACCTAAACCGCCATGATCACCACCACCAGCCCCCGCGGAAAGCGATCACCCGGTCACCGCAACAACACCCTGACCAGGAGTAACCCACCGGACACCCTCCCGGAAGACCCTGATCGGCCGTCACGTATGCTGACGACAAGACCAGCCCCCGTAGCCCAACGGCAGAGGCAGCGGACTCAAAATCCGTCCAGTGTGCGTTCGAATCGCACCGGGGGCACCACTCGTCACCCTGCATTCGCCCAGGTCGTGACCAGAGCTTTCGGCTCGATAGCGCCCCCTGCGCCAGCACGGCCGTGTACGGCCCGCTTCGGATGTCCGCCGACAATGCGCCGACAGCGGGTCAACACCCGGCCGCGATCCTGCGGGATCAGCGCCCTTGGTCTGCCACTGATCGTCACCGATCGCCAGGTCGAGTACGCCCGCGCCCCACGAGATCAAGGTCGTCGGCAGTGCTGCGGCCATCGCATTCGAAGATCTCACCCACGACGAACTCGCGAGCGGGAAACTCACCACCCATGACCGAGCTGCGACCTCTGGAGAGGTCTCATGGAAGTAGGAATACCTGAGAAGGCGATCAAACGCATGCAAAGACGTGCATGAACCTATCGCATGGCTGGTCGAACTCCGGAGAAGTGGTTCCAGATTAAACCATCCGCCGACGCTGCTCCCCCACAAACTCTAGTTGCCCTTGTTCGTCGTCTTGGTTTTGTTGCCCCAGCTGGCAGGGGCAACGAATCCGGGGTTCGGGGAACCGTCCTCAACTCATGGCGCTGGTAGCAGGTTGGCGATCGAGGCCACGTCGTTGAGAACGCTATCCGATGGTTGACCGTGCAGCGGCTCGGTTTCGGTGATGACCAGTTGGGACCCGGTGCGGCGTGACGCGTAGTACCGGCCGGTGAAGCGGACGTCCCCGAGCCCGAGGAGTTGGGTGCCGACAGGGGTCACGTCACCCGTGCCGTAGGTGTCCTCGACTCGCTTCAACTTGGTGGCGTCAGCTCTCGATGGCATCGTCACCCACATGATCGAGACGGCGATGACGTTGCCCTGGTCGTCGGCTAACGGGAAGAGCCTCTGCTGGAGCCTCTTGCACGGATGACGCAGGAAGAACTCCTGCACCTCGCCGTACGACTGCGCGGCGCAGTGAAGGTCGCCGTGCTGGATCTCGTTCCTGATCTTCCGGAGCGCCATTCGATCCCAGGCCTCGCGTTCGTTCCCCTTCTTCGCGGCATTACGGCTGTTCCTGGTCGACTTCACCTGGGTCACGCGCTGGCCGGCAGCGCTATCGAGCGTCGTACCGGCAGACCCCGCGGTGCCGCCACCTCCGCCGGAGGCCATCAGTCCAGCCAGCAACGTTGTTCCAACTACGCCGCCCGCTGCCGTCTTCCTCCATTTTCCCTGCGCATCACGGGGTTGATTTGGATTGCCGGGCAAAGAACTTCCTCCATCGAGTCGCTTGGCAACCCGATCTTCTTACGCGGCTCTCAGAGCGTCCGGCTAATGCAGAGGGACCACCCGAACGTCGCATTCGGCCCTACGAATGATCGGATTCCTCCGAGCGCAGGTCGAGGGTGAGTTGTCCGCCGTCGACCACCGTCAGCGGCGTGAACGGGTCGGGATTGCGCGAGAGGCACTTGGCGCAGTCGACCGGCAAAGTGACGGGCTCGCGTCTTCCGGCTAAGCCAGATCCGTCCAGCGGCTGGTGGCACGCCGGCGCTGGGAGCTTCAGCCCGCCAACCCAGTCTCGAAGCTCCACCTCATGAACCCGGCGATCAGTGCCGGGCTGGCGGAGGTTGCGGTTCCGGAATCGGGCACATTCCTGCTCCGACATGCGCTTGAGCAACAGCGAGGTCGGATCCTGACGACGCTCAATCGCGGTCACCACAGCAGCATGGCCGCCGGGTTTCCCCACTCACGACCGCGAATCCGGTGAACACGGTAGGCCGTATGGCTGGCCAGGAGCATTGTTTCGTCACGATCTTCGTGCTCGATCAACATGAAAGCCCTTCCGTCAAGACCTGATCAAGATCGAGCCATCGAGTCTGAACAGAAGAGAGCGTGTGGCTACGAGCCTTGGGCACTAGGCGTTCAGAAGGAGTGCTCTCGGATGCGGCGAAGCACGGCTTCTGTCCCGAGTTCCTCCCGCGCGCTCTGGTTTTTAGTGTAGAAGCGGAGCAGGTGGTAGACGAGCGTGGGATCCACGGCCAGGTGGATCGTGTTGATCTCGATCATGGGCACCGGCGGAAGCTTGTCGAGCCGCCACGGCCCTGCGAGTTGTCGCTTCCGCCAAGGGGCATTGCTGTAGGCGATGACGAGCACCTCTCGAGTGCCGTTGTAACTCGGCTTGACTCCAGCGAACGAATCCCACGGGAGAAAGGACCCGAAGGCTCTGCCTTCCTGGTGGATTCCATCTGGAGCGAGGACGATGCG
Organism: Saccharopolyspora sp. NPDC049426; assembly: GCF_040676935.1. Taxonomy (NCBI): domain Bacteria; kingdom Bacillati; phylum Actinomycetota; class Actinomycetes; order Pseudonocardiales; family Pseudonocardiaceae; genus Saccharopolyspora; species Saccharopolyspora sp. NPDC049426. The sequence continues at coordinate 5,233 of NZ_JBFAPZ010000012.1, read as the reverse complement.
ACCTCGGCGGATCCGACCGAGCGCTAGGAGCACGAAGTAGCTGGCGAAGAACACCGCAGCAGCAAAGGCAAGGAACATCGGAATGCCCGGAGCGAACGCACCATCACCGACGTTGCCGTAGTCCCAAGCGGCGAACACCGAACAAAGGAACAGACACGCCACCAGGAGGTTGATCAGGACGAACTGCGCGCCCGAATAGCTGATCACCGTCGCACGCTGGTCGTCGATCGTCGTGGTACCGACATCTGCGATTCGGTTCTGCGGCCGGAGTCGCGTCACAAATCCGAACGCAGCCGTGAACCAGAACAGCGCTGCGATCGACAATGCGTACTTGGCCGCGCCTGCGAAACCGGTACCGACGGCGACCAGCCCCACACCCACGCTCAGGGCCCCGAGCGCCACGAGGGCACCGAATGCCAGGACGAACCTTCCCCTGCTCTCGACCGGCCATTCCGCTGGCGTGCCCAGGGGATTAGAAGACGGCATTCCAGGCATGCTCCCCAGCTCCTCCAATTGCGCCCGCTGTATCCCCGACGGCGTCAGCGCCGTCTTCGATGGCTCCACCGACCTCGCCGATTCCGTTCTGCCAGATCGAGTCGGTCACACCGGATGGGAAAATACCGACGCTTGCGCCGACCACAGCACCCACTGCGGTGCCAACAACCGGCACCACGATCATCAGCGTCAGCCGCCACTGAGGCACCGAAGACCAACACCACTTGCCAACGACAAGGCCGTCAACACAGCGCACGCCCGGCTACGCGGCCCGGGAGAACGCGCGAGCGCCCAGCCCAAATCGTGGAATACCAAGATCAAGGTCGCCGGTTAGGTGCACGCCTGCGTCGCACACCTCAGTCCGGGGGTCGTGCGGCGTCGTCGAGCTCGGTGATCGTGGCGTTGGACGGGGGTTCCACGCGGCTGAGTTCGGAGGCGGTGTGCTGCGCGTCGCGGAGGACCCGCACCGCGTTCGACCAGGTCAGCTTCGCGAGATCGGGATCGGACCAGCCCCGGTCCATGAGTTCGGCGATCAGGCGCGGATAGCCGGCGACGTCGTCGAGCCCCGAAGTGGTGGAGGTGGTCCCGTCGAAATCGCCGCCGATGCCGATGTGGTCGACGCCGGCGAGCGCGCGCATGTGGTCCAGGTGATCGGCGACGACGGGGACTGTGGCGCGCGGACGGGGGTGAGTCGCCTCGAACTCGCTTCGCACTGCCACCGCCTCGGGCGTCCTGTCACCGTGGTGCAGTCCGCGGTCCTGCATGTGGGCTCTGAGCGCCCGGTTCCACTCCCCCACCTCGGGCAGCAGGAACTCCGGGACGAAGGTCACCATCGCCACGCCTCCGTTGGCGGGCAGCGCGGCGAGCACGTCGTCGGGCACGTTGCGCGGGTGGTCGCACACCGCCCGTGCCGACGAGTGCGAGAACAACACCGGCGACCTGCTCGCGCGCAGAGCGTCGCGCATCGTGTCCGCGGAGGTGTGGGAGAGGTCGACCAGCATCCCCAGCCGGTTCATCTCCCGGACGACCTCCTCACCGAACCGCGTCAGCCCGCCCGCGGCGGGCTCGTCCGTCGCCGAGTCCGCCCACGGGACGTTGTCGTTGTGCGTCAGGGTCATGTACCGAACGCCCAGCGCGTGCAGGGCACGCAGCGTCGCCAGCGAACATGCGATGGAATGGCCTCCCTCGGCGCCCATCAAGGAGGCGATCACACCGCGCTCCCGAGCGGACTCCACCTCCTCCGCCGTGAACGCCGCTCGCAGGGCCTGCGGGTAGCGGGCGATGAGGGAGCGCACGCAGTCGATCTGCTCGAGCGTCGCGCTGACCGCGCTGTCACCTCGCAGCGACGAGCGCACGTACACCGACCAGAACTGCGCGCCGACACCGCCGGCCCGCAGACGACGGAGGTCGGTGTGCAGAGTCCCCGACTGGTCCGCGGCGATGTCGCGGCGGTCGAGGTCGTAGCGGACCTGTTCGCGCAGCGCCCACGGCAGGTCGTTGTGACCGTCGGCGACCGGGTATCGCGCCAACAGCGCGCGAGCGCGGCTCATCGCCGCGGCTTCTGGCTGGAGGCTCATCCACGGCACCCCTTTCACGCGTCATGCCGAGGCGCCGATCGGACCGGCAGTTGCGCCGGTCCGATCGGCTTTTCCATTCGCTGAGAGCGTTCTTCGACTCGCCCCGGGGGTCCCGCACCCCAGGCCGGTTGTTGCCGCGCCCGCGCGCGGCCTCCGCTCTCAGCGCGCTGCGGCGTTGGCGACGGCGCGCACGGACAGCGCCCGCTGGGCGTCCTTCCACTTGCCGTCCTCGCCCCGCCACGTCTCCAGGGCCGGCCCGACCAGCGCTCGCCCGAAGGAATAGGTGAGCTCCCAGGGCAACTCGCCGCAGTTCTGCATGGACCCGAGGTGACGGGTCGCCGTCTCCGGGCTTTGGCCACCCGAGAGGAAAGCGATGCCCGGGACGGACGGTGGCACCGTGTCGCGCAGGGTGTCCACCGTGGTCTGCGCGACCTCCTCGACTCCTGGCCGTTCCAGGCAGTCCTTCCCCGCCACCACCATGTTGGGCTTGAGGACCATGCCGTCGAGCTTCACCTGCATCAGATCGAGCTCGTCGAACAAGGTCCGGAGCACCGCCCTCGTCACCTGTTGGCACTGCGCCAGCGAGTGGTCGCCGTCCATCAGCACCTCCGGTTCCACGATGGGCACCAGTCCCCCTTCTTGGCAGAGACCGGCGTACCGCGCCAGCGCGTGCACGTTCGCGCGCACCGCCCGCTCGGTGGGTTGCCCCTCGCTGATCGTGATCACCGCGCGCCACTTGGCGAAACTCGCCCCGAGACTCACGTACTCGGCGACACGCTCGCGCAATCCGTCAAGGCCTTCGGTGACCTTCTCGCCCGGGGCCCCGGCCAGCGGCTTGGCCCCGGTGTCGACCTTGATCCCCGCGAGAATCCCCATCTCCGCCAGCGCATCGGGAAAGCTCCGTCCATCCGACAGCTTCTGGCGCATGGTGTCATCGGCCAGGATGATTCCGCTGATCGAGTCGACCAGGTCAGGAGTGGTGACGATCAATTCACGATAAGCGCGCCGGTTCTCGTCAGTGGCCTTCACTCCGACGCCTTCCAAGCGGGAAGACATCGTTCCGATGCTCTCATCGGCCGCGAGCACGCCCCGCCCATTCGAAACAAGCGTGTTGGCGATTTCAGTCAAGGTCGACATTTTCTTTACGCCTCCTAGCGCGCGGTATTTCAAACCGGGCGGCCGGTTCAGAATTGCTGACTGCTCAATGCTCGAGCAAGGGTCGTTGCGACCGGCTCCTGGTGCAGCCGGCCATCGCCTCGATGTCCAAGCGGTGGCTGCCTCGGGGGCCAGGCCGATTGTTCCGCGCCGCCCTTCCTCAGCCCTGCGGTTCTCATCCACATCTAGGACGCGTACCGAGTAGTCAGGCTGCACGGATCTGTACGTCTAGTCAACATATTCGGCACGAAACGACATCCCTGCGGCACGAACGGTCCCCACATCCGCCCGGGTGGATCCATTCCGGGATCGCACCGCAAACACCGATCGCAGACGTTCGCGGCACCTCTCCTGTTCAATTCGGGAACGAAAATCCCTACACACCACCATTCGCGCCGCGAACCCGTTGCACAATCCTGACCACGCGGCTATCCTGACCTGGATCATCAGGATCAACAATTCCTTACTCCGATCAGGAGTGCGTCTGTGTCACCAACGGAGCACGCTGAGAACAAACGAGAGCTCATCATCAAGGAAGCCTCGCGGATGATGTACGAGCGCGGCACCGGACTGGGGGTGGACACGCTCGTCAGCGAGATCGGCGTGGCCAAGATGACGCTGTACAAGCATTTCCCGACCAAGACGGACCTCATCGTCGCTTGCCTGCATCATCTCGATGATTGCCATCGAGCGCGCTTGAGCGGAGAAGTCGACTGGTCATCATCGCCCAAGGAGCGATTGCTCTCGGTCTTCGATTCCCTTCGAGAGTGGTTCGCATCGCCCTCTTTTCGAGGCTGCGCCTTCGTCAACGCGACCGTCGAGCTCGCGGACACCTCACCGCCGGTGCGAAAAGCGGTTCGCGAGCACAAGGACGCCATGCGGGCGTGGGTGGTGAAACTCGTGGAGGAATGCGAGTTGTCCAACGCGGACTTCGTCGCAGGCCAGATCGCGCAGCTGATGGAGGGGGCGACCACGACGGCCCTGCTCGAGCGGGACCCCGCGGTCGCCGACATCGCACATGCCACGGCTCTGCAGGTCCTGGAGAAGGCCAAGGAGGCGACGGCCTCTCCCCCGCCGCATTGAGAATCCTTCTTGCCGAGGGACTCCCGGAGAGGACGACTCGATCCGAGCCATGTCGCCCGGCGGGGGTCGAAAACGGTTCTGAGCGTGAAGGATTGCGCGCACTCGCGTGGCGGGCCGGACGAGTCCGGCCGCAAGTGCGCGCATCGATGATGCTCACAGGCCCAGCGCTTCCGTGACGAACTTCGCCCGTCGACGAGACACCGGAACTATCTCGCGGTAGTTCTCGACGGTGAGTTCGAGCTCTCCTCCATCCTTCCGCGACACCTCCCGTACGCGGTTCAAGTTCACGAGGTAGCTTCGGTGAACTCGCACGAATCCGCAGGCCGCGTACTTGTCGTCGATGTTGTCTATTCCATCTGTCGCGCACCGGAACCGCCCGAGGTCCGTCCTCAGCCACACGGCCCTTCCGACGGCCTCGGCCACGATCACCTCGGCGATGTCGAACAGGACCTGCCGGTCCCCTTTGATCCCGACAACACGTCGCGTCGACCCCAATGCATCCTCCCGTAGCATTGTTCCGGAATCCACTCGCTCGTCCGGCCCTGTCCGAGTGGTGATACCCGGAGTCTTCAACGGTGTTTCCGTTGGTGTTCCTCGGTTTTCGGTGGTCGGACCAGAACCGCGTGGCAGCGATCCCGGCCGGCCACCGCGGACCCCGTCCGATGAACGAGGCGCAGTAACCGGGTGATCAACGCCTTCGCCATCAACGCGAGGTCCGCGAGGCAGGAGTCATGGCTAGGACGGAGACCTCCGGTCGGGTGGTGGCGCGTCGTGCGCTCGCACCCGACCGGAGGTCTCCCGGCTTCACGCCGCGAACGGCGCTAGTTCCCGGTCAGTCTGGTAGGGCGAAGACGATCAGTGCGCTGCCGTGGCCTGCGCCGAGCATGCCGGGGATGATGCCTTCCAGCCAGCCGCCCCAGCCG
>NZ_JBFAPZ010000011.1:0-322891 GCF_040676935.1 Saccharopolyspora sp. NPDC049426 | reverse complement strand
CGTGGTCGGCATCGTCTACGAGGGTCGCCCGAACGTGACGGTCGACGCCGCCGGTCTGACGTTGAAGTCGGGCAACGCGGTGCTGCTGCGCGGCTCGTCGTCGGCGGAGAGCTCCAACACCGCCTTGGTGTGGATCCTGCGCGACGTCGTCGCCCGGCACGGCCTGCCGATGGACGCCGTCCAGCTGCTGCCCTGCCACGACCGTGCCTCGGTGCACCACCTGATCACCGCTCGCGGACTGGTCGACGTGGTCATCCCGCGCGGTGGCGCGGGTCTGATCTCGGCGGTCGTCGAGCAGTCCACGGTTCCGGCCATCGAGACCGGTGTGGGCAACTGCCACGTCTACGTCGACTCCAGCGCCGACCTCGACATGGCGCTGCGGATCCTGCTGAACTCCAAGGCTCGCCGCCCGAGCGTCTGCAACTCCGCGGAGACCTTCCTGGTGCACGCCGACATCGCCGAGGAGTTCCTGCCCCGCGCGATCGCCGAGCTGAGCGAAGCGGGCGTGACGGTGCACGGCGACGAGCAGGTGGTGGCGGTCGGCGGCCCGAACGTCGTGCCGGCCACCGACGAGGACTGGGACACCGAGTACCTGTCGCTGGACATCGCCGCTGCCGTCGTCGAGTCGCTGCCCGCCGCCGTCGAGCACATCCGCGAGCACGGTTCCGGGCACACCGAGGCCATCGTGACCAGCGATTTCGGCGCCTCTCAGCGGTTCACCGCGCAGGTGGACGCGGCCGCGGTGATGGTCAACGCCAGCACCGCCTTCACCGATGGTGGTGAGTTCGGGATGGGCGCCGAGATCGGCATCTCCACCCAGAAGCTGCACTCGCGGGGTCCGATGGGACTGCCGGAGCTGACCTCCACCAAGTGGCTCGCGTTCGGCGACGGCCACGTGCGGCCGGGTTCCGCCCCGGCCAAGCCGGGGAGCTGAACTTGAGGCAGGCGCCGCGACGCAAGCGCGACTCCGCCGCCACCAAGGAAGCCCTGCTGCAGGCCGCCTCGGAGCTGTTCACCGAGCGCGGCTTCAGCGCGACGACGGTGCGCGACGTCGCGGCCCGCGCCGGGGCCAACCAGGCGCTGCTGTTCCGCTACTTCGGTTCGAAGCAGGAGCTGTTCGCGGCGGTTCTGACGCGCAACAGCGAGCAGGTGATCGCGGAGCTCTCCGCGGAGGAGCTGCCCCGGCAGCTGCTGATCAACCTGCTCGACAGCGCCGAACCCGACGGGGAGCACCCGCTGGTGGCGATGCTGCGCTCGTGGAGCGATGAACGGGCGGCGGAGATGCTGCGCGGCGAGTTGGGCGCCCGCTACACCGAGCGGCTCTCGGAGCTCTCGGACGCCGACGACGCGCAGCTGCGCGCCGATCTCGTGCTGGCGTGGTTGTTCGGCATCGGGATGGTGCGCTCGGTGCTGGGGAAGAGCCCGTTGGCGGAGGCCGACCCCGAGGTCATCGTCCGTTACGTCACCCGTGCGGCGTCCGTCCTGCTGGAGCGAACGGGCCTTTCGGACGATCGCTGATCGCGGCGTGCGCAGCGTCTTTCCCGGGCGTAGCGTGGGATTGTAAGCGACTGCTTACAAGATCGGGGAGCTGCGCATGACCGCCACGGAGTCGAGGACATATCCGTTCAACGTCGCCGAGACGCTCGATCTCGACCCGATCTACGCACAGTTGCGCGAGCAGGAACCGCTGAGCCGCGTCAAGCTGCCCTACGGCGAAGAAGCTTGGCTGGCCACCCGCTACGAGGACGTCAAGGTCGTCCTCGGCGACCCGAGGTTCAGCCGCGCCGAAACGATGGAGCGCGACGAACCGCGACTGCGACCGCGCCAGCAGGTTGGCGGGATCCTGAGCATGGACCCGCCCGACCACACCCGGCTGCGCCGGCTGGTGGCCAAGGCGTTCACCCAGCGCCGCGTCGAGAAGCTGCGCCCGCGCACCCAGGACATCGCCGACGACCTGGTGAGCTCGATGATCGAGCGCGGCGGCCCGGTGGACCTGGTCGAGGACTTCGCTCTGCCGCTGCCGATCACGGTGATCTGCGAACTGCTGGGCGTGCCCTTCGAGGACCGCGCGGACTTCCGGGTCTGGTCGGACGCGTTCCTGTCGACCAACAAGCTCACCGCGGAGCAGGTCACCGACTACACGGACCGGATGATGGACTACATCGCCGGTCTGATCGCGCAGCGCCGGGCCGAGCCCGCCGACGACCTGATCACCGGGCTCATCGCCGCCCGCGACGAGCACGACAAGCTCAGCGAGGACGAGATGATCCTGCTGGCCGCCGGGATCCTCGTCGCTGGGCACGAGACGACCGCCTCGCAGATCCCCAACTTCCTCTACGTCCTGCTGACCCACCCCGAGCAGCTGCGGCGGTTGCGCGCGGACCTGGACCTGATCCCGTCCGCCGTCGAGGAGCTGCTGCGCTTCGTGCCGCTCGGCGTCGGCGCCGGTTTCGCGCGGTACGCCACCGAGGACGTCGAGCTCGGCGGCGTTCTGGTGCGCGCGGGCGAACCGGTGCTGTCGAGCGTCGGCTCGGCCAACCGGGACGACGCGGTCTTCGACGACCCGGAGACGTTGGACCTGGCGCGTGCGGAGGCCTCGCACGTCGGCTTCGGTCACGGCCCGCACCACTGCCTCGGCGCCCAGCTGGCCCGGATGGAGCTGCAGGTCGCGCTGCGCACCCTGCTCACCCGGTTGCCGGGCCTGGAATTCCCGAACTCGCCCGAGCAGGACGTGACGTGGAAGTCGGGACTTCTGGTTCGGGGTCCCCAGCGGATGCTGGTGTCGTGGCAAGGTGTCGAGTGATCTCGCTCATGCGGACAGAAGAGGTGAGCTGATGAGTTGGTCGATCGAGATCGACACGAACACCTGCATCGGGTCGGGGATGTGCGCCGGGGTCGCCCCGGACCACTTCGAGCTGGTCGAGGGCTATTCGAAGACCCTGCAGGACCAGTCCGAGCCGTCCGAGGAGGTCGTGGACGCCGCCGAGTCCTGCCCGGTGGAGGCGATCCTGGTCAAGGAGGTCGCGACCGGGAAGGTCGTCGCACCCGAAGAGTGACCGGCATCACAGCACTAGCACCGTCATGATCCCCGGTGCGCGCGGGTCCCACCTGTGCGCGCCCACGAGGCAGCGCCCGCGATCCGAAGTGGGCCCCCAGCCGCGGAGGATCGCGCAGGGTGGCGAGGTCCGGTCGAGGGGGGAGCCTGGGCCGGACTTCGCAGCCGGCCGCGGTCCCGGCGTGGGGTTGAGGGGATCCGCGCTGGGACCGTGGCGTCCGACACCTCCGGGTGCCCCGCTGACGTGCCTGGTCGTGACGCTTATCTAGGCTTGTCAGCTATGTCTCGTCGCCGGATCGGGGTCATGGGTGGCACCTTCGATCCCATTCATCACGGACACCTCGTGGCCGCCAGCGAAGTGCAGGCGCAGTTCGGCCTCGAACAGGTGATCTTCGTGCCCACCGGGCAGCCGTGGCAGAAGAGCCACGAGGTCGTCTCGCCGGCCGAGGACCGCTACCTGATGACCGTGATCGCCACCGCCTCCAACCCGCGGTTCCTGGTGAGCCGGGTGGACGTCGACCGCAAGGGCCCGACCTACACCGCCGACACGCTCACCGACCTCCACGAGCAGTTCCCGGACGCTGATCTGTACTTCATCACCGGGGCCGACGCGCTGGAGCAGATCCTGTCCTGGCACCGGGTCGAGGAGATGTTCGAGCTCGCCCACTTCATCGGCGTGACCAGGCCCGGCTACTCGCTCAACAGCGCGCACCTGCCCGACGGGTCGGTGTCGCTGGTCGAGATCCCGGCGATGGCGATCTCCTCCACCGGCTGCCGCGACCGGGTCCGGGCGGGCCTGCCGGTCTGGTACCTCGTGCCCGACGGCATCGTGCAGTACATCACCAAGCGCGGCCTCTACCGCGAAACCCCAGCCGAGTGGGGTCCCTAGCAGGGGAACGCTCGGCGTTCGTCCGTTCGACGTGTCCCTCGGCGAGGGCGGAGCGGATCCGCGCCCGCGCCGAATCGCCACCACAGTGGGCTGACCCGACGGCGGCGGCAGATACCATTCAGCTGCCCGAGAATGCTTCTCTGGGGTGTTGTCGCTGGTCGTGGGGGCTTCGTGGTGCACTTCATCATCGAGCGCGGCCTCTGCCGCGAGGCTCCGGTGGGGTGGGGCCCGCAGGGGTGATTGAACCCGAGCGCACCGCTCGGGCATAAAGGACTTGTATGCGAAGGCCGGGCGGCTCCTGGTCGGGACTGGCGGCCTATCCTGCTACCCGGCGTGGGCACACCGAGCCCGGCCGAGAGGAGTGACGTGGCAGCCACCGAGAACGCCCGCGAGCTGGCCCTGATCGCCGCCCAAGCCGCGGCCGACAAGAAGGCCACCGACGTGGTCCTGCTGGATGTCTCCGAGCAGTTGGTCATCACCGACTGCTTCATGATCGCATCGGCCTCGAACGAGCGGCAGGTCGAATCGATCGTCGACTCGGTCGAGGAGAAGCTGCGAGCTGTGGGCATCAAGCCGGTCCGGCGCGAGGGAGCCCGCGAGGGCCGGTGGGTCCTGCTGGACTTCGTCGACGTCGTGGTGCACGTCCAGCACGCCGAGGAGCGCTCCTTCTACCAGCTGGAGAAGCTGTGGAAGGACTGCCCGCGCATCGAGTTCGTCGATCAGGGCGTCTCCTCCGAGGAAGACGAGTGAGCCTCGCCCGGCTCGTGCTGTGGAGGCACGGCGAGACCGACTACAACCTCGCCGGCCGCATCCAGGGTCACCTCGACAGCTCGTTGACCGCCAACGGCGTCGAGCAGGCCGAGCAGGCGGCTCCCTCCATCGCGGCCTTCGAACCGACGGTGGCCCTCAGCTCCGACCTGAACCGCGCGCGCACCACCGCCGCCGCCTACGCCAAGGTCAGCGGCGAGCCGGTGAAGCTGGACAAGCGGCTGCGGGAAACCCACGTCGGGGAGTGGCAGGGGCTCAGCGGAGCTGAGGTCGAGCACGGCTGGCCCGGTGCGCTGAACACCTGGCGGGCGAACCCGGACTGGGCGCCGCCCGGTGGGGAGTCCCGCATCGAGGTCGCCACCCGTGCCGTCGAGGTCGTCACCGAGCTCGACGACCAGTACGAGGGCACCGCTCTGCTGTGCGCGCACGGCGGACTGATCACCGCGCTCACCGCGAAGCTGCTGGCCCTGCCGGTGGAGCTGTGGCCGGGTCTGGGCGGGGTGCGCAACTGCCACTGGGTGGTCCTCAGCCGTCGCAGCCCCAGCGATCACCGTTGGCGCCTGATGGTCTACAACGCCGGGGCGCAAGCCCACGTGTGATCGCATCTGCCGTCTGACGTCGTAGGGTTGCGTCCGTGTCCATTGCCGTCGTCACCGATTCCACGGCGTACCTGCCGTCCGGATACGCCGCGCGGTACGGAGTTCGGGTCGTTCCGCTGCACGTCAGCGTGAACGGTGGCAAGCACGTCTACGAGACCGAGTTCTCGCCTCGCGACCTCGCCGAGGCGTTGGCGAACAAGCATCGGGTGACCACCGCGAGCGCCACCTCGGGAGAGCTGGCCCGCGCCTATCGGCAGGCGCTGTACGACGGCGCCGAGGGGGTCGTGGCGGTGCACCTGTCCCGGCAGCTGTCGGGAACGTGGGACGCCGCTCGGCTGGCCGCGCGCGAAACCGACCCGGACCGGGTCCGGGTGGTGGACTCGCGGTCGGCGGCGATGGGACTGGGGTTCTCCGTTCTCGGCGCCGCCGACGCCGCTCAGGCGGGCGCCGACCTGGACGAGGTGGAGCACACCGCTGCGGTGACGGCCGCGCGCACGACCACCGTGTTCTCCGTGCAGACGCTGGAGTACCTGCGACGCGGAGGACGCATCGGCACCGCGGCGGCGGTGCTGGGCACGGCGCTGTCGATCAAGCCTCTGCTGCATGTCGACGACGGGCGCATCGACGCGCTGGAGAAGGTGCGCACCACGACTCGCGCGATGGCGCGGCTTCGCGACCTCTCCCTGGACGCGGCCGGTTCCGGTTCGGCGGCGATCGCGGTGCACCACCTCGCCGCCGCCGAGCACGCCGAGGAGCTGGCGGCGCGATTCACCGCAGAGCTGGGGGAGTCGGCGGAATGCGTCGTCTCGGAGGTCGGCGCGGTCATCGGGGCGCACATCGGGCCGGGTTCTGTGGGTGTGGTGGTTCTCCCGAACGGGTGGCGTTTCGGCGCGTGAAAACCCTTCGGGGTGCGGATTCCACACCATCGAGCTGAATCTCGGCGATGTTCGGTCCACAGTGGTCGGATACGCGAAAAATAAAGGTGCGCAGTCGGTTTCGCGCGAGCTAACGTCGTCTGCATGTTCGACACCAAGCTCTTCCGCGCCACTGACGACGACTCCTACGAACAGCTCGGCACCCGGTCCCGGCTGCAGACGCTGCGCCGCGAGGCCGAGCACGACGAGCCGACGCGACGACTCCAGCCCCACTACTCGGTGAAACCGCCCGGCGGCGGCCGAAGTTCGCCGCTGTCGCGGTTCGCCGAGCGCTGGCTTCCCGAACCCCTGCTGAGGTCGAGAGTGGACCCCGGTCGCGCCGGCGTGCTCGCGCTGTCGTTGGTCGCTGCCCTCGTGCTGCTCGGCGTGCTCGTACTCGCCTGGTCCGGCCGCCCGACGGCCGAGTCAGCTCCGCCACCGCTTCCCGCACCGCCACCACCGGTGTCGACCAGCGCCGCCGCTCCCGCTGAGCTGGTGGTCAGCGTCGTCGGCCGAGTCCAGCGCCCCGGCCTGGTCACGGTCGACGCCGGCGCGCGGGTCGCCGATGCGGTGTCGGCTGCGGGCGGGCCGCTTCCCGACACCGACCTGACCGGACTCAACCTCGCTCGTCGTCTGGCCGACGGCGAGCAGCTCTACGTCGCCATCCCGGTGCCACCGGAGGCCCAGCCGGGGCAGCCCGGAGCCGGTGGTGGCGGTGACGGCGAGGTCAACCTCAACACCGCGACGAAGGAGCAGCTCGATGGACTACCAGGGGTCGGCGAGGTCACCGCCGAGCGAATCCTGCAGTGGCGCACCGAACACGGTCGCTTCGACTCGGTGGACCAGCTCCGGGAGGTCGGGGGGATCGGCGAGGCTCGGCTGTCCAAGCTGCGCGATCTGGTGCGGGTGTGATCCGGCGGCTGGACCTGCGGTTGGTCCCGGCGGCAGCGGCGGTCTGGGCGGTGACGCTGCTCGGTCTGCTGGCGGGCTGGGGGCCGGCCGCGGTGGCGGCGTTGGTGGCGGCTCTCCCGGTGTTCCTGATGATCGCACGGCGGACGGGGTCCAAGGCGGTGCTGGTGGTTCTGCTGCTCGCCGCGGTCTCGGCGACCGCCATCGCGGTCCGGGCTCACGACGTCGAAGAACATCCGCTCCGCCGCGCGGCGGGTTCCGGTGAGCAGGTGGCCTTGCGGGTGGAGCTGACGTCCGCGCCAACTCCGCTGCGAGGGGCCGCTTTCGGCGCCAGCCGGGCGCAGGACCGCTCGCTCGCCAGAGCGGAGCTGCTGACAGCCGAGATCGCCGGACGTCGTCATGCGGCAGGCGGTTCGGTGGTGCTGCTGGTCCCGACCGAGTCGTGGCGCGGACTGATCGCCGGGCAGCGGCTCACCGTCCGGGGCAAGGCGGCAGCGCCGCACGACGGACAGCTCGTCGTGGCGGTGGTTCCGGTCTACCGGGCGCCGGGCGAGGTCGCGGCGCCGCCGGAGTGGCAGCGCGTGGCCGCGGGCATGCGTGCGGGGCTGCGCGAGGTCGCCGGACGGCACTTGGGGCCGGACGCGGCCGGGCTGCTGCCCGGACTGGTCGTCGGCGACACCAGCGGCCTGGACCCGGAGGTGGAGCAGGAGTTCGAGACGGCGGGCCTGAGCCATCTCACGGCCGTCTCAGGGGCGAACCTGGCGATCGTGTGCGGCGCGGTCCTGGTGCTGCTGCGCCTGCTGGGCATGGGTCCGGTGGTCTGCGCTCTGGGCGCTGGTGCGGCGCTGGTCGGGTTCGTCGCTTTGACCGGGCCCGAACCGAGCGTGCTGCGCGCCGCGGTGATGGGAGCCATCACGCTGCTCGCGCTGGTGCTGGGCCGTCGCCGCTCGGCGCTGCCGGCGCTGGCGGCGAGCGTGATCGGGCTGCTGCTCCTGCTGCCGGAGCTGGCGGTCAGCGCGGGGTTCGCCTTGTCGGTCGCGGCCACGGCGGGTTTGGTGCTGCTGGCGCCGGTGTGGGCGGCGGCGTTGCGGACGCGGGGCGTCCCGGTCGGGCTGGCCGAGGCGATCGCGGTTCCGGTGGCCGCGCACGTGGTCACTGCGCCGCTGATCGCCGCGATCTCCGGAGGCGTGAGCCTGGTGGCGGTGCCGGCCAACCTGCTGGCGGCGCCGGTGATCGCCCCGGCGACGGTGTTCGGCGTGCTGGCCACCGTCCTCGCACCGGTGTCGACGTGGGCCGCGGCGGTCGGTGTCGTGCTGGCCGGGCCGGAGTTGGAATGGGTGCTGCTGGTCGCCGGTCGCGCCTCGGCGGTGCCGGGCGCGGTGTTCGACTGGCCGACGGGCACCGGCGGTGGACTGCTGCTGGCGGTTCTGCTGCTGGTGGGCTTGATCGCGTTGCGAGGGAGGAGGATTCGGCTGCTCGCGGTGGTCGCGGTGCTGCTCAGCGCGTTGGTCGTGCTGCCGGTGCGCACCATGCTGCCGGGCTGGCCCGCGCAGGGCTGGAGCGTGGTGGCCTGCGACGTGGGGCAGGGCGACGGACTGGTGCTGGCGACCGGGAGGCCGGAGGAGGCCGTCGTGGTCGACACCGGCCCGGATCCGCGCCGGGCGGCGAACTGCCTGCGGCGCCTGGGGATTCACCGGGTGTCGATGGCGGTGCTCACGCACCTGCACGCCGACCACGTCAGCGGGCTGCGCACGGTGCTGGGTGAGGCCTCGGTCGGCGCGGTGGCGATCGGGCCGTTGCGCGAACCGAAGTGGGCCTTCGACGACCTGGTGCGCGACACCCGCGCGCACCGCACGCCGATCGTCACCCTGCAGGCCGGGCAGCGGCTGGCGTGGCCGGGCCTCGTGCTCGACGTCCTCGCCCCCGATCCCGGCGTGACCCGCACGCAGTCCGCCGACGACGCCAACGATTCGTCGCTGGTGATCCGCGCGACCACGCCGGCGGGACGCGTGCTGCTCACCGGTGACGTGGAGCTGCCGGGGCAGGGACGTCTGGTGTCCTCCGGCGCGGACCTGCGAGCGGACGTGCTCAAGGTTCCGCACCACGGATCCCGCTACACGACACCGCGCTTGCTGCGCGCGGTGCGGCCGAGGCTCGCGCTGATCAGCGTCGGCGCGGGCAACGACTACGGGCACCCGAACCCGTTCGTGATCGACACGCTGGCCCGCGCGGGAACCCGGGTGTTGCGCACCGACCAGGAAGGAGATATCGCGGTCCTCCCCGGACCGCGGGGACCTCGCTTCGTCGCACGTGGAGACCCGCTGCGCGCCACCGACAACTGAGCGTCCGAAGTGGACAAAAAGGTGGGTGGTCGTCCCGCCGGGACAACCACCCACCTGTGAGAGAGGAGGATTCGCCTAAAACTGAATCAGAGGCCCAGAGCCTGGTTCACCGACTCGGTGTTCGGGGCGACGGTGGCCTTCGGGCCGAGCTGGCCCTCGACGGCGTCCAGGGTCTTGAGGCCGTCACCGGTGATCAGCAGGACCGTCTCGGCGTCCGGGTCGATCTTGCCGGCCTCGATGAGCTTCTTGGCGGTCGCCACGGTCACGCCACCGGCGGTCTCGGCGAAGATGCCCTCGGTGCGGGCCAGCAGGCGAATGCCGGCGCGGACCTCGTCGTCGGTGACGTCCTCGATGGCACCGCCGGTCTTGCGGACGATGTCGAGCACGTACGGACCGTCGGCGGGGGCGCCGATGGCCAGCGAGCGGGCGATGGTGTCCGGCTTGACCGGCTGCACCACGTCGTGGCCGTTGCGGAAGGCGGTGGAGACCGGGGAGCAGCCGGACGCCTGCGCGCCGAAGATCTTCACCGGGCTCTCGTCGACCAAGCCGACCTGGGCGAACTCGTTGAAGCCCTTGTAGACCTTGGTCAGCTGCGAGCCGGAGGCGATCGGCACCACGATCTGCTCGGGGATGCGCCAGCCCAGCTGCTCGGCGACCTCGAAGGCCAGGGTCTTGGAGCCCTCGGAGTAGTAGGGCCGGACGTTGACGTTGACGAACGCCCAGTCCTCGTGCTCCCCGGCGAGCTCGGTCGCGAGCCGGTTGACGTCGTCGTAGTTGCCGTCGACGGCCAGCAGCGAGCCGTCGTAGACCGCGCTCATCAGGATCTTGGCGCGTTCGAGGGTCTTGGGCACCAGCACGACCGAGTCCCAGCCGGCGCGGGCAGCGGCGGCGGCCACGGCGTTGGCGAGGTTGCCGGTGGACGGGCAGGCCAGCACCTTGAACCCGAACTCGCGGGCGGCGGCCAGTGCGACGGCGACGACGCGGTCCTTGAAGGAGTGCGTGGGGTTGCCGGTGTCGTCCTTGATCCAGATCTTCTTCACGCCGAGGGCCTTGGCGAGGTTGTCCGCCTGGATCAAGCGGGTACAGCCGGGCTCGGTGTTCGGGATCTGGTCGACGTTGCCCGGGACCGGCAGGAACTGCTTGTAGCGCCAGATCGAACGCGGACCGGCCTCGATCTCCTCGCGGCGGATCTTGCCGAAGTCGTAGGCGACCTCAAGGGGCGAGAAGTCTTCGAGGGAGACGAACTCGGGGGCCAGCGGCTGCCGGTGTCCCTCTTCCTTGGACACCAGTTCGACGGCGTTGCCGAGATCGAACTTCTTGCCGGCGGTCGTGTTGGCGGGGGCAGCAGCAGTCATCGCGCGAGGTCCTCTCCTCATCTGTCCCGCGGACGGGTCGGAATTGGCACCTGTTCCGTCCGTGACCTCGCGCGGGCTTTTGCACGATGCATCGGACGAACGGTTGCCGGGGCTTCAACGGGCCGTTCCCTCTGCCCCTCTGGATGAGCTATTCGGTTGTGAGGGCAACGTTAGTTGAACCAATGCATCTCTGGCCAGTGCGCATCCAGATGGCGAGACTGTCGCGGGCCCGTGGGACCATTCCTCCATGAGCTCACCGACCGTTGTCGCGGACCCGCTGCACCTGGTTCTCGGAGACGAAGAGCTGCTGGTGGAGCGCGCGATGTGGGCTGCGGTCGGGGCAGCTCGCGCGGCCGATCCGGAGGCCGATTTCAGCCGGGTGAAGGTGAGTGAGCTCACCCCTCCGGAGCTGGCCGAAATGCTGAGTCCTTCGCTGTTCGCAGAGGCTCGCGTGCTCGCGATCGAATCGGCGCAGGACGCCGGGAAGGAGATCGCCGAAGCCTTGCTGGTGCACGCCAAGCAACCGGCCGAGGGCGTGACCCTGATCGTCCTGCACAACGGTGGCGGGCGGGCCAAGCACGCCAAGGAACTGCCCAACGCGCTGAAGAAGGTCGGCGCCCGGGTCACCGAGTGCAAGAAGCTCACCAAGCCCGCCGACCGCGAGGCCTTCGTCCGCGACGAGATCCGCCGCGCGGGCGGCAAGTCCGACTCCGGCGGGGTCAGCGCGCTGATCGAGGCGGTCGGCTCGGACCTGCGAGAACTGTCGGCCGCGGCCTCGCAGCTGGTGGCCGACACGGGCGGCAAGATCGACGCGGACGCGGTCGGCCGCTACTACAGGGGCCGCGCCGAGGTGACGGGGTTCGCGGTCGCGGAGAAGGCCGTGGTCGGTGACCGGGCGGGAGCGTTGGAGGCGCTGCGCTGGGCGATCCAGCTCGGCGTGCCGCACGTGCTCATCGCCGACGCCCTCGCGGACTCGGTCCGCACCATCGGCCGCGTCGCGGCGGCGGGAGGGCGCAACGATCCCTACCGCCTGGCAGGCGATCTCGGCATGCCCGCCTGGAAGGTCAAGAAGGCCCAGTCGCAGTCGCGCGGCTGGACGCCGACGAGCCTGGCCGCGGCGCTGCAGGTCGTCGCCGAGGTCAACGCGGGTGTGAAGGGCATGGCCGCCGACGCCGACTACGCCCTGGAGAAGACGGTTCTGCGCCTGGTCTCGCTGCGCAACCAGCGCAACTGATCACGCCACGCCGAGCAGCACCACTCCGGCGAGCACCACGACCGCACCGGTCATCCGCCGCACCGGTTGCGCCTCGCCGAGCAGCCGCCAAGCCAGCAGCCCGGCGATGACGATGCTCAGCTCCCGCGCCGGGGCCACCAGGCTCACCGGCGCCATCTGCATCGCGAACAGCACCAGGATGTAGGCCAGGGGAGACAGCAGCCCGACGGCGAGGATCTCCCGCCGGTGTTCGGTCCATGTCCGGACGAGCGCATCGCGCCGCCGTGCGGCGTAGGGCGCGAGCATGGCGCTGCGGGAGAGGTTGTTGGCCCAGTCGAACAGCAGCGGTGACAGCGCCAGCCCGGTCACGGCGTGCGCGTCCCACACCGTGTAGGTCGCGATCAGCGCTCCGGTGAGCAGTCCGAACCCGACTCCGGCGAGGTTCGCCCCGGCGCGCGGCACCCCGTCGGACAGACCGATCACGAAGACTCCGGCGACCACCAGAAGACCGCCGCACACCCCGAGCCAGCCAGGCCGCTCGTGCAGCACCAGCACCGCCACCAGCATCGACAGCATCGGCCCGGTGCCCCTGGCCAGCGGGTACACCACGGACATGTCGCCGACGGCATAGCCGTGCTGCAGCAGCAGGAAGTAACCGAGGTGGATGACGGCGCTGACCAGCACGCCCACCAGCCACGCGCCCAGCGGGGGAGCACCGGTCACCAGCAGCGCGCCCGCGGCCACCGGCAGGTACAGCACCGCCGAGCAGGTCGCGGTCAGCCACACGAAACCCGCCCCGGACGAGCCTGCGCGCTTGGCGAAGAAGTTCCAACCGGCGTGCGCGAAAGCGGCCAGGACGACGAGAACGACTGCGGCAGCCCCCATGAGTCCGGGGAGCTTAGTTCCGATCAGCTGCTGAGCGCGATCTTCCAGCCGAGGCTGACCACGAGCCCGACCACGACCGTCAGGAACACCCGCCGCACGAACGCCGATCCGCGACCGGCGGCCACCGTCGCGCCCAGCACGCTGCCCGCGATGTTGCTGGCGGCCATCACCAGCCCCAGACCCCACAGGACCTTTCCGGCCGGGATGAAGAAGAACAGCGCGCCCAGGTTGGTGGCCACGTTGACGACCTTCGCGGTCGCCGATGCGGTGACGAAGGCGAAGCCGACCAGGCTGACCAGCCAGAAGACGAGGAACGAGCCGGTTCCGGGCCCGGCGATGCCGTCCCAGAACCCGATCACCGCTCCGCCGAGCAGCATCAGCACCAGCTGGAGCCGACGCGCGAACCGGGGAGCGTCGACCGAGCCGAGATCGGGCTTGCGCCACGTGTAGATGCCGACCACGACCAGCGCGACCAGCACCACGACGTTGAGGACCGAGGAGGGCAGCGCATCGGCCAGTGCCGCTCCGCCCAGCGATCCGACCAGCGCCACCAGGGCCATCGGCAGCGCGGCCCGCCAGTCCATCGGGGTGCGCTTGGCGTAGGTGCGGGCCGCGGCCGAGGTTCCGGCGATCGCGGCGACCTTGCTGGTGGCCAGCGAGTAGATGACCTCGCCGCCCGGCAGCAGCATCAGCATCGCGGGCAGCTGGATGAGGCCACCGCCGCCGACGATCGCGTCCACGGCTCCGGCGAGGAACGCCGCCGCGCAGAGGAACAGCAGCCCGGCGAGGGTGAGGTCGGCGAATCCGGGCCAGTTCAACGCGGTCAGCACGAGGGGTCACCGTATGGCCTGCGCACAGCGGATTCCGAGCGGTTGTGAGCGTCCTCGCGGCGCGCGGACCACCCGGCGAACGCGCAGGTGAGCCTTGTTAACATGGACGACCGTGTCGTACGGCATTCCGCCGTGGAGGAAAACCGGTCTTCGGGCCGGGCCGATCGAGTGCGGCACGCGATTCGACTGACGAGGAAGAGGCGCACCAGTGGCCAACATCAAGTCCCAGATGAAGCGGATCAAGACCAACGAGGCGAACCGCCAGCGCAACAAGGCCGTGAAGACCACGCTGAAGTCCGCCATCCGCAAGTTCCGCACGGCTGCTGACGCCGGCGAGAAGGACAAGGCCGTCGAGCTGCAGCAGACCGCCGGTCGTCTGCTGGACAAGGCCGCGAGCAAGGGCGTCATCCACAAGAACCAGGCCGCCAACAAGAAGTCGGCGATGGCCGCCCGCGTGAACAAGATCTGAGTTTTCTCAGTCGAAGAAACGGCCCCTTTCCCGTGGTGGGAAAGGGGCCGTTCCGCGTTTCACCAGTCGTGCATCGAGCCGTCGCGGCGGCGGTTGACCGGCAGGTACCGGGGCTCGTACGGGAACCGCTCCGCGGCCTCCTCGTCGACCCACACGCCGAGTCCGGGTTCGTCGCTGGGGTGCAGGTAGCCGTTGGCGAAGGTGTAGCCGGAGTGGAACACCTCCGCGGTCTGCTCCGTGTGGCCCATGTACTCCTGAATGCCGAAGTTCGGCACGGTCAGGTCGACGTTGAGCGCGGCAGACAGCGAGATCGGCGACAGGTCGCCGGCGCCGTGGCAGCCGGTGCGCACGCCGTAGAGCTCGGCGAGCGAGAAGATCCGCCGCAGGTGCGTGATGCCGCCCGCGTGCGAGACCGAGGTGCGGATGTAGTCGATCAGCCGCTCGGTGATCAGCTGCTGGCAGTCCCAGATCGAGTTGAACACCTCACCGACCGCGATCGGAGTCGTGGTGTGCTCCCGGATCAGCCGGAACGCGCTCTGGTCCTCGGCCGGGGTCGGGTCCTCGATCCAGAACATGCGGTGCTCTTCGAGGTCCTTGCCGAGTCGTCCGGCCTCGATGGGGGTGAGCCGGTGGTGCACGTCGTGCAGCAGGTGGAAGTCGAAGCCGAACCGCTCCCGCACCGCGCCCAGCACCTGCGGCGCGTGCCGCAGGTAGGACTCGGTGTCCCAGTGGCCTTCCTCCGGGACCGCTGAGGACGCGGGCTCGTAGAACTCGCCCTTGGCCGGAACCCCGTAGGCCTTGTCCACGCCGGGCACCGACGCCTGCGCCCGGATCGCCAGGAACCCCTGGTCCAGGTGCGCGGCGACGTCGTCGAGCAGCGCGGGGACGTCCTCGCCGGTGGCGTGGCAGTAGGTCAGCACGCCGTCCCGGGCGGGGCCGCCGAGCAGCTGGTGGACGGGCATCCCGGCGACCTTGCCCTTGATGTCCCACAGCGCGATGTCGACCGCGGCGATCGCCGTCATCGTCACCGGGCCGCGCCGCCAGTAGGCGCCTTTGTACAGGTACTGCCAGGTGTCCTCGATGCGCTGGGAGTCGCGGCCGATCAGCAGCGGGCAGACGTGGTCGCGCAGGTAGGACGCCACGGCGAGCTCACGCCCGTTGAGCGTGGCGTCACCCCAGCCCACCACGCCGTCGGCGGTGGTGAGCTTGAGCGTCACGTAGTTGCGGCCGGGAGCGGTGATGATGACCTTGGCATCAACGATCTTGGACAACTCGGTCCTCTCTGCGATCGGCTAGTTCGATTCGGTGCGGGGCCAGTCGGCGTACTCGGTGCCGCCGCGGCGGTTCGGCGCGGTTTCGGGGAGGAAGCGCAGGCCGATGAGGCTCAGCACGATCAGCGCCGCCACGTACACCGCGACCCAGGTGAAGCCGCCCCCGGCGAGCACCAGCAGCGCGGAGGCGACGACGGTGAACGGGCCGCTGGCGATCATCGCCCCGAACTGCCACACCACCGACACGCCGCTGTAGCGGGCGCTGGAGGGGAACAGCTCGGGGAAGTAGGACGCCTGCGGCGCGTAGGTCCCGGCGTGACCGAAGGCCAGTCCGGCGATCATCAGCAGCGTGATCAGCACGACGTTGCCGCTCTCCACGGCGAGGAACGCGGGCACCACCAGCACCAGGTTGAGCACGGCGGCCCCGATGAACGTGGTGCGGCGGCCGATGCGGTCGGTGAGCTTTCCCCAGAACGGCAGCAGGATCAGCTCGGCGACGATCGCGATGATCACCGCGTCCAGCACGATCCCGCTGTCGATGTCGTGCGCCTTGGCGTAGGAGACGAGGAAGACGGTGTAGAGCGGGAAGACGGCGGCCTCGACGAACTTGGCGAGCATGCCGCCGAAGACCTCGCGGCGGTGGTCCGACAGCAGCACCTTCACTGGTGCGCGCTGCGGTTCCTGCTCCTTGACGGCCTCGAAGGTCTCCGATTCGGGCACCCGCATCCGGATGTACAGGCCGATGATCACCACGACGGCGCTGAGCAGGAACGGGATGCGCCAGCCCCAGGAGAGGAACGCCTCTTCGGGCAGCTGCGCCTCCAGCACCGCGAACAGCACGGTCGGGATCAGGTAGGCGGCGGGCGAGCCCATCTGCACGAAGCTGGCGTAGAAGCCGCGCTTGTCCGGTGGCGCGGCTTCGGCCGTGAGCAGCAGTGCTCCGCCCTGCTCGCCGCCGACTCCGAAGCCCTGCAGCAACCGGACCAGGACCAGGATGATCGCCGCCCACAGCCCGATCTGCTCGTAGGTGGGCATCAGGCCGACCACGAAGGTGCCTAGGCCGGTGAGCAGCAGCGTGTAGACCAGCGTTTTCTTGCGGCCGAGCCGGTCGCCGACGTGGCCCCACACCAGGCCGCCGAGGGGGCGGGCGAAGAACCCGACCGCGTAGGTGGAGAACGCTGCGAGCGTGCCCACGAGCGGGTCGACCTCGGGGAAGAAGACCTTGTTGAACACCAGCGCCGATGCGGTGCCGTAGATGAAGAAGTCGTAGTACTCGGCGATCGTGCCGATCACCGAGGCGGCGACCGTGCGGCGCAGCGATCTGGTCCCGCCGGTGCGGGGTTCGAGGTCCGTCGGCATTGACCCTCCTCAGCTCATGAATACCAGCGGTACCATACAAGCACTGAGATGCCACTGGTCAAGGGTGGTCGATAAGGTGGTGACCATGGCGACGACGGCGGGCAAGACCTCGGCTCGGGTGACGGTGCACCGCGAGATCCGGCAGCGCATCATCACCCTGCAGCTGCCGCCGGGGCATCCGCTGTCGGAGAACGAGCTGGCCGGCGAGCTGGAGGTCTCCCGGACGCCGGTGCGCGAGAGCCTGCTGCTGCTCGCCGAGGAGGACCTGGTCCGGGTCTTCCCGAAGCTCGGTTCGTTCGTCGCCAGGGTGGATCCGCAGCGCATCGCCGACGCCCAGTTCGTCCGCGAGGCCGTCGAGGTCGCTTCGCTGGCCGACGCCGTCGAGCACCGCACCGACGAGGACGTCGAAGCCCTGCGCGACCTGCTGGGGCAGCAGCGCGCGGCCGCCGATGACGTGGGCAGGTTCTTCGAGCTCGACGAGGCGTTCCACCAGCGCCTGCTCACCGCGGGCGGTCACGCCAACGCCTGGCGCACGGTCGAACAGGCCAAGGCCCACCTCGACCGCGCCCGCCGCCTCGGCCTGCGCACGGTCAGCCCCGTCTCGGCCCTGATCGACCAGCACACCGCGATCGTCGACGGCCTCGAATCCCGCGACCTCGAATCGGCCCTCGCGGCGCTCCGCGGTCACCTGCGCGCCGTGTTCGAGGACGTCGAGAGGATCCGAGCGGAGTCCCCCGAACTCTTCGTCGACAGCACCGACGAACGCCCGGTCAGGCGCAGCATCACCGTCCTCCGGTGACGATTCAGTGATCAGGACCCTTCGGGTGCCTCGATCGTGCGACGCATTCCAATTTCGCGCGAAATTGGACCGGGATCTTCGCGGCTCGAATTTCGCGCGAAATTGGAATCCCCGCGCCCGCGGGTGCCGAGGTCCAGGCGTGGTCGCTGTCGCGGAGCGTGCTGATCTGCCCGTGTTCGGTGTTTCGGGGTGTTTGCCGGTAGAAATGCGGGCATGGAGGTCTTGAACAGCCGGATGATCCTGCGGCCTGGTGACCACGATCGGTCGGTGCGGTTCTACCGCGACGTGCTGGGGTTGGCGGTCTGTCGCGAGTTCCCCGGTGGCACGGTGTTCTTCCTGGGGCAGGGGTACCTGGAGGTCTCCGGTGAGGGGGATCAGGGTCCGAGCCCTGACCAGGTGTTGTGGCTCCAGGTCCGGGACCTCCGCGCGACCTTCGACGAGCTGCGCGAGCAGGCCGTCGCGGTCCTCGCCGAGCCCGAGCACAAGCCCTGGGGCCTGCACGAAGGCTGGATCGCCGATCCCGACGGCATGCGCATCGTCCTCGTCGAGGTCCCCGCCGACCACCCCATCCGCCGCGACACCCGCGGCGACTAGATCGCGGCGATCAACATCGCTGTTTTCTCGTTCCTCGAGAGCGGCAGCCGAGAACGCCCGCAGCGCCTCCGTGCGGGCATCGACATCAGGGCGGCCTTCGAGGAGCAGGTTCGAGGGCCGCGTCCCCAGGTGGATGACGGGGCTGTGCTCGAACACCCCGCAGCTTCCCCCGAGGCGGTGGGGCTTGCCGCCCCGGTAACCGGGGCTCGGGCGGGAGGACCGGGAGTTGGGCGTTGGGTAGTGGGCGTGGCGTGGGACGATGGGGTGACCCCGTGCGCGTCATCCGCCCGGGGGAGACCGGGCCGACGTCTGCCGACGAACGCCGACAGCCGTAGGAACGCCGCCGACATCCGAGGAACCTGAGTGAGCAGTTTCGCCGACACCACGTTCACGCCGCCGGAGCGGATCCGGAACTTCTGCATCATCGCGCACATCGACCACGGCAAGTCGACGCTGGCCGACCGCATGCTGCAGCTGACCGGTGTGCTGGAGGAACGCGCCTACCGGGCCCAGTACCTCGACCGGATGGACATCGAGCGCGAGCGCGGCATCACGATCAAGGCGCAGAACGTGCGCCTGCCGTGGGTCCTCGACGGCGACGAGCACGTGCTGCACATGATCGACACCCCCGGTCACGTCGACTTCACCTACGAGGTCAGCCGTTCGCTGGCCGCCTGCGAAGGCGCGATCCTGCTGGTCGACGCCGCGCAGGGCATCGAGGCGCAGACCCTGGCGAACCTCTACCTCGCCATGGAGCACGAGCTGCAGATCATCCCGGTGCTCAACAAGATCGACCTGCCGGCCGCCGAGCCGGACAAGTACGCCGCGGAGCTCGCGCACATCATCGGTTGCGAACCCGAGGACGTGCTGCGCGTGTCGGCCAAGACCGGTGAGGGCGTGGACGCGGTCCTCGACGAGGTCGTGAAGCAGGTGCCGGCGCCGCAGGGCGAGGCCGACTCCCCGCCGCGCGCGATGATCTTCGACTCGGTCTACGACACCTACCGGGGCGTGGTCACCTACATCCGGGTCGTCGACGGCAAGATCACCCCGCGTCAGCGGATCAAGATGATGTCCACCAACGCTCACCACGAGCTGCTGGAAGTCGGCATCATCTCGCCCGACCCCAAACCGTCGAAGGGCTTGAGCGTCGGCGAGGTCGGCTACCTGATCACCGGTGTGAAGGACGTCCGCCAGTCCAAGGTCGGCGACACCATCACCGCCGAGCGCAAGGGGGCCACCGAGCCGCTGGCCGGTTACCGCGAACCCAAGCCGATGGTCTACTCCGGGCTCTACCCGATCGACGGCTCCGACTACCCGATCCTGCGCGAAGCGCTGGAGAAGCTGCAGCTCAACGATGCCGCTCTGACCTACGAGCCGGAGACGTCGGGCGCGCTGGGCTTCGGCTTCCGCTGCGGTTTCCTCGGTCTGCTGCACCTGGAGATCACCCGGGATCGGCTGGAGCGGGAGTTCAACCTGAACCTGATCTCCACCGCCCCGAACGTGGTCTACGAGGTCGAGATGGAGGACGACACCGAGCTCGTGGTGACCAACCCCTCCGACTGGCCCGAGGGCAAGATCAAGGAGGTCTCCGAGCCGATCGCGAAGTGCACGGTGATCGCCCCGTCCGAGTTCGTGGGCACGATCATGGAGCTGTGCCAGAGCCGCCGCGGCCAGCTCGAGGGCATGGACTACCTGTCGGAGAGCCGCGTCGAGCTGCGCTACACGCTGCCGCTGGGTGAGATCGTCTTCGACTTCTTCGACCAGCTCAAGTCCCGCACCCGCGGCTACGCCTCGATGGACTACGAGGAATCCGGGATGCAGGCGTCGAACCTGGTCAAGGTCGACATCCTGCTGCAGGGCGAGCCGGTCGACGCGTTCAGCGCGATCGTGCACCGCGACGGCGCCTACGCCTACGGCACCAAGATGGCCACCAAGCTGCGCGAACTCATCCCGCGCCAGCAGTTCGAGGTGCCGATCCAGGCGGCCATCGGCTCGCGCATCATCGCCCGCGAAACGATCCGCGCGATCCGCAAGGACGTGCTCGCCAAGTGCTACGGCGGTGACATCAGCCGGAAGCGCAAGCTGCTGGAGAAGCAGAAGGAGGGCAAGAAGCGGATGAAGACCATCGGCCGAGTCGAGGTCCCGCAAGAAGCCTTCGTCGCAGCCCTGTCCACGGACGAGGGCAAGGACGACAAGTCCAAGGGCGGCAAGAAGTAACCCGCAGTGCAACTCCCGTGATCGACTGTCGGTGCCCTCCTTCGGCTTTCGTCGAAGGAGGGCACCGGTGTGTTCGGAGCTCTCGTCGCGCTCGTCCCCCGGCGACGCGCGTGGCGCGCGGGAGTGGGTGCTCGGTGGGATAGAAGTCCTCTATGGCGCGTATCGAGCATTGGTCTGCTCTGCTGATGATCTGGGAAAACCCGGGTGAATCGTGACCCGGGTCATGGTCCCAGCCGGTGGATCGGGGTTGTGCGGTTCGGACCTGTGGATAGCATCCGATCGCAAAGGTCTTGCGGTGTTTCGGTTTCCGCCGAGCACATCGATGTTTTCCCCTGGTGCGCCACCAAAAGTGGCGGGCTCGACGCTGCCTGGAGGTTGCTGGTGGACTTCTCCCGCGAACGCTTGCCGATCCCCGACCCTCAGCCCCCCGCCGCCACATCCCTCGACGCCCGCGACCAGGACCCGGCCTTCCAGCCCCGTCAGCCGTTGCGCCCGCCGCTGGGCGCGCCGAACGTCGTCGTGGTGCTCATCGACGACATGGGCTTCGGCGCCCCGAGCGCGTTCGGCGGGCCCTGCAACATGCCCACCGCTGAGCGCCTGGCGGATGGTGGCCTGCGCTACAACCGGTTCCACGTCACCGCGATCTGCTCGCCGACCCGGCAGGCGCTGCTGACCGGTCGCAACCACCACTCCGTCGGCATGGGCGTCACCACCGAGATGGCCAGCGCCGCGCCCGGCTACTGCGGGATCCGCCCGCTCAGCGCCGCCACGATCGGCCAGATGCTGCAGGGCAACGGCTACAACACCGCGGCCTTCGGCAAGTGGCACCAGACCCCGGCCCGCGACGTCAGCGCCGCCGGGCCGTTCGACCGGTGGCCCACCGGTGAGGGCTTCGAGAAGTTCTACGGGTTCCTGTGCGCAGAGATGAACCACTGGTACCCGGTGCTGTTCGACGGCACGAAACCCGTTGAGCCCACCCGCAAACCCGAGGACGGCTACCACCTGTCCGAGGA
This sequence comes from Saccharopolyspora sp. NPDC049426, assembly GCF_040676935.1. Classification (NCBI taxonomy): domain Bacteria; kingdom Bacillati; phylum Actinomycetota; class Actinomycetes; order Pseudonocardiales; family Pseudonocardiaceae; genus Saccharopolyspora; species Saccharopolyspora sp. NPDC049426. The sequence continues at coordinate 301,410 of NZ_JBFAPZ010000011.1, read as the reverse complement.
CCTGGTGGACAACGCGATCGACTGGGTGCGCGACCAGACCTCGCTCAAGCCCGACAACCCGTTCTTCGCCTACCTGCCCTTCGGCGCCACCCACGCGCCCTACCACGTTCCGCAGGAGTACCGGGAGCGCTACCGGGGCAAGTTCGACCACGGCTGGGACCGGCAGCGCGAGATCACCCTGGAGCGGCAGAAGGAGCTCGGCGTCGTCCCGCAGGACGCGGAACTGGCGCCGTGGTCGGAAGGTGTGCCGCACTGGGACGAGCTCTCCGCCGAGGAGCAGCGGGCCGCGGCGTCGCTGATGGAGCTCTACGCCGGGTTCGCCGAGCACACCGACGACCAGGTCGGACGCTTCGTCGACGCCCTCGACGAACTGGGCGAGCTCGACAACACGCTGTTCGTCTACATCCTCGGTGACAACGGCGCCTCCGCCGAAGGCGGACTGGGCGGCACGCTCAACGAGCACCGCTTCGCCAGCGGCATCCCCGACAGCGCCGAGTTCATCAACGCCAACGACGCCGCGCTGGGCGACGCCACCACGCACGCCCACTACCCGGTCGGCTGGGCGCTGGCGATGAACACGCCCTACCAGTGGACCAAGCAGGTCGCCTCGCACCTCGGCGGCATCCGGGACGGCATGATCGTGCACTGGCCCGACGGCATCGCCGAGCGCGGCGGGCTGCGCGACCAGTTCCACCACGTCATCGACGTGGTGCCGACGATCCTGGAGGCCGCGGGCCTACCGCACCCGACCGAGGTCAACGGCGTCGCGCAGCAGCCCATCGAGGGCACCAGCATGCTCTACAGCTTCAACGACGCCGACGCGCCCGACCGGCACCGCGTGCAGTACTTCGAGATGGTCGGCAACAGGGGCATCTACCAGGACGGATGGATGGCCGTGACCCGCCACGGCACGCCGTGGGTGATGGTCCAGGACGGTGTCCGCCGCTCCTTCGACGACGACAAGTGGGAGCTCTACGACACCAACGTGGACTGGACGCAGTCCCACGACCTCGCCGAGCAGCACCCGGAGAAGCTGCGCGAGCTCCAGCAGCTGTTCCTGGTGGAGGCCGCCAAGCACAACGTGCTGCCGCTGGACGACCGGATGACCGAGCGGGAGAACCCCCTCGAAGCCGGGCGGCTGGACCTGATGGGGGACCGGCGATCGGTCACCTTCCACGCCGGCGCCAAGCGGCTGACCGAGGAGACCGCGCCGAACGTCAAGAACCGCTCGCACACCCTGACCGCGACGGTCGAGGTGCCCGAGAACGGCGCCGCAGGCGTGCTGGTCGCCCAGGGCGGTCACACCGGTGGCTGGTCCTTCTACTTCCACGACGGCAGGCCCAGCTACGCCTACAACTACTTCGGCTCGGTCGTTCAGCACGTCCGCGCTCCGGAGCCGGTGCCCGCGGGTGAGCACGAGGTCAGCCTGCGGTTCGACTACGACGGCGGCGGTGTCGGCAAGGGTGGCGCGGTGACGTTGCGCGTGGACGGCACCGAGGTCGCCTCGGGCCGGGTCGACGCGACGATCCCGTACTACTTCGCCTTCGACGAGACCTTCGACATCGGCGTGGACCGGGCCAGCCCGGTCACCGACGACTACGCGCCGGTCGACAACGCCTTCACCGGAGGGCTGCGGCGGCTGCGCGTCGACCTCGACGACGACCAGTGGGCCGACGTGGAAGCGGCGTCCGCGTTCCGCACCGCGCACGAGTAGGCGGTGCTGGCCTGGCGATGTCCCGCCTGGCTGGTGTAATGCCGGGCAGGCGGGATCTTCGCGTGGAGGTGGCATGGACCGGCGGGAGTTGGAGTACTTCCTGGCGATCGTCGAGCACGGCAGCTTCACCGCCGCCGCGCAGGCGATGCACGTCGCCCAGCCGTCCCTGTCGCACGCCATCCGCAACCTGGAGAAGCAGCTCGGCGGCAAGGTCTTCCACCGACTGCCGCACGGCGTCTCGCTCACCCCGGCCGGGGACGCGCTGGTCGAACCCGCCCGTCAGGTGATGCGCGACCTGAGCACCGCGTCGGCCTCCGTCCGCGAGGTGCTCGGGCTCTCCAGCGGTCGGCTGGACGTCGTGGCGCAGACGACGCTGGCCGTGGATCCGCTCGCCGAGCTCATCGGGGCCTTCCTGCGCGAGAACCCGAAGGTCGCGGTCAACATCGCCGACCCCGAGCTGGGGACGGACGTGACCTCGGCGGTGCGGGCCGGTGAGTGCGAACTGGGCTTGGTCGACTCCGGACACCCCATCGGGGACCTGGGGAGCATGGTGCTGCGCGGTCGGGAGATCTTCGCCGTGCTGCCGCCGGGTGCCGCGCCAGGTCAGAAGCGGTTGAGCGTGCCGGAGATGTCCACCCTGGACTGGATCGCCACCCCGCCCGGCACCGCGACGCGGGCGGTCATCGAGGACACCGTGGGGGCCCGCGGTGGCGAGCCGAACTTCGCGGTGGAGACCGCGCACCAGGCGATGATCGTGCCGTTGGTGCTGTCTGGAGCGGGTGCGACGCTGCTGCCGCGCGCGATGGCCCGCGACGCCGCCGCGAGTGGCGCGGTCGTGCTGCCGCTGCGGCCGAAGGTGGTGCGCCGGGGTGTCCTGTTCTGGCGCCGAGGGCCCCTCTCACCAGCAGCGGCGCAGTTCGTCGCGATGGCCGAGACCATCGCCGAACTGCGCCGCTGAGCTCGTTCGGTGTTGTTCGATTGGTGATGTGCTTGGCGGTGCGGGCCGAGTCCCGCACCGGCTCTCAGGCCTGGTGTGCCTCCACGAAGGCGTAGACGTCGGCTTCGTCGACACCGGGGAAGGTGTCGGCGGGCAGCGCCGCCAGGACGTGGGAGTGGGCTCGGGCCGACGGCCACACCATGCCCTCCCAGCGGCTGGCGAGCTCGGCCGGCGGGCGCTGGCAGCACTCGCCGTTCGGGCAGCCGGACTTGGAGTGGTTGTTGGTGTCGCGCCCGCGGAACCAGCGCGACTCGGCGTAGGGCACGCCGAGGGTGATCGCGAAGTCCCGGCCGCGGCTCGGGTCGACGTGCGCGACGCACCAGTGCGTGGCTCCCGGCTTGTCGGTGTACTGGTAGTACGTCGAGTACCGGTCCGGTGAGGAGAAGACCTGGCGCCCCGACCAGTACCGGCACATCCGCTGACCCTCGATCGCGCCCGTCGGGTCGGTGGGGAAGACCAGCCCGTCGTTCTCGTAGGCCTTGTGGATGATGCCGGTCTCGTCGTTGCGGACGAAGTGGCACACCAGGTCGAGGTACTGGGTGGCGAGGTTGGTGAACCGGTGCGCGGCCATCTCGTAGGACACCGAGAACACGTCGCGCAGGTCCTCCACGGCCAGGTCTCGCTCGGACTTGGCGTCCTGCAGGAACGGCACCGCGGACTGCTCCGGCACCAGCACGGCGGCGGCGAAGTAGTTGGCCTCGACGCGCTGCCGCAGGAAGTCGGCGAAGTCGCGGGGCTGGCTGTGGCCCAGCGTCAGGTGTCCCAGCGTCTGCAGCAGGATCGTGCGCGGGCTGTGCATGCCCAGCGATTCCCGGCGCAGGAAGATCCGGCGGTTCTTCATGTCGGTCACCGACCGCACCGAACGCGGCAGGTCGGTGACGAACTTCAGCCCGAAGCCCATGTGCGTGGCGATGGACTGGATCATGCCTTCCGACAGCGGCCCACCGTGGTACCCGGAGCGCTTGAGCAGGTCGCTGGCGGCCTTCTCGATCTCCGGGAAGTAGTTGTTGTGCTTCCGCATCATGCCGCGCAGCTCGGCGTTGGCCTTGCGGGCCTCTTCAGGCGTGGCGACCTTCTGCGTCTCGCGGCGCTTGAGCTCCTCGTAGAGGGCGAGCACGTGTTCGAGTGCTTCGGTGGGCAGTCGCTTCCCGACCTTCAGCGGCGGCAGCGAGAGCCGCTGGTAGATCGGGTCGAGCTGGGCCTTCTCCACCGCGATCTCGAGCTCGGCACGCCGGTTCGGGGCCTTCTTCGACAGCAGTTCGTCGACGGAGGTGCCCAGCGCGTCGGCCAGGGATCGCAGCAGCGACAGCTTGGGCTCGCGGTGGCCGTTCTCCAGCAGCGACAGCTGTGACGGCGCTCTCCCCACGCGGTCGCCGAGCTCAACAAGAGTCAATCCAGCGGCTCGGCGCAAGTGCCTGAGCCGCTGTCCAAAGACCAGAAGGTCGTGTTCCGTAGAAAAACTACGGTCTTCTTCGCTGGCGAACTCCGTCATGGCGTTGATGCTAGCAGAAAAACCCTGAAATTTACCTGGAAAATCTGGCGCGGTTTCGCTTGGCAGCGCGCAATATTGATTCCAGCAGGTCGCCAGCGATCCCGGAAGGGGAAAAAATCATGAGCATCCGCGAGCAGGCGAAGAAGGCCGCTGAGGAGCTGCAGCGCGATTGGGACACCAACCCGCGCTGGAAGGGCGTCGAGCGCACGCACTCGGCTGAGACCGTCGTCCGCCTCCGCGGCTCGGTGCAGGAAGAGCACACCCTGGCCCGCCAGGGCTCGGAGCGGCTGTGGAAGCTGCTGCACGAGCTCGACTACGTCAACTCGCTGGGCGCGCTGACCGGTAACCAGGCGGTCCAGCAGGTCCGTGCGGGCCTCAAGGCCATCTACCTGTCCGGCTGGCAGGTCGCCGCCGACGCCAACCTGGCGGGCGAGACCTACCCGGACCAGTCGCTGTACCCGGCCAACTCGGTCCCGCAGGTCGTCCGCCGCATCAACAACGCCCTCAAGCGCGCCGACCAGATCAACTGGGCCGAGGCGCTCGACCCGGAGGGTGGCGCCATCGAGGGTGAGGACACCCACTGGCTCGCCCCGATCGTCGCCGACGCCGAGGCCGGCTTCGGTGGTGTCCTCAACGCCTACGAGCTGATGCGCGGCATGATCGGCGCCGGCGCCGCGGGTGTGCACTGGGAGGACCAGCTCGCTTCCGAGAAGAAGTGCGGTCACCTGGGTGGCAAGGTGCTCATCCCCACCAGCCAGCACGTCAAGACGCTGAACGCCGCCCGTCTGGCCGCCGACGTCGCCGGTGTGCCGTCCCTGGTCATCGCGCGTACCGACGCCGAGGCCGCGACGCTGCTGACCAGCGACATCGACGACCGCGACAAGCCGTTCCTCACCGGTGAGCGCACCGCCGAGGGCTTCTACAAGGTCAACAACGGCATCGAGCCCTGCATCGCCCGCGCCAAGGCGTACGCGCCGTACTCGGACCTGATCTGGATGGAGACCGGTACTCCGGACCTGGAGATGGCCCGCAAGTTCGCCGAGGCCGTCAAGTCCGAGTACCCGGACCAGATGCTGGCCTACAACTGCTCGCCGTCGTTCAACTGGAAGAAGAACCTGGACGACGCCACCATCGCCAAGTTCCAGCGCGAGCTCGGCCACATGGGCTTCAAGTTCCAGTTCATCACCCTGGCGGGCTTCCACGCCCTGAACTACAGCATGTTCGACCTGGCCAAGGGCTACGCCACCGACGGCATGACCGCCTACGTCGAGCTGCAGGAGAAGGAGTTCGGCTCGGAAGACCGCGGTTACACCGCGACTCGCCACCAGCGCGAGGCCGGTACCGGTTACTTCGACACGATCAGCACTGCAATCAACCCGGAATCGTCGACCACCGCGCTGGCCGGTTCGACCGAGACCTCGCAGTTCCACTGATCGTGTGGTTGATGGTGGCCGGCGCGCCTGCTGCGCCGGCCACCCCCTGAACGCACCAGCGGCCCTGTGGCGGGGTGTCGGAAAAATCGCAATGGTGCGAGTGAGCGGGAACCCATGGCGTCGGGTTCCCGCTCACTTTTTTGTCTTTTGATCGTGGCCCCTTTGCTGGGCGGTGCGGGTGGGGGAACCTGAGCCGCGCTGTGGACTCCGCGCGCCACTCCTTGAGTATGTGAATACGCGGCGTCGCGGCGTGCTCGCCACAGCACGGCTCAGAACCCCCTGCGGTGCGAGTTGCTCGGGTGGGTACTGAGAAAAGCACCTTCGGTGCTTGCCTGACGGTGGGTCCGCGGACGCTGTTCGGGATCGTTGAACGCGGGTGCTGCGGTGGAGTGTTCGGAGGTAGCGTTTTCAACATGATCGTCGAGTCGAGGGTTCCGCTGGTGGCCGCGCCGATGGCCGGAGGTCCCAGCACGCCGGAGCTGGCCGCGGCGGTGAGCGGAGCCGGGGCGCTGGGGTTCCTGGCGGGCGCGATGCTGACCGAGGACAAGCTCGTCGAGCAGATCGCGCGAATCCGCTCGCTCACCGATGAGCCCTTCGGCGTGAACCTCTTCGTGCCCAGCGAGCGCAGGGACGTCGACCTCGACGACTACCGGTCGCGGGTCGCGGAGGCCGCCGGAAGGTACGGGGCGGAACCGGGCTCGGCCGACTGGGACGACGACTCCTACCCGGCCAAGGTGCAGCGGCTCGTCGACGAGCGGATCCCGGTGGTGTCGTTCACCTTCGGACTTCCCGAAGCGTCCACCGTGGATCAGCTGCACGCGGTGGGATCGGAGGTCGTGGTCACCGTGACCACCGCCGACGAGGCCCGGCAGGCGGCACGCGTGGGCGCCGACGCGGTGTGCGTGCAGGGCATGGAGGCCGGCGGGCACCGCGGCGTGTTCCACGACGACCCCGAGCTTCCCGGTGGCGGGCCGCTGCTCGGCCTGCTGCCGGCCATCCGCTCGGTGCGCGCGGCGGTGGACCTGCCGGTCATCGCCGCGGGCGGGCTGGTGCACGGCGCGGACGTCGCGGCCGTGCTGACGGCCGGAGCAACCGCCGCGCAACTGGGGACCGCGTTCCTGGTCTGCGACGAGGCGGGCACCGCGCAGGCGCAACGGGCCCAGATGGCCGAAGGCCAGCGGCAGACAGACGTCACGCGGGCGTTCAGCGGTCGCCCCGCGCGCGGCCTGGTGAACCGCTTCATGCTCGACAACCAGGATGCCCCGGCGGCGTATCCGCAGGTGAACAACCTGACCAAGCCGATGCGCGGCGCCGCGGGCAAGGCGGGCGACGCCGAGGCGATCTCGATGTGGGCGGGCCAGAGCTACGCCCACGCCCGCCCGATGCCCGCCGCCGACCTGGTCGGATTGCTGCGCCGCGAGGCGCGCGAAGCGCTGCAGGCGGTCACCGGACGACTGTGACCTTCGCGGTCCTCAAACCCGTTGGGGCGGCTCGGAGAGGTCACGTAGGTTGATCGCCATGAGCGTCGTGTCGTCGGTGAACCTGGCAGTCGTGCGGTCCGGGGAGTGGGCCGGGCGCCTCGGCGAGAGCGGCATCGACAAGCGTCCCGCCGACGCGCCGGTGCTGTTCACCGAAACCGGCGTCCAGGGCGATGCGGTGTGCGACACCAAGCACCACGGCGCCTGGTACCAGGCCGCCTACGCTTTCGACGGCGAGGAGCTGGCGCACTGGTCGGCCGAGCTCGGCAAGGACCTCGTGCCAGGCAACGCGGGCGAGAACCTGACGCTGGCCGGCGTGGACAGCACCTCGGCGCTGATCGGCGAGCGCTGGGCGATCGGCGGTGCCGTGCTGCGGGTGACCGGGCCGCGGCAGCCCTGCCGCGTCTTCGCCGGTTTCTGGGACGTCCCCGGCCTGGTCAAGAGGTTCACCCAGCACGGGCGCACCGGCGCCTACCTGGCCGTCGAGCAGCCGGGCGAGATCAGCGCGGGCGACGAGGTCCGCGTGCTGTCCCAGCCCGATCACGGCGTCCAGGTCGCGGAGGTCTTCGCGCTGACCATGCACGGCCGCGACGACCTCGCCGACCACGTCGCCGGCTGCCTGCCCGACCTGCCGGAGAAGTGGCGGGCCACCATCGCGGCGAAGATCGACACCGCCCGCGCGCACCGCACCACCGCCTGAGCGCGCCTGGCGCTGAGAAGACGGCTCGACGGCCTGAGCCCTCGCGCCGTGCATCCCGCGCGGCTCCGTCGCCGCCGTCGGCCGGCGGCAGCCCTCGCGGTCCGCGCAGTGCCCGCGGATCGGGACGCTGCGGCTCGGCTCGTCCTCGCGAGACGTCCCTCAAGTGGTGCTCCTCGCGCCTGGATAAAACGGCGTGAAGTGCGCAGAATCGATACTGTGACGCGGCACACCCTGTTGTGCGTGCGTTCCTTGTGGGAAAGATTGGGCTACAAACAGTTTGGCTTCCTAGTATTTCGATGGCCGGTTCGGCGGAGGTGCGGTGCGAGATGACACGCGAGCTGGAGCACTTCATCGGTGGAAAGCGGGTGCTGGGCAACTCCGGTTCCTTCGGTGACGTGTTCGACCCCAACACGGGCCTGGTTCAGGCCAGGGTGCCGCTGGCCTCGACCGACGAGGTCACGGCGGCTGTCGACAACGCGGCTGCGGCGCAGCCGGCGTGGGCCGCGATGAACCCGCAGAAGCGGGCTCGCGTGCTCATGCGGTTCGTGCAGCTGATCAACGACGAGATGGAGGACCTGGCACGCGTGCTGTCCTCCGAGCACGGCAAGACCGTCGCCGACGCCAAGGGCGACATCCAGCGCGGCCTGGAGGTCGTGGAGTTCGCGATCGGCGTCCCGCACCTGCTCAAGGGCGAGTACAGCGACAGCGTCGGCTCCGGCATCGACGTCTACTCGCTGCGCCAGCCGCTGGGCGTGGTCGCGGGCATCACGCCGTTCAACTTCCCGGCGATGATCCCGTTGTGGAAGGCGGCACCGGCGATCGCCTGCGGCAACGCCTTCGTGCTCAAGCCCTCCGAGCGCGACCCCTCGGTGCCGCTGCGACTGGCAGAGCTGTTCATCGAGGCGGGAGGCCCGCCCGGGATCTTCAACGTCGTCAACGGTGACAAGACCGCCGTCGACGCGCTGCTGACCGAACCGCGCGTCGAGGCAATCGGCTTCGTCGGGTCCTCCGACATCGCCGAGTACATCTATTCCACCGCCGCGGCGCACGGCAAGCGCGCGCAGTGCTTCGGCGGTGCCAAGAACCACCTGATCGTCATGCCGGACGCGGATCTCGACCAGGTCGCCGACGCGCTGATCGGCGCGGGCTACGGCTCGGCGGGGGAGCGCTGCATGGCGATCTCGGTGGCCGTGCCGGTCGGCGAGGCCACCGCGAACGCGCTGGTCGACAAGCTCGTCGAGAAGATCCAGGGGCTCAAGGTCGGCACCAGCTTCGACGCCGACGCCGACTTCGGCCCGCTGGTGACCAAGCAGGCGTGGCAGAAGGTGCACGACCTCGTGGGCGCCGGCGTCGACGAGGGCGCGCAGCTGGTGGTCGACGGGCGCGACTTCTCGCTGGCAGGCAACGAGGACGGCTTCTTCATGGGCGCCTCGCTGTTCGACCACGTCACGCCGGAGATGCGCATCTACCGCGAGGAGATCTTCGGCCCGGTGCTGTCGATCGTGCGGGCCGCCGACTACGAGGAAGCGCTGCGGCTGCCCAACGAGAACGAGTACGGCAACGGCGTCGCGATCTTCACCCGCGACGGCGACGCCGCGCGCGAGTTCGTCAACCGGGTCAACACCGGCATGGTCGGCGTGAACGTGCCGATCCCGGTGCCGATCGCGTACCACACCTTCGGCGGCTGGAAGCGGTCCGGATTCGGCGACCTCAACCAGCACGGCCCGGACTCGATCCGCTTCTACACCAAGACCAAGACGGTCACTTCGCGCTGGCCCTCCGGACTCAAGGAAGGCGCCAGCTTCACCATCCCGACGATGCACTGATCGCGCGGGCGGGGGCCGGCGATCCCGGTCCCCGTCCGAACGCGAGGAGGGAGTCGACGTGTCCGTCGCAGCAGTGGCGAGCTCGCCTTTCGAGCTCGCCGACGACCAGCGCGCCATCCGTGACGCCGCGCTGGAATTCGCCCAAGACCAGCTCGCCCCGCACGCCGTGGAGTGGGACCAGGACAAGTACTTCCCGGTCGAGACGCTGCGCGCAGCAGGGGAACTCGGTATCGGCGGCGTCTACGTCGACGAGGCCTTCGGTGGCAGCGGCCTGAGCAGGTTCGACTCGGTTCTGATCTTCGAGGCGCTGGCCAGCGGAGATCCGTCGATCGCCGCCTACATCTCCATCCACAACATGTGCGCGGGCATGATCGACCGCTTCGGCAGCGACGCCCAGCGTGCGCGCTGGCTGCCGGGGCTGTGCTCGATGGAACGCCTCGCGAGCTACTGCCTGACCGAACCCGGCGCGGGATCGGACGCCGCCGCGCTGCAGACCCGGGCGGTCCGCGACGGCGACGACTACGTGCTCACCGGGGTCAAGCAGTTCATCTCCGGTGGCGGCAGCTCCGACGTCTACGTGGTGATGGCCCGCACCGGCGAACCGGGGCACAAGGGCATCTCCACCTTCGTCGTGGAGGCCGGAGCCGAGGGGCTGTCCTTCGGGGCCAACGAGAAGAAGATGGGCTGGAACGCCCAGCCCACGCGCCAGGTCATCTTCGACGGCGTCCGCGTCTCCGCTGATCAGCGGCTCGGCGACGAGGGCATCGGGTTCCGCATCGCCATGGCCGGGCTCGACGGCGGCCGGCTCAGCGTCGGCGCCTGCTCGCTCGGCGGCGCGCAGGCCGCGCTGGACAAGTCGCTGGGATACGTGCGGGAACGCAGCGCGTTCGGCTCCAAGCTCAGCGAGTTCGAGGCCTTGCAGTTCAAGCTCGCCGACATGGCCACCGAGCTGGAGGCCGCGCGCCTGCTGCTGTGGCGGGCGGCGTGGGCGCTGGACACCAAGGACCCGGCGGCCACCCGGTTGTGCGCGATGGCCAAGCGACTGGCCACCGACGCCGGGTTCACCGTGGCCAACGAGGCACTTCAGATCCACGGTGGATACGGATACCTTGCCGAGTACGGCCTGGAGAAGATCGTCCGCGACCTGCGGGTGCATCAGATCCTGGAAGGCACCAACGAAATCATGCGGCTGATCATCTCCCGTGGTCTGCTGGCGGCCTGACCGCCGCCCCGGGGGCAGCGCCTTCGCACAACGATGGAGTTTCGCACCATGACGGAGTCCGAGATCCTGGTCAGCGAGAACGGCTCGCTCGGGCGGATCACGCTCAACCGCCCGAAAGCCCTCAACTCGCTGACCCTCGGCATGGTCCGGGAGATGACCGAGGCGGTCGAGCGGTGGCGCGACGCCGAGCACATCAGGGCGATCCTGATCGACGGCGCCGGTGAGCGCGGTCTGTGCGCCGGCGGTGACGTGCGCGCCCTGCACGACGCGGCCAAGGCCGGTGACGAGTCGCTGCCCGCGGCGTTCTGGACCGAGGAGTACCAGCTCAACTCCGCGCTGGCCAACTACCCCAAGCCGGTCGTGGGGATCATGGACGGCATCTGCATGGGCGGGGGTGTCGGCATCACCGCGCACGGATCGCACCGGGTGGTCACCGAGCGATCCAAGGTCGGGATGCCCGAGACCGGCATCGGCTTCATCCCCGACGTCGGCGGCACCTACCTGATGTCGCGCACCCCCGGCGAGCTCGGCACGCACCTCGCGCTGACCGGTGGGGCGGTGGGCGGTGCGGACGCGTTGTACTGCGACCTGGCCGACCACTACGTCGACAGCGCCCGGCTCCCGGAGCTCGTCGAGGCCCTGAGCAGCGGTGACGTGGACGAGGTGCTGGCAGCCTTCGCCGCGCCGGTGCCCGAGTCGGCGCTGGCCGAGCACCGGGAGTGGATCGACGCGGCCTACGCGGGCTCCGACGTCGAGTCCGTTCTCGCCCGGCTGCGGGACCGTCCCGAGCAGGCCGCGCAGGACGCCGCGACGACCATCGAGACCAAGTCGCCCACGGCGCTCAAGGTCACCCTGCGCGCGATGCGCAGCGGGTACGACTCGCTGGAGCAGGCGCTGACCCTGGAGTACCGGCTGGCCATGGCGTGCGTGCGGATCGGCGACTTCGTCGAGGGCGTGCGCGCCGCGCTGGTCGACAAGGACCGCAACCCGCAGTGGTCTCCCACAACTCTGTCCGAAGTGGACGAATCCCGGGTGCAGAAGTTCTTCGAACCGGCCTCCGACGAGCCGAAGCTGTTCGGCTGAGCGCGGATTCGCCGGTCTTGGCGGAAGTTCGAGCAGAAAGGTAGTGACAATGGCTGTCATCGGTTTCATCGGACTCGGTCACATGGGCGGTCCGATGTCGGCGAACCTCGTCAAGGCCGGCCACACCGTGCAGGGCTACGACCTCGTCCCGGCCGCCCTGGCCACCGCCGCGGACAACGGCGTGACCACGGTGTCCTCGATCGCGGACGCGGTCCGCGGGGCGGACGCGGTGATCACCATGCTGCCCAGCGGCAAGCACCTGCTGGACGCCTACGACGAGGTGCTGCCCAACGCGGCCTCCGGTGCGCTGCTGGTCGATTCCTCCACTGTGGACGTCGCTGACGCGCGCGCCGCGCACCAGCGCGCGCAGGAAGCCGGTTTCGGCAGCATCGACGCGCCCGTCTCCGGTGGTACGGCCGGTGCCGAGGCGGGAACCCTGACGTTCATGGTCGGCGGGTCCGAAGCCGACTTCCAGCGCGCCGAGAGCGTCTTGGAGCCGATGGCGCGCAAGGTGATCCACTGCGGTGGTCCCGGCAACGGCCAGGTCACCAAGATGTGCAACAACCTCATCCTGGGCGCTTCGATGATCGCGGTCAGCGAGGCGTTCGTGCTCGGGGAGCGCCTCGGCCTCTCGCACGAGGCGCTCTACGACGTCGCTGCGGTCTCCACCGGCCAGTGCTGGGCGCTGACCACGAACTGCCCGGTGCCCGACCTGGTGGAGACCAGCCGCGCGAACCACGACTACGAGCCCGGTTTCGCGGCGGCCCTGATGCTCAAGGACCTCAACCTCGCGCTCTCGGCGGCGGAGCAGTCGGGCACCGACGCGTCCATCGGCCGTCTCGCCACGGACCTCTACCGCCGCTTCAACGAGGAGGGCGGAGGCGGCCAGGACTTCGGCGCCATCATCAAGTCCATCCGCGAGCACTCCGGCTCCTGACGCCGCTCAGCAGCGGGAGCTCGTTCACGCCGTTGATGTCGTACGACCGCATGAACGTCGGCGGACGTCGCGGATCCGTGCTCAGCTGCGGGAAGTGGTCCAGGAGCAGGCCGAGGGCGATCCTGCCCTCCAGCCTCGCCAGGGGTGCGCCGAGGCAGAAGTGGATGCCGCGGCCGAACCCCAGGTGCGGGTTGGGGTCCCGGTGGACGTCGAAGGTCGCAGGGGAGTCGAAGCGGCGCGCGTCCCAGTTGGCGGCGCTGAGCCGCACGGCGATCACCTGGTCGGCGGGCACCTCTCGCTCGCCGATCTCGGTGGCCCGCGTGGTCGCGCGGTAGACGACGGCGAACGGGCTGAGGTAGCGCAGCGATTCCTCGATCGCGCTCGGCAGCAGCGCTCGGTCGTCGCGCACCGCCGCGAGCTGGTCCGGGTGCTCGTCCAGGCACAGCACGGTGTTGCCGAGCAGCAGGGTCGTGGTGATGTGGCCGGCCAGCAGCAGGACGCTGGCGAAGTTGACGATCTCGTCGTCGCTGAGCCGCTCGCCGTCGACCTCGGCCTGGACCAGGTCGGTCAGCAGGTCCCGGCGGGGTCGGCGCCGTCGTTCGGCGGCGTGGCCGAGCAGGTAGTCGCGCATCTCGGTGACCATCCGCAGCTGCCTGGCGGCCTCGTCGCTCTCGGTGTCGATCTCCCGCGCGTTGAACTCGGCCTCGGTGGTCAGCAGGCCGTCGGCCCAGGTCCGGAACTGCGCGCGATCACCGGCCGGCACGCCGAGCAGTTCGGCGATGACGATCACCGGCAGGGGGTGGGCGAGCGCGGAGATCAGGTCGAACTCGTCACCGAGGGGTTCGAGCAGCTCCGCCGTCAGCTCCGCGATCCGAGGTTCCAGATCGTTGACGACCTTCGGCGTGAACGCGCGGCTGACGAGGTTGCGCAGCTCGCGGTGCCGGGGCGGGTCGAGCTGGAGGAGATTGCCCTCCTGCAAGGGGTTCTCGCCCTCCATCCGCAGCACTCGGGCGATGTCGGAGGAGAACGTGCCCGGGTCGCCGAGCGCCTGCACGGCCTCGGCGTGGCCGTAGACGTTCCACACCCCGGTCTCGTCGTCGAAGCGCACCGGAGATTCCGGTGCTGCGCCGCGCATCCAGAACTTGCCGGGGTCGATTCCCCACTTCTCGGCCGGGCAGGTCATCGCACCATCTCCGTTCGTCGGACGGTGACGTCGCCGAAGCCGGTGCGGGCGTGCACCGCGGCGGTCTCCGCGTCGGGATCGGGTTCGTCCGCGTGGTCCATGTCGTTGTGGACTCGGCCGTGCTTGGCGTCGAGGTCCAGCCACGCGGTGGTGCCGGGCCGGATGCCGATGCGCAGGTCGCCGAGCGAGGTCGCCAGCTGCACCGAACCGCGCACGATCTCGTCGATGCGGACGCTGCCGTTGGCGGTCCGCGCCTCGACGTCGGCCAGCGAGCGCTGCACGGTGATGTCGCCGTTGGCGGCCTTGAGCCGCAGGGCGCCGCCGACCTCGCCGAGCCGCGTCGCGCCGTTGGAGTTCTTCACCACGGCGGTGCCGTCGATGCGGTGCAGCTCGACCTCGCCGGTCCCGGTGCTCACCTCCGCGCTGCCCGCGATGTGCCGGGCGGTGACGCGCCCGCCCGCGGTGTCGGCCTTCAGCGCCCCGGTCGCGTCGACGTCGATGCTGCCCATCGCCGTCTTGATCCGGGTGTCGCCGAGCCGGCCTTCGGTCGCGAAGGAGCCGGCGCCGGCCTGCCCGTTCAGGCTGGAGCCCGCGGGCAGTTCGACGGTGATCTCGACCGAGCCCGGCTTGGTGAACAGGCCGCGTGATTTCGGCCCCTTGACCTGCAGGGTTCCGGCGGCGAAGGAGACGTCGGTGTTCTCCGCGGTCGTCACGTCGGCCTTGGTCGCCGCGTCGGTGGGCCGGACGTCGACGGTGGTGCGCGCGGCGTCGGTGGCGAGGATCCGCGCGGTGCCCCACGCGAGTTCGATGGTCGCCGCGATCGGCTCGGGAGTGTCGAATTCAGGCATGGCGGTGCCCTCCAAGGGTGGTGGATGAGCGTCTCCGCTGGTCGGAGACGTGTGGTGAGTCAGGTGGCGAAGTGCCTCAGCGCACCCAGCCGGTGAAGCGCTGGCCGACCTTGCCGTGCGGCCGGGCGCGTGGTCGGTCGCCGTCGAGCGCTGCTGCGGCGGCGCGCACCAGCCAGGCGTTGACCGACAGGTGCTGCGCGGCGGCGGCTTCCTCGACGCGGTTCTTGAGGGATTCCGGCAGTCGCAGGTTGATCCGCGACATCGCGCCCTCGTCGGTCTCCGGGGCCGGTGGTGCTGGGGCGGCTTCGTCTTCGGCGTCCTCGGTGTGGACCGGTGGTGTCACGACGAAGCCGGGCTCGCCGCCGCGCAGCCGCACCTCGACCGAGCCGGGGGCGAGGTCGCTGGTGATCTCGTCGGCAGCGGCCGACAGCGCGTTGAACAGCGTCAGCCGGACGGCCGATTCCAGCGGGGCGGTGAGTCGTTCGGCGAGCTCCCGCGCCTCGTCACCACCGGCTTCGGCGGCCACGGCGAGGTCGCGGCGCAGGTTGTCGACGTACGTCGTGAGGTCCATGACGCCATCATGGCACCACCATGGCACACGGTGCAACCGATCTGGCTCAGGAAGGTGCCACGCGTGGCCGCCGGGGGTGCGCGCAGCGCGGTGGTGGCGCGCGTACGCTGCGCGTTGTGTTGGAGTTGCTGGTCGAGTGGTACGACGGCGTCGAGCTGTGGTTGGTGCAGCTCGTCTATCCGCTGCAGGTCGCCCTGGTCCTTGCGGTCCTGGTGCCGTTGTGCTGGGGGGTGGCGCGAGTCGTCGACCGCGCGGTGGACGGGCTCGGCGCCAGGTTCACCCGCGTGCGCGACGCCGAACCGCAGGTCGGCCACGACGGTGAGACCGGGCGGAGGGGAAAGACGGCGTGAGCTCGCGCAAGCGCATTTCGTCGGCGTTGGTCGGGCTGGTCGCCCTGGTCGTGCTCGGGTGGTTCGGCAAGGACGTCGTCGCCGACTCGCCGAGCACCGAGGTGCCCGGTGCCGCCCAGTCCGGACTGCAGGTCGAGCAGCTGTCGAAGCTGCCGCCCGAGACGGGCAAGACCTACCAGCTCATCGTCAAGGGCGGGCCGTTCCCGTACCCGGGCAAGGACGGCTCGGTGTTCGGCAACCGCGAAGGCGAGCTGCCCCAGCAGAAGTCCGGCTACTACCACGAGTACACCGTGCCGACCCCGGGTTCGAAGGATCGCGGCGCGCGCCGACTGGTCACGGGTGGCCAGGACGAGGTGTACTACACCGGTGATCACTACGAATCGTTCGTGGTTGTGGATACGGCGGGTTGAGTGCCATGTTCGGAGCGAAACTGGCCAGCAGGTTGCGGAAGGAGCAGCCGGTGAGTGATCAGCCGGGCGCCGACATCACGGCTCGCGAGGCCGTCATCACGGCCGAGGAGCGAGGTGCGACCGCCCACGTCCTCGACGGCGTCGACCTGACCAGCAAGCGCACCACCCTCGACGGCATCGCCGCCGTCCTCGACTTCCCCGAGTGGGCCGGGCGGAACCTGGACTCCCTCTTCGACTGCCTGACCGACCTGTCCTGGCTGCCCGAAGGCGAGCACGTCCTGATCTGGTCCGGGTTCCAGGACCTCGCCGACCACGACCCCAAGGCGTTCAACGGCATCAACTCGGTCCTGCGCGACGCGGCGGAGCGCCCCATGTGCGGGCGCCGCTTCACCGCGGTGCTGACCCGATCTTGAGCAGCAGCCGCTCGTAATACTGGATGCGGATGGTCAGTGGCGCCGCAGCGGCGCCACTGACCACCGTTCACCTCAGCGCTTCCGGGACCCAGCCCGGCTTGCGCTTCTCCGCGAACGCCGTGATGCCCTCCTGGCCCTCCTCGCCCGCGAAGTGCCGGGCCGACAGCTGCAGCATCTCGGCGAAGTCGTCGGTCATCGACTCCGGCCGCTGGCTGGTGAGCATGTTCTTCGTGGCGGCCAAGGCGGTGGGTCCGCCGAGCGCCAGCATGTCGGTGTAGCGCTTGACCTCCGAGTCCAGATCGTCGGCCGGGACGGCGGAGTTGAGCAGGCCGATCTCCGCGGCGCGACGGCCGTCGAAGGTCTCGCCGGTGAGGAAGAGCTCGTGCGCCTGGCGGGCGTTGAGCCGGGGGAGCACCGTCACCGAGATGACCGCC
This sequence comes from Saccharopolyspora sp. NPDC049426, assembly GCF_040676935.1. Classification (NCBI taxonomy): domain Bacteria; kingdom Bacillati; phylum Actinomycetota; class Actinomycetes; order Pseudonocardiales; family Pseudonocardiaceae; genus Saccharopolyspora; species Saccharopolyspora sp. NPDC049426. The sequence continues at coordinate 284,319 of NZ_JBFAPZ010000011.1, read as the reverse complement.
GGGACCACGCCGATGCGGACCTCGGTGAAGGCGAACGTGGCGCTCTCGGCCGCCACCGCGATGTCGCAGGCCGCGACGAGTCCCACACCCCCCGCGCGAGCGGGTCCGGCGACCTTGGCCACGACCGGCTTCGGACTGGTCCAGATCTGCTCCAGCAGCGCCGGGAACTCGTTGACGCCCTGCTGATCGGAATCCGCCGAGCGGGACTCCTTGAGATCCATGCCGGCGCAGAACACCTTGCCGGTGTGGGCCAGGACGATCACGCGCACCGCGTCGTCGTTCGTCGCGGCGTCCAGGTGTCCCTTGAGCTCCCGGCGGAGCTGGGCGGACAGGGCGTTGCGGTTGTGCGGCGAATCCAGGGTGATCGTTCCGACCCCGTCGGCCACCTCGAAGTGCACGAGCTCATCCATGCCGGAGACGTTAACCAGCCCCGCACCTCTTGCGCCACACCCGGAGACCCACGCCCCAGCCCCGGATCAGGTGGGTGGGTAGCGGGCGTCCCATGCGGGCGGGCGAGGACCGAACTCCTGGGTGGCGTCCTGGGTGATCCGGGTGATGACGTCGTGGAGTTCGAGCTCCGCGGTCCAGCGCTGGGGGATCTTCGCGGCGCCGGTGGTGGCCGCGGTGAGAGCTCCGGCGACTGCCGTGGTGGTGGAGCTGTTGCCGGAGTGGTTGGCGGCGATCGGCAGGGCGGTGTCGAAGTCGCCGTCGGCGGCCAGCGCCGCGTAGGTGCCGATGGCGAGGGCTTCGGCGGCCGTGCCCGCAGTGCCGAGTTCGCGTTCCAGCTCGTCCGGGGTCAGGCGGGCGCCGTCGGAGAGGTCCTTGGCTGCGGTGAGGCGGCGGGTGACCTCCTCGTGGTCGGTGTGCGGGGCGAGTTCCGCCAGAGCGCCGGTGACCGCCTCGGCGAGCGGCTCTCCGACCAGCAGCTTGGACGTCATGAACCCGAGCGCGCCCGCGCTGAGCAGGGCGGTGGGATGGCCGTGGGTGAGCGCGGCGCTGCGCATGCCCAGCGCGAACACCTGCGACGGGTCGTCGGACCACAGGGCCGCCGGTACCGCGCGCATGATCGCGCCGCTGCCCGCCGAGTCGCTGGCCGGCTTCTCGGGGGTGCCCATCGGCTGCTGGCCCTTGGCGAAGGCGATCAGCGTGCGCATCATGGTCCGGCCCGGGTTGCGGGTCTGGAACAGCGCTCGCTGCTGGACCAGCCAGCCGTCCGGTTCCGGTGCCTCGCGGAGGAAATCGCCCGCCGCCCGCGGCCAGCTCAGGTGCTGGGTGTGCAGCCAGCGCTGGTAGGCGTGCTGCAGGTGCCGGATCGGGTCGTCGGTCTCGCCTGCGCGGCGGGCGACGTTGGCCCGCAGCACGCCCTCGACCGAGAACAGCAGCAGCTGGGTGTCGCTGCCGAGCCGTCCTGACGGATGCCCGGCGGGCACGTACTCGGTGAGCCCGTCGGCGCCGTGACGCGCGCGGATCTCGTCCCAGCTGTCGGAGGCGACCGGCATGCCCAACGCCTCGCCGACCGCGCAGCCCAGCACCGCGCCGAGGAACCGGTCGCGCGAGGCGGCCAGTCGCGGCACCCCGGTCAGCCCGCTCCGGTAGTCCGTCGTCCCGGACGCGGCGGCGGTCGGCGTGGAATCGTCGGCGGGGTAGCGGTTCTCCCACGCGGCGGACTCGTCGGGCTCGGGGCCGAACTCGGTCGCCGCGTCCCGGCCCAGCCGCTCGATCACGCCGAGGATTGGCAACGTCTCCAGCAGGTCCGCGGGGATCGCGGTGGGTCCGCGCAGCGCGCCGAGCAGCTGCCCGCACAGCATCGCCGTGGTCGCGGTGTCCCCGTCGTGCTCGGCGGCTGATGCCATGGCGGCAGCGAAGTCGTCCTCGCAGGCCAGCGCCACGCGCGCGGCGACCGCGAGCGCACCGAGCCCGCTGCGGTGCGCGCCCAGGTGCGCCGGTCCGGGGCGGAAGCCCGCCGGGCTGAGCAGTCCCAGCCGCAGTGCGTCGCCGAGCGCGGTGCGGCCCGACTGCCACCCGGAAATGCCCTGGCGCAGAGAGGTTTCCAGGTCGTGCCCGCGCAGCAGCCACAGCGTCGTCGTGCCCAGCACGCTGGCGGGGCTGTGCCCGTGCGGATGCCCGTGGGTGAGCGCGGCCAGATCACCGCCGAGCGCGAACACCGCGCCCGGATCGCCCGACCACAGCGCGGCCAGCGCCCCGAACGGGACCGCGGTGGCCGTGTCCGCGCTGTTGATCGGCTGCTGCCGGGTGCCCTGCGGATGCCCGGCGACGACCTTCGCCGCCGAGGTCAGCAGCGTCGGCTCATCGGTCGCCGGATCGTGCAGACCTCGCTCGGCGACCAGGAAACCGCTCGGCCGGGGTGAGTCGCCGCCGCAGTCCCGCCACGGCACACCCCGGGTGTGCAGCCAGCGGCGCAACGCCGCCAGCGCCGCCGAGGTCGGTTCGCCGGAACCCGTCGACCGCAGCTGCGTGTGCGCGCGGATCAGCCCTTCCAGCACGAACAGCAGCGCACCGGTGCGCTGACCGACGCGGCCGAGCGCGGCGAACTCGCCCACCGCGCCGCCGAGCAGCATGCCCAGCACGCGGGCCGAGGAACCGGGCAGGGCACCGGCGCGGTCGGCCAGCCCGGTCTCCGGGGCAGCCTCGTCGGAATCCGCCGCGATCCGCTGCTGCAGCTCAGCGGCCCACAGCGGACGGTTCGCGGGATGGCTCTCCCAGTGCCGCCAGACCGTCAGCAGCCGGCGTTCCACCGGGTCCCGCCGACATGCGGCCAGCAGCGCGCGTTCGTCCTCGTCGAGCCCGCGTTCGTCCACTACGGCTTATCCGGCGCTGTTGGCGGCGGGTTGGGGTTCGGGCGCCTCGACCTCGGAGGCATCCATCTCGGCCAGCAGACGATCCAGGACCTCCCGCAGTTCCAGCCCGTCGACCCACTCCTCGGGCAGCTCCTCGACGCCGCGCGCGGTGCCCATCAGCGCGCCGCAGATCGCCGCCGTCGCCGCGCTGTTGCCCGCGTGCGTGGCCGCGAGCGAGATCGCGTCGGCCACCGAGTTCGGGTGCGACAGCGCCGCGACGACCGCGATGGCCAGTGCTTCCGGTGCGTGCCAGCCCAGGCCCAGCGACTCCAGCACCGTCGGCGACACGGGACCGCCGGTGGCGATCTCGACTGCGGCGCGCAGGCCGCGCGCGGTGTTCTCGGCGCCCTCCATCCGATCGAGTTCGGCCAGCACCGACTGCACGGCCTCGATCAGCGTCCGGCCGCCGTCCAGCCCGCACACCAGGCCCGCCAGCGCGGCCGCAGGCAGGTAACCGTCCGGGTGGCCGTGGGTGAGCACGCCGATGCCGGCGCCCAGCGTGATCGCCTCGGCCGGATCGGTGGCTTCGAAACCGACGACGGCACCGCGCACGGTGGCGGCGGCGTTGCGGGCGTCGTTCGGCGGGTTGCCCGGCGTCGGGTTCTCGGCCCGGTCGCCCCAGCGGGCCACCGCGGTCAGCGTCGCCTCGTCCGGGAACCGCTGCGCGCGAAGGGGTTCCACGTCGCTGAGCTTGCCGCCGCCGTCCGGGGTCGGCCGACCGCCCTGGGTGCGCACCCAGTCCCGCAGCGAGGCCCGCACCAACGACGGCCGGTCCGGGTTCTCCCCGCTCAGCGCGGCCAGCACGAACGCGGTCTGCTGCGTGTAGGCGGTGGCGGCGCCGAGGCGGCCGAACAGCTCGGCGTGCGCGCGCACCCCGTCGGGGTTCTCGCGCAGCGTGGTGAGCAGGTCGCTGAACATCCAGGGCGCGCCGAGGGCGTCGCCCGCGGCGCTGCCGAGCACGCAGCCGGCGAGCCGGTCGCGGCGGCTGGGCCGGACCTGCTCCTCCTCGACGGTTTCGACCTCGTCGTCGACCTCGGCTTCCTCGGGTGCGGACTCGCCGATGAGCTGCGCCGCGCGCTCCTCGCCGAACGCCTCCACCAGGAGCTTGTGCAGGCCGTGGGTGAGGTCGGCGTTGCCGTTGCCGTCGTCGTTGTCGCGGAACTTGCGCCACGCCAGCAGCAACCGCAGTTCCTCGTCGGACAACCCGTCGTCGGAGTCGTCCTTGTCGGCGGGGGCTTCCTCGGCCGCGGCCGTCGCTTCCTCCGCCGCATCCGGCGTGGAAGGTTCCGGCTCGCCGGGTTCCGGCGTGGTCGCTTCCGGCTCGGCCGCTTCCGGCTCGGCCGCTTCCGGTTCGGTCGCTTCCGGTTCGGGCTCCTCGGCCGCGACCACTTCCTCGGGTTCCGCCTCGACCGGCTGCTCCTCGGGCACCGGGTAGCGCGCCGCCCACAGCTGACCGGACGGCGGGTTGGGGCCGAACTCCAGGTCCGCGTCGGCGGCCAGGAACTCCAGGGTCTCGCGCAGCTCCAGCTTGTCCTGCCAGTGCTGCGGGATCGCGGAGGCGGTGTGCGCCGCGCCCATGATGCCGCCACAGATCGACGCGGTGGAGTCGCTGGCGCCGGAGTGGTTCGCGGCCAGCACCAACGCCTCCGGGAACGACTCCGGGTGGGTCAGCGCCGCGCACACCGCGATCGCCAGCACCTGGGCGCCGGAGTGCGCGGTGCCGAAGGTCTCCTCGATCTGCTCCGGCGTCGGCGTGCCGGTCGCGGCCAGCTCGACGGCCTTGCGCAGCGCGGTGATCGTCTCCTCGTGACCGTCCCATTCGGACAGTTCGAGGAGCGTGCGGTCCACCGCCTGCGGCAGCGAGCGGTCGGCCAGCAGCTGGTGCACCAGCACGGCGAGCGAACCGGCGGGCAGGTAGGCGCTGACGTGGCCGTGGGTGAGCAGCGCGGTGCGGGCCCCGGTGCGGAACGCCTCGGACGGGTCGTCCGACCACAGGGCCGCCGGAGCCGCGCGCATCACCGCGCCCCAGTCGGCCGCGTCGTTCGGCGGCTTGTCCAGCGAACCCGGCGCGTTGCCGCCCGCGAAGCCGCGCAGCGCCTGCATCGTGGTCATACCGCGGACGCGGCGGTCGAACAGCTCGCGCTGGCCGATCAGCCAGCCGTCCGGTTCCTCCGCGCTGCCCCCGGCCTCTGCCCACTCGACGCCCTGGGTGTGCAGCCAGCGCTGGTACGCCTGCTGCACGTGGGCCGCCGGGTCGGCGGACCCGTTCTCGCGGCGCGCGGTCGAGGCGCGGATGAGTCCTTCGGCGGTGAACGCGGTCAGCTGGGTCTCGTCGCTGATCGACCCGGCCGGGTGGTGTCCGTCGACGTAGTCGATGAGCCCGGAGTCGCCGTACTTCGCGCGGATCTCGGCCAGCGAGTCGGCCTCGATGGGGAATCCGAGCGCGTCACCGGCGGCGGCGCCCAGCAGCATCCCGAGGATCCGCTGCGTGCGCAGGTCTTCCGGGGAGGACGGCGGTGGCGGTGCGGCCGATTCCGGTGGGGAGACGACGGATTCGACCTGCGGGGCGGCCACCTCCGGTTCGGGCTCCACCTCCGGTTCGGGCGCCACCTCGGGCGCGGCGTCCTCCGCCTCGTCGGTCTCCGCCGGCGCCTCCGCGCTCTCAGCTGGGCTCTCGGCGCGGGGCAGCGACGAGGCGAAGTCCAGGTCGGAGACGTCGCCGGAGGCGGGGTAGCGCTTGGCCCACGCGTCCCCGGTGGGCGGGGTGCCCCGGAACTCCAGCAGTCCGTCCTTGACCAGCGACTCCACGACCTCGCGCTGCCGCAGGTCGCGCAGCCACACGCCGGGCAGCGCGGCGGCCCCGTTGCGGGCGCCGACGATGTTGCCGCAGATCGAGGCCGTCGAGTCGCTGTCGCCGGAGTGGTTGATCGCGAGCATCAGAGCGTCGGCGATGGTGTCGGTGCACAGCGCCGCGCACACCGCGATGGCCAGCGCCTCGTGCCCGGCCCAGCCGCTGCCGAGGGTGTCCTTGAGCTGCTCGGGAGTGGGTTTGCCCTTCGCAGCGAGGTCTTCGGCGGCCTGCAGCGCGCGGTCGGTGTCCTCGTGATCGCGGTAGGCGGCCAGCAGTTCGCGGGCCTGCTTCAGCGCCGAGGGCAGCGACTCCTCGCGCAGCAGCCGGTGCACCAGCACCGCCAGCACACCGGCGGGCAGGTAGGCGTTGGGCTGGGAGTGGGTCAGCGCGGCGGTGGCGGCGGCGAGCTCGAAGACCGAGCGCGGGTCGTCCGACCACAGCGCGACCGGGGCGACCCTGACCACGCCACCGCAGTCGTCGGAGTCGTTGATCGGCCGCTCGAACGTGCCGGGAGCTCCCACCGAGGCGAACTCGCGGAGCGCGCTGATGGATCCGCTGTTCGGCGCGCGCACGGCGAACAGGTCGGACTGCTCGATCAGCCAGCCGTTGGCCTTGGGGTGCTTGGCCGCGAACGGCCCGGCCGACCGCATCCACGCGTAGCCCTGGGTGTGCAGCCAGCGCTGGTAGGCCAGCTGAACGGTGGGCAGCGGACCGGCGGAGTCGCCGCTGCGGGCCAGGCTGTGCGCGCGGATCAGCCCTTCCAGCGTGAACAGCGTCAGCTGGGTGTCGTCGGTGAACTCGCCCGGGTGCTCGCCGCTGCGGTCGTACTCGGTGACGCCGTCCTCGCCGAAGCGGCTGCGGATCTGGTCGATCGGGTAGAACTCCACCGGCGCGCCCAGCGCGTCGCCGATCGCTCCGGCCAGCATCGAGCCCAGGAATCGGCGGCCGAACTCGGTCTCGGCCGGGTCCGCCGGAGCGGCCGGGGGCTGGGGAACGATCGGGGTCGCGGGACCGACCGGGACCGCGGGAGTCGCGGTGGGCGCCGGCATCCCGGCGGGCGGTGAGACCGGTGTTCCCGCGGGCGGTGACATCGGGGTGCCTGCGGGTGGCGAGACCGGGCTTGCCGCGGGGACCGGAGGCATGAGGGTGCCCGCGGGCGGCGACATCGGAACGCCCGCCGGCTTCGGCGGGACCGACGCGGCGATCTTGACCAGGTCCTCACCGGGCATCCGGGCCTTGACTGGACTGGTGGGGTTGATCTGCAGGTCGACGCCGGTCAGCTGGTTGGTCGCCAGCTGCCGCCCGGTCATGCGCTGCCAGGTCGTCCAGTTCGGCGGCAGGAAGCCCTCGGAGGTGAACACCTGCAGCTGGCGGCGGCCCGACTCGTGCTCCATCGTGAACAGCCCGCTGCCCTGCGGCTGGGCGAACAGGATCAGCTCGGAGTCGAGCATCGCGGCGAGCAGGGAGTGGCCCTGCGCGTACCCGGTGGTGGTCAGCTGCAGCGCGCGCTCGACGTCGTTGGTCGGCGCGGGCAGCCGCAGCGCCACGGGGGAGGGCCGGTAGTTCGGGTTGGGGGAGAAGTCGTCGGTGATCTCACCTTGCTCGTCGACGCGGTAACCGCCGATGAAACCCCACGGCGGCACTTCGGCGTTGGGGTCGGTGAAGATCGGGTCGACCACGTACAGCCAGGTGTTGGGCTGCTTCTTGGCCTGTTCCCGCATAGCCGGTGTGATGACCGGTCGACTCGGCTGCTGCGTGTTCATCTCGACCTGTTGTCCCTGACTCCCTGTCCAGCCTTGCATTGATCGCCCCCACAGCGACGGTCACTCGATCGCGTGGGCCTGACGGGGTAGCGATGCACGGTGAGCTGCCGGTTCCCCGTTCAAGCGCCGCCATGCACTCTCTCATGACCTCATGGGATGAATCGTAGTCTTTGAGAGAACAACTCTGAGTGAAACTCGGCGGTGCGGTCCGGTGGATCACACGTAGATCGGGACGGCAATGGTTCACCCGGACGGACCCGGGGGTTCAGTCGGACAGCGCCGCGGCCATCAAGCAGCCCAGGCACGGCATCCCCGCGGGCCCGTCCAGAGCCTCGGCCTGGCCGGGGGCGATGCTGAAACCGCAGTAGGCGCGCAGGGTATCGGGCAGCGGGTCACCGTTCGGGAGCGGGAAGAAGTGGCAGGACTTGTCCTGCTCGCTGCGCGCGAACTCGGGGCGCACCCGCGCGATCAGGTGCGGGATCGACGTCATCGCGGAGCGACCTCCTGCGCGCGCAACCCTGGCGTGAACGGCACAGATCACATCATGCAGATGCAGGTGCGACGGCGAACCCACTTGGCGAATTCTCGCCAAACCGTTGCGCGCGAGACGAGCTGCCCACTCTCACGCCGGGACGGGCAGCGGTGCGTCGACGGTGGCCAGGTCGTAGCGGTGCAGGACGAGATCGGCCACGCCCGGATCATCGGCCATGGGACCCGCGATCAGCGGAGCGTCCGAGCGGGCCTGGGCCAGCTCGACGATGCGGTCCGGGAGCAGCCCCGGCGCCAGGAACCAGGACCCGACCGCGAACCGCCGCGCACCGCGGGCCCGCAGCAGCTCGATGGCCGCCGGGACGTCCGGGGCCGCGGCAGCCGCGAAGGTCGCGACCGTTCCGGCCCAGGAGGTGCGGGACTGCCAGCGGGCCGCGACGTCGGCGACCAGGCGGTTGGCCGGTGCGTGCGACGAGCCCGCGCCCGCCAGCAGAACACCCAGCTCCGGATCGTCGGGGTCGGCACCCGCTGCCAGCAGGCGGCGCCACGCCGCGGCGTCCAGCCGCGGGTCCGGACCCAGCACGTCGCCGATGCGCACCCGGAGGTCCGGATGCCGCTGCTGCGCGTCGGCGACGGCGGCGGGCACGTCGACGCGGGCGTGGAAGGCGTGGCCGAGCAGCAGCGGCACCACCACGGCCTCCCGGTGCCCGTCGGCGCGCACGGCGTCCAGGACGTCGCCCAGCAGCGGCTGGGACAGGTCCAGGAACGCCACGCGCACGTCCAGCTCAGGCCGCAGCGCGCGCACCACGTCCAGCAGCCGGTGGATCGTCGCGGCGGAGCGCGGATCCCGGCTGCCGTGCGCGACGGCGACCAGCGGCGCGGTGGTCATCGCGACGCTTCGGCGAACGGAGCCAGCGGCACGCCGATCAGGCCCGCGGCCAGGGTGGTGCCGTCGGCCGGGTCGATGACCAGGAAGGAGCCGTTGCGGCGGCTGTCGGCGTAGTCGTCGACCGGCAGCGGCTCGGCGGTGCGCAGCTGCACCCGGCCGATCTCGTTGAGCTGCAACGAGTCCGGGGCGGCGACGCTGGTCAGCTGCTGCTCGTCGAAGCGCGCCGACAGCTCGGTGACCATCGCCTGCACGGTGCGGGCGCCGTGCTTGACGAGCACCTTCGCGCCCGGGTTCAGCGTCTTCTCCGCCAGCCAGCACACGGTGGCGTCGAGCTCGTCGGTCAGCCGGGGCGCGGTCTCCGCCGCGGCGATCAGGTCGCCGCGCGAGATGTCGACGTCGTCCTCCAGCAGCAGCGTCACCGAGTGACCCGCCGCGGCCTCCGCCCGCTCGCCGTCGGCGGTGTCCACCTTGGACACCTTGGTGCGCACCCCGGCGGGCAGCACGACGACGTCGTCCCCGGCCCGCACCACACCGGCGCCGACCTGGCCCGCGTAGCCGCGGTAGTCCGGGTGCTCGGCGGTGCGCGGCCGGATCACGTACTGCACCGGCATCCGGAACGGCACGTCGTGCGGGTCCGGCGCGACCGGCACGCTCTCCAGGTGCTCCAGCAGCGACGGGCCGGAGTACCAGGGCGTGTTCTCGGAGCGCTCCACCACGTTGTCGCCGAGCAGCGCCGACACCGGGATGGTCACCACGGCGTCGTCGGCGTAGCCGAGAGCCCTGGCGTGGAGGGCGAACTCCTCGGCGATGCGGGTGAAGGTCGCCTCGTCGAAGTCCACCATGTCGATCTTGTTGACGGCCAGCACCAGCTGCGGCACGCCCAGCAGCGCCAGCACCGCCGCGTGCCGCCGGGTCTGCTCGACGACGCCGTTGCGGGCGTCGACCAGCAGCACCGCCAGCTGTGCGGTCGAGGCACCGGTCACGGTGTTGCGGGTGTACTGCACGTGGCCGGGGGTGTCGGCCAGCACGAAGGTGCGCTTCGGCGTGGCGAAGTAGCGGTAGGCCACGTCGATGGTGATGCCCTGCTCGCGCTCCGCGCGCAGGCCGTCGACCAGCAGCGACAGGTCAGGGGTGGCCAGGCCGCGGTCCGCGCTGGCCCGGTGCACCGCGTCGAGCTGGTCGGCCAGCACCGACTTGGTGTCGTGCAGCAGCCGACCCACCAGCGTGGACTTGCCGTCGTCGACGGAGCCCGCGGTGGCCAGTCGCAGCAGATCGGTGTGCACCGGCAGCGTCACCTCGGTGCCGCTGTCCGGGGCGGTGCGAGTCGTGGTCTCGGTCATCGTCTGGAAACCCATTCCTGGTGGCAGTGGGAGGGAGAACGGAGGACGGGCGGGATCAGAAGTAGCCCTCGCGCTTGCGGTCTTCCATGGCGGCTTCGCTGATCCGGTCGTCTGCGCGGGTCGCGCCTCGCTCGGTGAGGCGGCTGGCCGCGACCTCGGCGATGACGTCGTCCACGGTGTACGCCTCGGACTCGACCGCGCCGGTGCAGGAACCGTCGCCGACCGTGCGGTAGCGCACCGTCTTGGACTCCGGGTTCTCCCCGTCGCGCGGACCGCCCCACGGGCCGGAGGTCAGCCACATGCCGTCGCGCAGGTAGACCTCGCGGCGGTGCGCGTAGTAGATCTCCGGCAGCTCGATCTTCTCCCGCTGGATGTAGCGCCAGATGTCCAGCTCGGTCCAGTTCGACAGCGGGAACACGCGCACGTGCTCACCCGGGCGGTGCCGCCCGTTGTAGAGGTTCCACAGCTCCGGGCGCTGCCGGCGCGGGTCCCACTGCCCGAAGGCGTTGCGCAGGCTGAAGATGCGCTCCTTGGCGCGGGCCCGCTCCTCGTCGCGGCGACCGCCGCCGAAGACGGCGTCGAACTTGTTGTCGCCGATGGCGTCCAGCAGCGGCTGGGTCTGCAGCGGGTTGCGGGTGCCGTCGGCGCGCTCCTGCAGCCGACCGTCGTCGATGTAGTCCTGCACCTCGGCCACGACCAGGCGAAGCTGGTGCTTCTCGACGATGTCGTCGCGGAAGTCCAGCACCTCCGGGAAGTTGTGCCCGGTGTCGACGTGCAGCAGCGAGAACGGCACCGGAGCGGGCCAGAACGCCTTGATCGCCAGGTGCACCAGCACCGTGGAGTCCTTGCCGCCGGAGAACAGGATCACCGGCCGGTCGAACTCACCGGCCACCTCGCGGAAGATGTGGATCGCCTCGGACTCCAGCGCGGCCAGGTTGTCCACCTGCGGCGGCGCGGACACCTCGGTGTCTGCTGTGGTCATTTCCCCTCCGTCGTCTCCCGGACACCCGCACCCGGGTCGAAGTCGTGCTCGTGTGCGCTGAGAACTCAGCCGTGCAATCCGCATTCGGTCTTGGAGCTGCCCGCCCAGCGCCCGCTGCGCGGATCCGCGCCCGGCTGCGGCTTGGCGGTGCAGGGCTGGCATCCGATGGACGGATACCCCGCGGGAACCAGCGGGTTGACCAGCACGCCGTTGTCGTCGATGTAGCGCTGCATCTCCTCGTCGGACCACGCCGCCAGCGGGTTGACCTTCACCAACCCGTTGCGGTCGTCCCAGGTGATGATCGGGGTGTTGGCGCGGGTCGGCGCCTCCACCCGGCGCACGCCGGTCACCCACGCCTCGTAGCGGGACAGCGTGTTGCGCAGCGGGACGACCTTGCGCAGGAAGCAGCAGCGCTGCGCGTCGCGCTCGTACAGGCGCGGACCCTCGGCCTGGTCCTGCTCGGCGACGGTCTGCTCGGGAAGCGCGTTGACCATCTTCACGTCGTAGACCTGCTCGACGGCGTCGCGCGTGCCGATGGTCTCGGCGAAGTGGTAGCCGGTCTCCAGGAACAGGATCTCCACGCCGGGCATGGCCTTGGCGGCCAGGTCGACCAGCACCGCGTCCTGCATGTTGGAGGCCACGATCAGCCTGCCGTCGCCGAAGTGCTCCGCCGCCCAGCGCAGCGCTTCCTCCGCGGTGGCGTCGGCCAGCTCCGGCGCGGCCTTGTCGACCAGCGCCTTGAGCTCCTCGTCGCTGCGTCGCGATCCGATCTGTGTGGTGGTTTCGGCGGTCATCAGTCTCCGTTCCCTCCCAGCGCCAACCCGACCAGCCGCACGGTGAAGACCCGTCGGCAGGCGTGGCACTTCCAGGCCCCGGAGGGCTCTTCCTCCGGGGTGAGGTCCTCGTCGCCGCAGTACGGGCAGCACTGCGGCACCGCCCGCTCGCTCATTTGAGGTCGTCTTCCTCGGCGCGGGCGACCCACTGCGCGAACCGCTCGCCCTCTTCGCGCTGGTCCAGGTAGTTGCGCACGAGCCGCTCCACGTAGGGGCCGACCTCGGAGGAGATGACCTTGTGGCCGCGGATCTTCCGGCCGAACCCGGTGTCGATGGCCAGGCCACCGCCCAGGTGCACCTGGAAGCCCTCGACCTGGTTCCCGTCGCCGTCCGGGACCATCTGGCCCTTCAGCCCGATGTCGGCGACCTGGGTCCGGGCGCAGGCGTTCGGGCAGCCGTTGAGGTTGATCGTCACCGGGTCGGTGACACCGGCCTGCACGTCGGCGAGCCGCTTCTCCAGCTCGGAGACCAGGTCGATCGCCCGCTGCTTGGTCTCGACGATGGCGAGCTTGCAGAACTCGATGCCGGTGCAGGCCATCACGCCGCGCCGCCACGGCGACGGGTCGGCGTGCAGGCCCAGCTCGGCGAGGTCCGCGGTCAGACCCTCCACGTCGGACTCGGCCACGTCGAGCACCAGCAGGTTCTGCTCGACGGTGGTGCGCACCCGCTTGGAACCGACGCGCTCGGCGGCCTTGGCGACCTCCATCAGCGTCGAACCGCTCACCCGGCCGGCAGCGCTCTTGACGCCCACGTAGTGGTTGCCGTCGACCTGCCGGTGCACGCCGAGGTGGTCGCGGTGACCCGAGGGCGTCTCCGGGGCGGGCCCGTCGATCAGCTTGCGGCCCAGGTACTCGTCCTCCAGCACCTGCCGGAACTTCTCCGCGCCCCAGTCGGCGAGCAGGTACTTCAGGCGGGCCCGGTTGCGCAGGCGGCGGTAGCCGTAGTCGCGGAAGATCTGCACGACCGCGTGCCAGACCTCGGCGGCGTCCTCCTGCGAAACCCAGGCGCCCAGGCGCACGGCCAGCTTCGGGTTGGTCGACAGACCGCCGCCGACCCACAGGTCGTAGCCCGGACCGTGCTCCGGGTGGACCACGCCGACCAGCGAGATGTCGTTGATCTCCGGGACCGTGTCCCAGCGCGGCGAACCCGAGATCGCGGTCTTGAACTTGCGCGGCAGGTTCGACAGCGACCGGTCGCCGATGTAGCGCTCGGTGATCTCGGCGATCGCCGGGGTCGCGTCGATGATCTCGTCGGCGGCGATGCCCGCCACCGGCGAACCGAGGATCACGCGCGGGCAGTCGCCGCAGGCCTCGGTGGTGGAGAGCCCGACGCTCTCGAGCTTCTGCCAGATCGTCGGCACGTCCTCGACGCGGACCCAGTGCAGCTGGACGTTCTGCCGGTCGGTGATGTCGGCGGTGTCACGCGCGTAGGTCTGCGACACCTCGCCGATGACCCGCAGCTGCTCGGTGGTCAGCGCACCGCCGTCGACGCGCACCCGCATCATGAAGTAGCGGTCGTCGAGGTCCTCGGGCTCGATCGTGCCGGTGCGCGCACCGGGGATGCCCGGCGCGCGCTGGGTGTACAGGCCCCACCAGCGGAAGCGGCCTCGCAGGTCACCGGGGTCGATCGCGTCGAAGCCCCGGTGGGCGTAGATGTTCTCGATCCGCTCGCGCACGTTGAGCGGGTTGTCGTCCTTCTTGGAGCGCTCGTTTGCGTTGAGCGGTTCGCGGTAACCGAGCGCCCACTGGCCCTCGCCGCGGGTCTTGCGCTTGCGGGCAGGACGAGCAGGCGATTCCGTGGGGGGAGCCATGTCCGCGACCTCCGGGACTTCCAGGCGCGAAGCCTCCGCGTGGAAGTACCGTCGGCGTGACGGCTCTCACTCCTCGGAGGCCCGGCGCCGACTGAACAAGACAAAAAGACGGCGGGGGATCAGACCTTGCCGAGGCAGAGCGCGCTGGCCACCCGCCGCAGGTCAACGTACCTGCGGGCGACCAGGAGAAGCTCTGGCAGAGTCGCACCCACGTCGCGCAGCGTGCCACGCGTGAACCGGCGGGACCAACCCCATCCGCATGGTGAGACAGTGGAAGCGTGCCTGCTCAACCCCCTACCGGCGAACCGGCCCCGGCCGACGGGAGCCTCCCCGAATCGGCCCTGACCGGGCTGGGTTCGCGCCCCTTCGGCGTCTACGTCCACGTGCCGTTCTGCGCCACCCGCTGCGGGTACTGCGACTTCAACACCTACACCGCCGATGAGCTGGGGTCTTCGGCCAGTTTCGGCAGTTGGCTGGACGGTCTGCGAGCCGAGCTGGAGCTCGGCGCGAAGGCCCTCTCCGGAGGTCCCGCGCCGGCCGCTGAGACCGTCTTCGTGGGAGGCGGAACGCCCTCGCTGCTGGGCGCTGAACGGCTGGGTGCGGTCGTCGATGCGATTCGGGACACATTCGGCCTGGCAGCCGGGGCCGAGGTGACCACGGAGTCCAACCCGGAGTCGACCTCCCCGGAGTTCTTCGAACGCATTCGAAAATCCGGTTTCACGCGTGTGTCCCTCGGCATGCAATCGGCCGCCGAGCACGTGCTGCGCGTGCTGGAGCGCACCCACACGCCGGGGCGTGCCGTTGCCGCCGCCCGAGAGGCTCGCGCCGCCGGGTTCGAGCACGTCAACCTGGACCTGATCTACGGCACGCCGGGGGAGCGCGAGCAGGACCTGCGCGACTCGCTGGACGCGGTGCTGGAAGCGGGCGTGGACCACGTCTCGGCGTACTCGCTGATCGTGGAGGACGGCACGGCCATGGCCCGCAAGGTCCGCCGCGGCGAACTGCCGATGCCCGACGAGGACGTCCTCGCCGACCGCTACGAGCTCATCGACGCCAAGCTGGCCGAGGCCGGTCTGCACTGGTACGAGGTCTCCAACTGGGCGCGCGACGCCGACGCCGAGTGCCGCCACAACCTCGGCTACTGGCAGGGCGGTGACTGGTGGGGCGCCGGTCCGGGCGCGCACAGCCACGTCGGTGGCGTCCGCTGGTGGAACGTCAAGCACCCCGCCCGCTACGCCGCAGCCCTCGCCGAAGGCGATTCCCCGGCCCAGGCCCGCGAACTGCTCACCGCCGAGGACCAGCGCATCGAGCGCGTCATGCTCGAACTCCGCGTGCGCAGCGGCCTGTCGGTGCGGACCCTCGACGACGCGGGCCGCCGAGCCGCTGACCAGGCCGCGGCCGACGGCCTGCTGGAGCCCGACGCCCTCGCCGACGGCCGCTGCGTCCTCACCGACCGCGGCCGCCTCCTCGCCGACGCGGTCGTCCAAGACCTCCTCGCCTGACATCGTTTGGTATCGCGCGGTATCATGCGGTCATGGCGATGACTCTGCGGCTGACAGACGAGGAAACAGAGGCTCTCCGTCAAGCGGCGGAAGACGAGCACCGTTCGATGCAGGACGTTGCGCGCCAGGCCATTCGCGAGTACACGGCCCGGCGTGAGGTCTCGTTCGCGGAGGCCGTCGACTTCGTGGTGCAGCGAGACGCCGAGCTCATCGAGAGGTTGGGTCAGTAGGTGACCAGGTTTCCCTCCATCGATGACCTGGTCCTCGCCGCGACACGTGCACTGGGGCATCAACCGGAGGTTCGAGACTGGGGTTTGCTGCAGGGCGCGCTCGCACGCGCACAGGCAACCGTTTTCGGGAAGGACGCCTATCCGACGGTGCACGACAAAGCGGCGGCCTTGTTGCATTCGCTCGTCCGCAACCACGCGTTGGTGGACGGCAACGAGCGGCTCGGGTGGGTCGGCACCTTCGGTTTCTACTGGATCAACGGTGTTCTCCTGACCGCTCCGACGGTTGATGACGGTGAGAAGTTCGTGGTGGCCATCGCCTCCGGCGAGCTCGATGTTCCGGAAATCGCCGGGACGTTGCGCGCTTGGACGGCTCCACGGCTCCGTCAGTAGCAGCGCTGCCGCACGCCTGCGCGGGTGCGAGCTGCGGCTCTCGGTTCTGGGGGACGAACACCGTAAACTCGATGTGGGCGCCCAGAGCCCCGAGCTTCGGGTGCGCGGATAGGTGTGGGCCAGGGTTACCGCGAAATCCGCTGGGCAGGCTGTTGAGGAGGTGCGCGGGTGAACGCGGATGAACGCCGCTTCGAGGTCCTGCGGGCGATCGTGGCCGACTTCGTGTCGTCCAAGGAGCCGGTCGGTTCGAAGGCGTTGGTCGACCGCCACAACCTCGGTGTGTCCAGCGCCACCGTGCGCAACGACATGGCGGCCCTGGAGGAGGACGGCTTCATCGTCCAGCCGCACACCAGCGCCGGACGGGTGCCCACCGACAAGGGCTACCGGTTGTTCGTCGACCGGTTGCACGAGGTCAAGCCGCTGACCGGTCCCGAACGCCGCGCCATCCGCAACTTCCTGGACGGCGCTCTGGACCTCGACGACGTGATGCGCCGCAGCGTGCGGTTGCTCGCGCAGCTCACCCAGCAGGTCGCCGTCGTCCAGTACCCGACGCTGACCCGGTCCACCGTCCGGCACGTCGAGGTGGTCACGATCACCCCGGCGAGGCTGATGCTGGTGCTGATCACCAACACCGGCCGCGTCGACCAGCGGATGGTCGACCTCGGCGACGTCATCACCGACGACGACGTGGCCCGGCTGCGGACCGTGCTCAACTCGGCGATGACCGAGAAGCGGCTCGCCGACGCCTCCGCCGCGGTGGCCGAACTGCCCGACCAGGCCCCGCCGGAACTGCGGGACGTGCTCATCCGGGTCTGCGGCGTGCTCATCGAGTCGCTCGTGGAGCACCCGGAGGAGCGGATGGTGCTCGGCGGCACGCCCAACCTCACCCGCAACGTCGCTGACTTCCCGAACTCGCTGCGCCAGGTCCTCGAAGCCCTGGAGGAGCAGGTGGTGGTGCTCAAGCTGCTCGCCGCCGCCCGCGATTCGAGTACCGTCCGGGTCAGCATCGGGGCGGAGAACGAGGCGTTGGAGATGCAGACGACCTCGGTGATTTCCACCGGATACGGTTCGGATGGCATGGTCTTGGGCGGTCTGGGCGTTGTCGGCCCGACCCGCATGGACTACCCCGGAACGATGGCGGCGGTCCGTGCCGTGGCCGCGTACGTGGGTGAGATCCTGGACGGCCGGTGAGGTTCGCACCGGCATGACCGGCATTCACTCGACTTAATCGAGCAGAGGAAGTACGGAGAAGGTGGCCAGGGACTACTACGCGACCCTCGGGATCTCCCAGGACGCGACACCCGAGCAGATCAAGCGCGCATACCGCAAACTCGCCCGGGAACTGCATCCCGACGTCAATCCGGACGAGGCGGCTCAAGAGCGGTTCGCGGAGGTGACCACCGCCTACGAGGTGCTCTCCGACCCGAAGAAGCGCCAGGTCGTGGACCTCGGCGGGGACCCGCTGGGCAACGGCGGCGCCGGTGGCGGCACGGGCGGCGATCCGTTCGCCGGCTTCGGCGGCCTCGGCGACATCATGGACGCCTTCTTCGGAGGCGGCGCGGGCGGCGGCGGTGGCCGAGGCCCGCGCAGCCGCGTGCAGCCCGGTTCCGACGCCCTGCTGCGCCTGGAGCTGACGCTGGAGGAGTGCGCCAGCGGCGTCAACCGCGACATCACCGTGGACACCGCGGTGCTCTGCGACGTCTGCGACGGCGGTGGTTCGAAGGCCGGCAGCGCGCCATCGACCTGCGACACCTGCGGTGGTCGCGGCGAGGTGCAGTCGGTGCAGCGCTCCTTCCTGGGCCAGGTCATGACGTCCCGCCCCTGCCCGGTCTGCCGCGGCTTCGGCGAGGTCATCACCGACCCCTGCCAGCAGTGCTCCGGTGACGGCCGGGTCCGCGCACGGCGCACCATCACCGTCAAGATCCCGGCGGGCGTCGGCGACGGCATGCGCGTCCGGCTCGCCGGCGAGGGCGAGGTCGGTCCCGGCGGTGGCCCGGCGGGCGACCTGTTCGTCGAGGTCGAGGAGCTGCCGCACGAGCGGTTCACCCGCGACGGCGCCGACCTGCACTGCAACGTCGAACTGCCGATGACCGCGGCGGCGCTGGGCACGGTCCTGCTGCTGGAGACGCTGGACGGTTCGCGCGAGGAGATCGCGGTCGAGGCGGGCACCCAGCCCGGCACCGAGCACGTGATCACCGGACGCGGGCTGCCCAAGCTGCGCTCCAACGGCAAGGTCAGCGGCCACGGCGACCTGCACATCCACCTGGACGTCGTGGTTCCGACGAACCTCGACGAAACCCAGTCCGAGATGCTGCGCGACCTGGCCAAGCTGCGCGGCGAGGAGCAGCCCGAGCCGACGGTGACCGCCAACGGCAACGGCAGGCAGGGACTGTTCTCCCGGTTCCGCTCCTTCGGGCACCGCTGAGGCAGCCCGTGTCGCTGCCGGTCTTCTCGGTGGAGCGGTTGCCCGCGGCCGGATCCACCACGCTGGACGGCCCCGAGGGCAAGCACGCCGCAACCGTGCGCCGCCTGCGCGTCGGCGAAGAGCTGCTGCTCTCCGACGCGCAGGGCGGCATGGCGCGCTGCGTCGTCGAGGCCGCCGAACGCGATTCGCTGCGGTTGGCCGTGTCGGAGACCTGGCACGAGCCGCAGCCGGAGCTGCGCGTCCGGGTGGTCCAGGCGCTGGTCAAGGGCGATCGCGGCGAGCTCGCCGTCGAACTGGCGACCGAGGCGGGTGTCGACGCCGTCGTGCCGTGGCGCGCGTCCCGCTGCGTGGCCAAGTGGGACGACGGGCCGCGCGGTGCCAAGGCCCTGGCGCGCTGGCGCAGCACCGCGGCGGCAGCGGCGAAGCAGGCCCGCCGGGCCTGGACGCCCGAGGTCACCGAGCCGGTCAGCACCAAGCAGCTCGCCGCGCTCATCGCCGAGGCCGACGCCGCGCTGGTCCTGCACGAGTCGGCGACCGGCCCGCTGACCTCCGCCGATCTGCCGGGCTCCGGCGAGGTGCTGCTGGTGGTGGGCCCGGAGGGCGGCATCACCGACGACGAGCTCACCGCCTTGGGTGACGCCGGAGCGCAGGTCACCCGCCTGGGGCACACGGTTCTGCGGGCCTCGACCGCCGCAGCCGTGGCGCTGGGGGCGCTGGGGGCTGTGACCACCCGCTGGTCCTGACACCTCGGGTCACCAAGATCCAGAACTTCTCCGTTTGCGTAGCGCGATCGACTGACGCGGGGATACGCTCGGTGGCGGCGAGAGTGCGACGAGCAACGTCGTCACCGGTGTCGCACGGGCATCGGGTTCTCCGCACTCGCCGGACTCCTCCCCCCTTGGTCCGGCGAGAGCTGCGCCGCAAGTGGAGCACTCCCCCCAGCCCCGGTTGCGGCGCAGCACCTCAAAGATGGAGCCACTTCCGCCCGCGGCTCGAACATCGACTTCAGCTAGCCTTCGGGGCATGAGCGAGGAGAAGGAGCTGTTCCTGCGCATCATCGCGCGGGAGATCCCGGCCGACATCGTGCGGGAGAACGAGCGGGTCATCGCGATCCGCGACATCAACCCGCAGGCCCCGACGCACGTGCTGGTCATCCCCAAGGAGCGGTACCGCAACGTCGCCGAACTGGCCGCCGCCGACCCGGAGCTGCTGGGCGAGCTGATCACCACCGCGCACGAGATCGCGAAGGCGGAGGGAATCTCCGAGCCCGGTTACCGGTTGTTGTTCAACACCAACGCCGACGCGGGTCAGACCATCTTCCACGTGCACCTGCACCTGCTCGGCGGGGAATGGCTCGGTGGCATGACCGGCGGTCCGCTCAAGGGCTGACCGGCGCGTTCCGGGGGAGCATGTAGGCAACTCGGTTGCTCCTTTGGACTACCATCGGTGCCAGGGAGAACTGACCGAACGACCCGCGCGCAACGCGCAGAAGGTAGGCCCGAACTACGTGGCCGGTATCGCAGCGGGTGGCGCCGCCGCCCAGTCCGGAGAGCAGCCGCAGACCGCAACGGCTCAGTCCAAGGTGAACATCCCCGACGACGTCGTGCTGACGCTGGTGGGTAGCCGGGACGAGAACCTGCGGGTCGTCGAGGACCTGCTCACCGCCGACGTCCATGTCCGGGGCAACGAGGTGACTCTCTCCGGGGAGCCTGCGGAGGTCGCGTTCGCGGAACGGGTGTTCGCCGAGCTCATCGCCCTCATCGGCAAGGGCAGCCAGCTCAATCCCGACATCGTCCGCCGCAGCGTGGGGATGCTCTCGGCCGACCACAACGAGTCGCCGGCCGACGTGCTCAGCCTGGACATCGTGTCGCGGCGCGGTCGGACCATCCGCCCCAAGACGCTCAACCAGAAGCGCTACGTCGACGCCATCGACCACCACACCGTGGTGTTCGGCATCGGCCCCGCCGGTACCGGCAAGACGTACCTGGCCATGGCCAAGGCCGTGCAGGCGTTGCAGGCCAAGCGGGTAAACCGGATCATCCTCACCCGCCCGGCCGTCGAGGCCGGCGAGCGGCTGGGATTCCTGCCCGGCACCCTCTACGAGAAGATCGACCCCTACCTGCGGCCGCTGTACGACGCGCTGCACGACATGGTCGATCCGGAATCCGTGCCGCGCCTGACCCAGGCGGGGACGATCGAGATCGCTCCGCTGGCCTTCATGCGCGGGCGCACGCTCAACGATTCCTTCATCATCCTGGACGAGGCGCAGAACACCACGCCCGAGCAGATGAAGATGTTCCTGACCCGCTTGGGCTTCGGCTCCAAGATCGTGGTCACCGGCGACGTCACCCAGATCGACCTGCCCGGGGGCCAGCGCAGCGGCCTGAAGATGGTGCAGAACATCCTGGACGACGTCGACGACGTGCACTTCTCCCAGCTGGACAGCCACGACGTGGTGCGGCACCGGCTGGTCACCGACATCGTCAACGCCTACGACCGCTGGCACGCGATCAACGACGCCGACCAGCACGATGAACGGCGCAACGGCCAGCGACGAGGACGAGCATGACCATCGAGATTGCCAACGAATCCGGCGTCGCGGTGCCCGAGGAGACGATCGTCTCGGTGGCCCGCTTCGCGCTCGACAAGATGAGCGTCAGCCAGCTCGCCGAGCTGTCCATAGTGCTGGTGGACCTCGACGTGATGGCCGACCTGCACGAGCGGTGGATGGACCTGCCCGGCCCCACCGACGTGATGTCCTTCCCGATGGACGAGTACGACTCGGCCCGCCGCCCGGACTCGGCCGGTTCCGGTCCGGCGCTGCTCGGCGACATCGTGCTGTGCCCCGCCTTCGCCAAGGACCAGGCGAAGAAGGCCGGTCACAGCACTCTCGACGAGCTGCACCTGCTGACCGTGCACGGCGTCCTGCACCTGCTCGGCTACGACCACGCCGAGCCGGAGGAGGAGCGCGAGATGTTCGGGCTGCAGAACCGAATCCTGGCCGAGTACCGCGAGGCGCGTGACGAGGCCGAGCGGGCGCAGGCTCAGCGCAGCGCGGACGACAAGGTCCTGGGCGCGGTCGGTCTGGACGACGAGCCGGGCGCGGGCCCGGCTCCGGTGAACTAGGGGAGTGGAGTTGGCCGGTTCCACCGCGTTCTTGGTGCTCGCGGTGCTGCTGGTGCTCGCGGCCGGGGTGTTCGCCGCCTCCGAGGCGGCCATCACCGTGGCCTCCCACGCGCGCGCCGAAGACCTGGCCCGCCAGGGCCGCACCGGCGCGAAGCAGCTCGTCCTGCTGCTCGGCGACCGGCCCAGGCACGTCAACCTGCTGCTCCTGCTCCGCCTCGCCTGCGAGATGGGCGCGACCGTGCTGGTCACGGTGGTGGCGCTGCGCGTCGCGGAGTCAGAGGCCTGGGCGCTGGTCGTCGCGGTGCTGATCATGCTGGTCGCCTCGTACGTGCTGGTCGGCGTCGGACCGCGCACGCTCGGCAGGCAGCACCCGTACGGCATCGGCCTGAAGATCGCGGTGCCGGTCCGCGTGCTGGCCCGATTGCTGAACCCGCTGACCCGGCTGCTGATCCTGATCGGCAACATGATCACGCCCGGCAAGGGCTTCCGCGAGGGACCGTTCTCCACCGAGGTGGAGCTGCGCGAGCTGGTCGACCTGGCCGGTGAGCGCGGCGTGGTGGCCGCGGGCGAGCGGGAGATGATCCACTCGGTCTTCGAGCTCGGCGACACCCTCGCGCGCGAGGTGATGGTGCCGCGCACCGAGATCATCTGGATCGAGCAGACCAAATCGGCTCGGCAGGCGCTCGCGCTGTGCCTGCGCTCGGGCTTCTCCCGGATCCCGGTGATCGGTGACAGCGTCGACGACATCGTCGGCCTGGTCACGCTCAAGGACCTCACCCGCATCGTGCTGGAGACCACCGACGCCGCAGGGCCCGCGGTGGTGGAGCTGATGCGGCCCGCGACCTTCGTGCCCGACACCAAGCGGCTCGACGAGCTGCTGCGCGAGATGCAGATCTCGCGCGGTCACCTCGCCATCGCCGTCGACGAGTACGGCGGCACCGCCGGGCTGCTGACCATCGAGGACATCGTGGAGGAGATCGTCGGCGAGATCACCGACGAGTCCGACCGGGAGGAGCACCGCCCGGTCGAGCACATGGAGGACGGCACCGTCCGGGTGAGCTCCCGGCTCCCGGTCGAGGACCTGGGGGAGCTGTTCGACGTCGAGCTCGACGACTCCGACGTGGAGACCGTCGGCGGTCTGCTGGCGCAACGGCTGGGCCGGGTGCCGCTGCCGGGTGCCGAGACCGAGATCGCCGGCCTTCGGCTGCGCGCCGAGGGCGGCAAGGACCACCGGGGCCGGATCCGCATCAACGCGTTGCTGGTCCACCGGGTGAACACCGATCAAGCACCGCTGCGCGGTGCCGACCAGGAGGGAAGCAACAGCCGTGGCTGAGCACGTCGAGAAGGCGGCACCGCAGGAGCTCGACCCGGAGGACGCCAAGATCGTCACGCTCGCGCGTTCCTCCCGCGCCCGCAACGGCGCCGCCGAAGGCGCGGCGGTCCGCGACACCGACGGCCGCACCTACGCGGCCACCACGGTGGACCTGTCGTCCCTGAAGCTCACGGCCCTGCAGGCCGCCGTGGCCGCTGCCGTCTCCAGCGGCGCCGAGGGCCTGGAGGCCGCCGCGGTCGTCACCGACGCGGAAACCCTCGACCACGCCTCGGTCGCGGCCGCCCACGACCTCACCAAGAACACCCCGATCCTCCGGGCCAACGCCAAGGGCGAGGCCCAAGCCCTCATCGCGGACTGACCCGATTTCAGTGGAACTCGGGACCCCGATTTCGGTGGAACTCAGGGTCCCGATCTCCACTGAAGTCCGGTCCCGGAGTTCCACTGAAATCTGGTCCCGGAGTTCCACTGAAATCCGGTCACCCGTGGTGCGGGAAGGTGGGGACCGGGGCGTGCGGTGGGTGGTGAGCAGGTGGGGACGGGGGCCCGTCACAATGGGGCGGTGACCTCCGAAGATGCCCACCGTTCCGGATTCGCCTGCTTCGTCGGCCGACCCAACGCCGGCAAGTCGACGCTGACGAATCGCCTGGTCGGAACGAAGGTGGCGATCACCTCCAGCAAGCCCCAGACGACCCGGCACGCGATCCGCGGCATCGTGCACCGCCCCGACGCCCAGCTGATCATCGTCGACACCCCCGGCCTGCACCGCCCGCGCACCCTGCTCGGCCGCAGGCTCAACGACCTGGTCTACGAGACCTGGTCCGAAGTGGACGTCGTCGGTTTCTGCGTGCCCGCCGACGAGAAGGTCGGTCCCGGCGACCGCTTCATCGCCGAGCAGCTCAAGAAGGTCTCCCGCCGCACCCCCGTCGTCGGGGTCGTCACCAAGACCGACCTGGTGCCCAAGCAGCAGGTCGCCGAGCAGCTGCTGGCGCTGCAGGAGGTGATGGACTTCGCCGAGCTCATCCCGGTGTCGGCGAAGGACTCCTTCCAGGTCGACGAGCTCTCCGACGTGCTGGTCTCGCAGCTGCCGGAAGGCCCGCAGCTGTACCCGGACGGCGAGCTGACCGATGAGCCGGAAACGACGCTGATCGCCGAGCTGATCCGCGAAGCCGCGCTGGAGGGCGTGCGCGACGAGCTGCCGCACTCGCTGGCGGTCACCGTCGAGGAGATGAACCCGCGCGAGGGCCGCGACGACCTGATCGACGTGCACGCGCTGATCTACGTCGAGCGCTCCAGCCAGAAGGCCATCGTCATCGGCCGCGGCGGAGAGCGGTTGCGCACGGTCGGCTCCCAGGCGCGCAGGCAGATCCAAGCGCTGCTGGGCAGCAAGATCTACCTCGATCTGCACGTCAAGATCGCCAAGGACTGGCAGCGCGATCCCAAGCAGCTCCGCAAACTGGGGTTCTGATCACTTTTTCCAGGTGGCTTTTCCGGAACCGCCCACGACGCACGCGCGTCTGAGCTACGTTTCCGATCGGCCTCGCAGCGGGCCGGAGACTCCCCGAAAAAACCTGGAAAAAGGACTTCTGTCGTGAACTACCCCTACGGCGGCCCGCCGTCCGGTCCGCAGCAGCCCTACGGCGGCCCGCCCTCGGGCCCGCAGCCGCAGCAGCCCTTCGGTCCGCCGTCGGGCCCCCAGCCGCAGCAGCCTTACCCGCCGCAGCAGGGCTACCCGCAGCAGTACCCGCCGCAGCCCTACGGCGCGCCGGGTGCCCACCCGGCCGGTCAGCTCGCCGAGTGGGGAACCCGAGTGCTCGGTTACCTGATCGACGGCGCGATCCCCGGAGCCGTGTTCTTCCTGCTGTACATCATCTCCGGTTTCATCATGGGTGCCGTCGCCAGCGGTGGTGACGAGGACGCGGCGATGACGGCGTTGATCGTCGTCGGGATCATCATGGGCCTGCTCTACCTGGGTCTGCTGGGGTTCACCATCTGGAACACCTGCTACCGGCGCGGGAAGACCGGGCAGACGCTCGGCCAGAAGGTCGCCAAGATCAAGACGGTCGGCGAGGCCACCGGTCAGCCGATCGGCTTCGGCAACGCCTTCCTGCGCCAGATCTGCCACGTCGTGGACTCGGCGATCTGCGGTCTGCCCATCGGCTGGCTCTCCCCGCTGTGGGACGAGAAGAAGCAGACCTGGGCGGACAAGATCGTCAAGACCGTCGTGGTCGTGGTCCCGGAGGGGCAGCAGGCCCCGCAGGCACTCGGCTACGGCCAGCCCCCGCAGCAGGGCTACGGCCAGCCGCAGCAGTGGTGACCCTTGACTGACGTCGATGCCGGTGCGGGACGACCCGCGCCGGCATCGTTGTTTCTCCACCGGATGCGCTTGCCCGGTGCGTCGGTGCTGGCGGGCTGCGCGGGCGCCGCGCTCGTGCTGGCCGCCGATCCCACCTCGGACGCCGGTTTCCCGCTGCCGCCGTGCCCGATCAAGCTCCTGACCGGCTTCGACTGCCCGGGCTGCGGCGGCACGCGGATGCTGTTCAGCCTCCTGCACGGCGACCTCCCCGCGGCCCTGCACTACAACGCCCTCGCCGTGCTGCTCCTGCCGCTGCTCGCCTGGTCCTGGACGGCGTGGGTCGCCGGCCGTCTCGGCCGCCGCCTGCCGACGTGGACTCGTTGGCGCTGGTCACCGCAGGTCCTGCTGGCGGTGGTAGTGGCCTGGGTCCTAATCCGCAACGCCGTCCCCGCGCTGCGCACCTAGGGACAACTCGCCTGCTCGTCACCCCGAAGTGCGAAAATGGACCGGTGAGCCTCTACCGGGATACCGCGGTCGTGCTGCGGGTGCAGAAGCTGGGTGAGGCGGATCGGATCATCACGCTGCTGACCCGGCGCTACGGCAAGGTGCGCGCGGTCGCCAAGGGCGTGCGCCGGACGACCTCCCGCTTCGGCGCCAGGGTCGAGCCGTTCTGCCACGTCGACGTGCAGCTCTACACCGGTCGCACGCTCGACGTCATCACCCAGGTGCAGACCGTCGACGCCTTCGGCGTGCAGATCGTCGAGGACTACCAGCGCTACACCGCCGCCTGCGCGGTGCTGGAGACCGTCGACCGGCTGGCCGCCGAGGAGGGCGAGCCGGTGCTGCGCCTGTACCTGCTGGCCGTCGGGGCGCTGCGCGCCCTGTCCGGGCGGGACCGCGATTCCTCGCAGGTGCTCGACGCGTTCCTGCTGCGTGCGATGTCCTTCGCCGGCTGGTCACCCGCGCTGACCGAGTGCGCCCGCTGCGGGCAGGGCGGTCCGCACGCCGCGTTCAACGTGCAGGCCGGTGGCGCGGTGTGCGCGACGTGCAGGCCCGCCGGTTCGGTCAGGCCTTCGGCGCTGACCTTGCCGCTGATGGAGGCGCTGCTGCACGGTGACTGGGACACCGCCGAGGCCGCCACCGGACCGGTTCGCCGGGAGGCCAGCGGTCTGGTCGCCGCGCACCTGCAGTGGTACATGGAGCGGCAGTTGCGGTCGTTGCCGTTGGTGGAGCGGACCGTTCCCGAGCTGATCCGCGAACGCGCTTCGGAAGCGGCGCTGGTCGGAGCCGCGGACGGGGAGAGCGGGCGGCCGCTGAACTGATGATCGAGCTCGGCGGGGACAATGGCCGCGCACGTCGAGCACGCCGAAGGAGAACCTGGATATGTTGCGACGCCGTGGGCGAGGCAAGGACGACCCGACCGTTCGGGCACCTGAGCCGCACTCCTCGGGGGCCAAGCCGCCGGCGTTGCCGCCGGAGTTCGTGCCCAACCACGTCGCGGTGGTGATGGACGGCAACGGTCGCTGGGCCAACGAGCGCGGGTTGCCGCGCGTCGAGGGCCACAAGCGCGGCGAGGCGGTGGTGCTGGAGCTGGCCAAGGGCGCCATCGAGCTCGGCGTGAAGTGGCTTTCGCTGTACGCGTTCTCCACGGAGAACTGGAAGCGCAGCCCGGAAGAGGTGCGCTTCCTGATGGGCTTCAACCGGGACGTCATCGCTCGCCGCGTCGACGAGCTCGACGAGATGGGCGTGCGGGTGCGCTGGGCGGGGCGCAAGCCGAAGCTGTGGCGCAGCGTGGTCAACACCCTGCAAGCGGCCGAGGTTCGAACCGCTGGGAACGAAGTCCTCAACCTGACGATGTGCGTGAACTACGGTGGTCGGGCGGAGGTCGGCGACGCCGCGCGGGAGATCGCGCGACTGGCGGCCGCCGGGAAGATCAACCCGGAGAAGGTGGACGAGCGCACCATCGCCAAGTACACCTACCAGCCGGAGATGCCGGACGTGGACCTGTTCATCCGACCGTCGGGCGAGCAGCGGACGTCGAACTTCCTGCTCTGGCAGTCCGCCTACGCCGAGATGGTCTTCCAGGACACGCTGTTCCCCGACGTTGATCGCACGCACTTCTGGCAGGCGTGCGAGCAGTACGCGCGCCGGGACCGCCGCTTCGGCGGTGCAATCGATCGGTCGGCGACAGCCACGTCGGCCCAGGAGGGCTAATTGATGACCCAAGAGGCCGCTACCACCGCGCGGTTGATGACCGCGGCCAAGGAAGCGCTCGAGAACTACCACGACGTGCACGTCGACGACGACGGTGCGCTGACGTTCAGGCACTCCGAGGTGCCGTGCGCGGTTCAGGCGATGCAGCTGGCCGAGGGCCTGACCGTGCTGAGCCTGACCTGCGTCGTCGCGTGGGACCTGCCCGCGGGTGACGAGCTGGCGCAGTCCGTCGCCGAACGCGCGGGCCAAGGACTGTTCGGCACGCTGGGCGTGGTGCGCACCGAGCGGGGCGTGGACGTGACGCTGCGGTACGCGTTCCCGGCGGAGGGCATGGACCCCTCGCCGCTGGGCACCCTGCTGATGCTGGTCGTCGCGACGGCGTCGCAGCTGCGCTCGGAGCTCCTCGCGGAGTCCGAGGGCCCGGTCTGACCCAGCGGAGCTCGCTTCTCCGCGCGAACCGAGAGCACCCGCGCGGGTGATGCCGTGGTGTGTCGGAACCCCGGGTGAACTGGGGTTTCGTCACACCGGGGGCCGAGCCCGCAACGATGCCCTCGCGGCACTGGCACGATTGCGGCCGTGACCGAGATCGTCGAGCCGCAGCGGACGCGCCGTCCCGTGATCACCTCGCTGGAGGTGATGTGCGGGCTGCTGGTGCTCGCCGTGATCTTCCAGCCGCAGCTGACGGCGGTCCTGGACGTGCCCGCGCTGCGCACCGGATCGACCGTGTTCGTCGCCGTGTGCGTGCAGGCGATGCCGTTCCTGGTGTTCGGCGTGCTGGTCAGCGGCCTGATCGCGGCGTTCGTGCCACCGCGCGTGCTGCACCGGGCCCTGCCGGCGCGCACGGGAGCGGCGGTACCGGTCGCCGGGCTCGCCGGCGTGGCGCTGCCCGGCTGCGAGTGCGCCTCGGTGCCCGTGGCGCGGCGGCTGATGCAGCAGGGAGTCGCCCCGGCGGCCGCGCTCGCGTTCCTGCTGGCCGCACCGGCGGTGAACCCGGTCGTCCTGGTCTCCACAGCCGTGGCGTTCCCCGCCGACCCGTGGATGGTGCCCGCCCGCTTCCTCGGCTCGTTGCTGACCGCCTGCGCGATGGGCTGGCTGTGGGCCAAGCTCGGACGCGCCGAGTGGCTGGCCGAGCGCGCGCTGCGCCGCGTCGAAGCGCATCAGACCCAAGGAGGTCGGTGGGCGGTGTTCGCCGAGTCCGCGCGGCACGACCTGGTGGAGGCCGGCGGCTTCCTGGTCCTGGGCGGGCTGACCTCGGCGGTGTTCAACGTCCTGGTGCCCGCGGCGTGGTTGGAGACGCTGGGCGGTCAGATCGTGCTCGGCGTGCTGGTCATGGCCGTGCTCGCCGTGGTGCTGGCGCTGTGCAGCGAGGCCGACGCGTTCGTGGTCGCCTCCATGCCCGGCCTGCCGCTGCTGCCGAAGCTGGTGTTCCTGGTGGTCGGTCCGGCGGTGGACCTGAAGCTGATCGCGTTGCAGTCCGGCGCCTTCGGCCGCCGCTTCGCCGCCCGCTTCGCACCGGCGACGTTCCTGGTCGCGATCGGATGCGCGTGCGCCGTGGGCGCCGTGCTGCTGGGAGGTGCGTGATGCGGCGGGAGAGCCAGAACATCCTGCTGGTGCTGCTCGGCGGTGCGCTGCTGAAGATCTCGCTGACCGGCGACTTCCTGCGCTACGTCAAACCCTCGCTGCAGCCGTGGCTGATCGCCGCCGGGCTGGTGATGATCGGGCTCGCCGGATTCGCCATCGTCCGCGACGTCCGCGCCGGGCAGGCCGTGGACCAGCACGAGCACGGCACCCGCAGCCCCTGGATGCTGCTGCTGCCGGTGTTCGCGATCTTCCTGATCGCCCCGCCCGCGCTGGGCTCGGACTCGGTCACCCGCGACCGCGCCGCAGGCGCCCCGGCGGCCCCCAGCCAGGCCCGGTTCCCCCCGCTGCCACCCGGCGAGGCGCCGACGCTGAGCATGTCGGAGTTCCTGACCCGCGTGGT
The DNA here is from genome assembly GCF_040676935.1 of Saccharopolyspora sp. NPDC049426. Taxonomy (NCBI): domain Bacteria; kingdom Bacillati; phylum Actinomycetota; class Actinomycetes; order Pseudonocardiales; family Pseudonocardiaceae; genus Saccharopolyspora; species Saccharopolyspora sp. NPDC049426. The sequence goes on along the minus strand of NZ_JBFAPZ010000011.1, from coordinate 255,010 downwards.
CTGGGACGACACCGGCGAGCTCAACCACCGGACCGTCCGCCTGCAGGGGTTCGTCGTGCACCCGACGCCGGAGACCACCCAGCTGGCCAGGATGCGGATCAGCTGCTGCGCTGCCGACGCCACCGCCGTCAAGATCGACCTCGCCAGCCCGCGGGCCGAAGGGCTCCCGGCCGACACCTGGATCGAGATCACCGGCCGCCTGCGCCCGGGCACGGCCACCGAAGCCAACGACTACGTCCCCACGGTCGATCCGCTCACGATCGAACAGATCCCAGCCCCACCGGACACCTACGAGTACTAGGAGTGGTGAGCGCTCGCTTTGCGTGGCGGTGCGGGTGGCGGAAACCCCCGAAGGGGAGAGCGCAGCGGCTTCGTGGACTCCGTGCGCCACTCCTGATGTATTCCGCTTACCCAAGGGGTGGACATCGGCGTCGCGGCGTACTCGCCACGAAGCCGCTCAGAACCCGCGGCGGTGCCAGTTGCCAGCGTGGTGAAAGAGGATGCGGCTCCGCCGCATGCCTTTCAACCAGTCCTTCAGTGGCCCTTGGCGGTGCAGTCCGGGCAGGTGCCGACGATCTCCACCGTGTGGCTGACGTCGGAGAAGCCGTGTTCCTGGCCGATGCGCTCGGCCCAGTTCTCCACCGGTGGGTCGGCGACCTCGACGGTGCGACCGCAGTGCCGGCACAGCAGGTGATGGTGGTGGTGGCTCGAACAGCGCCGGTAGACGGCCTCGCCGGAGGCGGTGCGCAGCACGTCGACCTCGCCGGCGTCGGCGAGCGTCTGCAGCGTTCGGTACACGGTCGTCAGACCGATGCCCTCGCCCTGTCGCCGCAGCTCCTCGTGCAGCTCCTGGGCCGAGCGGAAGTCGTTGACGTGGTCGAGCAACTGCGACACCGCAGCCCGCTGCTTGGTGGCGCGCAGTCCCGGTACGCCTACGGTGGGCTCCTGGCCGGTGGTCACGCTGTCTCCGTCTCCTGTCCGCCGTCGTCTGCGTCGTCGTCCGTCCGTGCGCGGGCGGTCTCCTCGGCGTGCGTCGCCGCATCCACCACGATATGCGCCAAGTGCTCGTCGACCAGCCGGTACATGACCTCGCGGCCGTGCCGCTCGCCGAAGACCACCCCCGCCGACTTCAACACCCGCAGGTGCTGGCTGATCAGCGGCTGCGCCACGCCCAGCGCGTCGACCAGCTCGTGCACGCAGCGCTCCGACGTGCGCAGCTGCAGCACGATCGCGATGCGCACCGGCGCGGCCAGCGCGCGCAGCAGCTCACCCGCGTCGTGCAGGACCCGCTGGTCGCGCACCGGAACCGGCCGCACGTCGCGGTCCGGCGAGTGGACGTGGTCCTCCGGCCGGTCCGGACGCGGAGCGCTGCTCTGGCCGGGGGCCACGCCATGACGTTCCACGCGCACCATCCTACGGGTAGCAGGTGAGCGCCCCGATCGGTCGATACCGGGTGCTGTCACCCGCCGCGAGCGGGTGGTCCCGCAGCGCTCACGGCCCGGCCGGGATGCGGAGCCCGCGCCATCGGTACGCTGGGAAACTCCAGCTCGACCGGCTGGTCCGATGTGTTTTCCAGTGAAATTCCGGAGTGAACGTGCCCGCCGACCAGATCGACACGATCGTCAGTCTCTGCAAACGCCGCGGATTCGTCTTCCCGTCCGGCGAGATCTACGGCGGTACCCGGTCGGCCTGGGACTACGGACCGCTCGGCGTCGAGCTCAAGGACAACATCAAGCGCCAGTGGTGGAAGCACATGGTGCAGGGCCGCGACGACGTCGTCGGCCTGGACTCCTCGGTGGTCCTGCCGCGCCAGGTGTGGGAGGCGTCCGGCCACGTCGGCGCCTTCCACGACCCGCTGGTGGAGTGCACCTCCTGCCACCGCCGCTTCCGCGCCGACCAGCTCGCCGAGGAGTACTCCGAGCGCACCGGCAAGGAGGTCACCGAGGACGACCTCACGGACGTCCCGTGCCCGAACTGCGGCAACCGCGGCCAGTACACCGAGCCGCGCGAGTTCAACATGATGCTCAAGACCTTCCTGGGGCCGGTGGAGTCCGAGGAGGGCATGCACTACCTGCGGCCCGAGACCGCCCAGGGCATCTTCGTCAACTTCGCCAACGTGATGACCACCGCGCGCAAGAAGCCGCCGTTCGGCATCGGCCAGATCGGCAAGAGCTTCCGCAACGAGATCACGCCCGGCAACTTCATCTTCCGGACCCGCGAGTTCGAGCAGATGGAGATGGAGTTCTTCGTCGAGCCCGGCGAGGACGAGCAGTGGCACCAGTACTGGATCGACCAGCGGATGCGCTGGTACACGGAGCTGGGCATCGACGCGAACAACCTCCGGGAGTTCGAGCACCCGAAGGAGAAGCTGTCGCACTACGCCAAGCGGACCGTGGACATCGAGTACCGGTTCCGCTTCGGCGGTCAGGAGTGGGGCGAGCTGGAGGGCATCGCCAACCGCACCGACTTCGACCTCACCACGCACTCCAACCACTCGGGCGTCGACCTGACCTACTTCGACCAGGCCAGCAACTCCCGGTACCGGCCGTACGTGATCGAACCGGCGGCGGGCGTGGGACGTCCGATGATGGCGTTCCTGATCGACGCCTACACCGAGGACGAGGCGCCCAACGCCAAGGGCGGTGTGGACAAGCGCGTCGTGCTCAAGCTGGACCGCCGCCTGGCCCCGGTGAAGGCCGCGGTGCTGCCGCTGTCGCGCAACGCCGAGCTCTCGCCGAAGGCCCGCGACGTGGCCGCGACGTTGCGCCGCAACTGGAACGTCGACTTCGACGACGCCGGTGCGATCGGCCGCCGCTACCGGCGGCAGGACGAGATCGGCACGCCGTTCTGCGTGACGGTCGACTTCGACACCCTGTCCGATCACGCCGTGACGGTGCGCGAACGGGACACGATGAGCCAGGAGCGCGTGGCCATCGACAAGCTGGAGGAGTACCTGGGCGCCCGGCTGATCGGTTGCTGAGCCCGATGCGGAAGTCCGGAGCACCAGGTCGATTTCGCTGCTGGCCCGGCCCGCTCGCGGCCGGTGGTGGATCTGCGAGGATGCCCCGGTGAGCGCACATCATCCCGCCCACCGGTCGCGGACCGGTCGCATCGTCGCGCGCGCCTTGGTCGGCGCGCTGCTGGTGACGATCCTGGTGGTCGGCGGCACGGCGGTCCGCGTGTGGCAGGTGGCCCGCGCGGACGACCGGCAGCCGGTGGACATCGTGGTGGTGCTGGGTGCCGCGCAGTACCACGGCAAACCCTCGGACATCCTCGAAGCGAGGCTCAAGCAGGCCCTCGGCCTCTACGAGGACGGGCTCACCGACTACATCGTCACCGTCGGCGGCCGCAAGACCGGTGACGCCTACACCGAAGCCCAGGCCGGCAAGAGCTGGCTGGTGGACAACGGCGTTCCGCGCGACAAGATCGTCGAGGTCGACGTCGGCAGCGACACCCTCGGCAGCATGCAGGCGGTGTCGGACCTGGCCGATCAGCGCCGCTGGGACAGCGCGCTGATCGTCAGCGACCCGTGGCACTCGCTGCGGGCTCGGACCATGGCCAACGACATGGGCCTCGAAGCGTGGGCCTCCCCGGCCCGCTCGGGCCCCGTGGTCCAGACCCGCGAGATCCAGATGAAGTACATCGTCCGGGAGACGGGCGCTCTGCTGTTCTACCGGCTGACCCACGCCCCAGCAGAACTAAACGGAGACGGCCTCGGATGAGCTTCTTCTTCTGTGGTCGTTCTGCGTAGCGGTGCGGGTGGCGGAACCTGAGGCGGTCCTCCTGCTCCGGGCGCGCCGACTCATGTATGCCAATACACCACGTCGACACGTCCTCACAGGAGAACCGCCTCAGAACCCGCGGCGGTGCCGGCTGAGTCCCGCACTTGAAGCAGCGGCTCAGGCTCGTGCTCGAGGTTCCAGTTGACTCCGTTTTCTGGGTCGTGGTGTGGGGTTGTCGTGTTCGGGGCTTAGCCTCACTGCGATGAGCTCGAAACTGGCCGGGTACGGCGAGCACGACCTCCAGCGGCTGCACCCCGAGGCGCCGAAGGAGGCCGCGTCGTCGCACCCCGACGACCGCACCCCGTTCGCGCGCGACCGCGCTCGCGTGCTGCACTCCGCCGCGCTGCGCAGGCTGGCGGGCAAGACGCAGGTGATGGGGCCGAACGAGGGCGCCGACGTGCCGCGAACCCGGTTGACGCACTCGCTGGAGGTCGCGCAGATCGGGCGGGGCATCGCCTCCGCGCTGGGCGCCGACCCCGATCTGGTGGACACCGCCGGTCTCGCCCACGACATCGGGCACCCTCCGTTCGGGCACAACGGCGAGCGCGCGCTCAACGAGCTGGCGGCCGGGCACGGCGGGTTCGAGGGCAACGCGCAGACGCTGCGGATCCTCACCAGGCTGGAGCCGAAGGTCACCGATTCCGGCGAGGTAGGGCGTGGCCTGAACCTGACCCGCGCCTGCCTGGACGCGGCGACGAAGTACCCGTGGCGCAAGCGGCCGGGTGAGATCAAGTTCGGCGTCTACGACGACGACCTGGAGGTCTTCGAGTGGCTGCGCGACGGCTCGCCGGATCACCGGCGCTGCCTGGAGGCGCAGATCATGGACTGGGCCGACGACGTGGCCTACTCGGTGCACGACGTCGAGGACGCGGTGATCTCCGGGCGGATCTCGTTGCGGGCGCTGACCGATCCGCAGGAGCGCGCGCAGATCGCGAAGCTGGCGGACGACCGGTTCCTGCGCAGCGGCGAGACCGCGCTGCTGGAGCAGGCGGCCGAGGAGCTGGTGCGCTGGCCGGTGGTGGCCGCGGTCCTCGACTACGACGGGACGCTGTCGGCGCAGGTCGCGTTGAAGCGGCTGACCAGCGAGCTCGTCGGCCGGTTCGTGGCCGCGGCGGTCGGTGGCACGGTGGCGCGCTTCGGGCCCGGATTGACCCGCTACCGCGCGGACCTGGTGCTGCCGGAGAAGGCCGTCGCCGAGGTGACGGTGCTCAAGGCGATGGCGGTGCGCTACGTGCTGCACGACGGCGATCGGCGGCGCATGCAGGCCAGGCAGCGGGAGCGGCTGGCCGAGCTCGTCGAGGCGCTGAGCGAGAGCGCACCGGCTTCACTCGATCCGGTGATGCACGATGCCTGGATGCGAGCTTCGGACGATTCGTCCCGATATCGGGTGGTTCTGGACCAGGTCGCGTCGTTGACGGATGCGCAGGCTGTGATCTGGCATGAGCGCCATGTACATAGCGTGTCCAAACCAATGTGACGTTAATCCGAATGGGGGTGAATGGATCTCGGGTCGTCGGGGAGAATCCTCACCCAGAGTGTCGACCGGCAGTTCTGTTGGCGGCATGTGCCCTGATCCCCGTACCGCGCGGCATCCCGAGCCGAGCGGCGGCGGCCCGTCGTTCCCCCGACGCCGGGCCGCGAGGAGACCCCGAATGCGCAACCGGCACTACATCCAGAAGCTCGTCGTCGGAGGCGAGCCGTACGTCAACGCGGACAACCTCGCCGACTGGATCAAAGATCTTCGCTGGCAGGACCCCGCGGGCCAGCGAGCCGCCGAGTACATCGCCCAGGAGCTCCGGCTCATGGGTCTGAGCGACATCGAGGAATCCCTCCGCTGACGACCCCTCTCGGTGGTCGTCTTGCTGGGCGGGGCGGGTAGCGGACACGTCTTCTGGCTCCGGGCGCCAACTCAGGTGCACGGCGTCCTCGCCAGCAGACTTGTCAGAACCGCGGCGGTGCGAGCTGCGAGTGGTCTTCACAGCTCGTGGCTGCGCCGCAGGCGCTCGGGAACGGGAAATCCGGCTAGAAACCGGGAGTGTTCGCGGACGGGTCCCTGCGCCGCGCTCTGGCAGACTCGGATCAAGCCCGAGTCTCCTCGACGCGGAACGGAGCCCTGCGGACGTGAACCACCACCTCGACTTCGCCCTGGCACTGCACGGGAAGCTGGCTCCGCCGCCGACCAAGACCTTCTGCTGGTCGCCGTACTCGGTGAGCAGCGCGCTCGGGCTGGCGGCCACCGCGACCGGTGGCAACACCAGGGAAGAACTCGTCGCCGCGCTGCGCGACGAGCCGGCGAACCTGCTGGAGCTGCTGGGCTCGGCCGCGGAGCTCGCCGCGGCTTCGGGTGAGCAGCCGGTGCTGGCGGTCGCCAACACCCTCTGGGCGCACGCGGACCTGCCGATCGAGGAGTCCTACCGGCTGGCGCTCAAGGACTGGCCAGGCAGCGCGGTGCGCAACGCCCCGTTCCAGGACGATCCGGAAGCGGCCCGCGAACTGATCAACGCCGACGTCGCCGAGACCACCCGGGACCTCGTCCCGGAGCTGCTGCCGACCGGCGCGGTCCACCCGCAGACCGTCGCGGCCCTGGTCAACGCCCTCTACTTGAAGGTCTCCTGGCGCGAGGCGTTCGAGAAGACCAAGACCACCCAGCGCTCGTTCCACGCCCCTGACGGCGACCGCGACGTGCCCACCATGACGGCCGCGCGGACCCTCGGCCACGCCGCCACCGACGGCTGGCAGGCGGTCGGGCTCCCGGCGGCCGGGGGAGTGGAAGCGGTCGTCCTGCTCCCCGACGGTGACTTGGCCACCGCCGAACCCGAGCTCACCACCGAGCGCCTGACCGGCCTGCTCGGCGCCTTGGAGCAGCGCAAGGTCGAGCTGTTCCTGCCGCGCTTCAAGGTTTCCGGCGGCGCGGAGCTCACCGAACCGCTCGGCGAGCTGGGCGTGCGGGACCTGTTCACCCCCGCCGCCGACTTCACCCCGCTGACCGACCGGTCGCTGCGCGTCTCGGAGGTGCTGCACGAGTCGGTTCTCGACGTCGACGAGGCGGGCCTGGAAGGCGCGGCCGCGACCGCGATGATGATGCGGCTGACCGCCATCGTCCGGGAACCCGAACCGGTGCGCGTCGAGGTGGATCGCCCGTTCCTGTTCCTGGTGCGCCACCGCGACACCGGCGCGCTCTACTTCCTGGCCCGCATCACCGATCCGAGCTGAGCTGTCACGCTCCGGCGACCTGTCTCGTCACTCCGGTGACGAACCCCGAAAACCGGGGTGGCGAGGAGGGAGCGAGCACATGCCGCGCATTCCGGGCGTGCCCACCAGCGAAGCGAACCTGCTGACCAGGCTCACCTACCGGTTCTCCCGGCGCCGCTACGGCGCGGTGCTGGACCCGCTGACCGTGGTCGCGCACCACCAGGGCCTGATGATGGCCGCCGGCGTGTCGGAGATGGCGCTGGAGAAGGCGGCCAAGGCGCTGCCGGCGAACCTGCGCGAGCTGGCGGTCTACCGGGTGGCCACCAAGATCGGCTGCTCGTGGTGCGTCGACTTCGGCACGATGCTGCAGCGCAACGAGGGCCTGGACATCGACCGGCTCAAGGAGATCGACGACTACCGCACCTCGGACAAGTACTCCGAGATGGAGCGGCTGGTGATCGCCTACGCCGACGCGATGACCGAGCAGCCCATGCAGGTCACCGACGAGCAGGTCGCCGAACTCGACCGGCGCCTCGGCCACAAGGGCATGGTCGAGCTGACCTACATGATCGCCGTGGAGAACCAGCGCACCCGCGTCAACCACGCGCTGGGCCTGACCGCCCAGGGCTTCACCAGCGGAGAGGCCTGCCGGGTGCCGATGCCCTAGATCCGGGTGGAGAGAGCGGCGCAGCCGCGACCACGAACGGTTCCTAGTGGAACTCCACGCGGGTCAGCTTGTCCGGGTTGACGATGTCGAACACCTCCGCTGGCCGTCCGTCGCGGACGGCCAGCGCGAACACCCGAGGCGCCACACCGGCGCCGTCGCCCGGCAGCATCACGCCTAAGTCGCCGTTGACCAGCACCGGACGTGCCTCGCCGAGCAGTTCCGCGCCGTACCTGTCGATGAGCCCGATGGCGAAGCGCGCCACCTTGTCGGCGCCGATGACCGGGCGTCGCGCGGTGCGGGCCTTGCCGCCGCTGTCGCCGTAGACGGTGGCCGAGGGGTGCAGCAGACGGGTGAGCGCGGCGAGGTCCTTGGCGGCCACCGCGGTCAGGAAGTCCTCCAGCGCCCGCTGCTGCTCGGGCAGCGGGACCCGCTCCGGCGGGGCGGCGTCGACCATCGTCCGGCGCGCCCGCGACGCGTGCTGGCGCGCGGTGGGAACGCTGCACCCCAGCACCTCGGCGATCTCGGCGAAGGGCACTTCGAAGCCGTCGTGCAGCACCAGCGCGAGCCGTTGGTCCGGCGGCAGCTCGTGGAGCACCCGCATCGCCGCCATCCGCAGGTCGTCCTGGCCCGCCACGATGTCGCCCGGATCGGAATCCACCGCGCTCACCAGCGGTTCCGGCAGCCACGGGCCGACGTAGCTCTCACGCCGCACGGCGGCCGAGCGCATCCGGTCCAGGCACAGCCTGCTCACCACGGTGGTCAGCCAGCCGCCCAGGTCGCGGATCTCGTCGTGGTCGGTGTCGGTCAGCCGCAGCCAGGCGTCCTGCACCGCGTCCTCGGCATCGGCGAGCCGTCCGGTCAGCCGGTAGCCGAGGCCGATCAAGCGGCTTCGGTGCCGGTCGAACTCCGCGGCGAGCGTGCTGGTGTCGGGCCTCACGCGATCGATTCTGCCGCACCGGGCGGACACCCGGTCGTGGCCGATCTCTTTGGCCCTAGACTGGGTGACGTGACAGGCAGGATCCGGGAGAGCGACATCGCCGAGGTGCGCGATCGCAACCGGATCGACGACGTCGTCGGTGAGTACGTCGCGCTGCGCAACGCCGGTGGTGGCGCGCAGAAGGGCCTGTGCCCGTTCCACGACGAGAAGACGCCGTCGTTCAACGTCCGCCCCAGCCACGGAACCTTCCACTGCTTCGGCTGCGGTGAGGGCGGCGACGTGATCGCCTTCATGATGAAGATCGAGCACCTCGGCTTCGTGGAGTCCGTGGAGCGGCTGGCCGACCGGGTCGGCCTCCAGCTGCAGTACGAGGGCGGCACGCCGGGCCCGAAGCGCGACCGCGGCAGCCGCTCGCGCATGGTCGAGGCGCACCGCCTCGCCGCCGAGTTCTACGCCGAGCAGCTGCGCTCGCCCGAGGCCCAACCGGCCCGCGAGTACCTGACCACGCGCGGTTTCGACGAGGCCGCCGCCCAGCGCTTCGGCTGCGGCTTCGCGCCCAGCGGCTGGGACAAGCTCACGAAACTGCTGCTGACCAAGGGCTTCGAGGTCGACGAGCTGATCAAGTGCGGCCTGTCCCGCGAGGGCAGGCGCGGTCCGATGGACCGATTCCACCGGCGGCTGCTGTGGCCGCTGAAGGACCTCGGCGGTGACGTGGTCGGCTTCGGTGCGCGGCGGATCTTCGACGACGACCCGATCGAGGCCAAGTACGTCAACACCTCCGCCACCCCGATCTTCAACAAGTCGCAGGTGCTGTTCGGCATCGACCTGGCCAAGCGGGAGATCGCCAAGCGCAGGCAGGCCGTGGTCGTCGAGGGCTACACCGACGTGATGGCCATGCACCTGGCGGGCGTGCCCACCGCGGTCGCCTCCTGCGGCACCGCGTTCGGCGACGAGCACATCTCGGTGCTGCGGCGGCTGATGATGGACGACGACGCCTTCCGCGGCGAGGTCATCTTCACCTTCGACGGCGACGAGGCCGGGCAGAAGGCGGCGATGAAGGCGTTTGACGGCGAGCAGCAGTTCGCCGGCCAGACCTACGTGGCCATCACCCCGGACAACATGGACCCGTGCGAGCTGCGCGAGGCGCAGGGCGACGCCGCCGTGCGCGACCTGGTGGCCCGGCGCAGGCCGCTGTTCGAGTTCGCCATCCGAAGCCTGCTCACCGACTACGACCTGGACTCGGTGGACGGCCGCGTGGCCGCGCTCAAGCGCACGGTCCCGCTGATCGCCCAGATCAAGGACCCGGCCAGCCGCGACGGGTACGCGGCCCGGCTCGCCTGGTGGGCGGGCTGGAACGACGAGAACCAGGTGGTCAGGCGGGTTCGGGAGAGCTCGGGCGCTCCGGTCCGCAAGCAGCGCCGCCCCCGCCGCGAGGAGAACCAGCAGTCGCTGGGCATGGACGTCGAGCTGCCGCAGCGCCCGCCGAGGCACGATCCCCGCTGGTTGCAGCGGGAGGCCATCAAGGCGGCTCTGCAGGTCCCTGCCCTGGCCGGTCCGCTCTACGACTCGCTTCCCGCCGAGGCGTTCACCGAGCCGGTCTACGCCGAGGTGCAGAAGGCGTTGCTGGCCGCCGGCGGCACGGCCTCGGGGCTGAGCGGGGCGGGCCTGGTCGACGCGGTCTCGCACCGGTGCGAGAGCCAGATCGGTGCCCGGCTGTGCACGCAGCTGGCGGTCGAGGCTCTGGAGTGGACGACCGAGGACGACCCGCGCTACGTGAGCGCGATCATCGCCCGGCTGCAAGAACGCTTGGTCAGCAGGCAGATCGCGGACATCAAGTCGAAGGTCCAGCGGATGTCGCCGCTGGAGGACGCCGAGGAGTACAACGCCCTGTTCGGCGACATGGTCGCCTTGGAGGGCTACCGCAAGGCTCTGCTGGACCAGGCGATGGGGACGACTCTGTGATCAAGAGGCTGCTGGCGAAGTTGAGCGGAACCGCCGAGGTCCCGGTGGACTTCCCGGGCAGCCTCGACCCCGATGAGCACGTCCTGTCCGTCGCGCCCTGCGAGGACGGCTCGGTGGTGGCCACCCACCTGGGGCTCTGGCTCCCGGAGGGTCGGAGGGTCGGCTGGCACTTGATCAGCAAGGCGGCCTGGGGCGGTGACGTGCTCACCGTGACCGAGGCCGAGGAGACCCGGCACGTCGACGGCGCGGTCTACCTGCGCGATCTGCGGCCTCAACGCCTGGCGCTGACCGGCGAGAGCAGGCTGCCGGACGTGGTCCACGAGCGCGTCAACCGCTCGATCCGGTCCCGCCATCACCGGGACCTGCCGGGTGGCGGCGCCTGGTTCATCCAGCGCAAGGTTCCCGGCCGCAACGGCATCGAGCTGCAGATCCGGCCCGACCCGGGCACGGACGAACCGGCGCTCGACCGCCTGGTCGGCGCGCTGGTGGAGAGCCTGCGGCAGTCCCGCGACCTGCCTTCCTGAGTTCGTTCCACCTCGAAACGTCCTCGACGCGATCGGACACCCGGTATACGGTACGGGCGTACTGCTAGCGGAGGTGGCGGAATGTGGGATCCCGGCAAGTACCTGACCTTCAGCGATCAGCGCGACCGCCCGGCCTTCGACCTGATCGCCAGAGTGCGCGCCGAGAGCCCCAGGCGGGTCGTCGATCTCGGATGCGGTGCGGGGAACCTGACCTCGCTGCTCACCGGCCGCTGGCCGGGCGTCGAGGTGGAGGCGCTGGACTCGTCGGAGGAGATGGTGGACGAGGCCCGCTCGCGGGGTGTTCCCGCGCGGGTCGAGGACGTCCGGGACTGGAAGCCGCAGCCGGACTCCGACGTCGTGCTGTGCAACGCGGTCCTGCAGTGGATCCCGGATCACGTCGAACTGCTGCACCGCTGGTTGTCCGAGCTGCCCAGCGGTGCGTGGTTCACCTTCCAGGTCCCCGGCAACTTCGACGCGCCGTCGCACGCCACCATCCGCGAGCTGGCCGCGGAGCAGCGCTGGCGCGGCAAGCTCGACGGGGTCCTGCGCCACGACGACGTCGTGCGCGGCCCGCTGGAGTACGCCGACGAGCTCGCCGATCCGGACGTCGAGGTCGACGCCTGGGAGACGACCTACGTGCACGCGCTGCGCGGGGACGACCCGGTGCTGGAGTGGGTGAGCGGAACCGCTCTGCGTCCGGTGCGAGCGGCATTGGACGACGATGAGTGGGCGGAGTTCCGAACCGAGTTGTCCCATCGCCTCTCGGTCGCTTATCCGAAACGGCCCGATGGCGTGACCTGGTTCCCGTTCCGCAGGGTCTTCGTCGTCGCTCACTGCGCGTGACCTGCACAGATGTTCGTGCTGAAGAAAATCGGGGGGTGCCGTGAAACGCCTTTGGGACATCCGCTAAAGTAGTTCCCGTCGGCGCGAGAGAGCGTCGACGACAAGAGAACATTCCTCCGTAGCTCAATCGGCAGAGCATTCGGCTGTTAACCGAAGGGTTACTGGTTCGAGTCCAGTCGGAGGAGCGCAAAGCCCAGGCCAACGGTCTGGGCTTTTTCGTTTCACCTCCCCGCCAGGACACGGGCCTGGGTACGCCGGGTGATCGGGTGTGGCTACCGTGTTCGGTCGTGGCGAAGCTCTACTTCCGATACGGGGCGATGAACTCCGGCAAGTCGACCGCGTTGATCCAGGTCGCGCACAACTACACCGAACGCGGGCAGCGCGTCTTCGTGGTCAAGCCCGAGATCGACACCAAGAGTCCCGTGGTGCTGTCGCGCATCAACGTGGAGCGGGAGGTCGATCTCGTCTGCGACGCCGGCACCGCCGTCCGGGACGTCGTGCTGGCGGCGGGGGTGCCGGACTGCGTGCTCGTCGACGAGGCGCAGTTCCTCACCGGCGAGCAGGTCGAAGACCTTTTTCGGTTGGCGGTGCTCGACGGGATCCCGGTGATCGCCTACGGGCTGCGCAACGACTTCCGCACCCGCGGCTTCCCGGGGAGCCTGCGGCTGATGGAGCTGGCGCACTCCATCGAGGAGCTCAAGACGATCTGCCGCTGCGGTCGCAAGGCGACTCTCAACGCGCGCACCGTCAACGGCGAGTTCACCCAGGACGGCAGCCAGGTCGCCATCGAGGGCGACGTCGGCTACGAATCCATGTGCGGCACTTGCTATCTGCGCAAGGTCGGCACGTTCGAGTGACCGGAGGCCGCCGGCGCGCGGAACTCCGCGGGAGCGCGCAGCGTTGACCGGTGGGGAACGTTCGGGAAACGGGGGAGCCGTCGTGGCGTACGAGTACAAGGTCGTGGAGCTTCGCGAGAAGTGGCTCGGCGGCAAGATGTCCGGTGACAAGTTGGAGAAGGTGCTCAACGACCACGCGGGCGAGGGCTGGCAGCTCAAGGCGATCACCGGCGCCGACGTGAGGGGCCGCATGGGGCCGGGAGGCGTCGAGGGACTGCTGGTGACCTTCGAGCGCCAGGTCTGAGCTAGAGCCAGTTCCGTCGCTTGAAGATGGTGTAGAGGCTGATGCAGACCATGAGCATCAGCAGGATCGCGAACGGGTAGCCCAGCGTCCAGTGCAGCTCCGGGATCACGTCGAAGTTCATCCCGTAGACCGTGCCGATCAGCGTCGGGGCGAACAGGATCGCCGCCCACGAGGAGATCCGCTTGATCTCCTCGTTCTGCGCGTAGCTGGCCTCGGTCATGCGCTTCATCTCCTCGTTCTGCGCCTGGGTGACCAGCGTGGCGTTCACGGTGAGGATGTTGTCGAGCATCTGCCGGAACCCGTCGACGCGCTCGGCGACGGTCGTGGCGTGGTCGGCGACGTCGCGCAGGTAGCGCTGCAGCTCCTCGTCGATCTGGTACTTCTCGAACCCGGCCTCCAGGCTGCGCAGGATCGCCAGCAGCGGCCGGGTCGCGCGCTGGAACTCGATGACCTCGCGGGACAGCTCGTAGATGCGCCGCGACACGTGCGGCTCGGAGTCGAAGACCTCGGTCTCGATCTCGTCGATGTCGTTCTGCAGCCCGGCGATGACCGGCGCGTACCCGTCCACGACGTGGTCGAGCACCGCGTAGAGCACGGCTTCGGGGCCGCGCCGCAGCAGGTCCTGGTCGGTTTCCATCCGCCGCCGCACGACCGACAGGTCGGGGGCCTGGCCGTGGCGGACGGTGAGCACGAAGTTCTGGCCGACGAACAGGTGCAGCTCGCCGAAGCTGACCTCCTCGACCTCGTCGAGGTAGGTGGCGGCGCGCAGCACGACGAACAACGTGTCCCCGTACCGCTCGATCTTCGGCCGCTGGTGAGCGACGATCGCGTCCTCGACCGCGAGCTTGTGCAGGTCGAACTCGTCGGCGGCGGCCAGCAGCTCCTCTTCGGCAGGCCGGTACAGGCCGATCCAGGCCATGGTCCCGTCCGCGCCGGGCAGCTGCCGGTAGGTCTCGCCGAGGCTCTCCGGGGTGGAGATGCGGACGCCGTGGCGGTAGATGGCGGTGTCGATCAGCGGCCGGTCGGCCAGTGGCCGCTCGTCGGCGGATCGGGGTTCCATCGAGTGCTCGGGCGCGGATTCCCGATGGGGCATCACCGGCTCGGGGTGCCTGCCGCGCCTGCGCAGCGGGCGGGGGCGCCATTCGGGCACGGGTGCCTCCCGAGGTCGTCGGGCGAGGTGATCGCTTCGAGCGTACCCAGCGGCGCCAGGTGCGTGCTGGTTCCGGGCAGACGTCGCAGCCGCCGCGACCAGCGGGTCGCGGCGGCTGCGAGCGGTGCTGATCAGGATTTGCGGGCGACTCCTGCCCACACGACCGAATCGTTCGGGCTGTCGAACTCGATCACCGGCGCGTTCGCACCGGTCTCCTCCGGGTGCCACAGCGGAGTCCAGGTGCAGCCCGGCTCCACGAGCTCGTAGTCGCCGAAGAAGGATTCGATCTCGTCGTGCGGACGCCAGATCACCGGTGTCGCAGACTGGTCGTACATCTTGCCGAACTCGGCCATCTCCCGCTTGCGCTTGTCCGGCACGTCGTCAGCGGTGCCGTGGGTGATCACCAGGTAGGAGCCCTCGGGCATCAGCTCGCGGAAGCGCGCGACGGCCTCCGGACCGATGTCCTCGCCGTTCGGGCCGGGCTGGGTCACGTGCAGGACGGCGATCAGGAGCAACGCGACCGGCTGCTCGACGTCGATGACGCCGCTCTCCTCGACCTCCTTCCACAGCTGGTCGGGTTCGCGCAGGTCGGCGTGCAGCACGTGGTGCCTGTCGGTGACGTCTTCCTCTTCGAGCAGGATGCGGGAGTGCGCGACGGCCACCGGCTCGTTGTCGACGTAGACGCAGTTGGCGTCGTCCACGAGCTCGTCGGCGACCTGGTGGGTGCTGCCCATCGTCGGAACACCGGAGCCGATGTCGATGAACTGGCGGATCCCCTGCTTGCAGAGGTAGCGCACCACGCGGTGCAGGAACAGGCGGTTGGCCTTGGCGGCGGGCGCGACGAACGGGTAGCGCTCCAGCGCCTTCTCGCCGAAGACGCGGTCCACCGCGTAGTTGGCCCGTCCACCGAGGTAGTAGTCGTAGACCCGCGCGACGTTGGGGTGTTCCAGGTCCACGCCTTCCGGCGCGAACATCTCCGCCTTCGACTGACTCACGGTTCAACCCCTTCGCGGTACGCGTACTGTCGTAACGCATGGTATCGATCACGTCACGCTCACTTGCGGGCGTAGTCTGCCACCGAACGGGTGCTCGGTCATGCACCCATCAGGTTGATTCCCTTCCGGTTAGCGGACGCCCGGGTGGGACGTCGGCTTCGCTCCGGCGATCCGGCGGGTTCGCTCGTCGGGCGCGGAGAAATCGCGGAATCGCATCGATGCCGCCCGTTCCCGGCCTCGGGAGTTCTCGCCTCGAATTCGCATTCGAACCAGGTCGATCGATTCCGAACGAGAATCGGGCGGTGCGATCCCGAACGTTGTTCGAAGCCCGATCGGCGGTTTCGGCGCAGTGCCACCCGGACGAAGATCAAAGGTGGCGGATGCGAGAATCATGGTGTGGTCGGCGGTGTTCCAGCGTGGCGGCACCCCGATCCATCAGCATCGCCGGTCCGCACGCCGCGGACCACCGGCCGGATAACGATCCAGGGTCGAAATGCGCGATGTCGTCCTGATTCGGCTCGCGGCCGACGGCTCTGGTGCGGATGATTCGTGTCAAGCCCTCGCGGCGCGCGGAGCCGCAGGGGCCGACCGCGGTGGATGATTCGATCGATTTCTGACCGAGACGAATTCGTGATGCGATTCGGCGCAACGGTTTTCCGTTCGCGCTTCGTCCCTCGAATGCAGGTCGTCGTCCGAGGGAACTGACAAGGGACGGGGGAGTCAGATGTCCGCACCAGGGATCGGCAAGGAACCGCACTTCACGCTGCCCGATCTGGATTCGGTGAGCAAGCTGCCGAAGCCGATCAAGGCGGTCGTGTACTTGATCATCATGTCCGTGCTGACGGTGGCCGCGCTCGGGGCGCTCATGGCCACGATCGCCGTCATCGGTCAACTTTCCGGGGCGTTCGACCTCTTCCGCCTGCTCGGCTGACGAGATCGGCACCTCGTTCGAAGGCCCGGCGCACCCCACAGGCGCCGGGCCTTCGTCGTGCCAGGTCCGATCACTGCGGTCGCGGACCGCCGCAGCTGCCCTGATACTCGTGCGTCCCTGGAGCGTCCGAGGCGGAGGAGCGGTGATGAGCAGACCGATCGCGACCACTGCTCTCGCGGTGGCGCTGCTCGCCTGCGAGGGCGCCCCGACCGAGATGACCCCGCCGCCCGCGCCCACCGAGTCGCGCGTGGAGCGAGGGACCGCCGGCGAAGAATTCCAGCAATTCCAGCAAGATTCCGGATACCCGCACTCCTTCGCGGAATATGACGAGCTGCCGGGATATCTGCAATGCGGCACGGCCTGCGGCCAAGAACCGACCAGCGGCGAACAACAACGCGCTCACCTGTGCGAACGCGGTTCGATCGATCCCTCGGAGTGCTGATTCCGACTCCGCCTCGCGAAGATCGGTAGACCAACCGACGCAACCCCGATGCGCTGCCTTTTCCGCCGTTCCGCCCATTATCACGATGGGCCGTCCGGCCGGAACACCCGGCGACCTCGCTCAGTGACGCCCTCGATACGATCGCCGATACCGAGCACCCCACGGGGCAGTAGCTCAGCTGGTCAGAGCAGCGGACTCATAATCCGTCAGGTCGTGGGTTCAAGTCCCACCTGCCCCACATCTGAGCAGGCCAGACGGCCGAATTTGGCGAGCGCGTTTTCTCCTGGGTGCGGTTTTGGGTGCGAGTAGCCTCGCAGCCATGACGCACGCACCCAGGGAAGACCGTTCTCGGGGACGCATCGAAGAACGCGCCCGAACACTTCGAGTGATCGTCTACGCCGGCATCGACCCGGTGACCGGCAAGCGCGTCTATCTCCGCGAGACCATCCAGGGCACGGACAAGGCCGCGCACAAGCGTGCGAACAAGGCGCTCAACAAGCTGCTGGCCCAGGCCGACAAGCAGCAGACCGCGACGTCGTCGGTGAAGTTCTCGTTCGCGCTCGACGAGTGGATGCGCACGAACGAGATCGAGGAGAGCACCAGCAACACCTACCGGGGCTACATCAACCGAACGATCATCCCTGCGCTCGGCGAGCAACCCGTCAACAAGATCTCGGCGCGGATGCTGGAGACCTTCTACTCGGTGCTGCGCCGCTGCCGGGCGCGGTGCGATGGCAAGCCGTACGTCGAGCACCGGAAGACCGGAGAACACGACTGCGAGAAGGCGAAGTGCCGTCCCCACGCGTGCAGCCCGATGGCTCAGTCGACGGTCCGGCAGATTCACGCGATCATCAGCGGCACCCTCGACGCGGCCGAACGTTGGGAGTGGATCGACTCCAACCCAGCCCGCGTCGCCCGCAAGCCGAAGCAGAAGCGCCCCGAACCCACACCGCCCACCCCGGCCGAGGCCGCACGCTTGTCCGAGGAAGCGTTCAGGGTCGACGACGACTGGGGCACCCTCGTCTGGCTTGCCATGACCACCGGCATGCGCCGAGGCGAGCTGGCCGCACTGCGCTTCTCCCACATCGACTTGGACCAGGAAGTCGTATGGGTCCACCGAAACTGGGTACGAGGCAAGGAGAAGGACACCAAGACCCACCAGCGTCGCCGCATCGCACTCGACTCGGAAACGGTCGCCCTGCTCCGAGAACAACGCGAGCGGGTAACCGAGCGAGTGGAGGAGGCAGGTGCTGAGTTCCGGGAAGACCTGTTCGTCTTCAGCAGCGTCGAGACACCGGACCACACCCAGCCGTACTCGCCAAATGCCATGACACCCCGCTACAAGAAGATGGCGACCCGCCTCGGCATTGATACCCACCTACACGCCCTGCGTCACTACTCCGCGACGGAGTTGCTGACGGCGGGCGTAGATCTTCCGACTGTCTCCGGCCGCCTCGGGCACGGGGGAGGAGGAGCGACGACGCTTAGGGTCTATGCGGCGTGGGTGGCGGCGTCGGACCGGAAGGCAGCTGAGATATTGGGGAGCCGAATGCCAAAACGAAATAGTTCGTAAAATCTATAGCTGTGCTGACGCGGGCGAAGCCCAGTATGAGATTTGGATTCAAGCCAGCTCGGACCCCCTTGCTGGCCGCCAGAGCTGAATAAATCCTGCAAAGATTAACTGAATTCCAATCGGGGCTATTCCGGTTACAATCCCTGCGCCCACGCCGGCGAAAAATATGTTGCTTTGGCCTCGCGATTCCTCATCGATCAGGACGTAGCTAGCGGAAGCCGTGAAGTCGGAATCTGATTCCCATTGAGTCTTTCCATCCTGAATGGGAGCCGGGTCGGCAGAATCAAGGCGGACATTTGGGTATGCACCACCTGTCGATTCGATCTTCTGTGGTGCAATGGTCCGTAGCGCAGGCGCGCACTCGCTGATCCGCGACTCCACCTTGCTGGATAAAGTATCCCCATCCTGTTCTTCATTCAGCCAATTCTCGTCCAGAAAGTGACACGTTCGGGGTCGTCCGAGATCTGGGCTCGAGAGCACTATCCTTGCGTTATGCTTAACGATCCTCGAAGCCTTCATCTGGCCAGACAGGTACAGATTGACGGCACCCGTTCCACCTTGGCTCTCAGTCTGCGAAGGGGCTACTCTCACTAGCACTAACTGTGATCCAGGTAGGGTTCCAGGCAGCTGTGTGGCAGTGATACCTGGTCGCGAATTCAGATCTTCGATGGACTCTCTTAAAGCGTTCCGATCGAACTCCGCACCACCCGTGAGACGCAATACCAAGAAATATTCCCGCTGATCGGGATTGACCGCAGCGCTCAAATCCACTTCTTGGATGCCAGCTCCATCCTCGAATCCGTACTTCAGTGCGATCGACCCGGTCACGTTTGGAGGGTGATATAGCTGGATGACGGGATCGGGCTCGACTCCAAGAAAAAACCCGTTGAGGTCGTCCATAAAAGACCTACTAGGCTTCAGTGCTACATCTTCTGGCTCTTGATAGCCGCGAACGCTTTGCACTCTTGGGGAGCCAGGAACGCCGCTCTTGTATGCATCCCACGAAAGCCAGCCAACATGCAATCCAACAAGAATTATTCCGACTCCAGAGAAGAATTTCAAGGCTCCTGGAAGTCGCCGATTTCCTCGCAGGTCGGCGGGGAGTGGAGTGTCATTTCGCTCGCGAGGGTTTCGCTTGCGTTCCCGATTTCGCCTTCCTGCAACTGTACGCTTTCGCAGCGGCCGCTTCGATCGATTAGCAAGTCTGCGACGGTATCCCATGAGCGAGATCATACTCAGGAAGGTCGGCCTCGTGATCACGTTATACGACCCAAATGCAAGGGTAGGTACGCGTCTCGGGCACCGTAGGTTGCGGATGTGAGCACTGAGCGCGGAGCTTGGAGGCCGTACGGGGAGGGCTGGTCTATGACAACCGGTGGGTGCGGTTGGGGTTGGCTGACGTTGAGACGCCGAACGGTGAGTGGTGGGAGTGCCACCAGGTGAGACGAACACGGTTGGACTTGAGCGGCAGAAGAGGGAATTTTGTCGATCGTCAAGGTTCTCGATCAGCCCGGAGATCTCCTCCAGGCTGGCGAGGACTATTTCCTCTGTCGGAGTCTTAGCTAGCCATCGAGTGTTGTTACATGACGAGGTACGCAGTCGGTTACTCAGTAGAACCGCAAGACGGCATGAACCTTCAGGCTTTGTCTACGCAGCAGAAGGACGAACGTGGCATGGGATACCGACACGCGATTGCCCCGGACCACCCTGTCGACGTGGTCGCATTGTGCAACAAGAAGCTAAAGCTGGAGTACTCGATCCTCGACTTAGCCTGGGAAGAAGCGCTGAAGTTGGGGCCACCTGGCAAGCCATGCCCCAGGTGTAAGAAGCTCGTCCCCTGATCGGTACCAGCCTGTCCGGCTTCCGGTGGCGCCCTACGCGGCGTGCAGGGCGCCAACAGGAGGCAGCTGGTGATTGGTTTGCCCCGTACGCTGCGGCCGTGAGCACTGAGCGCGGAGCATGGAAGACCTACGGGGAGCGGCTGGTCTATGACAACCGGTGGGTTCGGTTGGGGCTAGCTGATGTCGAGGCGCCGAATGGTGAGCGGTGGGAGTACCACGTGGTGCACCTGGCGCGGATCGCGATCGCTTTGATCGTTGACGAGCAGGATCGGGCGTTGATGCTGTGGCGGTACCGGTTCCCGACCGAGCAGTGGGGGTATGAGCTGTTGGGCGGCATGGTCGACGACGGTGATGACTCGGCGGGGACTGCCGCTCGTGAGGCCGCTGAAGAGAGCGGCTGGGAGCCGATCGGGGACGGCGAACACTTGGTGACCTTCGAGCCCTTGCCGGGACAAGTGACCGCGCCGATCGACGTGTACCTGTGGCGCGGTGCGAAGCACATCGGTGAGCCGACCGAGACCGAGGAGGTCGGGCGGGTCGAGTGGGTGCCGTTGTCGCGCGTCACGGAGCTGGCACAGCGGCAAGAGCTGCTCGGTTCCGGGACGTTGGTGGCGCTGCTCTACTACCTGACGTCACGCGGCACTGCTGCCGGGCAGGATCAGCCCGTCCAGACGCCGTAGCTGCCGGTCCGACTTGATTCGAGACGCTAGACGCCGCGCTTGCCGTGCATGGTCGAGCGCGGCGTCTCTGTCTCCGGATGCAGCGAACGCGAACGCGAGATCGACCAGCAGTCCCGTTCGCGCGCGTACGAACGCTTCAGGCACGCGCGGCAACACGTCGGTGAGCTGGTCGACTGCTTCCGGCTCGCCGAGCTTGCCGAGGGCGTTCCCTCGCCACCGGTCGAGGTGGGATCCGCCAAGGAAGAGGAACGGCAGCTCGGCGTCGACCGGCTCGGGCGGGAGCAGTGCGTCTGCGGCGTCGAACGCGCGGAGGGCCTCGCCTCGCTGACCAGCGGCGGAGAGGCACTCGCCGGCTGCTGCCGCGAGCCACGCACGCAGCAGCGGGGGAGCGGCGTTCTCGGCAGCCTGGCGCGCGTGCTCGACCTGCTCGACTGCTGAAGCTGCTTCCCCGATGTCGACCAAGATGAAGGCTTGTTCGGCCATCGCGTGTGCGAGCAACGCCGGAGACATCGCTTCGCGGGCCGCGGCCTTCGCGCGCTCGTAGTGCTGCCATGCCTGGCTGATCGCGTTGCGATCCAACGCTTCCCAACCGGCCAATGTGGATGCTTCGGTAAGCGCTCCGGCGAGCTGCTCTCGTTTGCCGCCGATGGTGTTGTAGCCGAGCAGGCTTTCGACCTGGTCGATCGTGCCACGCAGCTGATCGAGCAGCGTCACCCCGCCGAACTTTCGGTCGAGCCGTCGTGCGTCGTCGATCTGCCGTCGGAAAATGGCGATGGTGTCCGCGTCAACGGTGCGTGCCATCTCCAGCCGCGCGCGCAGTTCCGCCGCGTCGTCGTCTTCCTCATCGGCTGGGAAGCCGAGCTCTTTGTTCGTGCGGCCGTAGATCTCCCGGAACAGGCGTTGATACGGCTCGCTGACCTGCTCGTGTCCGTTCTCCCAGCGGGAGAGTTTTGTCTTCAGGCTCGCTCCCGTCATCACCCGGACGCCGCGCACGTCGGCGCGCTGCCGCAGCAGCCGGATCACGCCGTCTGCGGAGTAGCCGAGCTGCTTGCGCACGCGCTGCAAAGGGGTTCCGGTCATCGCCTCACCCATGCCGAATAACGGGTTTGACCTGGGAAGTTAATCGCGGTTAATAGGGCGGCGGTTAACCCGCGCCACCTGCAAAAACGCGCTCGGATGCCGTTTCTTGGAGGCATGCGCACAACGACTGAAACCGCCCTCGCCGCGAGGCCGGCCGCTTCGGATCCGAGTCGGCTACCCGGCTCGCTTGCCGTCACGGTCGTCCCGGAGTCGGTTGTTCAGCTCGTCGAGCTGGTGCGTGATCTCCCGCAGGTGCCGTTCGATCGCGTCGAGCCGAGTTGGCACGTCGTCCTCGGGGAAAACGGGGTCGTCGACAGCGGGAGGCGTGTGGCCTTCCAGCAGGGCAAGCAGGTGCCGAGGGTGCCATTCGAGCGCGAGCGACAGCGCTTCCAGCGTCCGCGTGCTTCTGCGGCGTACGACCGTGTGTCGCTGCAACTCGCGCACCGTCGCCTGCGATACCTGCGCGCGTTTCGCCACGTCACGCTGACGCAAGCCCAGCTCGCGCGTTCGCTGATCGATCGCACGCGCGACCGCAGCCCAATCCTCCGACACGTATTCCTCCGCGCTCCGCTTCGACGCCGAGATTAACGCCTTCACGCGATTCCGCGGTTCCCACTCAGCTCAGAAATACCGCGTTTCGCTTCTCGCGTGCCAAGCAGCGCTAATACCAGCTCTATAAGTCGCCAAAATAGGCGTTCCTATGCGAAGGACTTCACATGACATTCGGTCACGAGAACGTCGAAAGGCCGACGTTCTACACGGTTCGGGAAGCCGCCCGAATCATGCGGTGCAATCCGTCAACTCTGTACCGGGCGATTAGGGAGAACGGCTTTCCCGCTGTCCGGGTCCGCGCTCGTTACGTCGTTCCCGCTGCTGCCGTCGACCGGCTCGCTGCGGCGGCGAGCGAGTCCGGCGGGTGCGTCGACGTCGCTCGGCTGGCGGCCGACCAGCGTGCCGCCGCCGAGGTAGCTCGGATGACCGGGGGTGCGCGATGAACGACCGTCTCAACGACATCGCCGTCCGCCTCGACCGGCTTCGCGCGGTCCCCACCGATGTGCTCGCCGAGATCGTCATGCGTGACGACCCGTGCATGTGGGTCGTCGGTGACGACAGTCCGCCGGACCCGGGCGGGCCCGACCCGGATCGGCAGCTCGCCGCCGACCTCTGCGCCGGCTGCACGGTGCAGGACGTCTGCATCGAGCTCGAATTCCGCTTGCACGGAGCGAAAACCATCGGCGTCTGGGGCGGTCTGTCGGACGCGGACCGGCGCGAGCTCTTCGTGATCTGGGCCGATCGACGACAAGACGACTTCGCCGCCGAGGAGGTGAACACCGATGACGACGCTTGATCTCTCGCCGATGGAGACGTTGGTGGGTGTCGGGCTGCTGGTCGCGGTCTTCGCGATCTGGCATTCGAGCCTGCGGATGGCGCGGCGGACCGCCGAAGCGGCGCACGCCGGGTCCCGAATGGTGTCGCTGACCGGGCGAGTGCTGGTCACGGCTGCGGTGATCGTTGCCGTGCAGTGGCTCGTGATCCACCACAGCCGCGAGACCGGGTTGTTGCTCGCTGTGCTGGCGGTTCCGGCGCTGATCACGGCGTTCACGTTGGTGCGGGCGCTCACGGTCACCACCGAGGACCGGCACCACCGGCGCACGAGGCAGCGTCGATGAGCGCCCGGCAGTCGAGCGCCGCCGGGGACGGGCGGCTTCCGTCCGTCCCCGGTCCGGCCGAATCCGTGGAACAGGTGCGACGGCAGGTCGATCGGCTGTGCTGGGCGGGGATCCTGCTCGGGCTGGCGTTCACGATGACCAACGTGCAGCGGTTCGCCGCGGCCGGCTCGCCGGTCGGCTCCCTGCAGTGGTGGGCCGCCTGGCTACTGGATCCGATGGTCTCGCTGGTGCTGCTGGCGATCCTGCGCGCCGAGCAGGTCACGGCGCGCTACGGGGTTCGCACCGGCGGGTGGGTGCGAACGGCGAAGTGGTTCACGCTCGCCGCCACGTGCGTGATGAACACCTGGGACGCCTTCGCGGCCGGACATACGGCAATGGTCGTGCTGCATTCCGTGCCGCCCTTGGTCGTGTTCGTCGCGGCTGAGGCCGTGACGGATCTCCGCGACAAGCTCACCGAGGCGATCCGCGCAGCCCGTGAACACCAGGCGGACACGATCGCGGGCACCGTGCCGGAAGCAGTCGAGCCTGTCCGGACAGCCGCTCGACGGATCTCCTTCGACGAGTACCTGCAACGCGCCCGCCAGTCGTGGACCCCTGAAGTGACCGTCACCCCGGCATGGATTCGGCAGGTCACCGGTTGTTCGCGCGGATTGTCGTCGCGGCTGTCCGCCGCGCTCGCGTCCGAAGTAGGTGAGGGGGAGGCATGAGCACGTACGACGAATCCCTGCCTGCGCAGCGGCAGTCGGGAGCGGTCGAGTCGGCCGTGTTCGACGCCGAACTGATCGACGACGTCCCGCAGACTCCGAGCCTGACCCGGTGGCAGAGGTTCATGAACTGGTGGCGGCGTTCACGACACGTGCCGCCCGCGCTGAAATCTCGGCACGCTGCCAAGAACGCTCTGCTGCGCCTCGCGGGCGTGTTGCTGTGGTCGCCGTGGTGGTTCGTGGGCGCAGTCGGACGTGGTGCAGTCGCGGTGTTCCTGACCTGGCGCAAGTGGGTCCGCGTGTACGACTACCGGGAAGCCGCGGAGCAGTCCGAGAAGCTCGCGGACAAGTTCATCGAGATCCGCGAACTCACCTTGTTCCGCTGGAAAGTCACCGGCATGACCGTGGTCGCGGTCGTTACGGCCGGAGCCGTCGTTTATCTGCTCTACGGCGGACGGGCGTTGTGGATCGCGGCGGCCGTCGTCGCGTTTGGGATGGCCGTGTTCGGTCGACGCAAGGACGGCGCTCCCGGCCGCACCCCGACGTTGTCCGGACCGCGCTCCCTCACGTGGATGATGGATCCGCAGATGCTCGTCGACGCGTTCCGCGACGCGAAGCTGATCGGCAAAGACGAGTCGCTGCGGCTCGTCGAGCGAGCCACTCACGATGGAGCGGGGTGGGCCGTGACGGTGGACCTCCCCGCGACTCGCAAGGCCGCCGACGTGATCAAGAACCGGGAAGCACTGGCGTCGGCTCTGGCGGTCGACGAGCTGCAGCTGATCGTCGAGCGAGTCCGCGGCCGTGGCGGGCACGCGGGACGGGTGTTCCTGTGGGTGGCCGACAGCGATCCGTACGCCGGTCCGCCGCTGCGGTTCCCGCTGCTCGATGTCGAGCGCTGGGATGCCTGGCAGCCGATCCCGTTCGGGCGGGACGCACGGAGTCGTCGGGTGGATATGCAGCTCGTGTGGACCTCGCTGCTGATCGGAGCGATTCCCAGACAAGGGAAGACGTTCGCGACCCGGCTACCTGCGGCGGGACTCATCCTCGACCCGCATGCGCGGCTGTACGTCTTCGACGGCAAAGGAGGTAAGGACTGGGAAGCCGCCGCGAACGTTGCGCACCGGTTCGTCTGCGGCGACGAGATCGAGCACGCCGAGACGATCCGGGACCACCTCGTCGAGCTGGTCGCGGAGGTCCAGGCACGCTACGCCCGAATGTCCGCGTTGGATGACGAGCTGTGCCCGGAATCCAAGATCACCCCAGCGATCTCGCGGGATCGCGATCTCGGGATGCCGATCACGGCCGTGATCATCGACGAGGTCCAGGTCTACTTGGAAAACCCTGCGAGGGAGGACGTAGGAGGCAAGAAGAGCACGCTCGGCGCTTACATCGCGGACCTGTTGACCTACCTCGCCCGTAAGGGGCCGGCGGTCGGCATCGTCGTCATCCTGGCGACGCAGCGGCCGGACTCAAACACGATCCCGTCCCGGCTCCGTGCGGTGCTGGGATCGCGGTTCGCCCTGCGGGTCATGGACTGGCGGGACTCGAACATCGTCCTCGGCGAGCAGATGAACACGCGCGGATTCGACGCGTCGACGCTGCTTCCGGGACACAAGGGAGTCGGGATCCTGCGTCCGGACGCCGACACCGACACGGGCGCGGACATGATCGCGAAGACGGTGCGGACGTACTTCATGGCCAACCCGGACTGGCGCACGATCTGCGAGCGTGGCCGCGCCCTGCGACAGGAAGCCGGAACGCTCACGGGCCACGCCGCGGGCGACGACGAACAGCGGGCCGTCGACCCGGCAGCCGTGCTGAAGGCGCTCGGCAGCGGCCTGGTGGCCTCGGAGGACCCCGCGACGATCCCGGAGCCACTGGCGTCGGTGCTCGACTACCTCGGTGACGACCTCGACAACCGCGAGTTCGTCCCGACCGCCGAACTCGTCGACGCCCTCGATGTCGAACCGACGATGTTCGGGCGGCAGATGGGTGACTGCGGTTGCCATCCTCGGCGCGGTCGAGCGGTATCTGAGGACGGGGCAGTTCGACAAATTCGCGGCTACTACACCGCTGATCTACGTACGGCCACAGCCGAAAATAGCGCCGAAGAAGAATGAAATTGGCGATGCTCTATAGGCGAGACCACATTTCGCCGATTTGGTTCCGGGTCTGACTGCACGTATGGGAGCCTCGGGCGAATCGCCAAGAGACGACGAGAGGTACTGCGTGCGCTACGGGGAAAAGAGGGAGCAAGATATTTTTGCCGCTCCTGACTCGGCGGCCATGTCGGGTGTAATCGGCGCAGACAATTCGGATATGGAGGACGAGCCCGACGAGGGCTCACGTCAGCAGGTATTCATTCCGTCCGAACGAGTTCAGGCCGGTAGCGCCGACGTGAAGCTGGAGCTGCGGCGTACCGAAGAAGATCAGCTGGCCTTGCTCTGCTACGAGTCGCTGGACCTGCTTCTCAGCGCATGTGGGAATCAGCAGCCCTGGGTTTCCGTCTATCGGCAACAGCTGGAGGAAGTTCAACGCACCACTTCGGCCGAGGTCGTGCTGTGGAATGCGTTGCTGCCGGAGGAAACCCGGAAGGACGACTGAGAGAGGACGAATCATGGGGGACAAGTTCTACGTAGACCCGGACAGTCTGACGGGTATCATCGGCTCCATGCGGCGTAGCAGCGATGCAATGGGCCGTGGCGCGGATAACCTGCCGAATCCGGCCGATGCGGGGGAGTCCACTGAGGCATCCGCGAAAGCCCTTGAGCTGCTGCTGGAACAAACCGCCGGAACGGTACACGCCGTCGATGAGCTCGTTGAGCGGGTGACGCAAGTCCGCGACGAGTACGTGACCGGCGACCACGCCGGCGCGGAACGAATCTCTCAGATCAACCCGAGCTAAAGACGATTGCGATCCGCCAAGCATTCACGGGAGGGCTCATGGGCGGCGTGAGCACGCGAGTTGAAGGAAGTCCGGAATCGCTGCGTGACACTGCGACCAAGTGCACGCAACTTGCTGATCTGCTGGACACCGAGGCCGCTTCGATACACCGCACATCGGGCGAGTCTGAGCATGCGTGGAAAGGTGACGCCGCCGATAAGGGGCGCACCTTCATCAAAGAATCAGCGAAAACGATCGACACGGTCGTGACGGCCGCGCGGAAGATCTCGGGTGCCCACGACCGGCTCGCCCAGGACCTCGACGGAGTGATCAGCCGGGTGAACCAGGCGCGGGAGTTGGCCCAGAAGGGGAAACTCGCCGTCACCAACGCTGAGATTCTGCCTCCTGGCCCAGAACCGGGACCTGCGCCGGCCGCGCCCCAAGGCCCGACCTCGAAGGAAGCATCGGGGCAGCACCAGAATGCGATGGCCGCACATGGTGCGGCTCTGGCCGATTTTCAGGCCAAGAAGAAGGCATTCGACGAGGCATCCGCGACGGTGGATCAAGCTCGGCAGGACGAACGCGACGCTCACCACCGCTTCCAAGAAGCTGTACGCGAATCGAGCACTCTCCTGGAGACCGTCAAGGGCGGGCTGCTATTCACCTCGCTCGGGATCATGCGGACCTTGGCCAGCAGCCCCAATGCCAACGTGGCGAAGTACAGCGACGAGGCCCGGAGACTCGGTCGCGCGGCGTCCGTGGCCAAGGCCATCGCTTCAAACCCGAACATGTCACCTGACCGGCGTGCAGTGGCTCGGATGATCTTCTTCGAGCGCGAGTTTCCCACCATGCGCGCCACCACCAACACGCTCAGCAGCTGGGCGATCGACCGGCATGTTCCCTTGCCGGACAGCGTGAAGGCCATGATCGCTGCTGCTCCTGGCGAGGAACTGGCGGCGAAGGGGTCGAATGGCTTCCTGCGCGGAGTGGGCTCGGTCGCCAAGGCGTTTCCCTACTCGGCCATTGCTCTCACCGGTGTGAGTACCAGCGTTTCGATCGCGAACGGGACACCGGCTGACAAGGCTGTCGTCTCGAACGTCAGCAGCACTGCTCTTTCCACCGGCGCGTTCGTGGGGGCCGAGGTCGGCTTGGTCGCCCTCGGCGTGGCAGGCGGTCCGGC
The DNA here is from genome assembly GCF_040676935.1 of Saccharopolyspora sp. NPDC049426. Taxonomy (NCBI): domain Bacteria; kingdom Bacillati; phylum Actinomycetota; class Actinomycetes; order Pseudonocardiales; family Pseudonocardiaceae; genus Saccharopolyspora; species Saccharopolyspora sp. NPDC049426. Next base: position 226,833 of record NZ_JBFAPZ010000011.1, on the reverse strand, counting down.
TACCCTGGCCGCGATCGGTGCCGGTGTTGTCGTCTCGGCCGGCGTGAGCTGGTTCATGGACAACCACTACGACGACATGAAGAAGGGTGCCAGCGACCTCTGGCACGACATCACGTGATCGGACGGGTATGGATCGCACTGACCAGCTACCGCCCAAACCGGACCCGCAGACCGGGCAACCACGCCCGCCCGCCGCTCCGTTGGTGGAGAGCATGGGTAAGGAGCCCGACGAGCGGTCACGGGAGACCAACAGCAAGCGGAAGCCGAAACCGCCAGAAGGGCGTGGCCCGACCTTGGAGTGGTACCAGCCTCGTCGAGGGCCGGTCCTGATCTCCGCTGTCGTCGTCGCCATCGGAATCGTTGCGCTGGCCGCACTTCAGAACTGGACGATGCAAGGCCTGCTGGCGTGGTACGTGTGGCCGTGGCCTCTCGCCTTCGTTGCCATCATGTACTTCAAGTTCCGCGGCCGAGTGATCGCGGCTGGGGCGGACTGGTACTTCGACGGCAAGCACTGGGTCGATACCTACGATCTGAAGCAGGTCAAGGTGAACACAGGACCGGGGCGGCTCGATCTCGTGCTGAAGGACCGGTCGGAACGGATCGTTGTCACGACCTGCCTGGTGATCGAGTCGAACCGCAAACTCTGGGACCTCGTGTACAACGGCATCGCACACTCCGCCCAGGACCATCACGTGGAGACCAACCAGGCGGCCCGGCAGTACCTCCACCTGCCGTTGTGATGTGGCTGTCGGCTGGTGCACACCGGCAGCGCGTTTGATCGCGGACGGGTAGGTGTCACGGCGAGGGCGTAACCCGTCACCGACCTATGAACCCGTCCTCAGCGGCGGGACAGGCCGAAAAGGTCGCTGAACAGGGAAGACAAGAAATGGGACGGGTGGGACGGGTTACTACGAACCCGTCCCACCCGACCCGTTCGTGGTGTCGTCGCCAACCTGGAGAGGTTGGTGCGGTTACGTGTCCCGATCTGTCTCCGTGGCGCCGTCGATGACGTGCGGTGTCTGCTGCTGTTCCTCCCGAAGCAGCGCGATCACGGATTCGAGCAGGTCGATCACACAGGCAATGTCGACCTGGTTGGCTCGCCCAGCTCCGATCTCGAACGCGAGATCGTCGAGCAACCATTGAGTCTTGCGCAGCAACACCGCCAGAGCGGCCGAGCGGGTCGTCATGACTCGCTCGGCGCAAGCAGATGCGCACTCTCATTGCAGCTGACGCAGGTCTCCCACAACCACGCCAGTTCGCTTGGCTCGGCGACCTCGACGGACTGGCCGCACAGCGTCTCGATCTGCTCGGACACCGGATAGCGCCCAGTAAGTCGGCGGCGGTCGGTCGTCGCATGTCGCTTCCCCTCAGCGGGTGTCCAGCGAAACGGGTGCATGGCTGTCCCTGTACGTCGATGTCTGTTCGGTACGCACGCGGCCCGTGCCCGACTGGGGGCCATCGGCACGGCCACGCCCGGGCGTCCGGCGACGGCGCCGAAGCGCGGAGAGGGCGCCGCCGCCGGACTGACGTGTGACCAGCCGGCCAGCGGCGTGTCACACTGAAATAAGCGTCTCAACTAGCCAATATTGGTGGAACGACATCAACACGACATGCGAACGACGTGCATGAGCGGACGGGGGTAGACACGGTGCGACCGCCTCGTACGGTGCTCGAACAGAAGATCAGGGAACGACGCCAGACACTCGAAGAGTTCACCGAGTACGCGGAACGCTTCGCCCGCGAGCACGACGAACCCGGAACACTTAGCCTCCGCCACCTACAACGGCTGATCACAGGACGCGGACCCCACGGACAGCCGCTCGGACCAGTACGAGCGGTGACAGCACGCCTGCTCGAACGAATCTTTGAGCTGTCGATCGACGAACTGCTGTCACCGCCGCAGTGCGACGACGAGACCGCCGAACTACGACAGATGCTCGACGTCTCGCGTCGAATTGACGGGACTCTTTTGGAGCTTCTGCGCGGACAGCTCGACTCGATACGGCGCGTCGATCGGCAACTCGGCGCGATCGTGGCGCACGAGGAAGTCGCTACCAAAGCCAACCAAGTCGAGAAACTCTTCGCTCACAGCATGCCCGGACACACGCGCAAACAACTCGCCGTCATCCTCACCGAACTCCACACGCTCGCAGGCTGGCAAGCCCTCGACCTCGGCAAAATTCACTACTCATGGCAGCACTACGAACGAGCGAAACACGCGGCATGGGAAGCTGACGCCGAGTCGTACGTGATCCACACAGCAGCCGAGCAAGCCTTCGTACTTCTTGATCTCGGTGAAACTAAGAAGGCCATCGACTTGTTGCATGACAGCCGTAGGCGGGCGGATTCGAAATGCCCACCACTTCTCCGCTCCTGGCTCGCCGCCGCCAACGGAGAAGCTCTCGCCGCACTTAAGCAACGATCCCAGTGCCTCGGCGCGTTTGATACTGCCTCTGAACTTCTACCGAGCGAACCAGCGGACACCACCGGCCCATACGTGGCGCTCGACTCGGTACACCTCACCCGCTGGCGAGGGCACGCTCTCGCCCACCTCGCCGATCCGGCTGCAGTCGGCGTACTGTCGCACGCTCTGGACGAACTGGACATCAGCTTCACTCGCGCTGAAACTGCACTACGAGTCGACCTGGCAACAGCGCTGACAGCCATAGGCGACGAAGAAGCGGTACGAGCTGAAGCCATCCAAGCGAAACGTATGGCTGCTTCAATCGGTTCTGTACGACAGCAAAAACGACTTGCCTCGCTGTAGACGACTTTGTAACGCGGATCGGTAGGATCCTACGGAATGCCGCGTCACGAAATCGGTGCGCACGGCACCGAGCTTACGGTGGTTGCCAATTATATCGCCAAATTTGCGCGCTGAAATCCAACAGCCCAAGTGGGCGCAGTTGCGGTTAAACCCAACCCGGCGGCTGCGCATCCCTCGCATGTAGGAGTCACAGATCACAGCGAGCGTGCACGCCCCGAGACGTTACTCTCTTCTAATGCAGCCTAAGCCGAACCTCAAAGTCCTCGCGGTTTTGCAGCATGTGGAAGAAGTCAGTTTCAACGTCACGTAGACATGCCGGTATTTCGGCATCAGTCGTCCGACGTACTGTAAGTAGCTGCACCGATTCGAGTCCGAGGGCGTCGACGGCCTGCGAGATCGGTCGGGCCCCGGACCTGTCTGCACGCGACACGGGCCGAGGTGGTGGACAAGATCGTCCACCTGCAGCGGAGTTCCCACCTCGGGCCAGCCAAGATCGTCATGTACCGCATGGGACTGCGCGCCGGCCCTCTGCGACTAAATCAAAGCACGGGAGCCGGCGACCATACTCAAGGCCTCCGCCAGTACCTGGAAACCACCCCGCAGGGGCTATCGACGAAGCCGGACGACTTCTACACCGGGAAGAACCCGGTGCGATCGGATCCATCCGCGCTGAACGCGTAAACCGTGGCGTCACCCAAATTGGCCGGCGGATTGCCGTTCTCAACTACAATGACCTGACACGGATTGTCACTAAGGAGCCGATCGTAGAAATTCTCAACAACGTTCGCTGGAATTTCAATGTCGTTTTCGTGCGGTTCCCGGTACGTAAGGATCGGCGAGTCGAGCACAACGAACCCAGGGTGTGGCAAGCCTCGGACAGCCGAATACTGAGCAAGAGCAGTCGAAAATGCAGCATGGATCACCGACCGCATCCCCTTACCTCGGCTCGACCTAGGGCGCCCATCCACGGTAATCTCCGCCGTATTTTGATTGTAATTGATGCGGCTCGCTCCAGGAACATTCCACGAACGCAGAACACCCTGGATTGCGCTCTCGAATTCAACAATGTCAGCGGTTGGTATTTCATCGGGGCGAACCCGAGACTCCAACTCAGAAATATTTGACAACCCGTGCCTCAGCTCCTTGAGTCGCCTTATTTGGGCGTAGACAGCAAGGTCCGAGTGAATTTGAGCACGAGACGCCTGAACTTCATCCATATCCGTGTTTACCGGTTCCAGCAACTCGTCGATCTCGGCTACCTCGCGACGAACTGAGCTTAGTTCCTCCTGGAGGGAAGCGTGCTCTTCCTCAAGGATAGAAAGCTCTCCACGGAGGTCCCCAATAGTAAGAAGCAGATCGTGTTTCAGCTCACCGGTTTTTCGTTTCTCCACCGATACTGAATACTGCAGCCGCGTGTTCTCATTTATTCGGTGACTGGCATCCTGATACTCAGGGGCGGCACCGCAGAACGCACAAGTCCCCGTACGAAAATACCCAAGAAGATTTCCGGCTTCGGAAACCATTTCCAGGCGCGCAAGATCGGACTCATATTGATCGTGCAGCAAGTCGAAGCGGGAAACGAGTACCTGCACCTCACCAGCTCGGCCACGGTTTTCAGCCGCATCCTCCTCAAGCAGCCGAATTCGCTGCAACCGGATTGAACGTCGATCCACCAGATCTGAAGCGACGACAGAAATGCTCGCTTGAGCAGCGTCGAGACGTTCCAGCCTCGCCCGCAGCTCTGACTCGGATTCGCTGCTGGTTAGACTGTCTCCGGAATCCGCGATAACCTGATCCAGCAAGTCAAGCTTTCCTTTGCTGACACGCTTTTCCAGATCGCTCGTTCGTGAAACCCGTCCGGAATCATCGTCACCAGTAAGCATGTACCGGAACGCTGACCTCTCCGCCGTAGCACTAGTCTTCTGTCCACTAGTAAGAACTGGCGATGTTTGAGAAGCCATGCGCGTCTCATTTACGACGCTCAATGCGGCAAAGTACCGAAAGCTGAGCGATAGCGTTTCACCACGCTGGTTTTTCAGCAGGTTGCGCTGATCCGCCCCGACACAAGAAAGAAGATACCGGGACAGATTTTCGCTTTTTGCGCTATGCTTCACGGGAAGCGTCTTCGTTGGACGTTCGACATCGAGTGATCGGACGTCACCCTCATAGAGGTCGACCTGCTTACCACTCAACGATCGACAAAGAGTTACGGTCTGGTTCGACGGAAGGCGCATGCCAAGGAGCACGTGGCTGTAGCCGCTAGCTTCAGGAATGTCCTTCAGCTTGCTTGCGCCAAGCATGTAATCGATAGCTTCAACTATATACGACTTACCCGTATCTGAGGCGCCATAGATGACGGTCAGCTTCCGCCCGAATTCGACAACGGCCGACTGTTTGCCAGGTCCAACAAAAGTAAGGTGGAGCAACGTCATGGCATTCACGGGGCTGTTCCCTTCCAATATCCGGAAGCCTCGACGCTTCGTCCGTCGATCCAGTTTCGAGTGATTTGATTCATTCCGTCCCGAACGTCAGCTTCATCGATCTCAAGGATGGACGTCGTCCAAGCCGCGCGTTCTCTGAGCTGACCAACGTAGGGAGCTTCGAAGACATCGAGGAAACTGGTCGCCTTATCAGTCGCGGAGTAAACGAGCCCTCGTTCGGTCGCAAGCATTTCCGCTAGGTCGGCTCGCATCAAGACGGCGAGACCTTGATCTATGAGATGGCGACGCATTCCCAGTTCTCCAGGCCCAATGGGCAGCTCAGGATGAAGGCTAGGCGGCCCACCGTCGTGGTGACCGCTGTGCACCATGGCGTGATCGAGGTAGACGAGCTGAGCGACATCGAGGGAGTCGGGAAAACATTCAACCAAGAGGACCAAGGCCCGAATCCCGACTTCGATAGGACTGTTCAACGGATTCATAGTGGGTCCTCTTTGCACCACGTCAGTCGGCCGTCATTCGCGAGGTGATGACACAGACCTTTTCGGTCCTGGGCAGTCACATATGGTGCGAGGATATTACCCGAGTTCACTTTATACTCTGCGGCAGATTTTAGGACGTTCTGCAACCGCTCGAAGCCAAGTTCATATTCAAGCTCCTCGACTTCAACAACGGTTTCGTAGAGATCCTTTTCTACTGCCGTGTAGGTCTCATCCGGAACGCTCTCACGTGCGAATACCCGGAGCGCTTCAGCGCTATAAAACGCCTCCCGCTGACGTGTGAAGTGTCCCTGCAGCCGAGCATCGTCACGAACATCGCGAATGGTTTTCAATTGCAGACCGAATTTTTCGTTATAGACAGCAAGAAGTTTCTGCACATAAACTGCCTCGTGTTCGCGTTGGTCAGCCGGCGGCCCCTCAACTGCAGGACGTTCTTTGAGGGGTTTCGGAAAACGACGGGCATGGTGCGGAGTCGAGCTATGGAGGTCGAGAATCCACGCTATGTCCGGCGCCGCGAACATGGAAAAGTCAGTTTCCCGAGCCAAGGACTCGACCGCTGCGCGGTCACCAGGACTCAGGCCAGCGCCAAGCTTCTTTGCCCCTTCGTTGTTCCAGGCTTTAAAGAACTCCTTCTTTAAAGTCGCAGGGTTTGCCAGGTGGCGTGAAAGAGACGAGCTGATCCTCGGCGCCACAAAGATATAGCGACTTGGCAGCTCGTACACACCCTGGACCTTGGCCGCAAAGATCTTCACCATTTCTGGCCAGGCTTCTGAGGGGCGGAGCGGCTCGCTGTAATGTTTACATTGATAGCAGTGCCAGTCGCCGTTGGTTCCTTGCCTTGTTAGGCACGCAGCGACATCCGCCCCTCGGTCCCCGGACCCACCCATGCGTTGCACAAGAACATACGGCCACTGCAGAGCGCGGACCCACTCGACCGTGAATTCCTCCCACTCGTCGTCAGAGTAGTGGTAAAGATACTGCCGTGGAGTGAGTTGCGGAGCCCCCTGCATCGCGGGAGCAAGCAGGACCATTTGCGACGAGCAAGGCTCCGGGATCCCCTGGAAGACAGGCTCGGTGTCCTCATCCGCTACGTTTCCTGCCTCGACCATGTCCCCCAGCCTGATGTCCAGCAGCGAAAAATAAGCCCCTAACTTTTATCACATTTCCTATCGCGCTCGGAATCCGCCAGTTGGGTCAAATACGAACAGCCACGAAACAGCAAACCACGGACACGGAGGTTGTTGATCACGGAAACATTCGGACGGCTGAACATGTGGCGAAGCCTCCGCACTTCTGCCCTGAGTCGCATACCAGTTGCGCCAAATGGTCGGTTTCATCCGATTTACCTGCGCAGTTGGAAGTTTCGGGACGATAGGTGGAACTGCCTCGCCGGCACTGTCCCCGCTGGCGTTAGCCCTCCTGCTCTCCCGCCGACTGCTGATCACGCGCTGCCTCGTAGAAGGCGTCCGCAAGCGCCACGATAACGGCATTAATACCGGGCCCATCGCTGAAGAAGTAGTCAGCCATTGTGTTGTGGGCCTCTTGGTTCTCGGCGACCGTAGTCGTGACCGCCACCTGAAAATCAGGCGACTCCATGAACTGCTTCTTCGAGTTCACCTTGGTCTGCTTGACCAGGTCAGGGTTCTCCAGGAGCCCCGCGACGATTCCTTGCACGAACTCCCGCACCTGGGACTCGGCGAAAGATTCGGCTCCGAAGAGGTCATTCATCTTGTCGATGACGACCTGGAGCGCTACGTATTTCGGCTCCTTCTTCGCGCCGGTGCCCGCCGCGCTGATGCCTTTCAGCTCGCCGTCGCCGGTCAGTGAAATGTCGACAGTGCTGGCCTTGGTGTGCCTCACACCGACCAGGACGACGTCGGAGAGATCGACCTCGGCTGACCAGGCGGACTCGGCGATCACCCTCTCCAGCAGCCGCAGGAAGATCGATAGTTCCTCCAGGTACGGGTCGGCGTAGTCGACGATCTGACTCATGAAGTCGTAGAGCCGTACGTACGTGGAGACATCTTTGCGAAACAGGTCTAGGTCGTTCAGCGTGACCTTGTCGTCTTCCTCTTTTGCCCTGGCGTAGCGACGTTCGAACTCGTCTTTTGCTGGGCTGATCGCCGCCGAAAGGGCGTTGTTTCCCTTGCGTATGACCCACAACTTGGCGACCTCACGCACCTCGTCCATGCTGTAGATCCCGGCCTGCGCTAGCTTGGTGGCAAGGTGGACGACGACGTACGGGTCGGTCTCGGTCTCCAACGTCGCGTTCTTGAAGTACGGTTCGAAGGCTTCCTTGATGTCCTCGGCCTTGTTCGCGAAGTCCAGGACGAACGTCTTGCGCTTCTGCTCCCCACTTGCGGTGCGGTGCGTTCGGTTGAGCCGCGACAGCGTCTGCACTGCGGTGACGCCGGAGAGCTTCTTGTCGATGTACATAGCCGACAGCAGCGGCTGATCGAACCCGGTCTGGAATTTGTTCGCGACCAGCATGATTTTGTAGGTCTCACCCGCGAACGCTGCGGCCAGGTCGGATCCCGCACCGAGGTTCAAGTTGGCCTCGGTGAACTCGTCGTCCCTCACGGGCGCCGGCCCCCAGTCCGTACCCCACTCCTCGTTCTCGGCCATCGACACGGTTCCGGAGAAGGCAACAAGCGTCCGATAGTCGTATGCCGGGTCCTCGGCGGCGCGTTTGGCGATGTAAGCGTCGATGGCCTTCTTGTACTTCACCGCGGACTTGCGGGAGGAGGTGACGACCATCGCCTTCGCCTTGCCGTCGAGCAGGTACGCGACGTTGGTGTGAAAGTGCTCGACGATGATCTGGACCTTCTGGCCGATGTTCGTCGGGTGCAACTGCACCCACCGCATCAGGCCCTTGCGAGCGGCTGCCTCGTCAACCTCGTCCTCCGCGCTGGTCGCGTTGCCCGCGATCTGCAACGCGGTCTCGTAGGACTGGTAACCCTTCAGGACGTCGAGAATGTAGCCCTCCTCGATCGCCTGCTTCATCGAGTAGAGGTGGAACTCGACCGGCTTGCCGTCCGGACCCTTGCGGCCAAAGAGTTCGAGGGTCTTGTTCTTCGGGGTCGCGGTAAAAGCGAGGTAGGAGATGTTCGGCGACTCGGCCCGCTCGGTCATCTCCGCCGCCAGCATCGACTCGACGTCGACTTCGCCGCCGTCCTCGATCTCCTTGATCTCGTCGGCGGTGAGCACCTGCTTGAGTTTGGAGGAGATCTGTCCCGACTGCGACGAGTGTGCCTCGTCGGCGATGACCGCGAACTTCTTGCCCTTCAACCCGGAATGCGTCCGGATCTCGTCGAGGGCAAACGGGAACGTTTGCACCGTCACCGCGATGATCAGCTCACCGTTCTTCAACGCCTGCGCGAGAAGCCCGGACTTCGACTTCGCCCCCGCCTTCTTGACATCCTCGGGGCTGATCGTGGCCACGATCTTGCCGGAGCCGTCGATCTGCCGGATCGCCTCCTGCAACTGTCCGTCCAGGACTGTCCGGTCGACTACGACGATCACCGAGTCGAAGAGCTTTTCGTCGTCGACGTGCAGCCGCGCGAGCCGGTGCGCGGTCCAGGCGATCGTGTTGGTCTTCCCGGACCCGGCCGAGTGCTCGATCAGATATCGGTGCCCGACACCTTCCTCGGCGACCGCGGCCGCGAGGTTCGTGACTGCCTCCCACTGGTGGAACCGCGGGAACAGCATGCTCGTGCGTCGCACGGAAGTGCCGGTGGTGATGTCCCACTCGTCCTTGGTCTGCACGATCATCAGCCGGCCGATGATGTTCAGCCAGGTGTGCTTCTCCCAGACCCGCTCCCACAGGTACGCGGTCGCGGACTTCCCGTCCGCAGCGGGCGGATTCCCGGCCCCACCGTCGCAACCCGTATTGAACGGCAGGAAGTGCGTCTTCTCGCCCTCCAAGCGGGTCGTCATCGCCGCGAGGTCATTCGAGACCGCGAAGTGCACCAGTGCCCGACGCCCGAACGATAGCAGCGGCTCCGCGCGCCCGTTGGTCTGCGGGTTGCGGTGCTTGCGGTACTGGTTGATCGCCTCGTCGAGCGACTGCGTGAAGTCGGTCTTCAACTCCACGGTCGCCACCGGCAGCCCGTTGACGAAGAACACCAGGTCGATGCTGCGCTGGTCGGCGGTGGAGAAATGCACCTGCCGCATCACCCGCACCCGCATCGCGGCGTACTCGGCGTTCGTGGTCGCGTTCAGCGACGTCTCCGGCCAGAACTGCGCCATCTTCAACTTGCCGCCGCCGATGTAGTGCACACCGTTGCGGAGGATGTTGAGCGTTCCGCCGCCGTGTTCGAGGGGTTTGTTCAGGGCCGTGGTCAGCACGTCCAGGAACTTCGCTTGCGAACCGGCGGCTTTCAATGCCTTCTCGTACGCGGGCTTCTGCGTCGCCTCCAACCACGCGAACAGGTCATCCGGAAACAGGGCACGTTCGCGGTCGTAGCCGGTGTCGTCGGCCGAGTACAGCCAGCCGTGAGAGTGGAGGTACTCGCAGATCTCGGACTCGAAGACGAACTCGTTGTGATCGGCCATCAGGCAGCCTCCCGCACGTCGATCCGGCCGGTGACGGCAGCGGTGATCAGGGCCGACCGACGCTCCTTCGACAGCTCGATGAACCGCTCCGACTCTTCGATGAGCGTGTCGATCTTTGCGGTTTGCTCGTCCAAGTGGGCAGCAATCCGCCGTTGCTCGTCGAGTGCAGGCAGCCTCAACTCGATCTCGCGGAGCTTCTCACCGGTCAGGTGAACAAAGGACACGGAACTGTAGTGATTCGCGTAATAGTCAGACTCGTACAGCCGAAGCATCGACCAGTAGACGAATCGCGGGTCCGCACGGCCCCCAACTCGGAGCCTGTTGACCGTCTTCTGAAACGCGACTCCCGGCGCCGCGTCGAAGAGGAAACCGGGCCGCCCGACCGTCGCACCGCCTTCGATCAGGAGCACGTCCCCCGCGCGTAGGTCAAAGGTTGCCATCTCGTCGGCTGAGAACGGCATCTCGTTGAGGTCGACCAGATTCACAGACCCGTTAGCGCGCACATCCGCCGCGCGTACATACGGCCTGAGCTCGTCACCCTCTCGGATCGCGCGGCCCGCGTCGAGCATCTTGCCCAGACTTGTCTCGCCGATGTACTTGATCCGATAGCAGCCCCACGCGCCCGTCGGTTCCAATGACGACGAGAGCACGGCTGAGCGTCGCTCGCGGAGCATCTCGATCAGGCGCTGCTGCTCCTCGATGAGGGTGTCGATGCGGGCGGTCTCGCGGTCGAGGTAGTCGGCGATGGCGCGCTGCTCAGGAAGTGGTGGTCTCCGAAACCAGATGTCGCCGACCTGCCTGGCGTTGAGATTCGACTGTGTATTGCTCCGAACGTCCCGGAGCAAATCGTCCCGCATGTCAAGGAGCACATATCGCAGGAACCGCGAGTCGACCTTGTCGGGGTCGGGCGTGATCCCGAGAAGGGCTTGATTCCAAGTAGCGCTGATATCAAGAAACGCTACTTCTCCGACACTCGCATACATCGCGAATAGCAGGGTTCCCGGCTGGCCGATGGGCATGCTACGAGATTCGAGGGCGCCCGAGGATAGTGACTTTGCCGTTGCCGAGACGTGCTCGCGGCGGCTCATGTCGGCGATACTAACGAAGGGAGTTCCATTCGGATCGTCACCTTCAAGCCAGAAACCAGCCTCCTCTGTCGACGGCGTGGCACCAGCGATCATGGCCGTGTCCCACTTGATTCGCCCACGCTTCCAATAGGAAGGCACTGATGTCATGCTTCGACCTCCCGAAGAAGATCCATGATCTTCGCGACTTGCTTCTCTAGATCGGCGTCGATCTCAGCCAACGGCCGGGGTGTCACGTACTTGTAGAAGTGCCGGTTGAACGGGATTTCGTAGCCGACCTTGATTTTGGTCCAGTCGATCCAGGCGTCGGGGACGTGCGGCTTCACCTCGGTGTCGAAGTAGGCCTGGACGACGTCGTGCTTTCCGGCCTCGCCGGCGGTAGAGCCGCCGTAGGTGAAGGGCACGTTCTCGGTCTCGCGCTTCTTAGCGTCCGGCTTCCGTTTGCCCTTGCGGTCGGTGACTGGGTTGCCGTCGCCGTCAAGGAGTGGGCGTTCGACGGTGACGGTCCAGTAGCCAAACTCGTCGGCGCGCAGGACCTTGGAGGTGTCGGGGTCGGCGTCGGTATAGTCAGCGTAGAGCTGGACGATCTTCGCGCGATCGTCGCCGCTGATCTCGCGGTTCTTCGCGCCCAGGCTCTTGCGCATTTTGGTCCAGAACCCTGAGCCGTCAATGAGCTGGACGGTGCCCTTGCGGTCGGTATGTTTGGTGTTGTCGAGGATCCAGATGTAGGTGGCGATGCCGGTGTTGAAGAACATGCTGGTCGGCAGCGCGACGATCGCCTCGACGAGGTCGTTCTCCAACAGCCATTTGCGGATGTTCGACGGGCCGGACTCGGCGGCGCCGTTGAACAGCGGTGAGCCGTTCATGACGATCCCCGCCCGGCCGCCGCCGTCCTCGGGCTTGCGCATCTTGTGGGCCAGGTGCAGCAGGAACAGCATCTGCCCGTCAGAGGTGGAGGGGAGACCGGGCGCGAAGCGGCCGTATGGACCCGCGGATTCGCGCTCCTGCTTGACTGCCTTGGCGTACTGCTTCCAGTCCACGCCGTAGGGCGGATTAGACATGCAGAAGTCGAACTGGCGATCCTTGAACGCATCGTCGGTCAGGGTGTTGCCGAACGCGATGTTGGTTGCGTTGTGCCCCTTGGCGAGCAGGTCGGACTTGCAGATGGCGTAGGACTGCGGGTTGTACTCCTGGCCGTACAAGGTCAGGCTAGCGTCTGGGTTGTGATCGAGCAGGTGCTCCTCGGCGAGTGAGAGCATGCCGCCGGTGCCCGCAGTGGGGTCGTAGAGCGACCGGATGATTTCCGCCTCGGTGAGGTCGGCGTCCTTCTCCGCGAACAGCAGGTCGACCAGGAGCCGGATCGCGTCGCGTGGGGTGTAGTGGTCCCCGGAGGTCTCGTTCGCTGCCTCGTTGAACTTGCGGATGATGTACTCGAACGCATCACCCATATCCGAGTTCGACACGACGTCGGGATGCAGGTCGATGGCGCCGAAGGACTTGACGACCTCGCGCAGCAGGCCGGCCGCCTCCAGCGCGTCGATCTCTTCCTTGAATTTGAAGTACGTGAACACATCGACGTCGTCGGAGAAGCGGTCGATGTAGTCGGTGAGGTTGTCGGCGAGGCCGTCCGCGTCAGCGAGCAGGTTCGCGAACGAGTACTTCGAGGTGTTGTAGAACGAGCGGCCGGTAGCCTTGCGGACCTCGACCTTGAGCCGGTTCGGGTTGTCGAACTTCGCAGCCAGCTGCCGCACCGTCTCGCGGTCGGGTTCGAGGATGCAGTCCAGGCGACGCAGGATCGTCAGCGGCAGGATCACGTTGCCGTACTGGTTGGGGCGGTAAGGGCCCCGAAGCTGGTCGGCGATCGACCAGATGAAGCTACCGAGAGTGCTCACAACAATCCTTACGAAGATCAGCTAGACGACTGTCATCTTGCCGGAGACGGACGCCGCACGTCCGGCATTCAAGCATGGTCGGACTCAACACCCTATACGCACAGCCAACGCATCCCCACCGTCCGTAAGTGCATGGCCCATTCGGATTGCAGAGTGACAGGTCCTCAGGTCCCCGCGGTGACGCAGCGAGACGCGGTCCGGCGACAGCGTGGTCTGTGGACAGCCTCGTAGCCAGCTGCAACGGTCTTAGGGCCCTGCCAGTCAAGGCGACCTTTGTGTGACCTTGGCAGAGACACCGTATCGGGCTGTTGCACGGTTACAGCCTTCGAGGTTCGGCGTCTACTCGATGTACAAGCATCTTCGGGGGTTCTAATGAAATGCCCAATGTGCGGAGCGCCACTGGGAGCGTGCCGTCTGTGCGGTCGATACGGATGTCTGAACCCGAACTGCGGGAGTGGGCATAAGCACTAGCTCAGTCGTAGGCGCTGATCAGGTTGGTTTGTCAGGTTTGCAGATCGACCACAGGCTGGTGAGTACCTTCGCGGCCGGCACTTTCGTGCTTGCTTGAGTGGTTAGGGAAACTGCGGCTGGCATGGTCTGCTTCGGCGTGCTTCTGCGGGGTCGCCTGCCACCGCTGTGCCTGCGTGAAGCTGCCGACCTTCCGCTTGTGCCCGGCCTGGCTGGGCACGGCGACACCGATTTCGGGTGGATCGCTGGGTGCCGGACTGGGTGCGAACTCCTGCGAATGATGCCCGCTGGGGCATTCAGACGTACTCGGCACGCCCGATTTGCCCCTGTTTTACAACGGAGCGGTAACAGATGGCCGACTCATAATCCGTCAGGTCGTGGGTTCAAGTCCCACCTGCCCCACGTATTCGCAGGTGAAACATGTGGCGGGGAAAGGGCAGAGAGATCATCTCCACACTTTCCCCGCACTTCAATTCCCTCACCGCCTGATCTCCGATCCCGCGGCCTGGGTGGTCGAGACCTTCCTGCGCCCAAGCTGATCCGCGATGTCTCGGGTGGAAAGCCACCAGTCGCGCGAGATCGTTCGCGGGTCTCCGGGCTCAATCAGCAAAATCGCTCCGGGTGCGCCGCAGTCTTCTTCTGACGCCTCCAGCCGCCGTCGGGGCCGGGTTCTCGCCTGCTGCTGGCGGTCACCAGGTAGGCGCTGCCGAGCACGAGGGCGCATCCGAGGATCTGCAGGGCCGAGGGGACTTCTCCGAGCGCAACGGCGCCCAGCAGGAGCGCTCCGACAGGAGTGAGCAGCAGGAGGGCGGATCCCACCTCGACGCGCAACCGGGGGCTTCCCACGGCGACGAGCAGCCATCCGAGCACCTGGCCGCAGACGGCGGTCAGAGCCAGCCAGCCGAGCGGTCCCCAGCCCGGTGCCGCGTCGAAGCCGCCCCACATCGAGCCGACCACTGCCGCGAACACCGCGGCCGAGGCCATGATGATCGAGTAGGACTGAACCAGCGGCCGGTCGGGTCCACCGCGACGCAGCAAGAACAAGAAACCCGAGTAGCACAGCGCGGCCAGAACCGCGTGCACCGTGCCCGCCACCGGGGACGAGCCGGTCGCTCCGGTCTCGAAGACGCCGCCGGTCAGGAACGTGCCCGCGACGATCACCGGAAGGATCACGAGGAACCGGCGGCTGAGCGTTTCGCGGTCGATGACGACCGCCAGCAGGGGCACCATCACGACCTGTGCGTTGACCAGCACGGCGGACAGCCCCACGCCGACCTCGTAGATCGCCTGCGTCCACAGCAGGGCGTCGGCTGCGAACAGGGCCCCGGCCGTCGCAGCCCATGCTGTCTGAACAGGTGATATGCGTCCGCCAGAGGCGCGCTCGGCCAGTGCGAGCGGCGCCAGCAGCGGGAGCGCGAGGATGCATCGGAAGAACGACGCCGTCCCCGGCGAAGTGGCGGAGAGCGCCACGAACAGTCCGGAGGTGGCCACGCCGAGAGCTCCGACCGACGTCGCCAGCACCGGTCGAGACGGAGAAGCCGCCACGAGCCCTCCACCTCGACGGACGAGCCAGGAGAACATCGCCAAATGCTACGGGCGCCGCCCTCGACACCGCACCGCATTTTCGCCGTCTTCGGGGGCTCACCTGCTGGTGATCAGGGCGAGCAGCTCAACAGGATCGGACTGGAGACGCGAACCTGGGACAGGCGCAGTCGAATCGGGCCTCCGCGAGGCTGAGAGGCCTGTCGAGATCGAGCACCTCGAGGGTGCTTCGGCGCGTTCTACGCGGTGAAAGGGCTGCGGAGATCGAGCATTCCGGCTTCGCTGTGGTCGGCGACCGGTTGAGGTTGTTCTGCTTCGGCGGCGTGTTCTGGCTCGACGAACTGGACCGGGGCGATCTCGTCCGGAGCGGCCTGCCTGGGTGCCGGTGTCCCGGAGGACACGGGTGTTGCGGTGGTTATGAGAAACCTTCCTGATAGCAGCGCGCCGGCTGCTCGCCCGAAGGTGAGCAGCCGGCGGCGTTCATGCGTGCGAGGCTCAGACGCGAACCGAGCTGGCCTGCGGGCCCTTCGGGCCCTGGGTGACCTCGTAGGTGACCTGCTGGTCCTCTTCGAGGCTGCGGAACCCGCTGGCGTCGATGGCCGAGTAGTGGACGAAGACGTCCGGGCCACCGTCGTTGGGGGCGATGAAGCCGAAGCCCTTTTCAGCGTTGAACCACTTCACAGTTCCCTGTGCCATGTCTGTCTCCTCCTGGGAGCTGGAGCGTTTGACGGGAGCCCACACTTCGTGGGAGCCCGGGCCGGGGATCTCGAACGGCGGCTTTCCAGCTACAACCACGGACAAGCTGCTCGCTCGCATCAAATCCTGCGAGCGTGCGCAAACACGAACCCAGAAAAACAACGACCAGCGCCAAGCTTACACACCACCCGCGGCGGCCTCACCGGACATCAAGCTGTCCACTCGTTTGGGGGAACGCGGGAGGCCGTGAACAGGCTTTTCCGCTTCAGCGCAGACTGAAAAAATTCTCCCGCGCGCTGGAGCGGCTGCGAAAATTCCGCCTCGTGGAGGCGCGGCGGTCGCTACCGTCCCGGGTATGGGCTTCGCCGAGGAGTTGGTGGCGGCACCGCGGGGCCGGTGGCTGTGCTTCAGCGCGGCCTCAGGCGGGCGGTTGCCGACGCTCGACGTCGACGTGGAGGAGATCGTCGAGCGGGTGGACCCGCGTGAGATCGAGGCCCTGGCGGCCTTGAACGAGCTGGAACTGCTTGCGCGGCTCGCGGATTCGGCCGACAGGGCGATGTACTGGCAGGAGCCGTACGAGGTCGATCGGGCGTTGGCGTCGCCGCGCATCGCCCCGCTGCTGCTGCCCGCCGCGCGTGCGATCGCCGCAGCTCCGGCGGCGAGGTGGTGGTCCTCGGCGGTCGATCTCGACGCCCAGGTCCACGTGCGGATGCGGCCGGGCGGGGCACCCGCGGACCGGCCGGTGGCCGAGGTGCTGGCCGAGTGGCGGGCCGGTGTGGTCGAGGACGAACGTCGCGAGCGGCCGTCGGACGTGACCGCGCCCCTGAGCGGCTGCTGGTGGTCGTCGCCAGCAGGCGACTTCATCACCAGCACCCGTGCTCGGCCCGCTCCGCTCGGTCTGTGCCTCCAGGAGGACGGGCTCGGCTCGGAGTGGGCGTGGTGCCGGGAAGTCCGCTCGACACGGCGGCCCCGCGTCCACGAGATCACCGGGCCGGAGGCGTGGTGCGAGCTCGTGGAGCGCTACCCGCTCGAGGTCACCAGGTCCCGCAGGCACGACTGGTGGCGGGTCACCGGCTGGGCCGGCCGCTGGTTGATCCCCGACTGGGAAGCCGTGGCCGCCGACCACGACGCCGTGCACCTCACCTGCGCCGGCTACCTCACCACGGCGGGGCGGGCCCTCTCAGTCGGCGGCGCGCGCACCATGCTCGCGGGATGGGACCCCGACCAGACCTGCTGGTTGACCGACGACCTCGACATCGGCGAGCCCGTCTTCTGGCGCGGAACCCCCGGTGACCTCGCCACCTGGGCGCCCGCCGATCCCGACGAGCCCCTGCCCGAACCACCCGCACCACCACCGCTCCCACGAGGCCGTCGGTGGCGGTGGCGGGCGTTGCGGGCGCGCCCAGGACAGTCGGCCAGGTACTGGAAGGGCTGAGAACCGCAGCACCGCCGCATTCCTGACCCGCTAGGCGTCCTTGCGCCAGGTGTAGGCGGCTGAGAAGGGGTGGTTGCGGAAGCGCTCCCACTTGGGCTTGATCTTCAGCCAAACGTCGTCGATGACGTTCTCGTGCAGCTCGGCCAGCCGCCAGCCCGCGCCGAGGCCTGCTGCGATGTGGTCGCTGATCAGGTGCACGTTGGTGGCGATCGCGACCGGTTCGCCTTCGGCGTTGGTGTAGTGGGTGGGCATGCCCGAGGTCATGATGAAGTGCGGGTGGAACGTGACCAGCACGAACGCCGCCCCGGGCGCGGCCAGCCGGTGCGCCTCCGAGTAAAGCGGACGCAGGTCGTCCAGGTGCTCGTCGATCAGCGAGCAGATCACCAGTTCGTAGGCGCCGCCGGGAAGTCCGGTGGCCGTGGCGTCGGCCTCCTCCAGCCGCTCGTGCGCGCCGCGGCGGCGCGCCAGGTCCAGCATCTCCGGGGTGACGTCCACGCCGTCGATGTGCTCGACGCCGTGCTCCCGAAGCCACTGCCCGGTGCGGCCGGTGCCGCAGCCGAGGTCGGCGGCCCTGCTCACCGCCGACCACCTCGGCTCGGCCAGGCGCTCCAGCAGCGCCAGGTCCATCACGTCCTCGACGGTGTTCTCGTAGTCGGCGACCCACTCGCCGTATCCCGTCCGGACGTCGACCGTCCGGTATCCCCGCGCGTCAAAGCTCTCGAAATCCACTCGCCGAATTGTTCCGCCCGGGTGAACGGTGCGAAACCGATTTTCAGCGCAGCGGCATGCCGACGTAGTTCTCCGCCAGCGTCGTCGCCGCTGCCGTCGAGGAGCGCAGGTAGTCGAACTGGGAGCGCTGCAGGCGGCGCTCGAAGTCCTCGTCCGGGCCCTCGAAGCGGTGCGTCATCGACGTCATCCACCACGAGAAGTGCTGCACCCGCCAGACCCTTTCCAGGCACTTCGCCGAGTACTCGTCCAGCCCGGCGTCGCTGCCCGTGCGGTAGTGGTCGACGAGCGCCTCCGCGAGCCGGTCCACGTCGGCCACCGCCAGGTTGAGGCCCTTCGCGCCGGTCGGCGGCACGATGTGCGCCGAATCGCCCGCGAGGAAGAGCTTCCCGTGGCGCAGCGGCTCGGCCACGAAGCTGCGCATCGCGGTGACCGACCGGTCGATGATCGGGCCCTCCCGCAGCTTCCAGCCCGGAGCGGCCAGGCGCGCGTGCAGCTCGTCCCAGATGCGCGCGTCGGGCCAGTTCGCCAGCGTCTCGTCCGGCTCGCACTGCAGGTAGAAGCGGCTGATGTCGGCCGAACGCATGCTGTGCAGCGCGAACCCGCTCGCGTGGTTGGCGTAGATCA
This sequence comes from Saccharopolyspora sp. NPDC049426, assembly GCF_040676935.1. Classification (NCBI taxonomy): domain Bacteria; kingdom Bacillati; phylum Actinomycetota; class Actinomycetes; order Pseudonocardiales; family Pseudonocardiaceae; genus Saccharopolyspora; species Saccharopolyspora sp. NPDC049426. The sequence continues at coordinate 208,103 of NZ_JBFAPZ010000011.1, read as the reverse complement.
GCTCATCGGTGGAGGGTGCGATCTCGGCGAGGATGCCCAGCCAGCCGAACGGGTAGACCCGCTCGTAGACGCGGCGCACGTCCGGCGGGATGACGTCCCGGCACACCCCGTGGAAGCCGTCGCAGCCGGCGACGAAGTCCGCGTGCAGCACCTGCGCGCGGCCGTCGTGGGTGAAGGTCACGCTCGGGCTCTCGGTGGTCACGTCGTGCACCGCGACGTCGTCGACCTGGAACAGCACCTGACCGCCGTCGGCTCGCCGCCGCTCGTTGAGGTCCTTGACGACCTCCTGCTGGCCGTAGACGGTGATCGCGCGACCGGTGAGCTCGGTGAACGGGATGTGCAGCCGCTCGTCGTCGAACTGCATGTGCACGCCCTCGTGCCGGTCGCCCTCGCGCAGCATCCGCTCGCCCACGCCGACCTCCCGCAGCAGGTCGACCGTGCCCTGCTCCAGCACGCCCGCGCGGACCCGCTGCTGGACGTACTCCTGGCTTCGCCGCTCCAGCACGACCGAGTCGATGCCCTGCAGGTGCAGCAGGTGGGACAGCAGCAGACCGGCGGGACCACCGCCGACGATCGCGACCTGGGTGCGCAAGGTGGGGCCTCACTTCTTCGGGGACCACGGACAAGCATCACTGTCCGATCCGCGACCGCCCCTGAGGATGCCTCGCTACCGCTCAGTGGAAACCCGCTGACGGGGAATGTCCTCGCGAACGACGGAGGGCGGGAGTTCCCGGTGGAACTCCCGCCCTCTCGATCTCAGATCAGCAGCAGCGCGATCCGGGATCGATCTCCTTGCGGTCGATGTGGGCCCGCCAGAACTCGCGCTCGGACATCGGCTGCTCGGTGCCGTGGTGAGCGCGGTGGTGCTCCAGGTAGGTCTCGTAGGCCGTCTCGCCCACGACACCGCGCACGATCTGCCAGGCCGCGCGGACGGATCCGCGCAGCCTGGTCAGCGTCGTGCCGCTCAACTCCCGCCACTCCCGGAGGAAGCGAGCTCCTTCTGCTTCTGGCGTTCCTCGGCCGTGGGGATGAGGCCGGAAGGCGCCCACAGCTCCGACTTCACGTACTCGGCCTCGGTGCTGGGCAGCGGCTCGGTGGAGCGCAGGGCCTTGATCCAAACCCGGACCGCGTCCACCAGCACGATGATGATCAGCACCGCGAACAGCACGCTCAGCACGCCGTCCACAGTGGAGTTGACCACCACCTTCTGCATCTCCTCGACGGTGTCGGCCGTGCCCTTGCTGGTCTGCCCGGCGTCGAGCGCGGCCTGGTAGGAAGCTCGCTGGGCGAAGAACCCGATCTTGGCGTCGGACGAGAAGATCTTCTGCCAGCTCGCCGTCAGCGTCACCGCCGCGTCCCAGGCCAGCGGGATCAGCGTCACCCAGGCGTACTTGGCCTTGCCCGCCTTGATCAGCAGCGTCGTGGCCACGGCGAGCGCCACCGCAGCCAGCAGCTGGTTGGCGATGCCGAACAGCGGGAACAGCTGGTTGATGCCGCCCAGCGGGTCGTTCACGCCGGCCCACAGGAAGTAGCCCCACGCGCCGACGATGACCGCGCTGGCCAGCCAGTTGCCCGGCTTCCAGCTGACGTCGCCGAAGCGCTTCCAGACGTTGCCGACCGTGTCCTGCAGCATGAACCGGCCCACTCGGGTACCGGCGTCCACAGTGGTCAGGATGAACAGCGCCTCGAACATCACCGCGAAGTGGTACCAGAACGCCTTCATCGCGTCCCCGCCCATGACCTGCGAGAACACCTCGGACAGGCCCAGCGCCAGGGTCGGTGCGCCGCCGCTGCGGCCCACCAGCGTCTCCTCCTCGACCGCCGCCGCGGCAGCCGTTAGCTGCTCCGGGGTGACCTGGAAGCCGATGCCCGCCACCGCCTGCGACGCCGACTGCACGGTGTCGCCGAGCGCGCTGTCGGGCATGTTCATCGCGAAGTAGATGCCCGGATCGATGATGCAGGCCGCGGCCAGCGCCATGATCGCCACGAACGACTCGGTGAGCATGCCGCCGTAGCCGATGACCCGGATCTGCGATTCCTTCTCGATCATCTTCGGCGTGGTGCCCGAGGAGATCAGCGCGTGGAACCCGGACAGCGCACCGCAGGCGATCGTGATGAACACGAACGGGAACAGCGCACCGGAGAACACCGGCCCCTGACCGTTGAGCGCGAAGTCGGTGACCGCAGCGGTCTTCATCCCCGGCATCGCGACCAGGATCGACACCGCCAGCAGCACGATCACGCCGACCTTCATGAAGGTGCTCAGGTAGTCGCGCGGAGCCAGCAGCATCCACACCGGCAGCACCGAGGCGACGAAGCCGTAGATGATCAGCGCGAAGGTGACCTCGTTGCCGGAGAGGGTGAAGAACTCCGCCATGCCGGACTCGGCGACCCAACTGCCGCCCGCGATGCTCAGCAGCAGCAGCGCGATGCCGATCACCGACACCTCGACGATCTTGCCGGGCCGCAGGTATCGCAGGTAGAAGCCCATGAACAGGGCGATCGGGATCGTCATGCCGATGGAGAACGCGCCCCACGGCGAGCCCTTGAGCGCACCCACCACGACCAGCGCCAGCACCGCCAGCAGGATGATCATGATCGCGAGCACGGCGATCAGCGCCGCCACGCCGCCCACCGGGCCGATCTCCTCGCGGGCCATCTGGCCGAGGCTGCGGCCGTTGCGGCGGGTGGAGAAGAACAGGACCACCATGTCCTGCACGGCACCGGCGAAGATGACGCCGATGATGATCCAGATCGTGCCGGGCAGATAACCCATCTGCGCGGCCAGTACCGGACCCACCAGCGGACCGGCGCCCGCGATCGCGGCGAAGTGGTGGCCGAACAGCACCCGCCGGTCGGTCGGGTGGAAGTCGGCTCCGTTGTTGAGCCGCTCGGCCGGGGTCGCCCGCTCGTCGTCGGTCTTGAGGACCCGGTTTGTGATGAACCGGGCGTAGAACCGGTACGCGATGGCATAGGACGCCAGGGCTGCGAAGACCAGCCAGGCGGCCGAGATCTCCTCACCGCGCACCAGCGCGATCACACCCCAGCTGACCGCGCCGACCAACGCGACCAGCACCCAGATGGTGATTTCCTTGGGACTCATTCTGCGTTTCCGAGCCGATCCACCGCTCGGGGCCGTTGTCGTAGCCACCGTCTCGGACTCCAATCCTGCTGCGCGAGATGCGGTTGCACAGCAGTTCTAGAGCATCGGCTCGCGCGTCTGGAATGTCCAGCCTGTTGCGCGAGAGTAATCAGGATGTGAAGCGGCGGGCAGCCTGCTCGGGTGAGATCTCCGGAAAGCGGCATGTCGGCTTCCACTCCGGAGCCGGCGCCGCAGCCGATCTTGGTCCACTGGCGTGAAGTCGCCGGATGGCCTGATCAACGGCGCGCCGCGTCGGTAGAGTCGCCGCCGTTGATCACAGCCGATTCGGTAACGACCGGATTCCGGCCACAACCCAGAAGGGGGTCTCGGGCGTCGTGCACAGATGTGACGGTGTCGATCGCAATGCCTGTGACCGTCCGGCCGGGTGACGGGCTGGCGGCAATGGACGAGCTGACGAGCAAGCTGACCGACCTCTACCAGGAGCACTACGCGCAACTGCTGCGGATCGCGGTGCTGCTGGTGGACGACCGAGCCTCCGCCGAGGACATCGTGCAGGACGCCTACCTGCGGGTCTTCGATTCGCGGACCAGGCTGCGCGATCCCGACAAGGCGCTGGCCTTCCTGCGGCAGGCGGTGCTCAACCGGGCGAGATCGACGTTGCGCAGACGGCTGGTCGCCCGCAAGTACCTGCCGAAGCTGGCCGTGGCCGACAGCCTTCCCGACGACACCGGGCGCGGACTCGATCGCGCCGTCCTCGCCCAAGCCCTCGCGCGGTTGCCGCGGCGGCAGCGGGAGGCCATCGTGCTGCGCTACTACGCCGACCTGAGCGAACTCCGCACCGCCGAGGTGATGGGATGCAGCCAGGGGTCGGTGAAGTCCTACTGCTCGCGCGGGGTGGCCAGGCTGTCGGAGTTGCTGGGGGAGCGGGTGTGAACGAACTCGATCGCGACACCGAGCTGGTGCGCGCCCGGATGCACCGGGCCGTCGCCGATGTCGAACCCGCGCCGGACTCGTTGCCGCGGCTGCTGGCCGCGGCCCGGCGCCGTCGGGCGCCTTTCCGCCGACCGACTTTCCTGGTCGTCGCCGCAGCCGCGGTGGCGGCCGTCTTCATCGGCGTGGCACTGGGATTCCAGACGCCGGACCCGCAGCCGGTGAGCGTGCGGCCGGGCAACTACGTCGCCGCCGTGGGAGCCGGGGCGATCGCGTCGTTCGACGTGGCGTCCGGGCGCAGGCAGGACGACGTCGCCCAGGTGTCCGGTGGCGAGGTGACCGATCTGGCGGAGGACCAGGGCCGGGTGTTCGCGCTGGTGTCCACATCGGATGGTCATCGGGTCGTCGAGGTGACCGCCGACGGCGGGCAACGGGACCTCGACGAGGCCGGAGACGCGCGTGCGCTGACCTCGGCGGGCGGCCGGGTCGCCTACGCCGACGGCGACCGGATCGTGCTGTGGATCGGTGGCGACCGCCGGGAACTTCCGACCCCCGGGCTGCGGGTGATCGATCTCGCGCTGTCCGGTGACGGGCGGCTGGCAGTGCTCGCCGCACGCGGCGGACCGGCCGAACTCCTGATCACCGACCCGGATCCGACCACCGTCGACGCAGGTCGCGCGATCCCGACGGGCCCGTGCGGGCCGCTGGCCATCGCCGGAACTGGCCCGGACATCGCGGCCCTCGAACCCGCCGACTGCACCGCCCCGGGCCGCGCCCGGGTCGCGACCTACGCCGCCGACACCGGCCAGAAGCTGGCCGCGGGCGTGCCGTTCGCGACCCCGCCGCTCGACCCGGCGCACCCCGGCCTCTCCGCCGACCCCCAGGGCCGGGTCCTCGTCTCCGTCCCGGGCCGGGCCCAGTGGCTGGTCGACGGCACCGAAGTCCTGCAGATCCCGTTGCCCTGCGCGGCATCCGGGCCCTGCACCGCTCTCCCCGCAACCTTCTGACGACGCGTCATCCCCGCGCTTCACCCGAGCGGGCGAGACATGGGCGATGTGCTGGTCGGCGAGGAGGGGGTGGCTCATCCTCGGAAGATCGGCCGACGGTTGGGGTGGTTGTGCGGGGATTGCGGCGGTTGGTGCTCGTGGCTCTGGACCGGCCTAGGTGGCAGCAGTTCGTGGCCTGCTGCGTGTCGCTGTGGGCGCTGGCGTGGATCGTCGGTCAGTTCATCTCTCCCGCGCACGGACCGAGCGCGCTGGGCGTGCTCGGAGAGCTCGCCGCGCGCGTCGGGATGACCGGCGGCGGCTGGGCGGAGCGGGTCGCCGAGACCTGGCAGCACAGCGGCGGCGGACTCGCGATCTTCGGCGGGCTGCTGTGGGCGGCCACCACTGAGCGAGGTCAGCTCCCGGCCCTGCTCGGCTGGGTCGCGGTGATGCTGGGCGCCGAGCGGCTCGGTTACCGGCCCGCGATGCTGGTCGCGGTGGCGAGCATGGTCGGGTTCGTGGTGCTGCTGTGGATCACCGCGCAGATCTCCCGCCGCTTCCTCGACCGCACCACGTTGTTCCCGAACGACGTGATGCGAGCAGGTGTCACGGCCGCCGCCCTGTCGGCCGTGGTGCCGCTGTTCGCGCCGACGTTGTTCCTGGCCAGGCTCGGAAACCCCTACCTCACCAAGGGACCGCGTCCGGTGCCCGCGCAGCGGCTTGAGGAATCGCGCGTCCAGGACCCGGAGCGCTCCTGAGCCCGTTCAGGAATGAGGCGGCCGTTGTTTTCAGGTGTGGGATTCAGCTCGCACCGCTACCCGCACCGCCAAGCGAAGCAAGTCCTCAGCTGCTAGACGTCGAGCCGCAGGCCGCGTTCGGCCATCGCGCGCAGTTCCAGGTCATCGGGGTTGGAGGCCCGTTGCGACCACACGGCCTGCACGACCCGGACCTGGCTTCCGCGCTGCTCCACCGACTGCGCCGCGTCACCGAAGTCCCGCGGTGCCCCGGGCCAGCTCCGGCCCTGCGCGACGAGGTCGCTGATGCCGCCCGTTCCCGCGGACTCCAGCAGCCCTCGCAGCTCCGTCGCCGATCTCGGGTCCGCCAGATCAACCGCGGCGATCGAGACCGCCACCGACGAGGTGCCCAGGCGCGCCTCGAAGGCACCGCGCCGCAGGCTCCGGCACGACTGCTGCTGGAACCACCGCTGCACGTCCCCGTAGGCGTTCGGTCCGCAGGCGTTGCCCTGGTCGATCGCGTGCTGCGTGAACTCCACGCCGTCGACCCGCTGTACCGCCAGTTCGGGCGGGCTCGCCGAGGGCGACCCCAGCGTCAGGACGCCGAGCAGCGCGCACACCACCGCCACCGCGGCCACCGCGGCGAGCAGCTTGCCGCGCGGGAACGTCCGGGACTCCGCGGCCACGCGCTCGTGGTCGACGGGGCGGTCCTCGGAGTACTTCGGGATGAGCATCGTGTCGATGCTGGAGAGGTCGACCTCCGGCGACTCCGGAAAACCCTCCTCGACCAAGGTCTCTCCGGTCGCTTCAGCTCCCAGCACCCGGAGCAGGCCCAGCGCGGGCGCCGCTCCGCACGGGCTCTCGTAGGTCGCCAGCTCCCGCGCCGCCGACAGGATGGAGGTCGTGTTCGGCGAGACCACCCGGACGCCGCGGTGCAGGTCGGTCGTCGGCTGCATGACCTGCCCGACGTAGGGGCCGACCGCGACGACCGCGGCCACCGGCAGCGGTTCAAGCCCGCGGGTCTGCAGGCTGCGGGCCAGCGCGGCGGCCGATTCCAGCCCTTCCTGCGCCGGGTTGACCTTGCCCTCGGTGCGCAGCAGCGGCCAGCCGTCCACCGTCCACGGCGTGCCGACGGGGGCGTCGAGCTTCAGCGCCGGTTCCGGCAGGTCCACACCCAGCACCACGATCACCCCGCGCGGCAGCACGATCACCGCGTCCAGCGGGCGGGGGCTGCCCGGAGGGCGGCAGCCGAACACGGTGATGCCGCCGAGCACCGAACGGCCGGCGCCCCACGCGGCGATGGCCGCCCGGATGTCGGCGCCGACCTCGGTCGGTTCCGCTCCGAGCCGCACCAGGTGCATCAGGCCTCCTCGAGAGTTCCGGTGTGCCGGGTCCTTTCGGGCCGACCGGGAAGACGGTAGCGGGGCCGACCAGGCCACGTCCCTCGGATTGCGCATTAACCCGTTCGAGTGGTAATCGCCACTCGTCCGCCGAGGGGGCGTTGGTGCGTCCGAGGGACGTCGATCGTCCGGTGCGGCGCTGGGATCAGCGATTTCAGTGAATCACCGTCACCGAAGGACGAGTGGTCTCGGCTGGTACCGGGCTTCGTCGCAGATGGACGGTTGACGATCTCGCGGTGGCGGAGATCTCCACCGGCGATGCAGAATGGCGCCGCAGCTGGTGATCGTCGAGTTCGCGAGGTCGTAGGGGAAGACGTCCCTCGTCGAATAGCGGAGGTCAGCAGTGAGCACCCGTGGCAGCGACAGTGGCCTCACCTGCGGTGTGGTCTACATCCACTCGTCGCCGTCTGCGGTCTGCCCGCACGTCGAGTGGGCGATTTCCGGCGCACTCGGCACTCGGACGGAACTCCGCTGGACGGCGCAACCGGCAGCCCCAGGACAACTCCGCGCGGAGTGCACCTGGACAGGCGAGCCGGGTACTGGAGCACGCCTGGTGACCGCGCTGCGCGCGTGGCCCATGTTGCGCTTCGAAATCACCGAGGACCCCAGCCATGGGGTCGACGGGCAGCGGTTCTGCCACGCGCCCGGACTCGGCCTGTGGCGTGCCTGCACCAGCGCCAATGGTGACATCGTCGTGAGCGAAGATCAACTGCGCACGCTCGCGGCGAACGCCAAGGGCCCGGAGGCCTTCTCGCACCGAGTCGGCCAGCTGCTCGGCGCGGAGTGGGACGACGCCCTGGAGCCGTTCCGCCGCGCGGGCGACGGCGCACCGGTCACGGTGCTGCACCGCGTCGGTTGATTTCCGGCCGATCGCGGGGAAGGGCTCACCCGGCTGATCAGGTTGTGCGAAGCTGAGCCGGTGCGCTCTTGGCTGAAATGGGGGATTCCGCTCGCCGTCGTCGTGCTGCTCGCGGCGGGCGGCGGTGGAGTCCTGCTAGCCCAACAGGTCTACTACGGCGAGCGCGAGTCGCGTTCCCCGGGCATCGAGTCCGCACCGGGCGGCGTCGTCGTCGCGCAGCAGAAGGTGTCGCGCTCCGGCGTCGAGTACTCACCTGACGCCGCCGCGTACCCGGACCAGCGGATCATCGAGGGTCTGCTGGACAACTACTTCGACGGCATCAACCGCAGGAACTACGAGCTGTGGAAGTCCACGGTCCCGCCCAGCAAGTGGCGGGAGCTGCCCCTGAGCAAGTGGTTCGACGACTACGGCAGCACCACGGACTTCGACATCAAGGTGCACCGCATCGATCCCGGTCAGGACCGCTCCGCGCTGGTCATGCTGAGCTTCAAGAGCGACCAGGACATCGTTGACGCGCCGCCGCAGGCCAAGGCCCGCTGCGTGCAGTGGGACGTCGTCTACCCGGTCGTCGTCGACGAGGACGGCAACGCGGTCCTCGACATCAGCAAGCTGCCCAACAGCGCCACCGCCGTCCCCTGCGGGTGACGCCGGCGCCCCCGGGCGCGTGCCGGGAGTCCTGTTCAGAGGGTCCGCAGGAGTTCGAGTCGCGACGCCGTGCGCGCGGAACCTGCGATGAGTCCGAGCTCCGGGCGGTCTTCACCGGATCGCGCGGGAGGAAGCGGGCCGTGGCGGGGACGGGATTGTCACCCGTCCCCGCGGGCCGCGATCATGCCCTGGCGAAGGCGAGCGCGACGTTGTGCCCGCCGAAGCCGAAGGCGTTGTTGATGGCGGCGGTCTGCTCGACGTGACGCGGCTTGTCGGCCACCACGTCCAGCTCCACCTTGGGGTCGATGTTCTCGAGGTTCTGCGTCGCCGGGATGACGCCGTGGTGCAGCGAGAGGATCGTGACGATGCTCTCCACCGCACCGGCCCCGCCGACCAGGTGCCCGAGCGAACCCTTCGGAGCGGTCACCACCGTGCCGTCCCCGATGGCCTTGCGCACCGAGTTCGCCTCGCCCACGTCGCCGACCACCGTGGAGGTGGCGTGCGCGTTGACGTGCCCGATGTCGGAGGGCTGCAGATCGGCTGCGGCCAGCGCCTTGCGCATCGCCGCGACCTGGCCCAGACCGTCGGGGTGGCTACCGGTGATGTGGTACGCGTCGGAGGTGATGCCGGAGCCGGCCAGCCGGCCGTAGATCCGAGCACCGCGCGCCTTGGCGTGCTCGGCGCTCTCCAGGATCACCACACCGGCGCCCTCGCCCATCACGAACCCGTCGCGGTCCACGTCGAACGGGCGGGAGGCGCGCTCCGGCTCGTCGTTGCGGGTGCTCAGGGTCCGGGCCTGGGCGAAACCGGCGATCGTGACCGGGTGGATGCAGGACTCCGCACCACCGGCCACCACCACGTCGGCGTGTCCGTACCGGATCATCTCGGCGGCCTTGGCCAGGCCCTCGGCGCCGGACGCGCATGCCGAAGCCGGCGAGTGCACACCGGCGCGGGCGCGCACCTCCAGGCTGACCATGGCGGCCGGGCCGTTGGGCATCAGCATCGGGACGGTCAGCGGCGAAACCTTGCGCAGGCCACCCGCTTCCAGCTGGTCGTCCTGCTGCAGCAGGGTCAGCGGGCCGCCGATGCCGGTGCCCAGCGACACGCCGAGCCGATCCGGGTCGACCGGTTCGGACTCGTCCGTGGGCATCTCGAAGCCGGCATCCGCCCACGCCTCGCGGGCCGCGATGACCGCGATGGCCTCGCAGCGGTCCATCCGGCGCAGCTGCACGCGGGGCAGCACCTCGCTCGGATCGACCGCCAGCGGTGCGCCGATCTTGGCGGGCAGCTCGTAGGTGTCGAGCCATTCGGCCTCCAGGCGGCGGATGCCGCTGGCGCCGTTGAGCAACCCGTCCCAAGTGGACGCGACGTCACCGCCCAGCGGTGTCGTCGCGCCCAGCCCGGTGATGACGACTTCGGTGGTCATGCGTTCTTGGTGATGTAGTCCACCGCATCACCGACGGTCTTGAGGTTGGCCAGCTCGTCGTCCGGGATCTTGACGCCGAACTTGTCCTCGGCCTGCACGGCGATCTCCACCATGGACAGCGAGTCGATGTCCAGGTCGTCGACGAAGGACTTGTCGATGGTCACGTCGGCCGCGTCGACACCCGCGACCTCCTCGACGATGGTGGCGAGACCCTTGGTGATTTCTTCGTTCGACACTGGTTTTCCTTCCTGGTTCTTACGTCCCTACCGCTGGGTTGCGTCACCCGCGGTGGCTTTTCCGGTTGTGGAACGGCATCAGGGGCAGATGGCGACCTGGGCGGCGTAGGACAGCCCGGCACCGAAGCCCACGAGGAGCATCACGGCGCCGCTGGGGATCTCCCCGGCCGCCCGCATGTGGTCGATGGACAGCGGGATCGACGCCGATGACGTGTTGCCGGAGTAGACGATGTCACGCGCGACGACGAGGTCGTCGCGGGCACCCTTGCTCTGCAACTTCTTTCCGATGGCCTCGATGATGCGCAGGTTCGCCTGGTGCGGCACCAGCACGTCGATGTCGGAGAGCTGCAACCCGGCCGCCTCGACGGCCTCGATGGCCACCGGCGCGATCTGCGTGGTCGCCCACCGGAAGACCGACTGGCCCTCCTGGTGGATGTACTTGCCCTCGCGCAGGTAGATGGTGTCCACCAGGTCACCGGCGCTGCCGAGCACACCCGGTCCGAGCTGCGGCTCGTCGGACGCGCCGACCACGGTCGCACCGGCGCCGTCGGCGAAGATGATGAGGTTGGAGCGGTCTTCCCAGTCCATCCACTCCTGGAAGCGCTCGGAACCGATCACCAGCACGTTGCGGGCGGAACCGGCGCGCACCGCATCGGAGGCGGTGTTGAGGGCGTAGACGAAACCGGCGCAGGCGGCGTTGAGGTCGTAGGCGCTCTTGGCCTTGATGCCGATCTGGTCGGCGACCTGGGCCGCGGCGTTGGGGATCCCGCCGGGCATCGTGCAGGTGGCCACGATGACCTGGTCCACATCGGACGGCGTGAGGCCCGCGTCGGCGATCGCCTTGGCGCCGGACTCGACGGCCATGTTGACCACCGTCTGGTGCTCGTCGCCCATGCGGCGGTGGATGATGCCCACCCGCTGGCGGACCCACTCGTCGTTGGTGTCCACCAGCTTGGCCAGGTCGTCGTTGGTGACGATCCGGTTGCCCTGGGTGCTGCCGAAGCCCAGCAGCTTGGTTCCCGCGACGGCGGGCTTCGATGCGATGTGGGGCAGGCTCACGCGGCGCTCCCGAGCTGTTCGGCGACCTTGTCCAGGTCGGCAGGGGTCTTGAGGGCGATGGTCTGGACGCCCTTGAGCGCGCGACGCACCATGCCGGTCAGCGCACCGGCCGGGGGGAACTCCACGACGGCGTCCACACCGCGCTCGCCGAGCGCGGTCATGCAACTGTCCCAGCGCACCGGGCTGGTCACCTGGTTGACCAGGCGGCTCAGGATGTCGTCGGAGGACGAGACCACCGAGCCGTCCGCGTTGGACAGCAGCGGCAGCACCGCGTCGGTGGCTTCGACGCTCTCGGCGTGCTTCGCCAGGGTTTCCTGCGCGGACACCATGAAGCGGGTGTGGAAAGCGCCGGCGACCGGGAGCGGGCGGACCCGAGCGCCTTCCGGCGGCTCGGCGGCCAGTTGCTCCAGCGCGCCGGTCTTGCCGGCGGCGACGATCTGACCGCCGCCGTTGCGGTTGGCCGGGTCCAGGCCGAGGCGTTCCAGGGTCTCCAGCACGGTCTGCTCGTCACCGCCGAGCACCGCGGCCATGCCGGTCGGCTCCAGCGCGCAGGCAGCGGCCATCTCCCGGCCGCGCACCGCTGCCAGCGCCACGGCGTCGTCCGCGCTGAGCGCGCCCGCGACGGCCGCTGCGGCGAGCTCGCCGACGGAGTGGCCGGCGACCGGCGTGTCGGCGGGCACCTCGAAGCGGCGGCGCAGTTCTTCGGCTGCGATCAGCGACAGCGCCACGACCAGCGGCTGCGTGACCGAGGTGTCCTTGATCTCATCGGCCTCCGCGGTGGTGCCGAGTCTGATCAGGTCCAGGCCGGTGAGCTCCGACCAGCGTCCGAGGCGGTCCTCGACGCCGTCGAGCTCCAACCAAGGGTTGAACATCCCTGGGGCCTGAGACCCCTGTCCGGGGGCGAGAAGCGCGATCACTCTTGCTACTGAACACCCGGTGGCGGGATCGGGGTGATGCCGATGAGGACTAAGTCCTGCGCGCAAACTTGTGGAGTGTCTACAAGCGCCACCTGCGGCGGTCGGTCTTAACTGGGGAATCGTTGTTGGCCGTGTCCGGTCGGTGACAGCCCGGTGAACCCCACGCCACCGAATTCGCCCTGCGTTCGCGGTCTCGTCGCGAGCTCACCACAGCCCCCGGGCCTTGGCGAGCCGGCCGACCGCGAGCCCGACCCGCAGCACGTGGGCGTCGCGGGCGTTGGACGGGGTGCGCCCGGTCAGCTCGGCGACGCGGCGGAGTCGATATCGGACGGTGTTGGGGTGGACGTAGAGCTGGCGGGCGCAGTTCTCCAGCACGCCGCCGACCTCGAGGTAGGTGTCGACCGTCTCCATCAGCGCACCGCCCGCGTCGACCAGCGGCAGCACGATGCGCTCGACCAGCTGCCGCTCGGCTTCGGGGTCACCGGCCAGCGCGCGCTCGGGAAGCAGGTCGCCGGAGGGGACCGGGCGCGGCGCGGTCGGCCAGGCCACCACCGATCTCAACGCCGACATCGCGTCGGAGGCGGAGCGGTGCGCGTCGGCCAGGCTCGGCATGCTCGGTCCCGCCACCACCGGGCCCTCGCCGAACGCCTCGGTCAGCCCGATGGCGATCTGCTCGTTGTCGCGACCGTCGCCGGTACCGCCGAAGACGACCACGAGCCGCGTCCCCTGCACGCCCAGCAGCACCGCGCAGCCGACCCGGGCGGCGCGACTGCGCACCTGGTAGACGACGGTCGGCGGGTCGTCGGAGGGGGCGTTGCCGACCAGCACGGTGGCCTCGGAGGCGGGGTCCCAGCCCAGCGCGGCTGCCCGGGACAGCAGTGACTCCTCGGCGTCGCCGCGCACGATGCCGTCGACGACCAGCGCTTCGAGCCGGGCGTCCCACGCGCCGCGCGACTCGGCCGCGGCGGCGTAGGAGGTGGCGGCGGCGAAGGCGATCTCGCGGGTGTAGCGCAGGATCGACTCCAGCAGCACGAACCGCTCGTGCTCCTTCTCGGCGAGCTCCGGCAGCTGCTGCTCGAAGACGTCGATGGCGACGCGGACCAGTTCCAGGGTCTGGCGGAGGCTGACCCAGCGGGAGAGGTCGCGGGGCGCGTTGCGGAACGCCTCGGCGGTCAGCCGGATGGACTGGTTGGGGTCCTGCATCCAGGAGACGAAGTTGGAGACCCCGGTCTGGGTCACCAGCTGAACGCTCGCCCGCTGGTCGGCCGGAAGCCGCTGGAACCAGGGGAGTCGTTGCTCCATCGCGGTGATGCTGGCGCCGGCGAGCCCTCCGGACGCGCGTTCGAGCCGGCGCAGCGTCGCCGCGCACACTTGATCTTGTGTACCGGTGTCCCGCTCACCAGCGTCTTCGGTACTCATGCCGACAGAATCGCATGTCCGAGATCAGCGTGTTCGCGGGGAGCACGGAGAAGCGAGCAGCCTCACCCGGTGGGTATTCGTATTCATGGCGTAATTGAACTGGTCAAACAATTCAATCGAAAGAGCGACGAAAGTCGTCCGAACGTGGCGCCTGTCGGAGTTGCTGCGGAGTTGATGTTCGAGAACGATTTCCGAGACGCGAATTCGCCATTGATTTTCCGGTTTCACCGAGGAGCAAGGACTATGGGAGCTCTCCAGCAAGGATTGTCCGCGGCGTGGTCCGCGGTCGCCACCTTCGTGCCGAAACTCATCGTTTTCCTGATCATCCTGCTGGTCGGCTGGCTCATCGCCAAGGCCGTTTCCAAGGCTGTTCAGATGGTGCTCAACAAGCTGGGATTCAACAAACTCCTGGCGAAGTCCGGTTTGCACGACATGACGTCCGGGTCGGGAATCGACATCGGCGGGATCCTCGTCAAGCTGATCTACTACTTCATCCTGCTGATCTTCCTGCAGCTGGCGTTGAGCGCGTTCGGCCCGAACGCCGTGAAGGACCTCATCGACCAGGTCGTGCTGTTCCTGCCGCGGGTCGTCGTCGCCGTCATCCTGGTCCTGGTGGCCGGTGCGATCGGTCGCGCGGTCGGCGACCTGATCACCAGCTCGCTGGGCAACCGCTCGTTCGGCCCGATGCTCGGCAAGATCGCCTTCGGCTTCATCCTGGCGCTGGGCATCATCTCGGCGCTGAACCAGATCGGGATCGCGGTCACCGTGACGACCCCGGTGCTGGTCGCGGTCCTGGCCGCGGCCGCGGGCGTGGTCATCGTCGGTGTCGGTGGCGGCCTCATCCAGCCGATGCAGCAGCGCTGGAGCCGGTGGCTGGACAACGCCGAGTCGCAGTTCGGCGGCAAGGGCAACGCCGGGGACCAGGCCACCCAGCAGATGCCCGCTCCGGGACAGCCCGGACAAGGCCAGCAGGGTCACAGCGGAACCCTCTGACACGAGGTTGAGAGATCGGGGCTCACCCATCGGGTGGGTCCCGATTTTTCACGCTCTTGGCCGTTCCGGGCGGGTGCGGGGAACCGACACCATGGTTCGCGGGATCTCATTGGGGGTGATCACCGATGGCGCTACCTCTCGTGTGGCTCGCCGACGTGCTCCGGGCGGCCGGTCTGGCCGTCGTGGAGACGTCCGGCTGGAAGGAACGCACCGCCTCGGGCGTGCAGCCCACCGCAGCGGTCGGCGTGCTCGAACACCACACCGCGACTCCGGCCTCGTACGAGAACCCGGCTCCGAGCGTGCAGCTGTGCATCGATGGGCGCAGCGACCTCAAGGGGCCGCTGTGCCACGCGGTGATCGGCTTCGACGGCGTGGTCCACGTGATCGCCGCGGGTCGCGCCAACCACGCGGGCGAGGCCAAGGCCTCCGGGCCGAACCCGGCCGGCGACGGCAACACCCTCTACGTCGGGTTCGAGTGGGACTACCAGGGCGTCGATCAGGGGCCGAGCCCCGAGCAGCACGCCGCGGCGATCACCGCCACCGCCGCGGTGCTGCGTCACCTCGACCGGCCGCTCGAAGCGGCGCGGGGCCACAAGGAGACCAGCGTCACCGGCAAGATCGACCCGGGCTACGTCGACATGGACCGCTTTCGCGCTGACCTCGTGACCAAGGACCAGGAGGACGAGATGACCCCGGAACAGGACGCGATGCTGCGGCGCTTGGAGCACGAACTGCTGGGGCCGCGCGGCCCCGAGGGGCAGATCCAGGGGTGGCAGACCGCGCTCGGTCCGCGCACGATCGTCGCGATGCTGGTGGACCTGGTCAACAGAACGGCCGCGAACGACCAGCCCGCCGCACCGCAGGGAGCCGTCCAGGGGCCGGAGGCGATCAAGGCCGCCTTCGAAGCCATGCCTGCCGATCAAGCCGCGCCGCTGCTCGCCGAACTGGTCCGGATCCAGCAACAACGCCAACCGGCGCCGGGGGCTTGAGAACTCGGGGCGGTGCGGGCTGAGTCCCGCACCTGAAGCAGCGGCTTCGCAGCGCCTAGACCGCGCGGCGCCGTTGGGCGCGTTGGTCGCGCCGGTTGAGGAGGCGCTTCACCAGTGCGGGCTGCTGGGCTAAGGCTTCGGGCTCGTCCAGCAGGCGGTTGAGGCGCTGGTAGTAGCGGTTCGGGGAGAACCCGAAGCGCTCCTGGATGACCCGTTCCTTGTTGCCCTGGTACTGCCAGTGCTCCAGCTCGAAGGCGAGGATGGCGCGGTCGGTGTCGTTCATCCGGCGTTACCCCCTCGTTCAGCTTCGGACGATCAAGTCTAGGTGATCGGGGTACGGGTGTTCGATCGGCCATCAGTGGTGTCGGCCCGTTGTGATCCGACCCACGTCTCAAGCGCGGAACAGATCGACCGGCGCAGGATGTTGGCCAGTGCAGTACGAACTCGTGCGCTCCGGGGTCGGTGAAACTCCGAACCGGCGGTGAAAGTCCGCGAACCGGCACCTCGTGGGTGCCGGCCGATCCGGTGGAATTCCGGAACCGACGGTCAAAGTCCGGATGAGAGGCGCGCACGGGCCACCGCGGTGCGCGAAACCCGGCGGTTCACGCCGTGTTTCGCCGGTTCCGCGGTCGCCCGCGCACACCCCGGCGCACCCGGCGGGAGGAGCGGGCGTGCAAGCGGTGGCGGAATGGCTGCTCGGCAACGGGATCACCGTGCTGGGTCAGAAGATCTCCTGGGCCGAACTCGTGGGGCAGCTCTGCGCGCTCGCGGTGGTCTTCCTGGCGCAGCGGCGCTGGGTGGCGACCTGGCCGGTGCAGGTGTCGGCGACCGTGCTGCTGTTCGCGGTCTACGCCTCCGCCCACCTCGGCGGTCTGGCCGTCCGCCAGGTGGTGATCCTGCTGATCTCCGTCTACGGCTGGTGGGCCTGGAAGCGCCGCAGCGACCCGGTCTACGGCGTGGCGATCCGCAAGGCCACCGGTGTCGAACGGCTGGTGCTCGTCGGAGTTCTGGCCCTGGGCACCTCGGCGTTCGCGCTGCTGCTGAGCGCGCTGGACGCCTCGTGGGCGCCGTGGCCGGACGCCTGGATCTTCATCGGCACCGGTGTCGCGTTCTGGGCGCAGGGTCGGGGTCTGGTCGAGTTCTGGCTGGTCTGGCTCGCGGTCGACGCGGTCGGAGTGCCGCTGCAGATCGCCTCCGGCCTCTACTTCAGCGCCGCCATCTACCTGGTGTTCGCGGCCCTGGTCATCCACGGCTGGTGGAGCTGGACCCGCACAGCCCGAGCCCAGCGCGAACTACCCACCCCGATCACAAGCGGCTGAGGACCGCTGCTGTCACGCCCTGGGTGCCGCAGGTGGGGGTGCCGTTCGGGTTGAGGCGGACGGCGCCGTCGGCGTAGGCGGCCTCGACGGCGCCGGTGATGCGCTTCGCGGTGGCGGCGGCGCCCACGTGGTCGAGCAGCATCGCCGCGGTCAGCAGCTGCGACGTCGGGTTCGCCTCGTCCTTCCCGGCGATCGACGGGGCGCTGCCGTGCACGGGTTCGAAGTAGGCGGTGCGCTCGCCGATGTTGCCCGACGGGCACGTGCCGAGCCCGCCCACGGTCGCCGCGCCGAGGTCGCTGAGCATGTCGCCGACGAAGTTCTCGGTGACCAGCACGTCGAAGTGGCCGGGATCGGCGACGAGGTCGTGCGCGGCGGCGTCGGTGTAGCGGTGATCGGCTTCGACGTCGGGGTAGTCGGCGGCGATCTCGTCGAAGATGTCCCGGAAGAACGCGAAGCTGCGCAGCACGTTGCTCTTGTCCACGCAGGTCACCCGGCGAACTCCGTCGCCGGGGGCGCCGTCGCGCGTTCGCGCTGTCTCGAAGGCGAACCGCACGATCCGCTCGACGCCGACCCGCGTCATCAGCAGCTGGTCGCTGGCCGCCCGCTCGTTGCGCACTCCGGAGCCGCGCGAGAGGTACAGGCCCTCGGTGTTCTCCCTGACGATCACGTAGTCGATCGGGCTCGCCGAGTCCCGGACACCGGGCAGCAGCCGGACCGGGCGCACGTTGGCGTAGGTGTCGAGCCCGCCGCGCAGCACCCCGCCGAGCACCCCGGCCTCGGTCCCGTCGGGCTTGCGCACCTCCGGCAGCCCGACCGGTCCCTTGAGCACGGCGTCGTACTCGTTCCGGAACCGCTCCAGGGCCCCGGCTACCAGCGGTTCTCCGGTTTCGAGGTAGGTCTTGGCCCCGCCGGGTTCGCTGCCGAACTCCACCGTCAGCCCGTCCATCGACGCGGCGGCGGCCAGCACCTCCCGGGCGCTGTCCATCAGCTCGGGCCCGATCCCATCGCCATCGATGCACGCGATTCGCACCGCCCCACTCCACCACACGACGTCCCGGCGGATCTCCCTCCTGAAACCGGCTTCACAACCCGCCCACGGCACGACGCATCGCACCTCGTCCACGTGGAGTTCCGGACTTCAGTGGAAATCCGAGCCCCGAGTTCAGTGGAAATCCGACTCCCGATTCCACTGAAATCCGAGACCTCCAGGACGTCGGCACGACGAAGGCCCCGGTGACCACCGCGTTCCGAGCGGGGTATCCGGGGCCTTCGGGGAGCGACCGGGGTCAGGAGACTCCGGGGTCCGACGTCTGCGGGCCCGCGGCCTGGACGTCGTCGATGCGGTACTTGCGGGCGGCCTCGACCACCGTGGCCTTGTCGACCTGGCCCGTCCGGGCCAGCGCGGCCAGGGTCGCGACCACCGTGGACTCGGCGTCGACGAGGAACACCCGACGCGCCGCGGGACGGGTGTCGGAGAAGCCGAAGCCGTCCGCGCCGAGGCTGACCATCTCGCCCGGCACCCACGGGCGGATCAGGTCCGGCACCGCCCGCATCCAGTCGCTGACCGCAACCACGGGACCCTCGGCCTGCGACAGCGCGCGCGTCACGTACGGAACCTGCGGTTCGGCACCGGGGTTGAGCAGGTTGTGCCGGTCGACCTGCTCGGCCTCCCGGCGCAGCAGCGCCCACGACGTCGCCGACCACACGTCGGCCCGCACACCCCAGTCCTCGGCCAGCAGCCGCGCGGCCTTGAGGACCTCCGGCAGCAGCACGCCCGACCCCATCAGCTGGGCGCGCGGCCCGGACCCCGAAGGGGCCTGCTGATACCGGTAGAGCCCGCGCAACAGCCCGTCCACGTCCAGCTCGGACGGCTCCGCGGGCTGCTGGTACGGCTCGTTGTAGACGGTCAGGTAGTAGAAGACGTTCTCGGCGTTCTCGCCGAACATCCGCCGCAGACCGTCCTTGACGATGTGCGCCACCTCGAACGCCCACGCCGGGTCGTAGGCCACCACCGCCGGGTTCGTCGCGGCGATGAGCTGCGAGTGCCCGTCGGCGTGCTGCAGGCCCTCACCGGTCAGCGTCGTGCGGCCCGCCGTGGCACCGAGCACGAACCCGCGCGCCATCTGGTCGGCCGCCGCCCAGAACCCGTCACCGGTGCGCTGGAAGCCGAACATCGAGTAGAAGATGTAAACCGGGATCATCGGCTCGCCGTGCGTGGCGTAGCTGGTGCCCGCGGCGGTGAACGAGGCGGTCGAACCGGCCTCGTTGATGCCCTCGTGCATGATCTGCCCGGATTCGCTCTCCCGGTAGGCCAGCATCAGCTGGTAGTCCACCGGCGTGTAGAGCTGGCCCTGCGGGTTGTAGATCTTCTGCGACGGGAACATCGAGTCCATGCCGAAGGTCCGCGCCTCGTCGGGGATGATCGGCACGATCCGCGCCCCGATCTCGGCGTCCTTGGCCAGGTCCTTGAGCAGCCGGACGAACGCCATCGTGGTGGCGACCTCCTGCTTGCCGGAGCCCTTGCGGATCACCTCGTAGACCTTGTCGCCGGGCAGCACCAGCGGCTTGGACTTGGCCCGGCGCTCCGGCAGGTATCCGCCCAGCTGACGGCGGCGGTCCTGCAGGTACTGGACCTCCGGCGAGTCCTGACCGGGGTGGTAGTACGGCGGCTCGTAGGGGTCGAGCTGCTCGTCGGAGATCGGGATGCGCAGGCTGTCGCGGAACAGCTTGAGGTCGTCCAGCGTCAGCTTCTTCATCTGGTGCGTGGCGTTGCGGCCCTCGAAGTGCGGTCCGAGGCCGTAGCCCTTGATCGTCTTGGCCAGGATGACCGTCGGCTGCCCGTGGTGCTCGGTGGCCGCCTTGTAGGCCGCGTAGACCTTGCGGTAGTCGTGGCCGCCGCGCCGCAGACCCCAGATCTCGTCGTCGGTCAGGTGCTTGACCATCTCCTTGGTGCGCGGGTCGCGTCCGAAGAAGTGCTCGCGCACGAAGGCGCCGTCGTTGGCCTTGTAGGTCTGGTAGTCGCCGTCGGGCGTGGTGTTCATCAGGTTGACCAGCGCCCCGTCGCGGTCGGCGTGCAGCAGCGAGTCCCACTCGCGGCCCCACACGACCTTGATGACGTTCCAGCCCGCGCCGCGGAAGAACGCCTCCAGCTCCTGGATGATCTTGCCGTTGCCGCGCACCGGCCCGTCGAGCTGCTGCAGGTTGCAGTTGACCACGAAGGTCAGGTTGTCCAGGCCCTCGTTGGCCGCCACGTGCAGCAGACCGCGCGACTCGGGTTCGTTCATCTCGCCGTCGCCGAGGAACGCCCACACCCGCTGCTGCGAGGTGTCGGAGATGCCCCGGTCGTGCAGGTAGCGGTTGAACCGGGCCTGGAAGATCGCGTTCATCGGGCCCAGACCCATCGACACGGTCGGGAACTCCCAGAAGTCCGGCATCAGCCGCGGGTGCGGGTAGGACGGCAGACCGCCGCCGGCCCCGGCGTGCGAGTGCTCCTGGCGGAATCCGTCGAGCTGATGCTCGGTGAGCCTGCCCTCCAGGAACGCGCGCGCGTAGATGCCGGGGGAGGCGTGGCCCTGGATGTAGAGGTGGTCGCCGCCTCCGGGGTGGTCCTTGCCGCGGAAGAACCAGTTGAAGCCCACCTCGTAGAGGCTGGCCGAAGAGGCGAAGGACGAGATGTGCCCGCCGACGCCGATGCCGGGCCGCTGCGCGCGGTGCACCATCATCGCGGCGTTCCAGCGCATCAGCGCCCGGTAGCGGCGTTCGGTCTCCTCGTCACCGGGGAACCACGGTTCCTGCTCGGTGGGGATGGTGTTGACGTAGTCCGTGCTGGTCAGCGACGGGACGCCGACGCCGGTCTCGCGGGCGCGCTGGAGCAGCCGCAGCATGAGGTAGCGGGCGCGCTGCTGCCCGTTGGCCGACAGCACCGAATCGAAGGACTGCAACCACTCGTCGGTCTCCTGCGGATCGATGTCGGGCAGGTGGGAGGCGAGGCCCTCCCGGATCACCCGGACCCGCTGGGCGGAGACCGCGTCGTTGGTGGCGTCGTTGTTGAGCGCGGACAAGGGAACTCCTCGACTACGTCGGGATTCGTGGCAGGGTTTTTGGAGCCGGACGTGACGTCCGACACCGCTATCGTCCCTCATGTTCGGGCCTGATGGGCGCATCCGACACCCACGACGACGCACCGCAGGCTGTTGGTGCGAGCGATGCCGGTCTAGAGTCGGACCTCAACGCGTTGCTACGGCGTGTCGTGCGCCTAGCAGTTGCGCCGGTGGCGGTCCGCAGTGTTCGCTATCGGCCAGGTTTGAAAGTCGTGTGGGGCCAGATGGTCACCGCACCGGTGCATTGGAGGAGTGAGCAAACCGTGGTCGCCGCGGGAGACGCCGGTAAAGGCGAAGCCGACGTCGCCGAGAGGCTCGACATCGAGCCGGAGATGGTTGTCCAGGAAATCGGCTGGGACGAGGACGTCGACGACGACGTCCGGGCCTCGATCGAGGAGCGTTGCGGGAGCGATCTCCTCGACGAAGATGCCGACGAAGTGGTCGATGTCGTGTTGCTGTGGTGGCGCGAAGACGATGGCGACCTCACGGACACGCTTCTCGATGTGATGACGCCCCTGTCCGACGACGGGGTCATCTGGGTGATGACCCCCAAGACCGGCCGCGACGGATACGTCGAACCGGCCGACATCGCCGAGGCCGCCTCTACGGCGAACCTGGCACAGACCGCGAACGCAAGCGTCAGCGAAGGCTGGATGGGAACCCGGCTGGCATACCGCCGGGCCAAGGCCCGTCGCTGAGGCGGTTCGTGTTTCGAAACGTGGGCACCGATGTCGCCATCGGTGCCCACTTTCGCTGCGAAGTGTAGGTTCGGCCGGGACAAGGTCAAGTCGAACAGGAGGGTGCTCTCATGACTGTTGAGGTCGGTGCACAGGCGCCGGACTTCACGTTGCCCGACTACAACAAGGAAAAGGTCTCGCTGGCCGATTTCCGGGGCAAGAAGAACGTCCTGCTGGTCTTCTACCCGTTCGCCTTCAGCGGTGTCTGCGAGGGCGAGCTCTGCCAGGTCCGCGATGACCTGAGCGAGTTCCAGAACGACCAGGTGCAGGTCATCGGCGTTTCGGTGGACACGCCGTTCTCGCTGAAGGCGTGGGCCGAGCAGCAGGGCTACACCTTCCCGCTGCTGTCGGACTTCTGGCCGCACGGCGAGATCGCGAAGGCGTACGGCGTGTTCAACGACGCCGCCGGAATGGCCAACCGCGGCACGTTCCTCATCGACACCGAGGGCAAGGTCCGCTTCGCCGAGGTCAACCAGCCCGGCGAGGCCCGCGACCAGAACGTCTGGAAGAAGGCCGTGGCGGAACTGACCGCCTGACCTGCTCTTGGACGGGTCGACCGGCCACCGAGCCGGCCGCGACATCCCGGTAGTGTTACCGAGGTGTCCGACCGGCTCAGCCGTTCGACCACCAGGGCGCATAGCTCAGCGGAAGAGCACCTGCCTTACAAGCAGGGGGTCGTTGGTTCGAACCCAACTGCGCCCACCATCTGTGACCTGGTGTTCTGGAGATTCTTTCTCCTCAGATCGCGTCTTCATGGCCCCATTCATGGTGCGAACCGCTCTTGAACTTGGTCCATGGCCAGGTCGAGCACACGGCGCAAGCGCCCTCGGGGAGCGGTTGAAGAACTGCCGAGCGGAGCCCTGCGGGTCAAGGTCTACGCGGGCTTCGACTCCGTGACGAAACGCCGGCACTACCTTCGCGAGACGGTGCCGGTCGGACCGAACTCCGAGCGCGAAGCCGAGAAGGTCCTGACCCGGCTGCTGAACGAGGTCGACGAGCGCCGGAACCCGCGGACGAGTGCCCCAGTCAAGAAGCGGGCCATCGCAAGGGATCCCGAGCGGCGCGTCTGGTTTGAAAGGACACCAAGACCCACCAGCAGCGACGCGTCGCACTGGACCCGGTCACCGTCGGGCTCCTCAACGAGCACCGCGAACGCTGTTCCTCACGAGCCGCGGCTATCGGTATCGACGTCACGTCCAGTGGGTTTATCTTCTCGCACGTCCCGGACGCCTCCGCGATCCAGAAGCCCAGTTCAGGCTGTCTGCTACTCGGGTCCCGATTCGGCGGGGGGCGGCTCATCCCGCGGTGGGAAACAGGAGAAGGGGAGGAGTTCTTCGATCGGGGCGGGTTTGCCGAGGTAGTAGCCCTGGGCTTGGTCGCTGCCGAGGTCGCGAAGGAGCTCGAGTTGGTGGGCTGTTTCGATGCCTTCTGTCACGACGGTGAGCCCGAGGGTGTGGGCCATGGCGATGATGCTGGTGACGAGGACGTCGAGCTCGTCGGAGTCCTCGAGGCCGGTGATGAACGACCGGTCGATCTTGAGGCTATCGAAGGGGAGTCGCCGCAGCTGGGCCAGCGAGGAGTGCCCGGTGCCGAAGTCGTCGATGGCCAGTGACACTCCCAGCTCGCGGAGGGCGTGGAGCACGGGTGTTGCTGCCGCGGGGTCGCACATGATCGCGTTCTCGGTGAGCTCGAGGCACAGAGCGCGGGCCGGCAGGCCGGAATCCGCGAGCGCCTGCTGGACGGTGGCCTGCAGGCCGGGGTCTTCGAGTTGGCGTGGGGAGAGGTTCGCGTGCAG
This sequence comes from Saccharopolyspora sp. NPDC049426, assembly GCF_040676935.1. Lineage (NCBI taxonomy): Bacteria > Bacillati > Actinomycetota > Actinomycetes > Pseudonocardiales > Pseudonocardiaceae > Saccharopolyspora > Saccharopolyspora sp. NPDC049426. The sequence goes on along the minus strand of NZ_JBFAPZ010000011.1, from coordinate 184,459 downwards.
TCGGAGCTCGAGCCGGTGGCGCTCGCGCATGGCGGCGAGTTCGCGGACGGCCGTGCGCAGCATGTGCGCGCCGAGGGAGTTGATCAGGTCGCTTTCCTCAGCCAGCGGGATGAACTCCCCCGGCGAGACCGTGCCGTGCACCGGGTGCTGCCACCGCAGCAGGCCTTCTACTGCCACCGTGCGCTCGGTGCGCAGGTCGACGACGGGCTGGTAGGCCACCCAGAGCTGGTCTTGTGCCACGGCGTGGTGCAGGTCCTGCTCCAGGACCATGTGCCGCTGCACGCGCTGGCGGAGCTCAACGTCGAAGAACGCGTAGCGCCCGCCCCCTCTTGCCTTGGCCTTGTACATGGCCACGTCGGCATCGCGCAGGAGGTCCTGGCCGGCGCGGGTATCGGATGGGTGCGAGACCACGATCCCGATGCTGGCGCGGAGGTGCAGTTGCCTGCCCTGCGCGTGGATCGGCTCGGTGAGGGCGGCGAGTAGGCGTTGGCTGAGTTCACCGAGGGCGCCGCGGGTGTTCTCGTGTTGGGTGAGGACGACGAATTCGTCCCCGCCGAGGCGACCCACCAGAGCCTCGTCCCGGGTGGCCTGCACCAGGCGTTGCCCGACGGTGCGCAGCACGTCGTCGCCGACGACGTGGCCGAGGGAATCGTTGATGCGCTTGAAGTTGTCCAGGTCGAGGAACAGCAGAGCCAGTGGGCGCGTGGGCTGCCACAGGTGCCCGAGGCGGCGCAGCACCAGCGTGCGGTTGGCCAGCCCGGTCAGCGGGTCGTGGGTGGCCTCGTGCTCCAGGCGCTCCCGGGCGGCGCGCTTCTCGGTGACGTCGGTGAACGACGTGACCACCGCGTGCGGCGGCTGGTCGTGAGGGCCCAACAGACGGGTGGTGACCGACGTCCACACGCTGCGCCCGTCGGGCCGTTCGAGCCGGAGCACCCGTGCGGTCTGCGACACTCCGCTGCGCTGGGTCGACACCGTAGGGTGGGCTCGCAGCGGCTGCCCGGCCTCGTCGAACACCGACCAGGTCTCGGGCGCCGAGCCGACGATGGCCGAGCGGGGCGCGCCCAGGATCTGCTCGGCGGCGGGGTTCGCCGAGACGATGAGGCCGGTGGGGGCGACCACGAGGATGCCCTCGTTGAGCGCGTCGACGACGGTGGCGAAGTCCTGTTCGGCCCGGCGGCGCGCGGTCTCGTCGGCACACACCAGCACGAACCCGGAGTCCATCTTCGCGACCGAGAGCCGGATCACCAGGGCGGTACCGTCGCTGCGGCGGTGCCGCGCCTCGGTGACCCCACCCGCGGCCAGCAGCGCTTCGGGCTGCAGGGGGGCACCGACCAGCTCGGTGACGGGCCGGCCCAACGCCTGATCGGCGGGCACCCCGTACACGGTTTCGGCGGCGGGGTTCACGCTTGTGACCACGCCCTTGCGGTCGAGGGCGATGATCGCGTTGTTGACATGATCCACCAGGGCTGCTTGGTAGCGCAGGGTGGCCTCGGCCGCTTGTTCCCTCGTGACGTCGCGTCCGATGACCTGCACCGCCGGATGTCCCTCCCAGGTGATGCGCACCGCCACCAACTCCACCGGAACGGCGGTGCCGTCGAGGCGCTGCAGCTCGGCCCGCGCCCGCGGTGTGGCGGTGCCCGGGGTCGCCAGCGACTTGATCCGGTCGCGCATCGGGGGGATCGAGTCCGGAGCGACGAAGTCGGTCAGCGCGCGCCCGAGGAGCTGCGCGCTGGACTCGGCACCGAGGATGGTGCTCATGGCGGGGTTGGCGTACTTGATGACCTCGCCCTGATGCACGCAGATCGCATCGGGACTGAGCTCGACGAGCAGCCGGTACCGGCCGGCGAGATCGGTCAACGCCTGCCGGTCCCGATGCAGGGCGGTCACCTCGCGGACCAGCCCGACCAGGGCGCTGGGGTGTGGGTCACCGACAGGGCGGGCGTGGAAGTGGAGCACCCGCGTCTGCCCCTCCGCGGTGACCACGGGCTGCTCCAGGTCGAGGCCCTGGCCCTTCCCGGTCGTCCGCGCGGCCACGGTCCACGGCGCGAGGAGCTCCACCAAGCGAGCCCGTATCTCCTCCTCACCGGCGCTGGGCATGCCGAGGAGCGTCTCCATCCCGGCTGTCCAGGTGAGCTGATCCTCAGCGAAGTCGAACGTCCAGCTGACCGCGCCCTGCGCGGACAACGCCACCTCGAGGAGCTCGCGGTCGAAACCAGAACCGCCTGGGAGCCCGCCGTTCGGGTCAATCTCCATGAGCCATCCAAGGAAGACTTCGCGCCTGCGCTCGCCACCTGGGCCATTCGGCCCGTGGTGGCCCTAGCCCCCACGAACCGGCGCGAGCACTCCTGAGTGCTGTGCCGACGCCGCCCCCTTCACCCCAGGGGTCCCCATCAGAGCTGGTCATCAACCGTTCGTGGAGGTGGCGACGACAACCGGGACCGAGCGCGGGGATGACCGATCTTGCACGTGAAGCCAAATATGGACACGCAATGTAGCGGGCTAGAGGGTTCTCCGATTGATCTTCACGCAAAAGAGTGAAATCGGCGAGAGTGCAAACACAGCCGGTAGCCAATCGTGCTTCTGTTCTTCACTCTGGCGTGAGAGACCGGGGTTCTCCCGCAGGAACCACAGCGCTTCGATCCCAGCAACACCGCGGCAATGTCGATCGAGCTCAGCGAGCTGCGGCGACCCGGGGGTTGTCCGCCACCCGCAGGGTGCAGCGGTGATCGCAATCCGGAAGGACGAGCAATGATCGACCAGCACTGCGGAATCAACGGCATCGGAGCGGTGACCGGTTACGGCTGGGGGCGCGAATCCCTGTGGAACGGGTTGGCCACTGGTCAGGTGGCCGCTCACCTGGCCGAGGGGCACGGGCCGCACCGGGACCAAGCGGCGTGGGTGGCGACCGTTCCGGACGGCGGCGACGAGCTGGACGGGCCGAGTCGCTTCGCCAGGGCCATGCGAGCCGCCGGCCGCGAGGCGATCCTCGACGCCGAACGCCGGGGCTGGGAGCCCGGACGGCGGGTGGGGCTGCTGCACGCGGCCGTGCTCGGCGACGTGGAGCTGTGGCGGGACTTCTACGGCACGCGGGACGCGGACGTCTCGGTCCGCGACTACCTGGCGCTGATGCCGTCGACCCCGGTGTCGACGTTCATGCAGGAGTTCGGCTTCCACGGCCCGGCGATGAACATCTCGACAACGTGCGCCTCCGGCAATGCGGGCTTGATCACCGCGAAGGCATGGCTGGAGGCCGGCGTGGTGGACGACGTGATCCTCCTGGCCACCGACCTGTCCTCCGCGCCCGAAACCGTGCTGCACTTCAACCGGCTCGGGGTGGCGGTCACCGACACTGAGCCGCTGCAGGCGTGCAGACCGTTCCAGGAGGGCAGCAGGGGCTTCATCATGGGCGAGGCGTCGATCGGCATGGTGCTGTCGAACCGGTCGCCGAACCCGTACCTGCGGGTGCTCGGCGGCGCGATGTCGCACGACGCCCACCACGTCACTTCGGTGGATCCGGGTTTGGCCGAGCTGAGGCGGTGCTTCTCCGAAGCGCTGTCCAACGCCGGGGCAGAGCTATCGCAGGTGCGCTACCTCAACGCCCACGGGCCGGGGACCCAGCAGTGCGACCGCGCCGAAGCCACCGTGGCCGACGAGCTACTGCCCCCCGAGGCCGAGCTCTACTCGGTCAAACCCCTCGTGGGCCACTGCATGTCCGCAGCCTCAGCGGTGGAGATCACCGCGACCGCCCTGGGCTACGACCGCGGGCTTATCCCGGCCCCACCGCAGGTCGCCCCCGCCCACCCGCGACTGCTGAACGGCCCCACAACCCCCGCCGACGGCCTCACCCTGAAGTCTTCGCTCGGCATGGGCGGCCACAACTCCGCGGTCGTGCTAGCTCCGCCGGCCTAAACCACGGTTTCCGAGGACATGAACGTCGAGCACCGCAACCGGTGTATCGATGTTTGGAGCGAGGAGAACATCCGACGGTCCCGGTTTGCCGCGGATTAGGCGCTATGTGCGGGACCCGGTGTCACGTAGGAGGACCTTCTTGCGTGAGACCACCGGGAGCGACGGCCACGCACCGGGCTCAAGCGTGCAGTCGGGGTCGGTAGGTGAGTTCTTGGACGTGCTCGTCGAGGGTTCGGTGTTCGAGGAGTTCCAGGTCGAAGTCCGCCGCGTTCTTGAAGATCGGGTCCAGACCGGTGCGGCCGGTGATCACGGGGAAGTGCGTGACCTGAACGCGGTCGACGAGGCCGGCGGCCATCAGCGCGCGGTTCATCGAGAGGCTGCCGTGCGAGCGGAGCGGCACATCGGACTCCTCCTTGAGCCGGGCGACGACGTCGACGGCATCTCCTCTGGCGATCCGCGCGTCAGGCCAGTCGAGCGGTTCCTCCAGCGTGTTGGACACGACCGTCGCGGGCTTCTTCCTCATCAGCGTGACCCACGCGTCGCGCACGTCGGAATCCTCGTCGCTCGCGGCGAGCATCTGCGCGAACGCCCGGTACGTGTTCGCGCCGAAGACCATCCGCTGCTCGCCCTCGTGCAGGGCGCGCCGGTGGTCGAGGAGTTCGGGTCCCTGCTTTCCCCAGTAGCCGGTCCAGTCGCCTCCGGCGGCGCCGAAGCCGTCGAGGCTGGAGAAGACGTCGAACGTGTAGGTCGCAGTCATGATCCGTTCTCCCAGCGCAGTCGTCTCGCGTCTCGGAGATGAGGACCGGAGCCCGGCGCGAAACTCATCGCTCTCGTCAGTTCTGGATCGCCAGACCCGTGCCGAGGGTGATGAGGGCCGCGGCGGAGGCGCCGGTGATGGTCCGCTGGACCTTCCGGCGCTGCAGCCAGGCCTGGACCTGGCCGAGGACCGCGATCAGCAGGACGTACCAGGCCAGGGAGAGCAGGCAGAACAGCGCGGCGAGCAAGGTGTGCTGCGCCAGCGTCGGCATTCCCGGCAACGTGAACTGCGGGAACAGGGCGAGGTAGAAGGCGGCGACCTTCGGGTTGAGCAGGTTGCTGAGCAGGCCCTGCCGGAACGCGTGACGACTGGGGAGGTTCGGGCGGGCCGGCGCCTCCTCGGCACCTCGCGCCGGTGCGTCCCTGCGGATGAGGCTGATCAGCGCGCGAACGCCCAGGTAGATCAGGTACGCCGCGCCCGCGAGGCGAATGACGTTGTAGAGCGGTCCGGAGGCTTGCAGCAGTGCGGTCAGGCCCGCGACCGCGGCCGCGGCGAGGATCGTGTTGCCCGTCATGATCCCGGTGGCGGTGGCGATCGCCGCCGATCGTCCGGCGACGGCGGCGTTGCGCAGCAGCAACGCCAGATCGGGTCCGGGAACGATGATCACGGCCAAGCACGCTCCGACGAACGCCAGCAACTGCCCCGACACCCCGCACCTCCTCGTCTCCACCGCCGGTCAGGCGTTGGCGATGAGATCGTCCAACGGACCGCGGTGGTCGGGCGAGGCGGGGTCCCGCAGCCGGCGGCGGACTCACCGAGCGGGTGCGGCAGACCAACGCGCCTGGCACCCGAAGTGGGGGCCAGGCGCGTTCGATTCGCTCAGAGCGCTTCGGCGCGGACGACGTCGAGGTTGTGGAACGTCGGTTCGCCTTCGCAGAGGCTGCGCATGCGTTCCGAGAGCTCCTCGGTCTCGGGCAGGTGCGAATTGCGGATCGCCTCGTCGTAGGAGGGGAATTCGACCAGCTCGTAGTAGAGGTCCGGTTGTTCGTGGTCTTCGGCGAGCACCGCTCGGGTCGCCGTGCGCTTGCCGCCGGTGCGGTCCTCCCACTCGGTCATCAGCTCGCTGAGCTCCTCGCGCCGGTGGGTCTTGAACTCGATCAGCTGGACGAACTGCATCGCGCTCTGGGACGCTTCGGCCTCGTTCTCGAGCATGCCGCGGACCTGTTCGCGCAGCTCCGGGGTGTCCTCGTGGGCGTGCGCGGACACCGCGTGATCGACGGCCGCGCGCACCACTTCGTCCTCCTCGCCGATGATGGTCAGCGAGCAGTTGATGTCGCTGGGCGTCTTGCGGCAGTCCGCTACTTTCCTCGTCATCGTGGTTCCCTCCTCATCTTGCTCCGCGCAGCCACGCGATTTCGCGCACGTACTGCGGATCCGGGTGCGTCGCGACGCCCTGCACCAGCGGTGTTCTCGAGCGGGGCCAGGACCAGTCGACGTCGTGCGTGATGAGCCCGCCGTGCCGGAGGTGCATGAGGGCGTCGACGTCGAGCCGCGTGGTGGGAGCGGTGTCCAGGAACAGCAGCTGCCCGGTCCGGCGGAGCACTCTGGCGATCTCCCGCGCTGCGAGGGCCGGACGCTTCGCGCGGGTCAGCGCGAAGCGGCAGACCACGACGTCGAAAGCCCTGTCCGGGAACGGGAGGTCCTCCGGTTCGGCGTCGACCGTCTCCGCCTGCAACGGGAGTTCGGCGACTCGGCGATCGCCGGCGCCGACGAGCGCCAGGTGGCTGATGTGCGCGTAAGGGGGCAGATCATCGGTGCGGCCCGCGCCGATGTCGAGAACTCGGCCGGACGCCCGTCGCCCGGCCAGCGCCCGGAACCGCTTCAACGGCCCCGACGTTCGCTCGCTCGACACGCTCGGCAGGAGTTCCGTCATGCACGCAGCATGTGCCCGACCCGACCGACCGACCAGAGGCTTTGGTCCGGCCCGGCGCGCCGAGGTCGCTGGCGGGGCTCGGGGTCCGGCGGAGGGCGAGGACTCCGATCAGGGCCAGGAGGAATCCGGGAATGGTGGTGAGCTGGAAGGGCTGATCGAGGGCGAGCGCGCTCCAGGTAGCGGCGACCGCCGGGGTCAGGAACAGCAGGGCGCTGACGGCCAGCGACCCCGATCGGTCCAAGACCAGCAGGTAGCAGCCGTAGCCGCCGACGAAGGGGAGCAGGACCAGGAAGGCGACGGCGGTCCAGAACTCGGGTGTGGCGGGCGGGACGAATCCGCCGCCCGCGGTGGCGACGAGGCCGAAGCCGGCCAAGGCGGCGGAGGACTGCACGGTCAGCGAGTCGAGCAGGTCGTAGCCGCTGGGGCGGGGACGGCGGTCGCCGAGCAGCGTCGCGGCCGTGAGGGCGACCATGCCCGCGACGACCGCCAGCACGCCGAGCACGCCCCCTCCCGCGCCGATGTCGGCCACGACCACCAGCCCGACACCGGTGATCCCGGCGGCGAGACCGAGAACCCTTCGCGCGCCGAGTGATTCGTGCGCGGCTCTGCTGGTGATCACCGCGACGAGCACGGGTTGCAGCGATGCGATGAGCGCGCTGGTGCCTGCCGGAACCCCGAGCGACGCGCCGTGGAAGACGCCGGAGAGGTAGACGGCCTGGCCGAGCACGCCGAGGACGATCTCGTGGACCAGGAACGCGCGGCCGTACCGGCGGCGTCGCGCGATCGCGATGACCAGCAGGACCCCGGCCGTCACCGCGTAGCGCCAGAACAGGCTGGTGTTGGCGGAGGCGCCGGTGTCGGCCGCCATGCCCGCCCCGACGAAACCGGAACTCCAGAAGACGACGAAGGCGATCGGAAGAAGTGCTCGCATGTCGCCAAGTAACCATACCGGTCGGTATACTCGCAGTGTCCTGTTCTGAGACGGGGGAGTGACGATGGCGAGGACGGCGAATCCGGACACACCCGCGGGGAGGAAGATCCTCGAAGTCGCCGGGGTGCTGTTCTACGAGCGAGGCATCGGCGCCGTCGGGGTCGACCTGATCGCCGATGAGGCGGGCACGACCAAGAAGACCCTCTACGACCGCTTCGGCTCGAAGGACGCCCTGGTCGCGGCCTACCTCAAGCGTCGCGAGCAGCGCTGGGAGGAGTTCCTCGACGAGTGGATGCGCGCTCACCACCCCGAGTCGGGGCTCGACCGGGTGCTGGCCGTGCTCGACGCCGAGGAGGCGTGGTGGGCGGGCAGCAGGCGGGGCTGCGCGTTCGTCAACGCCCACGCCGAGCTCGGCGAGAGCGACCACCCCGGCCGCGAGGTGCTGCGCGAGGGCAAGCTCCGCGCCCGCGCGAAGTTCGTCGCCCTGCTCGCCGAATCCGGGGTTGCCGACGCGGAAACCCTCGGTGCGCGACTCCACATGGTGTACGAGGGGGCGATGGTCAACCTCACGGTCGGCGGGATGAGCGACGCCTTCGACGAAGCCAGGGAGACGATCCGCGTCCTGGTGGGGGAGAGGTGATGGTGTCCGCGGTTCGCTCGGGCGGTTCTGGTCCGAACTGGCCGGGCATGACGGACTTCGATCATGGACGGTTCGGACCAGAACCGGCCACTGGCGACGCTCCCGGAAACCCGGCGGATCAATCGCCCTGCGTTTCACCTGCTCAATCGGCCGGGGTCGCCTGCTCAATCGGTCGCGAGCCGGACCTTCTCGCCGTGAGGTGCCCGCGCTCCGGTGATCGGCCGTTCGGGTGGCGGATGACCGATCTTCCGCGCGCGGGCGCCTTCGTCGCGGATGATCAACTCCGCCGCGCCGAACCGGGCACGGTGAGAACCACTGGGGAGAAGAACATGCCGAAGATCAAGCTGACCAGGCTCAAGGCCATCAACAACGAGGACAACGTCGGGTGCGACCACCCGTACCTCAAGCTCGACGGGGACGTCGTGTGGGGCCCGCAGCGGGTGTGCGAGGAGTTCGACATCGAGATCACCGACGTCAACCGCTCCTTCTCGGGGTCCGTCACCGTGGAGCTGTGGGAAGAGGACGACGTCGACGGCGATGACCTGCTGGGCAGGCACAGCCTGAAGAGCGGCAGCGGCTCGGTCGAGTTCACCCGCGACGGCGCCCACTACACGCTGGGCTACGCCATCAACTAGCGGCAGCGCTCGGCGGAATCCGCGCTCCGCCGCGGCTTCCGCCGAGCTCCCGCCCGTCCGGACCTGAGCACGACGGGCGGCGGTTCGCGCTGTTCCGGTGCGCTCACGTCAACCTTCCCGGGGTCGTGATTCCGGTCCTGTTCGGGCCTTGCGGCTGCGGTTGGCCCATATCCTGGGGCGGCACGATTCCGCTGAACGGGGGCGCAGTTCGTTGGTCGACACGGTTGGGGTCAGGTCCGGGTACTTCGAGCGCACCGGAGAGGGCCGGTACAAGCCGACCGCGCACGTGGGTGGCGCTTGGCGGGCCGATGAGCAGCACTTCAGCCCTCTCGGCGGCCTCATCGTGCACGCCATCGAGCAGGTTCGGGCCGCCGAGGGTCGTCCGGAACTGCTGATGAGCCGGATCAGCTTCGACATCCTCGGCAAGATCGCGCTGGAGGAGTTCGACGTCCACGTCGAGACCGTCCGGCCCGGCAAGACCATCGAGCTCACCGAGGCCACCGTGGTCATCGGCGGGCGGGCCGTCGTGCGGGCCCGCGCCTGGCTGCTGGCCGCCGTGGACACCGACATCGTCGCGGGTGGCGCGCCGGACGCGCTGATCCCGCCGGAGCGGTTGGAACCGTGGCCGATGGACTCGGTGTGGTCCGGCGGTTTCATCGAGTCGCTGCACACCCGCGTCGTCGGTCGACCGCAGCCCGGCCGCACCACTGCGTGGGTGTCCGCCGGTCACGACCTCGTCGCGGGTGAGGAGGTCAGCTCGCTCGCCTCCTTCGTCGCGCTGATCGACACCGCCAACGGCATCGCCGTGCGCCAGGAACCCACGAAGTGGATGTTCCCCAACGTCGACCTCACCATCCACCTCCACCGCCAGCCCGGGGGAGACTGGACCGGTCTCGACACCAAGGTCACCTTCGGATCCGACGGCCAGGGCCTGACCAGCACCGATCTGCACGACGTCCACGGCCCGGTGGGTCACGCGGAGCAGATCCTCACCGTGCGTCCCCTGACGACCTGAGCGGCACCCCGCGCTAGGGGTTGCTGCGGGGTGGGGTGTGGGCCGCCGGTGCCGCGGCGGATCGGCCGTCTGGACGGCGGGATTCGACCGGAGCGTGGCTTTTTTGGTGAATTCCTGACAGAACGGCGAGTTCGCCGGTTCCTTCCGGGAGTATCCGCAGCTGCAGATGATCCTTTGCAGCGAGAGGTGTCCCGCATGAAGACCCGATTAGCCGGTGTGACCGCCGCACTCGTGGCCGGTGCCGTCGCATCCTTCGTCGCGCCAGTGGCGGTCTCGGCCCCGGCCGCTGCTCCCGCGCCGACCGCCGACGGCTGCTACTCCTGGAGCAAGACGCTCAGCGAGGGCGCCTCCGGTGACGACGTGCGCAACCTGCAGATCAGGGTGGCCGGGTACCCCGGCAACGGCGGAAGCCTCGCCATCGACGGCGTTTTCGGCCCCGGCACCAAGGACGCCGTCGTCCGGTTCCAGCAGGCCTACGGCCTGCCTGCGGACGGCGTCGCCGGCGAGTCGACCTTCGCCAAGATCTACGAGCTGCAGGACGACGACTGCTCGCCGGTCAACTTCGACTACTCCGAGCTCAACACCTGCAACTCCGACTGGTCCGGCGGCAAGCTCTCGGCCGACGAAGCCAAGTCCAACGCGCTGGTGACCATGTGGAAGCTGCAGGCCATGCGGCACGCGATGGGTGACGCGGCGATCCAGGTGAACGGCGGTTTCCGCAGCGTCTCCTGCAACGACTCCGTCGGTGGTGCTCCGAACAGCCGCCACCTCTACGGCGACGCCGCCGACCTCGGCGCGGGATCGCAGGGCTTCTGCGCGTTGGCGCTGCAGGCCCGCGACCACGGCTTCGGCGAGATCCTCGGACCGGGCTACCCCGGTCACGACGACCACGTGCACGTCGCCGGTGGGGCCGACACCTGGTCCGCGCCGGACTGCGGTCTCTGACAAGCGCTTTCGCGCTGCGGGCACCTGGGTTCGCCGGGTGCCCGCCTGCGTCGGTGGGCGAACGGCAGGTGTTCGCGCGATGACGGCGTGGTGTTACGCGGGTGTGGCGGGCATGACGTGTGACGCGACTATCCGCGGTCTTCGCTGACAACGCCGCGCCGGCTCGCGCTCTACCAGCTGGCGCTGGACGGCTTCGAGCTGATCAACGACGGGCTCGGCTACCCGGTCGGCGACCAGCTGATCAGGACCGTCGCGCGCCGGCTGGAGAACCTCGTCGAGGACGAGGAGGCGCTGGTCGCGCGCTTCGGCGGCACCGAGTTCGCACTGCTGGTCTGGGAGCAGGCCGAGACGCCGTCGGTCCCGGCGATGACCCAGCTGATCAACGAGATGCTCGCCGAACCCGTCTACGTCGGCGGACGCGGCATCGCCGCCTCCGCCAGCATCGGCGTGGTGCAGCGGGTCGTGGGGGAGGCCGACGCGGCGAACATGCTGTGGGCGGCGGACGTCGCGCTGCGGCGAGCGGAAGCCGCGGGCAAGCGGCAGTGGGCGCTGTTCGACCCCGACCTGGCCCCGGAGGAGCGCGAGGAGAGCCAGCTCGCGGCGATCATGCCCGGCGGGCTGGAGATGGGCGAGTTCGACGTCGTCTACCGCCCGCAGGTGGTGATCTCCGGCGGCGCGCTCTGCACCTTGGAAGCCGAGTTCCGGTGGGACACAGGTGATTTCGGCGTCATCGAGCACGGCGACTGCCTGCGCCTCGCGGAGCGCTCCGGGGTGACGCTGTCGATGCGCGACTGGATGCTGCAGACGGCGTGGCAGCACCTCGCGGAGTGGTGCGAGGCCGGCCACCAGGTGCGGTTGTCGGTGTCGCTGAGCCCCGACCAAGGCCGCGACCCGGACCTGGCGGCCGTGGTGCACCGGGTGCTCGACGGTTCAGAGCTCGATCCGCGCTGGCTGCGGCTGTGCATGCCGATCGCCGCGATCAGCGAGAACGAGGAGGCGCGGGACAACCTGCGGCACCTGAGCTCTCGCGGCGTCAAGGCATCGCTGCACGACTTCACCGGCTCGCCCGGCGAACTCCGGCTGCTGCGCGAGTTGCCGGTGGACTCGGTGCGGCTGTCGCGCGACCTCGTCCGCCTGGTGCACGAGGCCGAAAGCCCGGACGTGCCCGAGATCCAGGCCCTCCGCGCGCTGATCCCGCTGATGAACGGCGTGTGGTTGTGCGTCGACGACGTCGAGACGCCGGAGCAGCTCGCCCTCTGGCGCGAGATCGGCTGCACCGTCGCCGCGGGTCCGCACATCGGAGAACCCCTGCTGTCCTTCGACGTCCCGGACAGCCTCACCCGCGCCTGACCACGAACGGCGAAGGCCCCCACCGCGCTTCCTGCGGTGGGGGCCTTCGCCGTTCGTGGTCAGTTCTGGTAGACGGGCTGGGTCTGGGGGTTGAACTCCTCGTAGCGGACCTTCTTGGCGGAGTCGGTCCGCTCGTCCCGCAGGTCGAGGACGTCCAGGCCCTCCTGGATGCCGCTGGAGTAGATGTGGCCGTTGTAGTAGTACGCCGACCACGAACCCGCCAGCTGCAGCTCGTTCGGGTTGAACGCCGAGCGGTCGAAGTAGGCGATCTCCTGCGGCTTGGTGGAGTCGGTGAAGTCGAACACCGAGATGCCGCCCTGGTACCACGCCTGGACCATGAAGTCGCCGCCCGCGACCGGGATCAGAGATCCGTTGTGCGCCACGCAGTTCTCGGTGTCGGCCTGGTGGCGCGGGATCTTGTAGTAGCTCTTGAACGCCAGCTTCGAGTCGGCGCCGGAGCCGGTGATGTCGTAGATGCCGTTGGCGCCGCGCGTCGGGCCGGTGGCCTCGTTGCAGGTCGCGGCACCGCCACCGCCGAGCTCGTCGGTGAAGATGACCTTGGTGCCCTCGTTGTTGAACGTGGCGCTGTGCCAGAACGCGAAGTTCGTGTCGTCGCGGACCTGGTTGATCACGCGCGGGTTCTCCCGGTCGGAGATGTCGAACAGCACGCCGTCACCCATGCACGCGCCCGCCGCGAGGTCCTTCTCCGGGAACGCGGTGATGTCGTGGCAACCGGTGGTGGCGCTGACGCCGTCCGGGGCGCCCGGGTTGCCGCCGTCCGGGAACAGCACCGGGGCGTTGATCAGCTCGGGAGCGGCGGGGTTGGCCAGCGGCACCTTGATGATGGAGATCTTGTCATGCGGCGGCTGGCAGTTCGGGAACTCGGCCTTCGGGCCGTAGGACGAGACGTAGAGGTACACGGCCTCGCCGGCCTTGTCCGGCACGAGGGTGTGGGTGTGCGAACCGCAGTCGGTCGCGATCGCCGAGACGTAGCGCGGCTTGGCCGGGTCGCTGACGTCGAAGACCTTCATGCCCTCCCAGCCGTTGGGGTCGGCGGAGTCGGTCTCCTCGCTGGTGCAGGTGTTGTTGCTGCGTGGGTAGTCCGTCGAGACGAACAGCAGGTTGCCCGAGATGGACATGTCGCCCTGCCCGCCGGGGCACTGCACCTGCGTGATGATGCGAGGCTTCTTCGGGTTCGCGATGTCGTAGACGACGAAACCGTCGTAGTTGCCGACGTAGGCGATGTTCTGCTTGAACGCGATGTCGGTGCCGTAGGCGTCCAAGGTGTTGAAGGGCGCCTGCTTGGGCAGGTTCGCCACGTGATCGATGTTCTCGCTCTTGTCGATCTCGGAGTTCGGTGCCGCGACCTGCTGAGCGGAGTACTGCTCGGGACCATCGCTCGGCGGTGTCGCGCTCGTCGCGGGTGCCAGCGACAAGCCCAGCACCAGCGCTCCGATGGCCGCGCCCAGCGCGCGCCTCCGGCCGGTGGACTGAGGGATCAAGACCGATCAACCCCCTGGTTCGACGAAGTCGCCGCCGCCACCCCTGGGCAGCCGTCGACAGCGGTTTCGGACAACCGCACCTGCCCAGTATCGTGTTGCCAGATTCTAGTCGGAATAGGCTTTTTCGGCAGTTTTTTCACGCTTTTCCCAGAGGGGACGACGATGTTGCGGATGTCGGTAGGCGGAATTCTGCTGGCAGCAGGCGTGCTGGCGGGGTGCGCGACGGAGCCTCCCGCGCCGTCCGGCCCCCCGGTCGTGCTACCCGGCGCCCCGGGCGACCAGCCGCAGGTCGTGGCCAGCGCGGCCCCGGATCGCGGCGGGGCGAGCCAGACCGAGGTCGACTACCTGCGCAACATGATCGCCCACCACCAGCAGGCGGTGGAGATGACCGCGCTGACCGCCGAGCGAGCGCAGAACCCGAAGCTGCGGTCCCTGTCCGACCGCATCAGCGGTGCGCAGGGGCCGGAGATCGGGATGATGCAGGGCTGGCTCAACACCCACGGAGCCGAGCACGCCGGGCATCACGGTCACGACCACGGGACGATGCCGGGAATGGCCACGCCGGAGCAGCTGGCCGAGCTCGGTGCTGCGCGTGGCGCCGACTACGATCGGCTGTTCCTGCGGTTGATGATTGCCCACCACGAGGGCGCGGTGACGATGGCGACGCAGCTGCTGTCCACCGGCCGTGACGAGCAGGTCCACGAGATGGCCCAGGACGTCCTGGTCACCCAGCAGGATGAGATCGCAACGATGCGAGGCCTGCAGGCCGAGGTCGACTAGGTGCTGTTGAGGAACGCGGTGTAACCGCTGCTTCAGGTGAGGGACTCAGCCCGCACCCCCGCAGGTTCTGCCACTGGCACCGCCAAGCAACGCAATCTCTGAACAGCTCCTAGGCCTTCAGCGCGGCCTGGACGATCGCGAGGGCTTCGGTCTTGGGGATTCCCAGCGCTTGGGTGATCTGCGCGTAGGTCGCGGCGGCTTCGGCGGCTCGCGCCGCTGCCTGGTCACCCGCATCGCTGACGAAAGTTCCTGCTCTGCCGCGTGTTTCGATCAGCCCGGCCTGTTCGAGCTCCCGGTAGGCCTTCGCGGCGGTGTTCGCCGCGATCCCGAGCTCGGCGGCCAGCGCCCGCACGGTGGGCAGTTTCGCGCCGACCGCCAGATCACCCGAGGTGATCTGCTCGGCGATGCTGGACCGCACCTGCTCGAAGGGCGGTACTTCGGAGTCCGGATCGACGCTGATCCGCATACGCTCACCGTCCCGATTCGCGCACAACACCATGACCCACCCAGTATCTGCCCCGAAGGTCAGCCATCTCACCCGGGGGTCCCACCACGACAACCCGATTACGGCGGTAATCAGTACCCGGATTACGGCGGTATTCCGTGTTCGACCTGGATTACGGCGGTAATCGGGTACCTGATTACGGCGGTATTCCGGGTTCGTTCCTGAATACCGCGGTAATCGGGTGACTGATCACGGCGGTGATACGGGTTGTGGAGGAGGGGTCGGGTCAGGTTCGGCGGAAGGTTTTGAGGAGGGTTTGGGCTGCTTGGGCTGGGGGGAGTTTGCCCTCGGCGACCTGGGATTCGATGGTGGGGAGGATCGACTGGACCTCGGGGTCGTGGGTGAGGTCGGCGATGAGCTGGTCGCGGACCATCGACCAGGTCCACTCGATCTGCTGCCTGCTGCGCTTGGCCGCCAGTTCGCCGGACTCCGACAGCGTCGTGCGGTGCTGGCGGATCTGCTCCCAGAGGGTGTCCAGGCCCAGGGACCGCAGCCCGCTGCAGGTCAGGACCGGGGGAGTCCAGGAGGCGCTGACCGGCGTGAGCAGTCGCAGGGCGCTGCGGAGCTCGCGGGCGGCCTTCTTGGCCTCCATCTCGTGCTCGCCGTCGGCCTTGTTGACGGCGATGATGTCGGCGAGTTCCAGCACGCCCTTCTTGATGCCTTGCAGCTGGTCACCGGTGCGGGCGAGCGACAGCAGCAGGAAGCAGTCGACCATCCCGGCCACCGTCACCTCGGACTGCCCGACGCCGACGGTCTCCACCAGCACCACGTCGTAGCCGGCGGCTTCCATCAGCAGGATCGTCTCGCGGGTCGCGCGGGCGACGCCGCCGAGCGTGCCCGCCGACGGCGAGGGCCGCACGAACGCGGAGGGGTCCGAGGCGAGCCGGCCCATGCGTGTCTTGTCGCCGAGGATGCTGCCGCCGCTGCGCGTCGACGACGGGTCCACGGCCAGCACCGCGACCCAGTGTCCCTGCTCGGTGAGCATCGTGCCGAGCGCCTCGATGAACGTCGACTTGCCCACGCCGGGCACACCGGTGATGCCGATCCGGTGCGCGCCGCCGCTGTGCGGGAGCAGCTCGGTGAGCATCTCCTGGGTCAGCGCGCGGTGGTCGGCGCGGGTGGACTCCACCAGGGTGATGGCCTGCGCGAGCTTGGTGCGCGAGCCGTCGAGGACGCCCTGGGCGTAGTCGTGGATGTCGATCTTGCGTGGCATCAGTGTTCGAGGCGGGTTCGGAGTTCGTCGAGGAGTCCGGAGGCGGCGTCGGCGATGACGGTGCCGGGCGGGAAGATCGCCGAGGCTCCGGCTTGGCGCAGGGCGTCGAAGTCGGCGGGCGGGATGACGCCGCCGACGACGATCATGATGTCCTCGCGGCCGATCGCGGCCAGTTCCTCCCGCAGTGCGGGCACCAGGGTGAGGTGTCCGGCGGCGAGGCTGGAGACCCCGACGATGTGCACGTCGGCTTCGGCGGCCTGGCGGGCGACCTCGGTGGGGGTCTGGAACAGCGGGCCCACGTCGACGTCGAAGCCGAGGTCGGCGAAGGCGGTGGCGATGACCTTCTGGCCGCGGTCGTGGCCGTCCTGGCCCATCTTGGCGACGAGGATGCGCGGCCGGCGGCCTTCGGCCTCGGCGAAGTCCTCGACCTGCGCTCGGGCG
Source organism: Saccharopolyspora sp. NPDC049426 (assembly GCF_040676935.1). Classification (NCBI taxonomy): domain Bacteria; kingdom Bacillati; phylum Actinomycetota; class Actinomycetes; order Pseudonocardiales; family Pseudonocardiaceae; genus Saccharopolyspora; species Saccharopolyspora sp. NPDC049426. The sequence goes on along the minus strand of NZ_JBFAPZ010000011.1, from coordinate 167,903 downwards.
GTGTCGAGCTGGTCGGACGGGCCGGATTCTTCCCGGTACACGCCGGAGATCGTACGGATCTGGCCGGAGTGGCGGCCGAAGACCTTCTCCAGCGCGTCGGAGATCTCCCCGACGGTGGCCTTGGCGCGGGCGGCGTCGACGGCCAGCGCGAGGAGGTTGTGGGCGAGGTCGTCGGGGCGGTCGTCGGACAGCGAGGCCTCGGCCGTCGCGGTCAACCGCCGCAGCGCGTCCTCGCACGCCTGGGTGTCGCGCTCTTCCCGCAGCCGGCGGAGTTTGTCCAGCTGCTGGTTGCGGACGTCGGCGTTGTCGACCTTGAGGACCTCGATCTGCTCGTCGCCGTCGTAGCGGTACTTGTTGACGCCGATGAGGGGCTGGCGGCCGGAGTCGATGCGGGCCTGGGTGCGGGCGGCGGCTTCCTCGATGCGCAGCTTGGGGATGCCGGCGTCGATGGCTTGGGCCATGCCGCCTGCGTCTTCGACTTCGGTGATGTGGGCCCAGGCGCGTTCGGCGAGGTCCTGGGTGAGGCGTTCGAGGTAGTAGCTGCCGCCCCAGGGGTCGATGACCCGGGTGGTGCCGGATTCCTGCTGCAGCACGAGCTGGGTGTTGCGGGCGATGCGGGCGGAGAAGTCGGTGGGCAGGGCGAGGGCTTCGTCGAGGGCGTTGGTGTGCAGGGACTGGGTGTGGCCCTGGGTGGCGGCCATGGCCTCCACGCAGGTGCGGGCGACGTTGTTGTAGACGTCTTGGGCGGTCAGCGACCAGCCGGAGGTCTGCGAGTGGGTGCGCAGCGACAGCGATTTCGGGTTGGCCGGTTCGAACTGCTTGACGAGTTTGGACCAGAGCAGTCGTGCGGCGCGGAGTTTGGCGACCTCCATCGCGAAGTTCATGCCGATGCCCCAGAAGAACGACAACCGGGGCGCGAACGCGTCGATGTCGAGACCGGCCTGCCTGCCGGCGCGGAGGTATTCGACGCCGTCTGCGAGGGTGTAGGCGAGTTCGAGGTCGGCGGTGGCTCCGGCTTCTTGGATGTGGTAGCCGGAGATGGAGATGGAGTTGAACTTCGGCATCTTCTGGCTGGTGTAGGCGAAGATGTCGGAGATGATCCGCATGGAGGGCTGCGGGGGGTAGATGTAGGTGTTGCGGACCATGAACTCCTTGAGGATGTCGTTCTGAATGGTCCCCGCGAGTTGTTCGGGTGCGACACCTTGTTCTTCGGCGGCCACGATGAACAGCGCCATGATGGGTAGCACGGCGCCGTTCATGGTCATCGACACGCTCATCTTGTCCAGCGGGATGCCGTCGAAGAGCTGGCGCATGTCCAGGATCGAATCGATCGCCACGCCCGCCATGCCGACATCCCCGCCGACGCGGGGGTGGTCGGAGTCGTAGCCGCGGTGGGTGGCCAGGTCGAACGCGACCGACAGGCCCTTCTGCCCGGCGGCGAGGTTGCGCCGGTAGAACGCGTTGGAGGCCTCGGCGGTGGAGAACCCGGCGTACTGGCGCACGGTCCAGGGCTGGTTGACGTACATCGTCGGATAGGGCCCGCGCAGGAACGGCGCCAGACCCGGGTAGGTCGACAGGAAGTCCAGACCGTCCACATCGGATTCGGTGTAGAGCGGCTTGACGTCGATGCCCTCCGGCGCCTCCCACGCCAGCGCGTCGGACTCCTTGCCGGTGGCCGCCAGTACCTCCGACCGCCAGCGGTCCTCGTCCGCGCCGGACGGGGCGTCCAGCGGGACGTCGGCGAAGTTCGGGATCTGCGTCATCGTCGGACTCCCAACTCGGCGTGCACGGCGTCGAGGACGGTCAGCGCGTCGCAACCGGCGTGGACGTAGCCGTCGACACCCTCGACGTCGCTCGGTTTCCCGGCCAGCAGAACGGTTTTCGCACCGGCCTGCCGAAGCGCCTGCGCGGTCTCGGCGGCGCGCTCAGCGTAGATCTTGTCGCTGGAGCACAGGCACACCACCGGAGCGCCCGAGTAGGCGGCCAGCACCGCATCGGTCGAGTCGGTCGCACCCGCTTCGGTGGAGTCCAGGCCGCCCGCGGCGAACAGGTTGCGGGCGAACGAGGCCCGCGCGTTGTGCGCCGCCAGCGACCCCAGCGTCGCGAGGAACACCGCAGGTCGCTCACCGGTCTCGGCAAGCCGCGCGTCGGCGGCGTCGCGCAGCGCCTCGAAGTCCTCCGCGTAGCGGTGCACCGGCAAGCCGCCGCTGGGCTGCTCCGGAGCGGGGGTGCGCTCCAACGGCGCCTCGTGCAGGTTCGGGAACTCGGTGACCCCGGTGATGGCGTCGCTGCGGCGGGCGATCGCCGCGCGCCGGTTCTGCCAGGTGTCGGCGATCTCCTCGGCCACCAGACCGGATCGCAGGGCCTCCGGCATCCCGCCGACGGCCTCGATGCGCTGGAACCACGACCACGCCTTGCGGGCGAGCTCGTCGGTGAGCGACTCGACGTACCAGGAGCCGCCCGCGGGGTCGATGACCTGCGCGAGGTGGGACTCCTCCAGCAGCAGCGCCTGGGTGTTGCGGGCGACGCGGCGGGCGAAGTCGTCGGGCAGGCCGATGGCGGTGTCGAAGGGCAGCGTCGTCACCGACTGCGCCCCGCCGACACCGGCGGCGAAGGTGGCGATCGTGCCGCGCAGCATGTTCACCCACGGATCGCGGCGGGTCAGCATCGCCTGCGAGGTCACCGCGTGCTGGGTCTGCGCCCGCGCCTGCTCGCTGATGCCGCAGGAGCGGGTGACCTGCTCCCACAGGCGGCGGGCGGCGCGCAGCTTGGCGATGGTCAGGAACTGATCCGCGGTGGCGGCGTAGCGGAACTCCAGCTGCCCGGCGGCGGCGTCGACATCCATGCCCGCCTCGGTCAGCCACCGCAGGTAGGTCACCCCGGCCGCCAGCGAGCAGCCCAGCTCCTGGGCGTCGGAACCACCCGCGTCGTGGAACGGCAGCGCATCGACGGTCAGTGCCGTGAGCTGCGGGAACTCCGACGCGCAGCGCTGGGCGAGCTCGACGGCGGCGTCGCGGTCACCGGTCTGGCCGGTGCGCGTCTGCACCGCGAGGGGGTCGGCGCCGAGGTTGCCGCGCAGCTCACCCGACGGCACGCCCTGCTCGGCGGCCAGGGCCAGGTACGCCTGCGCGGCGGCGGCGAAATCCGCACCCGCGTCCAGCGTCACGCCGATCATGTCCAGGTGCACGCCGTTCAAGGCGTCGGCGAGGTCGTCGACCGCGATCCCGGCCGCGCCCAGGCGCAGCCACAGCGACGAGACGCCGTTGTAGAGGTCGGCCAGGACCTCGCGGTTGGTCTCGGCGGTGTCGGGGTGCTCGTGGCGCTGGCGCACGTCCCAGCCCTCGGCGACACCGCCCTGCGGTCGGCTGCCGCGCACGAACGGCGCCAAGCCCGGAAGACCCGGGTCGGCGGGCGCGGAGGTGTAGAGCGGGCGCACCCGGATGCCGTCGTGGGTCGTCGAGTTCAGCACGTCCTCGACCGGCCCCGCGGGCGGCTCGTCGCCGACCAGACCGGATCGTTCCAGCACCTTGTGAACCTGCGCTTGCCACTGCTCGCGGGTCGGCTCCGGGAACTCCGCAGCCAGCGGGAGCTCCGGCCGGCCGCCGCTCGTCGTCGAGTGCGCCACCATACGGAGGATGGTAAGCCGCTGCTGGGGCTGTGAAACCGATCAAATCTGTGACGCGTGTCTCTGAATGGTAAACGGCGTTCACTGCTGCACGTCAGGCCACCGACGAAGGCGCTTTCTTTTCCCACGCCCAACCGGCACCGCCGCGGGTTCTCAGAGGACGGCCGCAGCGCGGTGTGTTGCCGAGCAAGAGGACCGCGGATTCTCGAACAGCTACGGCTGGGTGCCGCAGAGGTGGTAGACCCATCCGTGCTCCGGGGTGTAGCGGAGCTCGTACTGGGTCTCGATCTTCGGGCCGTCGTGCAGGTGGATGTGCTTGAGCAGGCGGCCTGCGACTGCTTCGTGGTCGCGCAGGTCCTGGACTCTGCCGTCCAGCGGCCCGCCGACGAAGCGCACGTTGCGGGTCGACATGGCGCCCTCCTCTCGCCCGACACCGAGGCCATCTCCCATGGTCGCTGATCACCAGGGTCTTCCACCAGCAACGACACCGGGCCGGAGGAAGGGTCGTGCCTGGCCACCCCGGGTGACCAGCGCTGGGGATGGCCAGGGACGATGGGGGGACGATGAAGCTCACCGACCAGCTCCCAGCGCTCACCGCCGGCGATCCCGATCCCGATGCCCAGTTCGAGGCGTTCGTCGAATGGACGCTCTCATTGGGCATCGAGCTCTACCCGGCGCAGGAAGAAGCGCTGATGGAGGTCGTGACCGGCGCGAACGTGATCCTGTCGACCCCCACCGGATCGGGTAAGAGCATGGTGGCCACCGGCGCGCACTTCGCGGCCCTGGCCACCGGCAAGCGCAGCTTCTACACCGCGCCGATCAAGGCGCTGGTCTCGGAGAAGTTCTTCAGCCTCGTCGACGTCTTCGGCGCGGAGAACGTCGGCATGATGACCGGCGACTCCAGCGTCAACGCCGACGCCCCCATCATCTGCTGCACCGCGGAGATCCTGGCCAACATCGCGTTGCGCGACGGCGCGGACGCCGACGTCGACCAGGTCGTGATGGACGAGTTCCACTTCTACGCTGAACCCGACCGCGGCTGGGCCTGGCAGGTGCCGCTGCTGGAGCTCACGCGCGCCCAGTTCGTGCTCATGTCGGCCACGCTCGGCGACGTCAGCTCCTTCGAGGAGGACCTGACCCGCCGCACCGGCCGCAACACGGCGGTGGTCACCTCCGCGGAGCGGCCCATCCCGCTGAACTTCCGCTACGCCAAGACCCCGCTGCACGAGACCATCGAGGAACTCCTCGCGGGCCAGCAGGCCCCGGTCTACGTCGTGTACTTCAACCAGGCCTCCGCGCTGGAGCAGGCGCAGGCGCTGATGAGCGTCAAGGTCGCCTCCCGCGAGCAGCGCGACTCCATCGCCGAGGCGATCGGCGACTTCCGTTTCACCGCGGGCTTCGGCAAGACGCTGTCGCGGCTGGTCAGGCACGGCATCGGCGTGCACCACGCCGGAATGCTGCCGAAGTACCGGCGGCTCGTGGAGCAGCTCGCGCAGGCGGGTCTGCTCAAGGTCATCTGCGGCACCGACACGCTCGGCGTGGGCATCAACGTGCCGATCCGCACCGTGCTCATCACCGGCCTGACCAAGTACGACGGGATCCGCACCCGGCACCTCAAGGCGCGCGAGTTCCACCAGATCGCCGGCCGCGCCGGTCGTGCCGGCTACGACACCGCCGGGTTCGTCGTGGTGCAGGCGCCGGAGCACGAGATCGACAACGAGCGGGCGCTGGCCAAGGCCGGGGACGACCCGAAGAAGAAGCGCAAGCTGGTGCGCAAGAAGGCTCCCGAGGGCTTCGTGTCGTGGAGCGAGAAGACCTTCGAGAAGCTGGTGGAGGCCGAGCCGGAGCCGCTGCGCTCCAGCTTCAACGTCAGCCACTCCATGCTGCTCAACGTCATCAACCGGCCCCACTCCGATGGAAGCAGTGACGCTTTCACGGCGATGCGCCACCTGCTCGAGGACAACCACGAGGACCGGCCGACCCAGCGCAAGCACATCCTGCGGGCGATCGCGATCTACCGGGCGCTGCTTGCCGCCGACGTCGTCGAACAGCTCGACACCCCCGACGACCAGGGTCGCAGGGTTCGGGTGACGGTGGACCTGCAGTTCGACTTCGCGCTCAACCAGCCGCTGTCGCCGTTCGCGCTGGCCGCCATCGAACTGCTCGGCACCGAGTCGCCGACCTACGCGCTGGACGTGCTCAGCGTCATCGAGTCCACGTTGGACGATCCGCGACAGGTGTTGTCGCAGCAGCAGTTCAAGGCTCGCGGCGAAGCCGTGGCGCAGATGAAGGCCGACGGCATCGAGTACGACGAGCGCATGGAGCTGCTGGAGGAGATCACCCACCCCAAGCCGCTCGAAGAACTCCTCGAAGCCGCCTACGAGACCTACCGCAAGGGGCACCCGTGGGTCGGTGAGCACGAGCTGTCGCCGAAGTCCGTCGCGCGCGACATGTACGAGCGGGCGATGAACTTCGTCGAGTTCGTCAACCACTACGGGCTCGCCCGCTCCGAAGGGCTCGTGCTGCGCTACCTCGCCGACGTCTACAAGGCGCTGCGGCACACGGTGCCCGACGACGCCAAGACCGAGGAGCTCACCGACATCATCGAATGGCTCGGTGAGCTGGTCCGCCAGGTCGACTCCAGCCTCCTGGACGAGTGGGAGAAGCTGCGCCATCCCGGTGACGATCCCGCCAAGGCGGCACCGGTCGAGCCCGAGCGCGTCACCCGCAACCTGCGCGCCTTCCGGGTGCAGGTCCGCAACGCGCTGTTCCGCCGCGTCGAACTCGCCGCGCTGCGCCGCTACGAGGCGCTCGGCGAACTCGACGCGGACGAGGGCTGGGACGCCGACGCGTGGGCGGACGCGCTGGAGGACTACTTCGACGAGCACGACGAGATCGGCATCGGCCCGGACGCGCGCGGGCCGCAGATGATCATGATCACCGAGGAGTCCGAGCGCTGGCTCGTGCGGCAGATCTTCGCCGACCCGGCCGAGGACCACGACTGGGGCATCAGCGCCGAAGTCGACCTCGCGGCCTCCGACGAAGCCGGCGGCGCGGTCGTCCGCATCACCGACGTCGGCGAGCTCTGACGCGCTGCGGGTCTGCTGGAACCGCCCTACGATCCGGGCGAGATCACCGCAACTCGTGAAGGGGTTTCGTCATGCCGCAGACCGTCGTCGTCGGAGTGGACGGATCGGAGGAGTCGGTGCATGCGCTGCGCTGGGCCGCCGACCACGTGCGACAGGTGGGCGGAATCCTGCACGCGGTCACCATCTGGCACCAGCCGGTGCAGTTCGGCTACCACCTCACGTCCACCGACGCGGAGCTGCAGAAGCAAGGCCAGGAGGCGCTGGATTCGGCGCTGGCCAGCGTCAAGCCCGACTTCCAGAGTGTCGACATCCGCCCGAAGCTGATCCGCGGCCAGGTCATCGACGAGTTCGTCAAGCTGTCCAAGCAGGCCGACCTGCTGGTGGTCGGCGACAAGGGCCACGGCGCGTTCACCGGCATGCTCGTCGGGTCGGTCGCCGTCAAGATCGTGCACCACGCGGCCTGCCCGGTCACCGTGGTCCGCTGACCCGACTCCGGGTGGTCGGCTGATCACGAGGCGTGCTCACCTCGGTCCTCGGGCGCCTGTATCCTCCGTTGCCTGACGGTGCGTCGGGGGAGTGCGGACCGCCACGGCGGTTGCCTGGACCGAACGGAGCGGTGGGCAATGCAGCAAGCCGAAGATCTCACGCTGTTCGAGCTCAACGGGTGGCAGTGGCTCAACGAACCGGCGAACTGGTTGAACTACGCCGGGCTGACGGTCACCAGCGACACCGACACGGACTTCTGGCAGACCACGCACTACGGCTTCAACCGCGACACCGGGCACGCGCTGCTGCAACCGGTCGGCGCCCAGTTCCGGATGTGCACCAGGTTCTTCGGCGACTACCGCGAACAGCACGACCAGGCCGGGCTGATGCTGCGCATCGACGAGCGGAACTGGATCAAGGCGGGCATCGAGTACGTCGACGGCGAGCAGTACCTGTCGGCGGTGGTCACCCGCGAGCACTCCGACTGGAGCCTGCTGCCGCTGTCGGTGGCCCACGGCGAGGTCGAGTCGGTGACCGTCGAGATCGAGCGCTTCGAGGACGCCGTCCACGTCCGCTACGCCGCCGAGGACGGCGAACCCGTGAACATCCTCCGCATGGCCTACTTCCCGCCGGACGTGCCCGCCCACGCCGGGCCCATGTGCGCTTCCCCGGACGGCGCGGGCTTCCCGGTGCGGTTCTCGCAGCTGACGCTGGCGGAGTGAGCGGCGGGGTTCACGCCGGGCGCGGCGCGTACATGATCACCGCGACTCCGATGAGGCAGATCAGCGCCCCGATGACGTCCCAGCGGTCCGGGCGGAAGCCGTCGAGCAGGACGCCCCACACCAGCGATCCGGCGACGAAGACCCCGCCGTAGGCGGCGAGGATGCGGCCGAAGTTCGCGTCCGGTTGCAGCGTGGCGACGAACCCGTAGATCCCGAGCGCGATCACGCCCGCGCCCATCCACAGCAGGCCCTTCTGCTCCCGCACGCCCTGCCACACCAGCCACGCCCCACCGATCTCGGCGACGGCGGCCAGGACGAACAACACGACCGACCGGACGACTCCCATGCCGGCAACGGTAGGCCACCTCGCTCTGCCGGTTCGGAGGAGGGAACGCGAGTTTCGCGCGAAGTTCGACGTCAGATGCGGACAACTGGAACAGCGGGGTCGGTTCGGAACCTCGTTCCGGCGGGGAACGTCGAGCAGGGCGACCCCGAAGCCCGGCAACCGCTCATGGATCACGTCGCTCGGCGGTCCGGGTTGAGTCCCGCACCTGAGATCAGGCGGGCAGTGGCGATCAGGTCGCGGGTTTCGGCCTCGTCGAGGAGGGCGTGGGGGCCGAAGCCGACCTCGCCGCCGGGCGACGGGACCTGTCGGCGGGGTGCCGCGTGGATCTCGTCGATGCCGGCGGCTTCGGCGATGCGGCGGGCGTTGTGCGAGCGGATCCCGCCGCAGGCGGTGAGGGTGATGCCTGCTCCGGCCATGCGCCGCAGCACCGGGACGCCGTCCTCGGCGCGAGTCGCCCCGCCCGAGGTGAGGATCCGCCGGACGCCCAGTTCAGCGGCGATGTGCGCCGCCTCGACCGGATCCGGGCAGACGTCGATCGCCCGGTGCAGGGCGACCGGGACGCCGCCGGCTTCGGAGATGAGCTCGCCGAGCACGGCGGCGTCGAGCCGCCCGTCCGCGCCGAGCGCGCCGACGACGACGCCGGTCGCTCCCGCGGACACGGCGTGCCGGACGTCGGCGCGCATCGCCGCGACCTCGGTGGGCGAGTACGCGAAACCGCCCTCCCGAGGCCGGATCAGCACGTGCACCTGGCTGCGGTGGCACCGATCGAGCACCGCCGACAGCAGGCCCGGCCCGGGAGTCAACCCTCCCAGCGCCCCGGCCGAGCACAGCTCGATCCGGTCGGCCCCGAGGCGATCCGCTGCCACCGCACCGTCCGCGCTGTCGGTGCTGATCTCGACCCTCACATCAGCCCGGTGATGTTGCCGTCGGTGTCCAGGTCGATCGACTCGGCCTGCGGGTGCGAGCCGAGACCCGGCATGGTGCGCATGTCTCCGCAGATCGGGTAGACGAAGCCCGCACCGACCGACGCGCGGACCTCGCGGACCGGCAGGGTCCAGCCCGTGGGGGCGCCCAGCAACGTCGGGTCGGAGCTCAGCGAGAGGTGGGTCTTGGCGATGCAGACCGGCAGGTCGCCGTAGCCGTTGGCCTCGTAGCTGTCGAGGGACTTGGCCGCCGCCGGTGCGTAGCTGACGCCGTCGGCGCCGTAGACCTTCGTCGCGATGGTCTCGATCTTGGTGCGCAGGTCGGCCTCGTCGGGGTAGAGGACCTGGAAACCGGCCGGTTCTTCGCAGGCCGCGACGACGGCTTCGGCGAGCTCCGCGCCGCCCTTGCCGCCCTCGGTGAAGTGGTTGCTGACCGCCACGCGCGCGCCCTCGGCCTCGGCGACCTGCCGGATCGCCTCGTGCTCGCTGGTGAAGTCGCTCGGGAAGGCGTTGATCGCCACCACCGGGGAGACGCCGTGCAACCGGATGTTGTCGATCTGCTTGCGCAGGTTGTCGGCGCCGGCGAGCACGTCGTCCGGGTTCTCCTCCAGCATCTCCGGCGGCAACGGCTTGCCCGCCACCACCTTGTAGCGGCCGGAGTGCGCCTTGAGCGCGCGGACCGTCGCCACCAGCACGGCCGCGTCCGGCCGCAGCCCGGAGGTGCGGCACTTGATGTTGAAGAACCGCTCGGCGCCCATGTCCGCGCCGAAACCCGCCTCGGTGATCAGGTAGTCGGTGCAGCGGCTGCCCACCAGGTCGGCGACGATCGAGGAGTTGCCGTGCGCGATGTTGCCGAACGGCCCGGCGTGCACCAGCACCGGCGTGTTCTCGGTGGTCTGCATGAGGTTCGGCTTGAGCGCGTCGCGCATGATCACCGCCATCGCGCCCGCGGCCTTGAGCTGCTCGGCGGTGATCGGCTGACCGTCGGGGGTGTAGCCGACGACGATGCGACCGAGCCGCTGCCGCAGGTCGGCCAGCGACGTCGACAGCGCCAGCACCGCCATCACCTCGCTGGCCGCGGTGATGTCGAAACCGGTCTGGCGCGGTCCGCCGTCCTGCCTGCCGCCGAGGCCGGAGACGATGTTGCGCAGGTCGCGGTCGTTGACGTCGAGAACCCGGCGCCAGGTGATCCGGTGCGGGTCGATGCCCAGCGCGTTGCCCTTGTGCAGGTGGTTGTCGACCATCGCCGACAGCAGGTTGTGGGCCGCGGTGACCGCGTGCATGTCGCCGGTGAGGTGCAGGTTCAGCGCCTCCATCGGCACGACCTGGCTGTACCCGCCGCCTGCCGCGCCGCCCTTAATGCCGAAGGTCGGGCCCATCGAGGGCTGCCGGACGGCGACCGTGGAGCGCTTGCCGATGTGGTTGAGCGCCTGCCCGAGCCCGACGGTCGTGGTGGTCTTGCCCTCGCCCAGCGGTGTGGGGGTGATGGCCGAGACCACGACGTAGCGGGCGCGTGGCCGGTCGGAGAGCTCGTCGATGGCGTCGAGGGAGATCTTCGCGACGTTGCGCCCGTAGGGCTCGAGCAGGTGTTCCCCGATGCCGAGCTGCGCTGCGATGTCGTCCATCGGACGCAGCTCTGTCGCACGGGAGATGTCCAAATCGGACGGGATGGTCATGCCAGGACCTCCTGCGAGGTGTCGGTTACGCCGGTCGGTCCGCGTAGCCGGACAGCCGGGCCGCCAGATCGTCGCGCCACTGCACCGTCTTGGTGATCTCGTTGAAGGTGAACAGGTGCCAGCCCGCGATCGGCGAACCCGGGTCGCCCAGCTGCGGGGACAACTCGTCGAACAGCTCCTCCGGCGTGTAGCGTGCCAACATCTTCGAGACCGCGCCGTACTGCTTTCGCAGGAACCGCGTCGACTCACCCAACCCGATCTTCAGCGCGATGCGCAACAGCCGATGGGCGTCCACCACCCCCGGGACACCCACGTACACGGATGCTCCCACCCCGCGTTTCCGCAGGTCGCGGGCCCAATCGTTGATCGTCCGGGGATCGAACGTGATTTGCGAGACCACGTAGTCGGCGTAACGAGATTTCTCCGCCATGGCCCGAACGACGCAGTCGTCTGGTATGAACGCGTGCCGTTCGGGGTAGCCGGCGACGCCGATGCGCGCCGGTAGCCGTCCCATCCGCTCCATCGCGCGCAGCAGCGCGAGGGAATCGGCGAACTCGCCCAGCGGCTTCGCGGCGTCCCCGGCGATCACGAACACCTCGCTCACCCCGGCGGCGTCCAGCCGGTCCAGGACGCCCGCCAGCTGCGCGTGATCGCGGATCGAGCGCGCTGCCAGGTGCGGCACCGCGCGCAGGCCCATCGCGGCGAGCCGCTCGGTGAAGTCGATGGTCGGCCCGATGCCCCTGGCCGGCGAGGCCGTCACGGTCACCGTGCTGCCGGGGTCGAGCGCGTCCACCCGCGCGTTGCCCACCGGCAGCACCTCGTAGCGCATCCGGTCGAGGGATCGCCGCAGTTCAGATGCCATCTCGCCCCCTTCACGCGCTCCGCGCCAGGCGCTTGGGGATGTCCTTGGTCGGGTCCAGGAACGGCTTCTCGGACACGACCGCCTGCTGCGGGCCGTGCTGGGTGCGCACGACGAGCTCGGTGCCCGGCTCCTGGTAGGCGATCGGCACCATGGCGTAGCCGATGTTGCCCTCGACGCGCGGGGAGTGGGCGGCGGAGGTGACCTCGCCGATCCGCAGCCCGTGCGGGTCGTGCACCTCGAAGACGTCGATCATCGCGCCGTCGTTGAACGAGCCCACGCTCGGACCGTCGATGCGCACGCCGACGAGCTTGCGGCTCACGCCGTCCTGCTTGATGCGGCGCAACGCGTCCTTGCCCATGAAGTCGGCCTCCTGGTCGAGGTCGACCATCCAGGTCTTCTCGAAGCCGTAGCCGACCTCGAAGGGGTTGGTGTCGGCGGTGATGTCGCAGCCCCACGACAGGATCCCGGCCTCGATGCGCCGGATGTGGCAGGGGCCGATCACGGTGAGGTCGTGCGGCTCGCCGGCCTCCCAGATCGCGTCCCACAGCCGAACGCCCTCGTGGGAGGCGTCGTGCAGGTAGATCTCGTAGCCCAGCTCAGCGGTGTAGCCGGTGCGCGAGACCACCACCCGCATCCCTGCAAGCTCTCGTTCCACCGCGTAGTAATAGGGAATATCCAAGATGGACTCGCCGAACAGGTCCGCCATCACCGCACCGGACTTCGGGCCCTGGACCTGCACCGGGCCGACGTCGGGTTCGCGGATGTCGACGTCCATGCCGAGCCCGTGGGCCAGGGCCTTGGCCCACATCAGCACGTCGCTGTCGGCCAGCGAGAGCCAGAAGTGGTTCTCGCCCAGGCGCAGCAGCACCGGGTCGTTGAGGATGCCGCCGTCGGTGCCGGTGACGAACACGTACTTGCACTGCCCGACCTTGCACTTGGTGAGATCGCGGGGCACGAGCATGTTGGTGAACTCGAACGCGTCCGGCCCGGTGATCTCCACCTGCCGCTCCACGCCGACGTCCCACAGCGTCACGCCTTCCAGCAGCGCCCAGTACTCGGCGACCGGATCCCCGTAGTGCCTCGGGTGGTACGTGTGGTTGTAGACGCTGTACATCGCCACCCCGTGACGCCGCGAGGCGTAGAAGAACGGGGATTTCCGGATCCGCGGGTACAGCAGCACCCCGGGGTTCGAGTTGACGCTCATGATGCTCGCTCCAAGCCTCGGTCGCGCGATTTCAGTGGAACTCCGACCCCCGGTTTCAGTGGAAGTCCGGTTCCGGGTTTCAGTGGAAGTTGGGTTCCGGGTTTCAGTGGAAGTTGGGTTCCGGGTTTCAGTGGAAGTCCGGGTTCTGCGTTCCGCTGAGATCGGGTGGGGGTTGTCGGAGGGGTCGGGATGGTTTTTGGGTGGGGGATGGGTTTTTCGGGTCTGGTGTGGGGTTTAGCGGCGCATTCGGGTCATGTCGGGGTCGTAGGTGGGGTCTGGGATCACCGTGACGGGGTGGGGTTGGTTGAAGTAGGTGACAGTCAGGTGGGTGTCGGGGTGGGCGAGGTCCGCGGGGAGCCAGGCGTAGGCGAGGCTCGCGCCGACCGTGTGGCCGTAGGCGGCGCTGGTGGTGAAGCCGACCGGTTCGTCGCCGGCGAGGACCGGTTCGGAACCCATCAGGACCGTGCCGTCGTCGATGCGCAGGCAGGCCAGGCGGCGAGTGGGTTCTCCCCGGCGGAGCAGGGCTTCTCGGCCGGTGAAGGGGCCCTTGTCCGGTTTCACCGCGAAGGCGACACCGGCTTCGTCCGGGGTGTGCTCGGTCCACATGTCGGTGCCCCAGGCGCGGTAGCCCTTCTCCAGCCGCATGCCGTTGAACGCCCCGCGGCCGGCGGGGAAGATGCCGTGCCCGGCGCCGGCCAGCAGGTCCCACAGGCGTCGGCCGAACTCGGCGGAGGTGTACAGCTCCCAGCCGAGCTCGCCCACGTAGGAGAGCCGCAGCGCCACCACCGGAACCTCGCCGACGTGCAGCCGCCGGGCGCGGAAGAACCGGAACTCCTCGTGCGAGACGTCGACGTCGGCCAGCGCGGCCAGCACGTCGCGGGCGCGCGGACCCCACAGCCCGATGCAGCAGGTGCCGCCGGTGATGTCGCGGACCTGCGTGGTCGCGTCGGCGTTGTCGCGCAGCCACGCGATGTCGCGAGGACCGTTGCAGCCGATCTGGAAGTGATCCCGCTCCAGCCGCGCCACGGTGATGTCCGACCGGATGCCGCCCTCGGGGGTGAGCATCAGCGTGTAGGTCACGTAGCCGGGCTGCCGGTCGATCTTGCTGGTGGTGAGCCGGTCCAACAGCTCGAGCGCGCCGGGGCCGGTGACCTCGGCGCGCGGCAGCGAGGTCATGTCGAACATCGCGACGCCGTCGCGGGTGGCCAGGTGCTCGGCGCCGACGATCGGTGACCAGAACCGGCCCGCCCACTCCCCCGGACGTGCGATCTCCCTGCCCTGCAAGAGCTTCTCGTTGCTCGCGTACCAGTGCGGCCGCTCCCACCCGGAGGCCTCCAGGAACACCGCGCCGAGTTCGCGCTGCCGGTCGTGGAACGGGCTGGTGCGCAGCGGCCGGGGCTGCTCGGGTGGCTGCTGGGGGTGGATGATGTCGTAGACCTCGCGGAAGCTCTGCGCGCTGCGCTGCTCCAGGTAGGCGGGGCTGCGGGCGAAGTCGTCGAAGCGCCGCAGGTCGGCCTGCCGCAGGTCGATGTCCGGGGTGCGCCCGGCCAGCCACTGCGCCATCGCCCGGCCGACGCCGCCGGCGTGGGTGATCCACACGGCCTCGGCGATCCAGAAGTTCTCCACCTCGGACCGGCCCAGCACCGGCATCCCGTCGGAGGTGAACAGGAACAACCCGTTCATGCCCTCGCCGATCTCGGCCTCGCGCAGCGCGGGCAGCAGTCGCCGCGCCTCCCGCCAGGGACCGGCGAAGTCCTCCGGCGTGAACGGGTGCACCGAGGCCATGCCCTTCCAGCCACCCCCTTCGGAGGGAGCTTCGGTGCCGGGCGTGGCGGTGGGCGTGAGCTCGTCGGTGCGCACCGGCATCACCCGGTGCCGGTAGGAGCCGATGCCGTAGCGGTCGTGGACCTGGCGGAAGTACATCGACCGGTCCTGGTGGCGCAGGATCGGTTGCGCCACTTCGGTTTCGCCGTCGTCGAGCACCGGCGTGGTCACCGCGTACTGGTGCGCCAGCGGCTGCACCGGGATCGTCACCCCGGCCATCCGGCCGATCTTCGGGCCCCAGATCCCCGCGCAGCACAACACGGTTTCCGCTGCCACGTCCCCGGACGTGGTGCGCACGGTGGTGATCCGGTCGCCGGTGATCTCGAACCCGGTGACCTCGGTCGCGCCTTCGAAGCGCACGCCGAGCCGCCGCGCTTCGCGCATCATCGCCTCGGCGGCGCGCACCGGTTTGGCGATCCCGTCGGTGGCCACGTGCAGTCCGCCGTGGATCCGGTCGGCGTCGATGCCGGGGATGCGTTCGAGCACCTGACCGGGGTCGAGGAGTTCGCCGCCGATGCCCCAAGCGGTGGCGAGGTCGAGCTTGCGGTGCAGGTCGTCCCAGCGTTCGGGGGTGGTGGCGACCTCGATGCCGCCGACCGGGTGGAAGCAGGGCGACCCGTCGACCTCCAGCGAGGAGTACAGGCGCGCGGTGTCGGCGGCGAGTCGGCTCAGCGTTTCCGAGGCGTTGGTCTGGAAGACCAGGCCCGGCGCGTGCGAACTCGAACCGCCGGTCGCGGGGAGCGGTCCCTGATCGACCACCAGAACATCGGTGATCCCCTGGCGCGCCAAGTGGTAAGCGGTGCTGCACCCGACGATGCCCGCCCCCACGAGCAGGATCTGGACGCGAGAAACCATGGCTGCCGCCTTGTTGCGTCTACGACAACTACCTGCGCATACCGCAACATTGCGCTCGGGGGAAGGGGTGCGTCAAGAGCCCGTCGACACGAATTTTCAGGCGTGGATCTTGTTGTGGGACAACGGGAAGCACCGTCCCCCTTTCGTGAATTGACCCGCTCGTCGCGGCGCTCCTAGCCTGGGTTCACCTCCGAATCGCAGGGAGGTGGCCGTGGTCGCAGCACCGCTTCCGCAACCGCCCGAGAGGCTGTGGCGCAACGCCGAGCCCGCCCGGCACTACGACGTGGTCGTCGTCGGTTCCGGTGGCCACGGGCTGGCCACCGCCTACTACCTCGCGCGCGAACACGGCATCACCGACGTCGCCGTCCTCGAACGCGGTTGGCTGGCAGGCGGGAACATGGCCCGCAACACCGCGATCATCCGCTCCAACTACCTGTGGGAGGCCAGCGCCGGGATCTACGAGCACGCCCTGAAGCTGTGGGAGACGCTGCCCGACGAGCTCGACTGCGAACTGCTGCTCAGCCAGCGCGGCGTGCTCAACCTCGCCCACACCGAGCAGGAGGTGCGCGACTCCCGACGCCGGGTCTTCGCCAACCGCGCCAACGGGATCGACGCCGAGTGGGTGTGGCCCGAGGAGGTCTCGCGGATCTGCCCGATCATCAACACCGACTGCCGCTACCCGGTTCTCGGCGCGACGTGGCAACCGCGCGGCGGCATCGCCAAGCACGACCTGGTGGCGTGGGCCTTCGCCCGCCGCGCCGACGAGATGGGCGTGGACCTCGTCGAGGGTTGCGAGGTCACCGGGTTCCTCACCGACGGCGACCGGGTGCGCGGGGTGCGCACCTCGCGCGGCGACATCGGCGCCGACCGGGTCGCGCTGGCCGCGGCGGGCCGCACCAGCACCCTCACCGACACCCTCGGCCTGCGGTTGCCACTGCAGAGCCATCCGCTGCAAGCGCTGGTCTCCGAGCTGCTGGAACCCGTGCACCCGTGCGTGGTGATGTCCAACCACGTGCACGCCTACTGCAGCCAGGCGCATCGCGGCGAGCTGGTCGTGGGAGCGGGCATCGACTCCCGCATCGGATACGCGCAGCGCGGGTCGGTGCACGTGATCGAGCGCCAGCTCGCCGCTGCGCTGGAGCTGTTCCCGATCTTCGCCCGCGCGCACGTGATCCGGACCTGGGCGGGCACGGTGGACGTCACCCCCGACGCCTCGCCGATCATCGGCCCCACGCCGTGGGAGGGGCTGTACCTCAACTGCGGTTGGGGGACAGGAGGTTTCAAGGCCACGCCCGGGATCGGTCAGGTCTACGCCGACACCATCGCCCACGGACGCCCGCACCCGCTGGCCGAGCCCTACGGGCTGGACCGGTTCGTCACGGGCGCCCTCATCGACGAGCACGGCGCGGCGGCCGTCGCGCACTGATCCCGGGAGGTCGTGATGCTGCGGATCCGGTGCCCCTGGTGCGGGGAGCGCGACGAGGTCGAGTTCCGCTACGGCGGCCAGGCCGTCGACTACCCGGCCGAACCCGGGGCGTTGAACGACCGGGAGTGGGCGGATTTCCTGTTCGTGCGGGACAACCCGTGCGGTTGGTGGCGGGAGCGGTGGGTGCACTCGGCCGGCTGCCGCCGCTGGTTCGAGCTGTGGCGCAACACCGAGACCGACGAGGTGGCGTGATGCGGCTCGACGACGGCGGGTGGATCGACCGGTCCCGCACCCTGCAATTTTCCTTCGACGGGACCGAGTTCTCCGGGCATCCCGGTGACACGCTCGCCTCGGCGCTGCTCGCGTCCGGACGCGTCGAGGTGGCCCGCTCGACCTACCTGGGCCGGCCGCGCGGTGTCCTCACCGCCGACCTCACCGAGCCGAACGCGTTGGTGAGCGTGGACGGAGATCCGTTCGCGCAGGCCACCGAGGTTCCGCTGCGCGACGGGATCGAGGCCGAGAGCATCCCCGGCGTCGGTCGGCTGACCAGCGGCGACGCGCCGAAGTGCCACCGCAGGAACGCTCACACCGACGTCGCCGTGATCGGCGGAGGCCCGGCCGGGGTCGCCGCCGCCCTGGCCGCAGGCCAGTCCGGAGCACGCGTCCTGCTCGTCGAGCACGGCCCGACCCTCGGCGGCGAACGCCCCAACGACTGGATCACCCACGCCGTCACCACCCTGACCGATCACGCCCGCATCCAGACCCCCGATCACGGCGGTTTTCCGGGGACGGATTACGGCGGTAATCGGGTCCCCGAATACGGCGGTATTCCGGGTTCTGATTACGGCGGTAATCGGGCGGACGTGGGGTGGGGTCGTCGGGGTGGAGGTGAGGAGGGGGTTCGAATCTTGTTGGGGGCCACGGTGATCGGGCGTTATGCGGGTGATTACCTGTTGATCGCTCAGGGGAACGTGATGTGGCACGTTCGGGTCGGGCGGGTCGTGCTGGCCACCGGGGCGCACGAGCGGCCTCTGGTGTTCGCCGGCAACGATCGGCCCGGGATCATGCTGGCCTCGGCCGTGTCGACCTACCTGCGCAGGTTCGCCGTGGTGCCCGGTCGCGAGGCGGTCGTTGCCACCACCGGCGACAGCGCGTACGCCACCGCCGCTGAGCTCGCCGCCGCCGGGTGCCGGGTGCGGGCCATCGTCGACAGCCGCAGCGACCCGCCACCCGCCGACGTCCCGGTGATCGCCGGAGCCACGGTCGTCGCCACCTCCGGCCGCTGCCTGGAATCGGTGCTGCTGTCCGACGGCACGGAGATCGACTGCGATCTGCTGGCGGTCAGCGGTGGCTGGAGCCCGGTGCTGCACCTGCACGACGGCGATCGCCTCTGGGACGACGGCATCGCCGCGGTGCGGCCGGTCGACGGGCTGGTCGCCGGTGCCGCGAACGGAACTTTCGACCTCCCCGGCTGCATCACCGAAGGGCTCCGGGCGGGCGCCCGCGCAGCGGGAACGGCCGCGCCCGCGGCGCCGGACCTGCCGCCGAAACCGATCCGCCCGCCCCACCCAGTCTGGCTGACGCCCGGCGACGACACCGAGCAGTTCGTGGACTTCCAGCGCGACGCCACGGTCGCCGACATCCGACGCGCGATCGGCGCGGGGCTGCGCTCGGTCGAGCACATCAAGCGCTACACGACCATCGGGGTCGGCAGCGACCAGGGCAAGACCTCGTGGGTCAACGCGATGGCCGTCATCGCCGCCGAACTCGGAGTCGGACCCGGTGAGGTCGGCACTCCCGCGTTCCGCCCGCCCTACGTCCCGGTCCCGTTCGCGTTGATGGCCGCCCACGAGCGCGGTGACCTCCACGACCCGATCCGCACCACCCCGATGCACTCCTGGCACGTGGCCCACGGCGCGGCGTTCGAGGACGTGGGGCAGTGGCGGCGCCCGCGCCACTACCCGCGGCCCGGCGAGGACATGGCCGCGGCCGTGCACCGCGAGTGCCTCGCCGCGCGCACCGGGGTCGCCATGCAGGACGTCAGCACGCTCGGCCGCATCGAGGTCGTCGGCCCGGACGCGCCGGAGTTCCTCAACCGCGTCTACACCGGCGGCTTCGCGAAGCTGCCGGTCGGCAAGGGGCGCTACGGGATCATGTGCTCCGCCGACGGGATGGTCTTCGACGACGGAGTCGTGCTGCGGTTGGCTCCCGACCACTACCTGCTGAGCACCACCACCGGCGGTGCCGAGAAGGTGCTGGACTGGCTGGAGCAGTGGCTGCAGACCGAGTGGACCGACCTCGACGTGCGCTGCACCTCGGTCACCGAGCAGTGGGCGGCGGTTGCCGTCACCGGCCCCGACTCGGGTGAGGTCGTCGCGCGGCTGGCGCCGGACCTGGGCGAGCTCGGGTTCCTGGAGTTCCGGGACACCGCGCTGCACAACGGGATTCCCGCCCGCATCGCCCGGATCTCGTTCTCCGGCGAACTGGCCTACGAGATCAACGTCCCGTCCTGGTACGGCCTGGCGCTGTGGGAGGACGTCGGCGTCACGCCCTACGGCACCGAGACGATGCACGTGCTGCGCGCGGAGAAGGGCTACGTCATCGTCGGTCAGGACACCGACGGCACCGTCACCCCGCTCGACCTCGGGATGCCCGTCTCGCAGCGCAAGGACTTCATCGGCAAGCGGTCGCTGAGCCGCTCCGACACCGCCCGAGCTGACCGCGAACAGCTCGTCGGCCTGCTGACCGAGGACCCCGCCGAGCTCCTGCCGGAAGGAGCCCGCCTGGCGGGCGGGATCGGCCACGTGACCTCCAGCTACCGCAGTCCGATCCTCGGCCGCACCATCGCGCTGGCGCTGGTCGAGTCCGGGCGGGACCGCATCGGCGAGCGCGTCGGGGTTTCGCTCGACGGCCGCGAGGTGCCGGTGCGGGTGCGCGAGCCGGTGTTCTACGACCCGGAAGGAGCCCGCCGTGACGGTCGACGTTGACCTGCGCCGCAGCCCGCTCGGGGACCGCGCAGCCGAGCTCGCGGAAGTCCTGGTCGAGGAGCCGTTCCTGCCTCAGATCGACGTGCGCACGGACGCCGAGTTCGCGCTGGGACTGCGACTTCCGGAGGTCGACCGGGTCACCGGGGACGAGCATCGCGCCGCCCTCGGTCTCGGACCGGACGAGCACCTGCTGATCGGGGTCACCGGCACCGAGCCGGGCCATCGGAGCCTGGTCGATGTGTCGGCGGCCCGCACCACCCTGCGCCTGCACGACCGCGACGTCCTGGAAGCCCTGTGCTCCCTCGACCTGCACCCCGGGGTGTTCGTCCCGGGGCGCTGCGCGCAGACCCTCGTCGCCGGAGTCCCGGTGATCGTCTGGCGCCTCGACGCCGGCTACCGGGTCCTGGTCCGCAACTCCTACGCCGGCCACCTCGCCACGGCGTTGCTCGACGCTCGCCAAGTGACCTCGGGTGTTGCACAATGAGGAACAGAGATTCCCGCCCATCCCGGATGATCGCGGAATAGGTCCGGCGAGCCGATAGGGTCTGGCCCGTGGCTAGTGCGTCTCAATCACGCGGAAGTAGCTCGGGTGCCCTGGTGCAATCTGTTGACCGGGCGGTGACCGTGCTGGAACTGCTGGCCCGCAACGGCGAGGTGGGCATCACCGAGATCGCCGGCGAGCTCGGCGTGCACAAGTCCACCGCCTCCCGTCTGGTCAGCGTGCTGGAATCGCGCGGTCTGGTCGAGCAGCTGGGCGAGCGCGGCAAGTACGCCATCGGCTTCGGGATCGTGCGGCTCGCGGGCGCGGCCACCGAGCGGCTGGACCTCTCGCGCATCGGCCAGTCCTACTGCGATTCGCTGGCCACCGAACTCGGCGAGACCGTCAACATCGCCATCCGCGACTTCGACGTGGCCATCAACATCAGCCAGGCCAGGGGCACCGCCTCGGTCACCGCGCACAACTGGGTCGGCCAGCGCACGCCGCTGCACGCCACCTCCAGCGGCAAGGTGCTGCTAGCCCACGCTCCCCGCGACGACCAGGACCGCATCCTGGCGCGCAAGCTGGAGCAGTACACCGAGCAGACCGTCACCGCCGCCCGCCAGCAGCGCAAGGACTTCGAGCTGATCGTCCACGACGGCTACGCGACCAGCTACGAGGAGTTCGAGATCGGGCTCAACGCCGCCGCCGTGGCCGTCTACGACCACGAGGGCAACGTGGTGGCGGCGCTGAGCGCGTCCGGACCCACCTACCGCTTCACCCGCGAGCGGGTGAGCGAGGCCGTCGGGTACATGCGGGACGCGTCCGCGGACCTGTCGGCGCAGCTGGGCTTCCTCCCGTCAGTCCCGGGTGAGTGACAGCTCCTCCAGGTCGAGCTGGTGCATGACGCGGCGCAGCACCTCGTCGTCGATCCGGCGGGCGTCGCGGAACTGCACGAAGACCGCCCGCTCGGCGGCCAGCATCTCGCTGCGCAACCTCTGGTAGGCGGCCGTGGGGCTCTCGCCCAGCTCCTCGTCGGAGCGGCCCAGCCGTTCCCACGCCCGGTTGGCGCGCTGCTCCGCGGCCCGCCGGAGTTGATCGGCCACGTCCCCCGGTGGCTCGGTGTCCGCGGTCAGCTCGTCGAGGCGCTCCTGCGAGGCGCGCGCGGCGTTGTGCCTGGCCTGGGCCTCCGCGAGCGCGTCGGTGTAGTCCTCCCCGCCGGTCACGCCGAGCCGCTCGATCAACCGGCGCAGGGTGGTGCCGTGCAGCAGCAGCGTCGTGAGCGTGACGAACAGGGTCAGGAACAGCACCTCGTCGCGGTGCGGGAACGGCTGCCCGGACAGCGTCACCGTCGGGATGGCCGAGGCCGCCGCCAGCGACACCACCCCGCGCATCCCGGCCCACGACACGACCAGCTTGTACCGCCAGTCGGGGCGCTTGCCGCGCAGCCACTCCGGCAGGTACATCGCGCCGAACACCCACACCACGCGCGCCAGCACCACCGCGACCGTCAGCGCGCAGCCCGCCAGCAGCAGCGGCCCGAACCCGGTGCTCACCCCGGCCACGACGCTGCTGAGCTGCAGGCCGATCAGCGCGAACACGACCGCTTCCAGCAGCGTGTCCACCGCGCCCCACACGGCCTTGTCCTGCACCCGCGTCGCCGCGCTGCGCGCGGGCGCCTGGTGGCCCAGGTACAGCCCGGCGACCACCACCGCCAGCACTCCGGAGGTGTGCGCCTCCTCGGCGACGAAGTAGGCGAAGAACGGCACGATCAGCCCGACCGCGCTGTCGAGCATGTCGTCGCGCAGCAGCGGCTTGACCCGGTTGACCACCCAGGCGATCACCAGGCCGATCAGCGTTCCACCCACCGCCGCCAGCAGGAACATGCCCAGGCCCGACAGCAGCGAGGTGCCGGTGCCGATCGCCGCGGCCACCGCGACCCGGTAGGCGGTCAGCGCGGTCGCGTCGTTGACCAGGCTCTCGCCGCTGAGCACCGTCATCAGCCTGCGCGGCAACCCGACCCGGCGGCCGATCGACGTCGCCGCCACCGCGTCCGGCGGGGCGATGACCGCGCCGAGCACCAGCGCCGCGCTCAGCGGCAAACCGGGCACCAGCGACCACGCGACCACCCCGGCGATCGCCGTGCTGAACAGCACGAGACCGATCGCCAGCAGCCCGATCGGCCGCAGGTTCGCCTTGATCCCCACCGTCGAGCTGTGCAGCGCCGCCGAGTACAGCAGCGGTGGCAGGATCAGCAGCAGGATCACGTCGGGGTTGATCGCGTAGTCCGGCACGCCCGGGATCGCCGAGACCCCCAGCCCGACCACGACCAGCACCAGCGGTGCCGACACGCCGAGCCGGCGGGACAGGGCGGTGACGGCCAGCGCTCCGGCGAGCAGGGCCATCAAAGCGGGCAGGTCGTGCATGCTCACTCCCGTCGGGACATGCTGGGCGGCAGGAGAGAAGGGACCAGACGATGTCGGATCGTTGCGCACACCTGACCGGTGCCGCCACTCAGCGGCCGAACCCCAGCAGCGTAAACGGATGCGAGGACTGCCTCGCCGCCGGTGAGAGCGTGTGGGCGCACCTGCGGATCTGCACGGACTGCGGCCACGTCGGTTGCTGCGATTCCAGCCCGAACCGGCACGCCACCGTCCACCACGAGCAGACCCGCCACCCCGTGATCCGCTCCTTCGAGCCGGGCGAGAACTGGATGTGGTGCTTCGTCGACGAGCAGCTCGGCGCCTGAGGTCTCAGTCGGTTTCCTCGGCGGCGTCCTCGATGGTCTCGCCGCGCCCGAGGCGGCTGCGGTGCTTGCTGTAGACGAAGTAGATCAGCAGGCCGAGGACCATCCAGATGCCGAATCGCAGCCAGGTCCAGCCTTCGAGGTTGAGCATCAGGTAGAGGCAGGCCAGCGCGGCGAGGATCGGGATCACCGGGACCAGCGGGACGCGGAACGCGCGCGGCAGGTCCGGTCGCGTCCGGCGCATCACCAGCACGCCGATCGAGACCAGCACGAACGCGAACAGGGTGCCGATGTTGGTCATCTCGGCGAGCACGTCGATCGGCGTCAGCGAGGCGATGATCGCGACCACGACTCCGGTGATCACCGTGATCCGGTAGGGCGTGCGGTACTTGCGGTGGACCTTCGCGAAGTACACCGGCAGCAGCCCGTCGCGGGCCATCGCGAAGCCGACGCGGGCCTGCCCGAGCATGAGGATGAGGATCACCGTGGTCAGACCGGCGATCGCGCCCAGCGACACCAGGCCGACGGCCCACGGAGCTCCGATCGCCTGGAACGCGGTGGCCATGGGTGCGGCGGTGTCGAGCTTGTCGTACTTGACGATGCCGGTCATCACCAGCGAGACCAGCACGTAGAGGACCGAGCAGATGGCCAGCGAGCCGAGGATGCCGATCGGCATGTCGCGCTGCGGCTTGCGGGTCTCCTCCGCGCCGCTGGCGACGATGTCGAAGCCGATGTAGGCGAAGAACACCAGCGCGGCTCCGGCCACCAGGCCGCTGACGCCGAACGAGCCGGTGCCGCCGAAGATCGCGTTGATCAGCGGGTCGTTGAGCGCGGAGCCGGTCTCGGACGGGTCCGGGGGCTGGTGCGGCGGGATGAACGGGTCCCAGTTGGCGGTCTTGACGAAGAACGCGCCGAAGATGATGAAGAACAGCACCACGGCCAGCTTGATCGCCACGACCACGTTGGTCACCGAGGCACTGAGGCGGATGCCGACCACCAGCACGACGGTCAGCAGCAGCGCGATGATCGCGGCGGGCAGGTTCATCACCCCGCCCGCGCCCGGTGCGGCGGTCAGCGCTTCGGGCAGCCCGAGGCCGACCGCGCTCAGCGCCTCGACGAAGTACTGCGACCAGCCCACGGAGACGGTGGAGGCGCCGATGACGAACTCCAGCATCAGGTCCCAGCCGATGATCCAGGCCAGGAACTCGCCGAGCGAGGCGTAGGAGAACGTGTAGGCGGATCCGGCGACGGGCACGACCGAGGCGAACTCGGCGTAGCAGAGGGCCGCGAGTCCGCAGGCGATGCCGGAGATGACGAAGGAGATCGAGATGCCCGGCCCGGCGTCGGTGGCCGCGGCGACACCCGTGAGCACGAAGATCCCGGTGCCGATGATCGCGCCGATCCCGATGCCGAGCAGGTCAACCGCTCTGAGCACGCGGCGCAACCGGAATTCCGGTGCCTCGGCGTCCTGAATCGACTGCTCGACCGATTTGACCCGCATGATCGACATGACTGGCCTCCCGGGTGAACCCGAAACTCAGCCCAGGATGGTGACTCGCGTCACACATCGCAAGGGTTAGGCGGCAAGAACGGCCGCTGAAATGCGACGACTCAGCCCTTGGTGTGCTCGTTGAGGGCGTCGATCGCCGAAGTCCTGGTCTCCTGGTCGACCGAGTCGGATTCCGCCTCCGGCGGGGCGACCGGCTCCAGGTCCGGGCGGGTCGGCTCGCGCCGCTCGGCGACCGGCTGGAACCGCGGGTGCGACGGCGGAGCCGGCGGCATGGGCCTGCGCGGAACGGGACGCGGCGGCTGGCTGGCGCTGATGTAGAAGCCCTGCAGCAGCAGGACGACGATCCCGACGATCAGCGCGGTGATGGCCAGGTATAGGGCGTTGCGGTCCTTGCCCAGCCACCACAGCGCGCCGCCGACGCCGACCACGAGGCCGGCGACGATCGCCAGCAGGTGGAAGAGCAGATGAACGGGATAACCCCGCACGGCCGACACCTCCCCGGATTTGGGAATCGGGCCTCTGGTCAACACGCGCAACGGTGGTGGTGGGTTGCCCGCCGACCAGCTCGGAACGCGGCGACTTCGGGCTCGATGGTAGCCCTGACGACCATCAGATTGCCCGATCAACGATCGTTCGGAGCACAGGATCGATCCGCCGCGAAATCGTTTTCACCCGTTGGGGCGATCGGGCCGGAACGTGTGCGGCGTTCACGGCTTCCCGCACCTACCGTGAAAACAACAGGCCACAGTGGATCTGCTCGTGCATCGGACGACTCGAACGCGAGGCCGCCGACCCGACCGGGGTACCGGGTGGCGTCGCACGGGCAACCGATGGGCGTGGACCGGCTAGGTTTCGGGGGTGTTGCCGGTGCTGAATTCATTGACCGGGTTCGCCGGAGCGGCGGGCATCGGCATTGGAATCGTTCTCGGGTTCTCGATCGTGATGTCGTGGGTGGAGCGAGGGATGCTCGGCTCCGGCACGACACGCCGAGGCAGACACCGCGATCACCAGCGCGGTCTCGTCGCCGCCTACCGCAGGCACCGCGCGGCGCTGCTGGCCAGGGGAGCGTTCCTACCGGCGGCAGCCGCCGTCGTCGCAACAGTGCGCGGCCCGCGCGGTGACGTCGTCGTCGCGGGAGGGCCCGGCGCGATGCGCCGGCCGGGACCGCGGCACTCCTCCTTCGACCCGCCTACAGCACCTCGAAATCGGCGAAGTCGAACCCCGGCGACACCACGCACGTGACCAGCGATTCGACCGTCGCTGCAGCGGAGGCGCACTGCCAGGTCCCGGCCGGGATCACCGCCTGCGGGGTCTGACCCGCACCGGCGCCCAGCACCAGCTGCTCGGGGTGGTCGGAGGGCTTCGCCCCGGTGCCGCCCAGGTGCAGCGTCAGCGGGCCGCCGCGGTGCCACAGCCACACCTCGTCGGAGGCCACCACGTGCCACGCCGAGCGCTGGCCGGGCGGGAGCAGGAAGAAGATCGTGGTCGCGGTCGGCCGGGTGCCGTTGGGGCGCTCGACCTCGACCGGGCTGGCCCAGGTCCGCCGGTACCAGCCTCCCTCGGGGTGCGGCAGCAGGTCGAACTCCTCGGCGGTGCGGCTGCGCGACTCCAGCGACAGGAAGCGGCCCTTGACGTCGCGGCGTGCGTAGCGGATGCCGATCACCGATTCGCGATCCAGCGGTCCGTAGACGTGCGGGAACAGCGCCTCGTCGGACACCCCGGGCGGTGGCGCCGGGTCGGCGGCCTCCCAGCGCACCGGTGCGGACAGCCTCTCCGGGTCCAGCTCGACGGCGACCATCGGTTCCTCGACGTCGCTGTAGAGGTTGTTGGCCACGGCCAGCGTGGTGGGCACGTCCGGGGAGCAGTGCACGAAGCCCTGCGAGGACAGGCTGGAGGCTGTGATGGGCTGGTCGCGGTCGTTGTGGAAGGTGCTCAACGGCAGCAGGTGCAGCACGGTCGATCCGGTCACGCGGCCCAGTGTCCCGCGCCACCCCCGTCGGATGCGATCACCTGCGTAGGATTTTCGCCGTCCCGTGATGCCGGAGCCGAAGCGGAGGGTTGACATGCGGATCGCAGTGCTCGACGACTACCAGGACGTCGCCCGCAGCTACGCCGACTGGGACGGGCTCGACGTCGAGGTGTTCACCGAGCACATCGCCGACGTCGACGAGCTCGTCTCGCGGCTGGAGCCGTTCGACGTGATCGCCGCGATGCGCGAGCGCACCCGCTTCCCGCGCGAGGTGATCACCCGGCTGCCGAACCTCAAGCTGCTGGTCACCACCGGCATGCGCAACGCCGCGATCGACCTGGACGCGGCGCGCGAGCACGGCGTGGTGGTGTCCGGTACCGGCAGCGGCGGCGGGTGGGGCGCGACCTCCGAGCTGGCGTGGGGGCTGATCTTCGCGCTGCTGCGCGACATCCCCGGTCAGGACCGACAGATCCGCACCGGCAGCTGGCAGACCGGCGTGGGCGTGGAGCTCGGCGGCAAGACCCTCGGCGTGCTCGGGCTCGGGCGGCTCGGCTCGCACATGGCCACCGTCGGACGGGCGTTCGGCATGGACGTGATCGCCTGGAGCGGCAACCTCACCGAGCAGCGCGCGGCCGAGGCCGGTGCGCGGCTGGTCGGCAAGGACGAGCTGTTCGCGCGGTCCGACGTGCTCAGCATCCACCTGGTGCTGGGCAAGCGGTCCCGCGGTCTGGTGGGAGCCGCCGAGCTGGCGCTGATGAAGCCCACCGCGTACCTGATCAACACCTCGCGCGGCCCGATCGTCGACGAGGACGCGCTGCGCACCGCGTTGCGCGAGGGCCGGATCGCCGGCGCGGGCATCGACGTCTACGGCACCGAGCCGCTGCCCGTCGACGACCCGTGGCGCGACACGCCGCGCACGGTCCTGACCCCGCACATCGGCTACGTCACCGACGACACCTACCAGGCGTTCTTCGTCGAGACCGTCGAGAACGTCCAGGCCTTCGCGGCGGGTTCCCCGATCCGGGTGCTCAACGAGGGCTGACCGGCCGAAGATTGCCCCTTGACTCTCGACGAGACGGACATCACAGTCATACCAACCGGTCGGTCTGGTCCTAAGACAAGGGAGTCTTTCGATGACTGCACAAGAACCACCCAGAACGCCGAAGAAGCTGCTCGGCGCGGCGCTGATCGCCAGTTCCATCGAGTGGTACGACTTCTTCATCTACGCCACCGCGGCCGCGCTGGTGTTCGGCACGCAGTTCTTCCCGAACGCCACACCGCTGATCGGCGTGCTGCTGTCCTTCGCGACGTTCTGGGCCGGGTTCGTCGCCCGCCCCATCGGTGGCCTGGTCTTCGGCCACCTCGGCGACAAGATCGGCCGCAAGCCCGCGGTCGTGACCTGCCTGATCATGATGGGCACGGCGACGTTCCTCATCGGCGTGCTGCCCGGAGCGGGCACCATCGGAGTCGCGGCTCCGATCCTGCTGGTGACGCTGCGATTCCTGCAGGGCATCGCGGTCGGCGGGCAGTGGGGCGGCATCGTGCTGCTGCTGACCGAGAACAGCGCGAGCGGCAAGCGCGGCATGGCGGGCACGTTCGGTCAGATGGGCGTGCCGTTCGGCGTCATCTTCGGCAACCTCGCGTTCCTCGGAGTCGGCGCGATGATGAGCCAGGAGGCGTTCCTGTCGTGGGGATGGCGGCTGCCGTTCCTGTTCAGCGCGGTGCTCGCGCCGGTGGTGCTCTACATCCAGCTCAAGATCGAGGACACCCCGGTGTTCCAGGAGTTGCAGGAGCGCCAGGAGAAGAAGGTCGTCAAGGCGCCGCTGATGGAGGTCCTGCGCGATCACAAGCGCAGCGTGCTGCTGGGCGCCGGACTCCTGTTCGCCACGAACACGTTCTTCTACATCGGGATCTCGGGCCTGCTCGACTACGGCACCCGTGAGCTCGGCCTGCCCCGCCAGCAGCTGCTCGGCGTCACGCTGCTGACCTCGCTGGTCGGCATCTTCGTGATCTTCTTCTCCGGTTCGTGGTCCGACCGGTTGGGCCGCCGCCCGATGATCCTGATCGGGGCCGGGATGCTCGCGCTGTGGTCGTTCCCGTTCTTCTGGCTGATCGACACGGCGTCGATCTGGCTCATCGCCCTGGCCGGATGCATCGGTAGCGTCGGGCAGAGCATGACCTACGGCCCGCTCGCGGCCTACCTCAGCGAGCTGTTCCACCCGAGGGTCCGCTACTCCGGCGCGTCGCTGGCCTACCAGCTGGCGGCGATCCTGGTCAGCGGTGGAACACCGTTCATCATGACCGCGCTGCTGGCCGCCACCGGCACCTCGGCGTCGGTCTCGGTGTTCCTGCTGGCGATGTCGGTGTGCACCTTCGCCGCGGCGTTCTACCTGCGCGAAACCCACACCAAGCAACCCGCTCCGGCCCGAACCCCGGCCGAAGCCTGACCCCCGCGGGGGTTCCCGATTTCAATGGAAGTCAGAACCCCGATTTCAACGGAAATCCGCCACCACCGGACTTCCACTGAAATCGGGGACCGGACTTCAGTGGAAATCGGGGGCGGGAGTTCCATTGAAATCGGGGACGGGACGGGGCCTGAGGTGGCGAGTGGTCACCTCGGGCCCCGTTCGCGTCGTCGGTCAGACGTCCTCGGCGAGGGTTTTGACCTGCTCGATGAGCTTGGCGCGGCCCGGGGCGTCGCCGGCGAAGGGCGTCACGTTGAGGGTGGTGACACCGGCTTCCTTCATCGCCGCCAGCCGTTCCTTGACGTGCGACTCGGTGCCGATGAGGGAGATCTTCTCCAGCAGGTCGCGCGGCACGGCCGCGGCGGCCTCGTCCTTCTTGCCGTCGAGGTAGAGGTTCTGGATCTCCTCGGCTTCGGCCTCGTAGCCGTAGCGGCGGGCGAGGTTGTTGTAGAAGTTCTTGCCCTTGGCCCCCATGCCGCCGACGTAGAGGGCGACCATCGGTCGCACGAAGTCGACCAGCTCCTCCAGGCCTTCGCCGATGGCCAGCGGCGCCTGCGCGACCACGTCCAGCGGCGGGAGCGAGGCGTCGCGCTTGGCCTTGCCCGCGGCCAGCGGCTCGCCCCAGACGTCACCGGCGCGCTCGGGCAGGAAGAAGATCGGCTCCCAGCCCTCGGCGATCTCGGCGACCATCTCGACGTTCTTCGGGCCGATCGCGGCGATGAGGATCGGGATCCGCTCGCGCACCGGGTGGTTGATCAGCTTCAGCGGCTTGCCCAGGCCCGTGCCCTGCTCGGCGGGCAGCGGGATGTTGTAGTGCTTGCCGCTGTGCTCCACCTTCTCCCGGCGCCACACCTGCCGGCAGATGTCGACGATCTCCCGGGTCCGGCCCAGCGGCGCGTGGTACGGAACGCCGTGGAAGCCCTCGATGACCTGCGGTCCCGAGGCTCCGATGCCGAGGGTGAACCGGCCGTCGGAGACGAAGTCCATCCCGGCCGCGGTCATCGCCGTCAGGGTGGGCGTGCGGGTGTAGATCTGGAGGATGCCGGAGGCGATCTCCAGCCGTTCGGTCTTGGCGGCGATGAAGCCCATCTGGCTGACCGCGTCGAAGGAGTAAGCCTCCGGGACGT
This sequence comes from Saccharopolyspora sp. NPDC049426, assembly GCF_040676935.1. NCBI lineage: Bacteria > Bacillati > Actinomycetota > Actinomycetes > Pseudonocardiales > Pseudonocardiaceae > Saccharopolyspora > Saccharopolyspora sp. NPDC049426. Next base: position 137,583 of record NZ_JBFAPZ010000011.1, on the reverse strand, counting down.
AGACGATGTCCAGCCCGGCCTTCTCGTACGTCGCCAGGTCGTCGACGGTTTCCTTGAAGCCTCCGCTGTAGTTCAGCGGCATCCCGATGCGCATCGGCCGTTCCTTCCGGGTCCGGCGGCGGCGGGTCGCGGCGACACCGCCGAGGTCTGCAGGCGAGGTTACCGCCGAGTACGCCCCAGCGGGGAGCCCGCCCGCCCCGTCGCCTCATGTGATGCACCTCGCAATGCGACGCGGCGATTTGGTCGCGCGACGTGCGCCATGCCCATGCTGGTGGCATGTCGTTCATCAAGGCTGTGACTTCGTCATGAGACTCGCCATGCTCGACATCGGCTCCGCTGCGGCACGCCTGGACATCGTCGACCTCGCCAGCCCGCGGATGCCCCGCGCCACCTGGAGCGTCAAGTCCCGCACCCGGCTCGCCGAGCACACCCTGCCCGACGGCCGGGTCACCGAGGAGGGCATCGCCGACGCCGAACGCGCGGTGCGGCACTGCGTGAGCGCCGCGTCCGACAAGCCGACCGAGGCGCTGATCGCCTACGGGACCTCGGCGGTGCGCGACGCGAGCAACGGCGCTCGGCTGCGCAAGCGCCTCGGCGAGGCCGCCGGCGTGCGCATCGGCGTGCTCACCCCGCGCGACGAGGCCGCCGTCGCCTACCACGCGGCCCGCCGCTGGCACGGCCGCAGCGGACAGGCGATGACCACGGTGGACATCGGCGGCGGCACCGTGGACGTCGCGACGGGAACCGGCACCGACCCCGATCTGGTCGTCTCGCTCCAGCACGGAGCCGCCCGGTTGACCAGGCAGTTCCTGCCCGACGACCCGCCGACGCCCGCGCAGCTCGCCGACCTGCGGCGGGAGCTGCACGCCACGATCCCGAAAGCCCTGAGCAGGGTGGAGGGCGGTCACCCGCTCGCGCTGTCGAAGGTGCTGCGCCAGCTCGCGGTGCTCACCGAGAGCTCGCCGGACGAGGTGGCCCGCCGACCGCACCGGCTGCGCCTCAAGCACCTGTCGCGGTGGATCCCCCGGCTCGCCGAACTCGACCACAAGCAGCGCGCGCAGCTGCCCGGCGTCTCCCGCAGCAGGGGCAGGCGGATCCTGGCCGGCGCGATCGTCGCCGAATTGATCATGGAGTCGCTGGAGCTCCCGGAGCTGGAGATCTGCCCGTGGGGCCTGCGCCAGGGCCTGGTCTACCGGTTCCTGGAAGCGCGCACCCGCACCCGCGCCGACGCCCTCGACCTCGTGGGGACGCTGTTCGACTGACCCGCGAGCGCGTTCGGCGGTAGCGTTTCCGGTAGATCGACTAGGGAGGCGCTGTGGGACTGCTGTTGCACATCTTGATCACGATGGTGGCGGTGTGGATCACCACCGCCCTGCCGGGGATCGACCTCTCCGGCGAGGACACCACCACCAAGGTCCTGACGCTGCTGGCCGTCTCGGTGATCTTCGGCCTGGTCAACCTGGTGCTCAAGCCGATCGCCAAAACGCTGGGCTGCCTGCTCTACGTGCTGACGCTGGGCCTGTTCGGGCTGGTCGTCAACGGCCTGCTGTTCTGGCTGACCAGCTACCTCGCGGGCGAGCTCGACCTGCCGTTCCACGTCGACGGCTTCTGGGCGGCCTTCTGGGGCGCGCTGATCGTGTCCATCGTCAGCAGCGCGCTGGCCGGCATCGTCCGCCGCATCGCGCAGCCGGAGGGGGACTGAGTCGGTGCAGTGCGGACTGCGCGAGTTAGCCGCGCTGCTCGGCGACGTGGCCGACGAGGTGGCCGAATTCCTGGGCGTCGCACCGGAACCCGGTGACGTGTCCGAGCAGTGGCGGGAGGTGGCGAGCACGCTCTCGCGCGCGTCGGTCTTCGGCCTGGCCGAGGTGTGCGTCCCGGACGAACCCGAGCTGCGCGCGGTCGTCGCGGTCGGCGATGGCGGGGGAGTGCGGGTCCGGGTGTCCGGTGAGGACGTGACCGCCGAGGTCGTCCGCCCGGACGCGCCCTGGCCCGCGCTCGTCGCGTGCCTGCCCAAGCGCGAACCCGCCGAGGGCTGCGAGGTCACGGTCCCCACGCGCGAACTCGTCGAAGCGCGGGCGGAGACCGCCGAACGGGACCAGGCCGCGGACTGGCTCGCCTACGAGCTCAAGCAGCGCGAGGTCCCCACCGACGACGCCCGCGCCGTGGCCGACCTGCTGGCCCGCGGCGACGACACCGAAGCCCGGCTGGCGGTCGCCTACCGAGGCGAGGGCGGCGAGTTCCAGCGCTGGCGCCACGGCATCGAGATCCGGCACTCGCCCACCGGCCGCTCGGCGGTCATCCCGGAATCGCCGGACGACACCTTCACCATGGTCGCCCCCGCCGACACCTACCTGCTCGGCAAGACCCTGCAGGAATACCTCGAAGACCTCACCCAGTCCCGGGATTGAGCGCGCTCAGCCCCGGGATCGCAGCCGGGCGGCGAGGTCCTTGCCGATCAGCAGGGACGCCGTCGCGGCGGGGGAGGGAGCGTTGAGGACGTGGACCCAGTTCTCGTCCTCCACCACCAGGAAGTCGTCGACGAGGGTGCCGTCGGGGGTGACGGCTTGAGCGCGCACGCCCGCCTCGGCTCGCAGCAGGTCGTGGCCGCGCAGGTCGGGCAGCAGGGTGCGGGCGGCCCGCAGGAACAGGGGTTTCAGGGCGGAGCGGGCGATTTCGGCCGCACCGGTGCGCCAGTACTTCTTGGCCAGCACCCGCAGGCCCGGGTCGGTGGCGAGTCGCTGCAGGTGGGACGGCGAGATCGCGCCCCAGCGGTAGCCCTCGCGCGAGAGCGCCGGCACGGCGTTCGGGCCCACGTGCAGGCTGCCGTCGATCATGCGGGTCAGGTGCACGCCGAGGAACGGGAACGCGGGGTCGGGAACCGGGTAGACCAGCGCGTTGACCAGGTCTCGGCTGAAGGACGTGGTCTCGTAGTACTCGCCGCGGAACGGCAGGACGCGGGCGGGCGGCGTGGTCCCGGCGAGCTCGGCGACGGCGTCGCTGTGCAGCCCCGCGCAGTTGACCGCCCGGCGGGTGCGGATCTCACCCCGGTCGGTGAGCAGCACCAGGTCGGAGCCGTCGCGGCGGACTCCGAGCAGCTCGGTGGCGGGTCGCAGGTCCACTCCGCGCTCGGCGAGGAGCTCTGCCAGCTTCTCGCTGACCGCCGCGAAGTCCGTGATGCCCGCGTCGGGGACCAGCAGCGCCCGCACCCCGCGCACGTGGGGTTCGCGTTCGCGCAGACCGATCTGGTCGAGTTCGCTGACCTGCACGCCGTTGGCGGTGCCGCGGCGTTGCAGCTCCGCGAGCCGGGGCAGTTGATCGGTCGAGGTGGCGACCACCACTTTCCCGGTGCGGCGCACGGGGATTCCGTGATCGGTGCAGAAGCGGTACATCGCTTCACCGCCGGCTCGTGCGAACCGCGCCTTCGCGCTGCCCGGCGGGTAGTAGAGTCCACTGTGGATTACGCCCGAGTTGTGCCCGGTCTGGTGCGCGCCCCAGTGACGTTCCTTGTCCAGCACCGTGATCCGGCGGTCGGGCTGCTGCTCGATGAGCGCGTGAGCCGTGGCCAGGCCCACGATTCCGCCGCCGATGATCGCCACGTCGTTGGTCATGCCGCCATCCTGCGCGATCGGATGCGCGGATTCCAGAATCGACCTCTCGAAATGTCCGCATGATCCTCGGTCGCACGTTTCTCGGGATTGCGCGGGAGATGACGTTCATCGGGGCTCAAGATCACCCTGTGCTAGGGTTCGTTCATCCTGTCGGGCGAACGATGTTCGACGCTGACAGTGGTATCGGCTTGGTCACGAGCGGTGAGTTCCAGACTCGCGTGCCTCATGCTGATGCCAAATTCCGCGCCGCATCCCCGGTCGCGGGCCCTGCTGAGTTGAGTCGCGATTCCGGCGAACGTGCGCCGAACCGCGACCGGTTCGACGGTTACGAGGCGCTGTGACGCGGAGCAGTTCGGGTAGTGAGCACAAGACGATCCGGGCCCGCCTGACCCGCGTCGGGCTGGCACCCAGCATCATCCTGCTGGCCATCTGGCTGGCGTTCTCGGCGGTGCCGATCTACCAGGGCTTTCACTCCCGGTTGATCGCCACCGAGATCCGCGACGCGGCGCTCCCGAGCGCCGACGCCTTCGCGGCCCTGCAGGAGGAGCGGCGGCTCGTCGTCGACGGGCTCAGCGGCCCGGGAGCCGATCCGACCGCCGTGGCCGCCCAGCGGCCCAAGACCGACCGCGCCGTCGCCGAGATGCGCCGCACGCTGCGGGTCGCCGGCGAATCCGCCTCCCCGGAGGTTGCGGGCAAGATCAAGCAGCTGGACGGGCTGCTAGCCGAGCTGCCCGAGCAGCGGCAGAGCGCCGAATCCGGTCAGACCGGCCGCACCCAGGCCCTGGACTACTACAACCAGGTCCTCGACGCCGGGCTCGACGTGTTCGAGTCCTACACCGAGACCGTCGCCGACACCGAGAGCGGCCACGCCGGGCACGTGGGCACCGAGCTGTTCCGCGCCGCCGACCAGATGTCGCGGGCGGCCTCGGTCGGCACCATCGCGCTCGCCGACGGCGAGTTCAGCACCGCGGCCCACCTCGAGTTCGCCCAGCTCGTCGGCTCCTACCGCAACACCCTTGAAGCCGAGATCCCCGCCGCCGAACCGCGCGCCGGAGACATTGCCGAGCGGCTGCGAGGAGGCCCTGCCTGGGCGAGCGTCGCTCAGCAGGAGGACCAGCTCATCGGCCACCCGCCGCAGCGCCCCGGCCGCTTCGCCGTCGACGAGGCCTCCTGGCGGCAGAACTCCGCGCAGGTCGCGGGCGACCTCTCGGCCCTCGCCGTCGAGCAGGTCCGCTCCGGCGCGCTGATGGCCGTCAGCAACACCGGCGGACACCTCATTGGCGTGATCGTCGGCAGCCTCGTCGCGCTCGCCGCCATGCTGCTGGGCATCATGCTGGCCGCCCGCAACGCGCGGGTGCTGGTCAACCGGGTGCTCGTCCGGCGCCTGGAGAAGCTGCGCGACGACACCCTGCTGCTGGCCACCGAGCGGCTGCCCAACGTGATGGAGCGGCTCGAACACGGCGAAGAGCTCGACATCGAAGCCGAGCTGACCCCGCTGAACTACGGCGCGGACGAGATCGGCCAGGTCGCCGACGCGTTCAACACCGCTCACCACACCGCGGTCGTCGCCGCGGTCAAGGAGAACCAGGCCAAGGAAGGCGCCAACAAGGTCTTCCTCGGCATCGCGCACCGCAACCAGGGTCTGGTGCACCGCCAGCTCAAGACCCTGGACAAGATGGAGCGCAGCGAGGAGCACCCGGAACGGCTGGAAGGCCTGTTCCAGCTCGACCACCTCGCGACCCGGTCCCGGCGCAACGCCGAGAACCTGATCATCCTGGCGGGTGAGAAGCCGGGTCGGCAGTGGCGCAAGCCGGTGCGCCTGATCGACGTGATCCGCTCCGCGGTCGCCGAAACCGAGCACTACTACCGGATCCGGGTGCACTCCGCGCCGGAGATCTCGCTGGTCGGCGCTGCGGTCGGCGACGTGATCCACCTGCTCGCCGAGCTGATGGACAACGCCACGTCCTACTCGCCGCCTCGTTCCCAGGTCCAGGTCTACAGCAGCGACACGCCGCGCGGCGTGCTGATCCAGATCGAGGACGAGGGCCTGGGCATGCGCCCCGCCGACCGCGACGAGGCCAACGTCCTGATGGCCACCACGCCGCGCTTCGAGGACATCACGCGTCGCGGGGACTCCCGGCTGGGGCTGTTCGTGGTCGCCCGCCTGGCGGCTCGCCGGGGCATCGAGGTCGACCTCCGCGAAGCCGAGGAGCAGGGCACGGTGGCGTTCGTGCTGCTGCCACCGCACATCGTCGCCGAAGAGGCGGCGCAGGGCGACAAGCAGAGCATGTCGCAGTTGGCCGAGAAGGCCCGAGAACGCGCCACCGGGCAGTCGGTGGTCCGCGAGGCGCGGACCGCCCCGGTGACCGCGGTCGAGGAGCCCGTGGCCGAGTTCGAACCGCGCTTCCCGTCGGACGATCCCGACGCCGAGCGGCCCCAGCTGCCGCGCCGCGACCGCCAGCAGAACCTGGCCCCGCAATTGCGCGACGAACCCGACGGCGGAGTTGCGCAGGACACTGCGGCGCTCCAGCCCGAGCGGACCCGTGGCACCATGTCGGCGTTCCAACGCGGAACCCTGGATGCGCGCCGGGCCGGCGGCCGCGACCGAGCTTGACCCGACGATTTCGAGGAGCAGCGCAGGAATGAGCGAACAGATCGGTTCTGACGATGACCTGAACTGGTTGTTGGACGACCTGGTCAACCGGGTCGTGGGCGCCCGCGACGGGGTGGTGCTCTCCGGTGACGGGCTGCTGCTGGCGAGGTCCGAGGGACTGACCCCGCAAGACGCCGACCACCTGGCGGCCATGGCCTCCGCGCTGCAGAGCCTGGCCAAGGAGACCGGCAGGCACTTCGGCGGCGGTGGCGTCCGGCAGACCGTTGTGGAACTGGACACCGCGTTCCTGTTCGTTACCGCGGCGGGTGCCGGTGCGTGCATGGCGCTGCTCGGTGACGAGAACGCGGACGTCGGCATGATCGCCTACGAGATGAACCTGATGGTGATCCGTGTCGGCGAGTACCTGAGCGCGGCCCCGAGGGTGGATGCCGTGTCGCAGCTGCGCCAGCAGTGAAGGCGCTCCCATGTCTGAAGACGGCCAGCTCTGGCTGGACGAGGAGTCCGGGCCGCTGGTGCGACCGTATGCCATGGTGCACGGTCGCACCCGCCCGGCACGACCGGAACTCGACGTCGCCACCCAGCTGCTGACGTCGTGGAGCGGTGCCGATCGCAGCGGTGTTTCCGTTGAGCACGAGGAGATCCTGCGCCTGTGCGTGCGCCCGATGTCCATCGCCGAGGTCGCCGCGCATCTGGACACGCCCATCGTGGTCGCCAAGGTCCTGGTGTCGGACCTGATCGACCGCGGTGACCTCGTCACGGACAAGGCGTCCCGTCAAGCCCAACGACCCAACCGCCAACTCCTGGAAGCGGTCCTGGAGGGCGTTCGTCGCCTCTGACGGGACGCCCGTGATCACGTCCCGCAGGTCGGGCCGCGAAAACCACCCCCGCGCCGCCGACCGCTGGGGCACGATGGCGGGCATGCGCGATCTCCACCCGCAGCGGGAACCTCATGCCTCCGGTCACCTCGACGTCGGCGACGGCAACCTCGTCCACTGGGAGGAGAGCGGCAACCCGGACGGGAAGCCCGCGGTGTTCCTCCACGGCGGTCCCGGCGGCGGCTGCACGCCCGCGCACCGCGGCCTCTTCGACCCCGAGGCCTACCGGATCGTGCTGTTCGACCAGCGCGGATGCGGTCGCAGCACGCCCGACGCGGGAGCTCTCGGCACCGATTTGAGCAGCAACACCACCTGGCACCTGGTCGCCGACATCGAGCGCCTCCGCGAACACCTGGGCATCGAATCCTGGCTGGTGCTGGGCGGTTCGTGGGGCAGCACCCTGGCGCTGACCTACGCCGAAACCCACCCCGAGCGCGTCTCCGAACTCGTGCTCCGCGGCGTGTTCACCTGCCGCCGGTCCGAGCTCGACTGGCTCTACGCGCGCGGCGCCGCCAACCTGTTCCCCGACCGCTGGGCGGACCTGCTCGCCGTGGTGCCCGAATCCGAGCGGGACGACGTGCTGCGCTCCTACCACCGGATGCTGCACGACCCCGACGACGAGGCCCGCGAACGCGCCGCCATCGCCTGGAGCCGCTGGGAGGCGAGCTTGATCGGCCTGCTGCCACGCCCGGAACTCGTCGAGAACTTCGGCGATCCCGCGTTCGCCGCGGCCTTCGCCCGCATCGAAACCCACTACTTCGTGCACGGCGCCTGGCTCGCCGAAGGCCAGCTCCTCGCCAACGCCCACCGCCTGCACGGCATCCCGGGCACGATCGCCCAAGGCCGCTACGACGTCATCACCCCGCCGTTCACCGCCTTCGAGCTCGCCGAAGCCTGGCCGGAGGCCGACCTGCGGATCATCCCCGACGCGGGCCACGCCTACGACGAACCGGGAATCCTCGAAGCCCTGATCAACGCCACAGACCACTACGCGAGCTGATCCAACGACCCGGGAAACCGCAAAGTGCAAGCGACGCAGGGCATTCCGCACCAGGATCCTTCCTGCACTTCGCAGGCTGGCCGGTTGAACACCTCGCGGCTCAGAGCCTCAGCAGCATGGTGTCGGCGTGCTCGCGGCGTTCCACGACCGTGAACCCCTCGGCCGCGTAGAGCAGCGCGGCCGGGTTCGCGCGCTCGACGCTGAGGCTGATCCGGGCGATGCCCCGCGCTCTCGCGGACTCGAAGAGCGCGCGCAGCAACTTCCGGCCGACTCCGCCGCCTCGGCTCGCGGCATCGACACCGATCGCCAGCTCCGGGACGTCCGGGCCGACGAACCCGTAGGCGGGCGCGGTCTCGTCGAAGTACCGCAGCCACGCGGCCCCGATCGGGCGGGCGGAGCGCTCCGCCACCACTCCGAGATCGGTAGCGCGCGGCCACCCCTCGACGTAGTGCGCGACGGCCGGTTCGGCGAGCGTCTCAGCGCGGCTCCGACCCGGATGGCTGGGCGTGTTCGCCGCCTCCACCAGCATGTCCTCGAGGAACACCACATCATCGGGGCCGGCGGGCCGGATCACGATCTTGTCCATGCCCGACATCATTCGACCCCGCGCGCGCCTGCCGCAACGGAATTCGAGTGCGATCCCCGGGTCCGCTGGTCATACTCGGCGCATGTCGAGTCGGCTGGCCGCTGTCGCCATCGATGCCCACGACACAGAGAAGGTGGCCGCTTTCTGGTGCGACGTGCTCGGTTGGCACGTCGTCGACCGGGAGGAAGGCGGCATCACCATCGGCGCTGCCGACGGCGCGTGGCCGCGCATCGACGTGTTCGAGGTGCCCGAGCCCAAGACGATCAAGAACCGCCTGCACCTCGACCTCCGCGCCGAGGACCGCTCCACCGCTGACGAACTGCGGCGCCTGGAATCCCTCGGTGCCCGCCGCGTGGACGTCGGCCAGCCATCCGGCGTCACCTGGGTGGTCCTCGCCGACCCGGAGGGCAACGAGTTCTGCCTGCTCAGCGGACGCTGAGTCAGCGCTCTCGACGCTCTTCCCGAAGCCGAGCCGATGCGCATCATTCGGCCAGATCGAGTGCGATGAGTCGTTCGGCGGCGTCCCAGAGTTCCTGTTCGCGCTGTGGGTTGTAGGACTCCGCCGACGAGCGGGTCGCCTCGTCCCGGTCGACGTAGGAGCCGGTCGGGGCTTGCGTGCTGCCCAGGACGACCTCGGCGAGGTAGCGGCCCGCATCGTCGCGGTGGGTCCCGAACGGTGTGAAGGCCAGCAGCGGCAGGACTCTGCGCATCAGGAAGCGGTCAAGGGGACCAGCGTTGCGGGCGAGACCGGTGCCGGGGACGAACCCCGGGTTGTAGGAGATGACGTCGACCCCGGCAGGCAGGCGGCGCGCGTACTCGTGCAACAGGTAGATCGCGGCCAGTTTGCTGGTCGAATACGCGGTACGCCCTGCGGCTGCGGTCTCGGGCTTGGGGAAGGCACGCGTCCGGGCGAGGACACCGGGTGAGTCCCATGCAGGGCTGGGCACCATGCCCATGTTGTGCTTGAGATCGCCGAAATGCGTATCGCTGACGGTGACCACGATCCGGCCGCTGCCGGCGAAGCGGTCTTCGAGCGTGCGGACGAACACGTGGTTGGCGAGCACGTTCACCATGAACGTCGACTCGATCCCCTCCGGGCTCTCGGTGAGGTCGTTGGTGTGCTGGATGCCCGCGTTGCCCACGAAGTGGCGCAGCGGTGGCAGGTCACCGCGATCGAGCCGGTCCCGGATCTCGGCAGCGGCCGATCGGACGCTCTTCAGCGAGTTCAGGTCCGCCACGACGTACGAGACGTTGCCGCCGAACTGCGTGTCGGCGGAGTCGCGGGCGACGACGACGAGATGGGTGTCCGGCGACTGGTGCAGGATGTGCTCGGCGGCGATCCGGCCGATACCGCGGCTCGCGCCGGTCATCACGGTGGTGTGCTGCACGGAAGGCTCCCTCGCTGGTTGGTGCACACCGAATTTCCTCGTGCTCGCCGCCGTCGGCCAGTGACTTGGACGTCCCTAGGACTCGCAGTACCCAGGCTCAACGATCGCTGCGCCGCCAGAATGGACTCATGTCTGAATTCGGCGAGCTCCTCCACGGCTGGCGCGACCGCCTTTCACCCGTCGACGTCGGCTTCGCCGCGACGAGCGGCAGGCGTGCGCCCGGACTGCGGCGTGAGGAGCTCGCACAGCTGGCCGGGCTCTCGGTCGACTACGTCCTGCGTCTGGAGCAGGGCCGCGCGAAGAACCCCTCCGCCCAGGTCGTCGGCTCCCTCGCCCGGGCCCTGCAGCTCTCCCGGGGCGAACGCGACCAGCTCTACCGCAGCGCCGGACTCCTGCCGCCGCAGGACGGCACGATCAGCGCCCACGTACCCGCGAGCATCCAGCGGCTCGCCGTGCGCCTGGGCGACGTCCCGATCGGCGTGTTCACGGCGGACTGGACGCTGGTGTGGTGGAACGCCATGTGGTGCGCGCTCAACGGCGATCCCTCCGCGATCCCGGTCGAGCAACGCAACCTCGCCCGAGCCTTGTTCGGCGATGGCCCAGCCCTGCCGCCGGTGGAGACGGAACGCGGATTCGACGTCTTCGAAGCGTCGATCGTCGCCGACCTCAAAGACGCCGTCTCCCGCTATCCCGCCGACGTCCGGCTCAACCGCCTCATCCGAGACCTCCGCGCGGAATCGGAAGCCTTCGCACACCACTGGGTCACGGAGTCCGCTGCTCAGCACGTGAGCGAGCAGAAGACGATCCACCACCCCGACGTCGGCGAGATCAGACTTGACTGCGACGTTCTCCTGTCCCCGGGCGCAGACCTCCGCATGGTCACCTACACCACAGCAACCGGAACCACCGACGCGGGAAAACTCGACCTCCTCCGCGTCACCTGCGGCCAGACCACCCGCTCTGCGCCGCAACGGGTTCCGAGCCCCGGCGGCCCAGCATGAGGGCAACGAGCTGCCTGCTCAGCGGGCGCTGAGCCAGCGCCGTCCGAAAGGGCGCGTCACCGCGGGTCCGAGGTCTTGTTCTTGCCGACCTTGACCTCGCGCGAGCCGTGCAGGGCGGGGCCGCGCTTGGCGCGCTGCACCTTCCCGTCGCCATCGGCCGACCAGTAAGGGGACGAGGGCCAGCGCTCCATGAGGGCGTTGCGGAGTTCGCGACCGCGCACGTTGACGATGCCGGTGCCGAGCAGGGCGGCGACGAACAAGGCCACCGAGACGACCATCCCGACGAGCGATTCGGTGCGATGGGGGGCGAAGACCTCCTCCGAACCCAGTCCCAGACCGCGGCCGACCAGGTAGGAGGACGTGCTGAACACCAGGCCCGCCCCGGACATCGTCGCGCCGACGAGCGCCAGCGGATGCGTCTGCCGCTGCGAGTGGTAGGCCAGCAGGTCCTCGGCAGGGCGGTCGGAGCTCGGGTCGGCCAAACTCGTGCGCAGCTCGGCACGTTCGGACCCGCGCTGCCTCCAGTCGAACAGCACGCCGATGGCCGCGAGCAGCAGGCCCAGCGAGATCAGGACCGCGAAGATCCAGACGCCCCCGGCGATCAGGGTCTCGATCGGCGAGGAGTAGGTGGTCTCCTCGCACTCGTACTTCGTGGTCCCCGGGGAGCCCGCGCAGCGCGTCAACACCGACATCTGCAGCGCGAGGACACCCCCGAGCCAGAGACCCGCGGCACCGTAGAGGCACCGCTTCGCGATCGACGGCCTGGACGGGGTCTTCTTGCCCGCACCGTCACGGCGAGCTTGCTTCGCCGGCTTCCAGGCGTGTCCTTCGTCGTTCGAACTCCAATGCGCGGCGATCCGGGCATGGCGACGTTCGTGGGCCGGGGTGAGCAGATGAGTGCTGGCATAGCCGACGAAAGCCATGATCAAGGCGTAGCCGGTGATGAGGGAGAAGATCACCGCGCTCTCGGCGTCGCCGTCCACCAGCACCACGATCAGCCCGATCACCCCCAGCAAGCCGGCCAGGGCCGCGTTCGCCCAGCCGAAGAAGGCGAGCGCCTCCGCGGGTTTCCCGGTGACAGACCGAACCTGGTCGGGCGAAGGAACGGCGTAGCGGGACGCGCCCCGCTCGGCCGCGTTGACGATCGCCTTGGACGTGGTCGACTCCCGCAGGAAGCTGGCCACCGCACCAGCGGCGCACACGACCAGCACGAACGCCAGCAGAACGCCCATGCTCATGCGGCTGAGGTGGTCGACGGCCTCCTCGAGGCCGGGATCGTCGAGCAGGTCCTCCTCGGCGAGGAAGCCCATTCCAATGATCAGCGCGAACGCGCATCCGAGGCCGATCAGGAACGAGGTCAGGGAGCGAACGCAGGCGCGCGCGATCTCACCGGCCAGTCCGACTTCGTACTCGTACCAATGCCAGGGGTTGGTCTGGTTTCCGTCGTCACTCACCGGGGATCTCCTCCGCCTGCAGCGTTTCTCGCCGCATCATAGAGAGAGCGGTCCCGCGGAGTCCTCGCAACACCGGAAACGGCGCCGCGAGAGTCGAACTCCCCGACGTGGAGCGTCCTAGCGCTTGACCAGTACCAGCTGGTCCGAGCCCCGGGCGGGCAGGTCGACCTGCCAGGTCTTGACGAGTTGGCCGGGCGGGTCCGGGAGGAGCGACGCGAAGTGGAGTTCGTAGTCGAGCCGCGGCGGGCTCGCGTGGTGCTGGTGCAGCCAGTTCAGCCGCAGCAGGTCCTCGCCCGCGGCCCCGCTCCGCTGGTCGAGCAGGATCTTGAACAGTCCCCGGTCGCCGAAGTGGTCGACCACCAGACCGCCCGAACCGTAGGCGAGCGCCCCGATCTCGCCGGGTCCGCGGACCCGGTTGCCGCCGGTGAGCGCGGGAATCTCAGCTCCGATCGCCAGGTACTGGTCGCTGCGCGCGATGTTGAACACCAGCGGCATCGCCGCCCACGGCGCCAGACCGGCGGAGACGAGGGAGAACGCCGCGAGCAGCGCGGTTCCCGCGCAGCAGAGCACGCCATCGATGCGGGCGATGGCGATCGACGCGGTCAGCGCGGAACAGGCCACCAGCGGCGCGAAGTACCAGGTTTGCGGATACGCGCCGATGCTCAGCAGCGCCGCCCAGTGCGCCCACCCCGCGAGCAGGAACGCCAGCGCCACCCGCGCCCAGGTCGATCGGCGGTGGTGCCAAGCCCAGATCCCGCCGCAGAGCCCGGCTCCGACCGTGACGGCGGTGAGCGCCGTGCTCACCGGGTAGAAGCGCGCGAAGAGCCCGAGGGGCGCCGTGAGCATCGTGTGCGAACCGGGTTCGGACACCTTGATGAACGTGCTGTCCGGGACGAACCCGCCGAGGTGGACCCACGACCACACGTGCCACAGCAGGGCGAGCAGCGCACCGATCGCGGCCGCGCGAACCCGCTGCCGCCGGAGCAGCACCACGACGAGCACACCCGCGGGCACCACGAGATCGGGCCGGCACAGCACCGCCAGACCCCACAGCACCCCGGTCGCCCCGGACCGGCCCGCGAGGGCGTGGTGCCCCACCCCGACCAGCATCGCGATCCCGAGGTAGGTCTCCAGCCCGATCGTGGACACCACCAGCGGTGTGCTGACGAGCAGCGCCACCACCGCGAACGGCATCGCGGCCGAAGCCCCGATCCGCTGCGCCAGCCGCGCCGACAACCAGCCGGTGACCGCGAGCGTGACCGCCAGCAGCACCCCGACCGCGACCGCGGGGCTCCTGACCACCCAGAAGATCCCGGCCAGCAACCAGGCGTTCAGCGGCGAGGTCTGCGTGTTGGAGGTCTGGTCGAGCATCAGGCCCCAGTGCCCGTGCTCGGCGAGGTTGCGGACGTAGGTCAGGGTGATCCAGACGTCGTCGGCCAGCGCCCGATGTGCCAGCAGGATCAGACCCGCTCCGGCCGCGGCGCCGAAACCGGCTGCCCACCACTCCAGACGATCTCGTTGCGCCGGGTCGGTTCGTTGCTCGGAGCGCATGACCGAAGGACCCGTAGCAAGCATGAGCGAAGAGTTGCAGCGCGGGTGGGTGTAGACCGCATGCGCATTCGTATGCCCGCGGCTTTCCGATCAACAACCACGCGAAAGGTGATCGCCTTCTCCGGCGGGAACGCGAAAGCGCCGATATGTTCACTTTTCTCAGATCCGCGCTCGTCCTCAGGGGACGGTTCTGGCCCGAACCGATTCGCCACCTCGCGGTGGTCGCCGTTCACGGCGCGTGGAAGGGCACGAGCCGCATCCGCACTTGAGCGTCCGGGTCGGTTGGCAGCCGGGCCGGCCACTGATCGGGTCCGTCAACGGGCTGGTTCTCCCACTCCATGCGGTGTTCGGCGGGAATCGGTTCAGCCGGTGCTCGGTGCAGGTAGTTGATGGACAGCAACGCCCGCGTCACCGGTCCGGCCCGGTCGAGCTGCTCGGAGATGTGCTCCGCGGTGCGGCCGGGATCGGACAGGTCGTCGACGATCCTGCATTCGCAGAAGTAGGAGAGCGTTCCCACCTCGGCGGGGCTCACGATCGTCGAGCCGGGCCTCTCAGCGGAGATCGTCTCGGCCATGCGCTCGTACTGGGCCGCGGTCGCCCAGTTGCCGTTGATGGGCGCCGTGGTCCACGGGAGCCCGTGCCCGAGGTCGACGCCGAGCGCGCCCAGCACGGGCAGCGTTGCGACGGTGAGCACGACGTTGCCGTGCTCGCGCTGCACGAAGGCCGACACCGCGACGGCTGCAGCGAGCCCGAACCCAGCGACGGCCGGACCGTAGTACCAGTGGGCAGGTGGCGGTGCGAGCAGCGCGAACGCCATCGCGTGGGCAGCACCACCGGCGGCGAAGCCCAACGTCGCCTGGGCAGGACCGGGGCGTTTCGCCCTCACCGACCAAGCCCAGCACGCGGCCGCGAGCCCGCACAGCAGGAGCAGGACGGTCACGCCGATCGCCGCGCTCCAGTGCTGGAAGTACCACGCGAGCCCGGTGGCGTACGTCGCTCCCCAAGACTCGTCCATCCGAGTCAGGAGCGTGTCCGGAAGCGCCGACCCCAGGGCAAACCAGCTCACCACGTGCCACGGCAGAGCGATCGCCAAGGCCACCAGTGCGCTGCGCAGCGCGCGACGAGATGCGGAGATGGTCAGCACGACGGCCAGGTCGATGATCGCGAAGTCGGGGCGGGTCAGGATCATCGCTCCGGCCACGACACCCGTGGCGACCCAGTTCCCCGGTAGCGCGTGCCGCACCAACGCGATCAGCAGCGCGATCCCGAGGTAGGTCTCCATGCCGACCGTCGAGGCCAGCAGCGGGTTCGACACCAGCAGCGCCACCCCGAGCAGGGGCAGGACCCGTCGAGGCAATCCGGTCAACCCCGCGATCCGGTGGAGCCAGAAGCCCGAAGCAGCCGTCGTGATCACCAGCAGCAGACCCACCGCCATGACCGGCGCACCGGTGACCGCCGTGAGGAGCGCGAGCAACCAGACGTGCAGCGGTGATGTCGCGGTGTTCGCCGTCTGGGCCGGAATGATTCCCCAGTGCCCGGAGAACGCGAGATTGCGAGCGTAATCAACGGTGATGTAGGCGTCGTCCCCGAGACCGCGACGGGCGATCAGGAACAGCAGCGCCCCGGCCAACGCGGACGTGATCACGACCGCGGTCGGCCGTGCGTGCTTCGACCAGGTTCGGGTTGTCGTTCCTGCTCGCCGCTCAGCGCTCGTCTGGGCCATGCCCGGGATGATCCGCACTGATCTCAGCGGCGGCACGGGCAGAGTTCCATGTTCACAAGTCCGTGTTACCGACTTTCGCCTCGTCACCTGATCGGTGCGACACCAGAACGCGAAACCTGTGAGAAGTTCACGATTCCCGGGTGATCCGGGAGTCCCGCGAACCGTCAATGATCGTTTAGCCCGGTCAGGTTCAGACCAAAACTGCTGCCCTTGACGGCCACGTCGCCGGGGGTGCGCAGGATGCTGCCTGGGAGAGCGTCAGCCGCCAAGCGCTGGATTCCGCATCAATTCCTGCGGGAAGATCGGATTCTGCGAACCCTCATCCGAGAAGGCGAAGCGGTTTCGCTGTCCGACTCGGGCAGGGAATGAAAAAACCCTGGTCATTTCTCCGATTGGAGTTCTGACCAGGGGCTTCGTTCTGTGGGCGATACTGGGATCGAACCAGTGGCCTCTTCGGTGTGAACGGCGTGCTCGGACGCTGACCTGGGGTTTTCTAGTGACGACTCGTGTCGTCCAGTACGGCTGACCTGCTGTTTTGTGTCGGTGGGTATCGGGCTCTGGTGCCCGTGATGCTTACTTTTCGCTGCCTCCTGGGTGGCTCGGATCAGGCCGGATAGCAGCTGTGCGACCAGTGTTCGGCCACGCTCAAAGTGGCACGTCGTCCCTGTTGGCGGTTTGACGGGTGCCTTTGGAGACGGTGGCGGTGGCCCACCGGACTGATACTGCGGCGTCGATGGCGTTGAGCTGTTTGTAGGTGACTCGGATGCCGTCGCGGCGGGATTCCTGGTCTTGTAGATACCCGTAGACGATCAGCCGGCCCTTGGTGACTGTGGCGGCGACGTGCTCAGCGAGGTGCCGCCAGAACACGCACGGCAGGTAGACCGGTTCGGCGTTGCGGTACTTGCCGGTGGTGGGGTCGAGGATACGTGGATGGCACGCGAGCGTGAGCGTGGCCACCGCGTGACCGTTGGTGGTGTACCGCAGTTCGGGGTCTGCGGTGACGTTGCCACGCCGTCCGATCGGGTCGTCGATGTAAGCCATGTGGCTGGACGCTAAAGATTCGGAGCAGAGGCATCCAGGCCAGGAAAAGCCTGACTAGGGGGGTCCGCACCCTAGCACACGTCAACAAATGTGATGTGATTCACACGCAGTGCGTGAACCGCAAACCTTCTGATGGCGTCTCCATGGGCCCCAACGCTTCTCGTTACTGAACGTTTTCCACTTGGTGAGCTGCCGGAAAGACTTCGGACAGCGAGGTTTTGGGTATCTCAGGCTGCCTGGTTCCGGTTGATCCAGTCGGACTCTATCTCATTCGGCGTTTGGTAGCCAAGCGCTGAATGGAGTCGGAGCTGATTGTATCGCAGTTCTATGTAGTGGGTGATGTCTTTTCCGCTTGTTCGCGGGTGAGGTACTTGGTGCGGTGGACGCGTTCGTTCTTGAGGGTTCCGTTAAATGATTCGGCCCACGCGTTATCGTAGCAGATTCCTGTCCGTCCGACAGAGCGGCGGATCTTCAGTTCCGTGGTCGCGGCCGCGAACTCCGCGGATAGGTATTGCGTGCCGCGATCGGAATGGAAAACGGTGTCGTCGTTAACGATACCGACGTTGCTGGCTGCCCTTTTCAGGGCGTCTACGACGAGCGTGGTACGCATGTGCTCGGCCATGGCGTATCCCACGACTTTTTTGGAAAAGCAGTCCAGGACCGTCGCGAGATACAGCCATCCTTCCGCGGTGCGGATATAGGTGATACCGCCGACCAGTTTCACGCCTGGCCGGTCGGCGTCGAAGTCGCCGCGCACCAGGTCCGGTAGGGCGTGTGCGTCGCCGGCGATGGTCGTGACGGGCCGGAACGGGCGCGGCTGGCAGGCGACGAGCCCCGGCTCACGCATGATCGACCGGATGGTCTCGAGATCGGCATCGGTGCCCCATCGGGCCAGCTGAGCATGGACACGGCGGTACCCGTAGGTGCCGTCGGAATGCTCGAACGCATGCTGCACTTGTGCGGACAGGATTTCCCGGCGGGCTGCCGACGTGGATTGCCCGCGCTGTTTCCAGTCGTAATAGCCCGACCGGGACACGTTCGACCACCGGCACATCTGGACGATCGGATAGTTGCCTTCCTCGGATTCGATGAACGCGTACTTCTCGGTCACCGGAACCTCTTCGCGAAGAAGGCCGCCGATTTTCCCAGGAACTCGTTCTCAAGTTCCAGTTCCCGGACTCGCCGCTCGAGCTCTTTCATCCGGGCGCGTTCCGAAACTGACAGCTCCGCCTCATCCTCTGGATGACTCTCACGGTATTTCTTAACCCAGTTCCCCAGAGTCTGTTCCACCACGCCCAGATCGCGCGCGACCTCGGCGACCGGGCGGGACCGCTCGACGACTTCCTTCGCCGCCGCTTCCCTGAACTCGGGCGAGTACCGAGCTTTCTTCCGTGCCACAACAACTCCCGTCAGTGGGTCCCAATCCTACGTTGGGGCCACTGTCCGAGAACTCTCCGGCGGCTCATGGCTTGGTGCGGTCCGGGCGTTGGTGAGGGTGAGTGTGGAGATGAGTGAAGCTCCTGGTAGACGAGTGGATTGACTAGATCAACTCTGTCCGTACCAGGAGCTTCGAGGTGCTTTCTTACCCGTCGGGGATGTCGGTGTCCAGTCGCGCGCTGAACATGCTGGCCGAGGCTCTACGCCACCAGCGCCGTGTTCGCCGAACCCGGTGGCGGCGACTGGAAGCGGGTCAACAGGCGCTGCTGGTGCTGGCTTACCTGCGCAAGGGCGAGACCTACGCGGACCTGGCGGTCGGGTTCGGCATTGGCATCACCACGGTGTTTCGTTATATCCGCGAAGCCCTTCAGGTCCTGGCTGCCCAGGCGGCCGGGTTGAGCGAGGCAATCACCACAGCGGCACGCAAAGCGTTCGTCATCATCGACGGAACGCTGTTGCACATCGACCGGGTCGGCATGGCGACGGGCCGGGATCGCCCGTTCTACTCGGGAAAACACAAGAGACATGGTGTGAACGTGCAGGTCATCGCGGATCCGGTCGGGCGGTTGATCTGGGCCTCGCCCGCGTTGCCCGGAGCCCGGCATGACATGGGCGCGGCCCGTGAACACGGACTCGTAGACGCTCTCGCGGCTGCCGAGATCCGAGTGATCGCCGACAGCGCCTACCGCGGTGCCGGCCGGAATGTCGAAGTCCCGCAACGCCGGCGAGCACGCGACGACGGCGACCAGCGTCCGCGGTTGTCGGCGAATCAGAAGGCCGTCAACTCCGCCCACGCCCGACTACGAGGACCCGGTGAACGGGCGAACGCACAGCTCAAGAGCTGGAAGATCCTGCGTCGAATCCGAGGCTGCCCGCACCACGCGCCCCTGCTCATCAACGCCGTCCAGGTCCTCATCCAGGCAGACTGATCTCAAGTGGAAAAGGCTCACTTGCCGATAACGCCTTCTGCCTGCGCCGACTGACGTTGGGCCACGTCTCGAGAAGGCGTGTCACTTGCCGTCATCAGCGGTCGCTTGTTGGCGATAAGTTGGCATTTTTTCCGTCCCTTATCGCAGCGACGCGCCTTAACGAGACAATGGTCATAGCTTTCATGTGTTGAAGCGGACCGGGAGATGAAGTGCTCTAGCTGGCGCGCCAGAGAACAGCATGGGGGTGACCGTTGGCATCGATTCCGTTGCCTGCGATCGTTCCGTGATCGTTGATGAGGGTGGCTTCCAGGTCATTGAAGCCAGGTGGCGACGGTAGCTCGTCGATCATGCCCGCCCTGGTCCATCGAACCGGACGGGGCTGGCCTGGCGCGTCGAGCGTCCTTGCCCTGCCGACGATGGTGCCGTGGCTGTTGATTGACTGTGCCGCGGCATCGAGCCCGTTAGGCAGGAGCTCGAGTGCGGCGATGTGATCCTCGCGATTCCAACGGACCGCTTGGTAAGTGGTGCCGAACTCGCCGGACTTGCTGGCGTTCCCGATGATGGTGCCCTGGTCGTTGATCACGGCTGTCTGCGTGGCTTGATAGCCCGCAAGAGATGGCAATTCGGTGATTGCACCTTCGGCATTCCAGCGAACAGGCTGGGTCTGCGTGGGGTCGTCGGCAAAACCCACGATCGTGCCATGGGCATTGATCCAGGTGGTCCCGCTCGACGCCCCACCGAGGGTGCCCAGGTCGATGATCTGTCCTTGCCGGTTCCACAGCGTTCCCCGCGTTGGGGCGTCGAGGTCACTCGCGATGGCCGCGAAGCCGATGACAGCGCCATGCGCATTGATCATGGTGGCGTAACTGTAGGAGTAGTCGGGCAAAATGCCCAGGTCGGTGACGTTGCCGTCACGGTCCCACTGAAGCGCCCGATACGGCCCCCCGAAAACGTTGGGCTGGGTAGAGGTGAAACCCACCGAAATTCCGTAATTGTTGATCGAATTTGCGCTGGTGTAGGCATAACCAGGCAAGGACGGCAGCTCTGTGATGTTCCCGTCGGCATCCCAGCGAGCCGCTAACCATCCACCATCGATATCGATGTAGCCAACAGCGATGGCGTGGTCGCTGATCGCCGATGGTGATCCCGCCCAGTTTGCTTGCAGCTCGGTGGGAGTGCCGCTGGCATCCCAACGCACCGCTCGGAACTGCCCAGAGCCGTTGTCAGCAGTGCCGACGCTCGTCCCGTGAGCATTGATCGCCGCCACTCGCGTGTAGGGCAAGCCGGGCAAGCCGGGCAGTTCCGTCGGCACGATCCCCGTCGTTGTCACTTGACATCACCTTCCGCATCTGCGTTGACGAATCACTAATAATTGTGCACGCAGAGTCAATATCGCCTACATGCAGTAATGGGTAAGTGCTCGTACACTCGTTCGGCGCAGCCAAGGGATCAGGGCCATCGCAACTGCGGGAGACGACTGGCCGACACTGCAGCGGTCGTGAGCCAGTACAGGGCTTCCTACCCTGATCAGCCCTTCTATGAAGGACTTCTGGCCGTGGCAAGTGTCTGCGGAGCGACAGCCTGGTCGTGCCGACGCGAACGACGTCAAGAGCATGAACCGGCTAAACAGGGCCGCAGCGTTGACCATGCCGCACGCGTCGTTCGGGGCTTTGTCAGGACAGATGTTGATCCCGCGTAGGACTGGGGGACAAGCCGTGACGATCGATGTGCAACAGCCAAGAACATATGACTTGATAGGTAACAGCATTCAAGTGGCCGGGGTCGCCGGTGGAGCGTTTGAGGCGAACTTCAACTACCGAATCCAGGACGGCCACGACGAGGCCACCGGCAACTTCATGGCTGGCGACGGCAAAGGTGGGCATAGCCAATTTCAGATCGCTGTAGATGTGGCCGGAGCGAGCTTCACGCTGGATCGTCTGTTCCTAGAGGTGTTCCATGTTTCGCCCAGGGACGGCGCCGAGTTGGACAAGGTGATCGTGCCTATCGTCTTCGGACCGAAGATCGTCCCGGGGTATCGCACTTACCTAGAACACGTGGTGGTCTCCGGTGAGACGCTGTGGGGAATTTCTACCAAGTACTTCGGCTCGGGGAGCCTCTACCACCAACTGGTGGCGGCAAACCCCGGCACCATCACGAATCCGAACATACTTCACCCGGGAGATGTGATTAGAGTGCCGCAGGGCTCCTGATCCGAAACCGTTGCCGCCCCGCTCAATTCGGGTGGGCCTTCTGAAGACAGTGAGGGTTAGCGGCAACGTTCAGCATTTTCTGTTTCTCACAAGGGAGGGCCTCTGTCCTCACCCCGTCGACCTGGCGTAGCCCTCATCAGGCCGTGTCAAGGGGGCAACCGCCGAGGCCACCGGGACATGCCGGCACCCAAGCTTGCCCCCTTGACGCGGGCTGATAGCCCTTGTGGAGGTCGATGGGGTGAGGACAGAGCAGCCACGACCGAACCGCAGCCGATTTGCCTGTCTCCTCACCCTGTTGGCCTGCCCGCCCGGCGAGGACATCTCGTTGTGCCTGAGCGTGGAGGCTTCTTCTGGCGGTGCGGGGCCGCCTGCCTTCCCGTGTGGCCGGGGCGCGGGCGCCGGGACCGGCCGGAGGCCGCATGCCCGGGGTCCCGCTGCCCCGGCCAGGGAAACAGCAGGTAGGCGGCCCCGCAGGGGCCGCCCTTGAAGGTCGTCCGGACAGTGGTAGAAGTCAGTGGAAATACCTCATTCAAGGCGTTCCCCAAAAAGCGCGGCGGGTCGGCGTGCGGTGCCGCTGCCGCCCTGGGTTCTCCGAATCATCAGGAAGCACCTCGACGAGTGGCCGACGCTCGACGACCAGTCGCCCGTCTTCGCCAACATGGCGGGTAACCCACATCGCCGGACACTCTTCCGAGCGCGGGTTTGGCGGCCTGCGCTCGTCCGCGCGGGCCTGCTCGGTGGGATCACCAAGGAGCCTGATGGCTCGATCTGGGCCAGCTGGCAGGACCTGACGGGGGAGCGGCAGCGGCAGAAGTTCGCGACCGAGGCACAGGCGGTCAAGGCCGTGGCGCGGCTGGCTCCCGGTGGGCTGAAGTTCCACGACCTCCGTCACTCCTATGCCACGTGGCTTGTCGATGACGGAGTCCCGGTGAACATGGTTCAGCGCGTGCTTGGGCATGAGCGATCGTCGACCACGCTGGATCTCTACACCCGGCGAACGGATGGCGGGGATCGGATTCTGGATGCTCTCCGAGATGATGATGACGATGACGGCGGAATGGGTTCGCTGATCGCTCGCTGATCCGATGCTGACTTTCTGCTGACTTCCACTTCATCGAGGGAATGAAAAAGACCCTGGTTGGATCTCCGATTGGAGTTCTGACCAGGGTCTTTGTTCTGTGGGCGATACTGGGATCGAACCAGTGACCTCTTCGGTGTGAACGAAGCGCTCTCCCCCTGAGCTAATCGCCCTTGTTTTGTTGTTCGTTCGCCGTTCCCGGCGACGAGAAGAACAATACACGATCGTTTCTAGGGGCCGAACAGGGGGGAGGCCAACCACGTCCAGCGCAGGCCGAGCCAGCCGCCGATCGTGCCGAACATGCCCAGCAGCCACAGGGTCACCACGACGACCAGGCCGGTGGCGGCCATGATCGTGAGCTTGGTGGCCAGGTTCTGGCGGCCCAGCCAGTGGACCCATCGCTGGTAGTGCCGCTTGGCGAACATGTTGACCCGGTGCGCCCAGTGGAACTCGGTGGCGAGGATGCCGAGGCCGGCGAAGACCACCAGCCATCCCGGTCCCGGGTAGGGGATCATCAGGAGTCCTGCGATGAGGACCGCCGTTCCGATCGCGCCGAGCACGACGCGGTAGGTGATGTTCAGGGTCCGGCGGCGACGGACGTACGCTCGGTAACCGTGCAGGCGCTCACGCAGCGCGTGCAGGCGCGGGTGCTTGGGGTGCTCGTGGTCGCCCGGTGCCGTACCGGTCTGTCGGGCTTCCGGCTCGGTGTGATCGTTCAGGGCTCTCCACCTAAAGGCTGTTCGTCGGCTCGCGTGCTCAGGATACGGTCGGGGTCGGCCACCGGTGGTGCGGTGGGTCACAGCGCCGACGAGTCGGCAACCGACCATTGTTCCCGGGCCCGGTGAACAGCGGTTTGCTGTCAAGCGGACAGACGGGTGCTCGCCGGTTGATGCCGTGACTGAATTGTGACTGGGATCATTGTCCGGTTCGTCGCAAGCCGGGTCTTTCGACTCTGTGGCGAGTCTTCGATCCTGGTCACACTGTGAGCCGCCTCTCGACCGCGCGTTCGGTGCTGTGCGTGCGCTGTAACCAACGCGGTGAAGACCATTAGCCCGATCCGGTGACATCTCGTGGTGGACATCTCATCTGAGGCATTTTCGGGAAAATGCGAAGGCCCTTCGTCGCTTATTCTTGAGGCACGTCAGGCGAACCCGACGAAGCGTGAACCCGGTGGTCAGCCGGTACGCGGAGGCGGTATTCACCGGGCGTGAGCGACCGATCTGCAGGCCGGGCTCGGACACAGTTGACCTAGTTACAGAAAGTAACGACGGTTGTCACTGGGCGAGGCGGGTCCCTTGGGCCGGCCGCTCTGATCGGGAGAGTTCGCGACGGATCGAGTCTCCGGCGTGGGCGACGGGCCCGTCCGATCGAAAGAGGATCGGCCGGTGCCGGCGACCACCCCGACCCCCGGAGTTTCGACCACGGAGTGCACTCGCTTGGTCGCCCAGCGAATTCGGGCGTGGCCCGACCGGGTGATCTATGCGGGAGTCGCGAGTAAATCTGCCCGATGAGGCGTCACAACTGTGTTGCTCGGTCGATAAACGGACCGGGAGGGAGCAGGAAGGGGAGGACAATGCGTAATGATCACGTGACACTCCGTTCTACGGCCGTGTTCGATCTGCTGGCTCCGCAAGCGCCCGCAGTGCCGGTCCAGGTCGAACTCCGCTACGACACCCAGGACCCGTACGCCGTCGTGGCCGCGTTCCGCACGGGCCGCGCTGGATGGGTCGAATGGGTCTTCGCCCGCGACTTGCTGGCCGACGGCCTAATCGCGCACGCCGGCGAGGGCGACGTGACGATCCGCCCGGCGGTCGACGACCCCGAGGTCGTCGCCATCGAGCTGAGCTCGCCGTCCGGCCACGCCGTGTTCGAGGCTTCGGCGCAGGAACTCGCCGACTTCCTGGACCGCACCTACGACGTGGTGGTCCCCGGCAACGAGAACCTGTGGGTCGACGTCGACGACGCGCTCACCCGCCTGCTGCCCTTCGACATGGGCTGATCAGGTCAGAACCGCTCTGCCCGGTTGTGACCAGGCGGAGGGGGGACCCCCTTTGATCCCGATCTTGGGCGTGGTCTAAAGTTCATTGCAACGCGGCGGACAGGCCCGGGAAACCGGGCCGGGATGTCGCAGCAGGCGGATGTAGCGCAGCTGGTAGCGCATCACCTTGCCAAGGTGAGGGTCGCGGGTTCGAGTCCCGTCATCCGCTCTGGTTCTCTGGCGTTCCAGCCGGCTTTGGTGTGGATGCGGAGTCCGGCGGAGTGGCCGAGTGGCTTAGGCAAGGGCCTGCAAAGCCCTGTACGCGGGTTCGATTCCCGCCTCCGCCTCGCGCGATTAGCTCAGTGGGAGAGCGCTACCTTGACACGGTAGAGGTCACTGGTTCAATCCCAGTATCGCGCACCAATGCTGTTCCCAGGTGAGAGCCCCAACTGATGTGTTTCATCGGTTGGGGCTCTCACCATTCTGGGAGCGATTTGAGGACAGTCGATCCTGGCATGCCGTGTTCGGCCCATCTGTGCTCGGCATTTCAATGCGGGGCCGGGGTCGTCTTCTGCTGACTCCGTGAACGGTTGGAGCGCGCAGCCCTGTCGGTGGCCGTGCCACCACCTTCGTTGTTCCGGGCGCGGTCATCATGATCGTTGCGCTACTCTTCAGTCGTATTACTCTATGTTGACTCGTTGTCCGGACCATTCACCCGAATTGGGGTAATTCAGGTACCTGGATACGTAGAAACCGCGAGGCGAGATCACGCTGTGTACTGAAGTGTGGTTTCGTGATCCCCGAACATACGAACGAAACTGGAAACCCCGAAGACAACGATCATTCCGGCGGGCAAGCACCGGCGGCGCGGCGCTTCCGGGAGAGGGGCGCGCCGTTCCTGACCGTTCTCCGCGAAAAGCTCCCCGCATCGCGGAGGCGTGCGACGCAGGCCGGTGTGGCGGTTGCTGCTGTCGGTGTGATCGGCCTGATGATCGGCTGTGGCAGCCCCGGCCAATCGGAGCCGAACGTGCAAGATGCCGCGCTGCAGGCTCCGATCCCATCCCCCTCGGTCCCGCCACAGCAAGCCGCCCCGGTCACGCCGGAGTCGTCGGCAGCCGCTCCACCGGCGCCCGACGCTCAGGCTGAGCCGGAAGCACCGCCGGGCCCGCCAGTCGAGGGAATCGACGTGTCCAACCACAACGGCGAGATCGACTGGAGCCAGGTCGCAGCCGACGGCAAGAAGTTCACCTTCGTGCTGGCAACGGACGGCACCAGCTTCACGAATCCGCGTTACGGCGAGCAGTACCGCGGAGCCAAGGAAGCCGGCCTGATCGCCGGTGCCTACCACTTCGCCAGGCCCGGTTCGTCCTCGGCCGAGGAACAGGCCGAGCGATTCTTGGACACGGCTGATTACCAGGCTGACGGCAAGACCCTCCCGCCGGTCCTGGACCTGGAGGTCGACCCGAAGGCCGGCGGCTGCTACGGGTTGAGCGTCGACCAGATGCAGCAGTGGACCAAGACGTTCAACGAGAAGGTCAAGGAACGCACCGGCAAGGACGCGATCATCTACGCCAACCCGTCGTTCTGGCGGGAGTGCATGGGTAGTACCGACGCATTCGGAAATCACGCGCTGTGGCTAGCTTCCTATGATGTCGACAGCCCCTCCGTGCCCAACGGCTTCGGCGACTGGGACTTCTGGCAGTACACCAGCAAGGGCAAGGTCGCCGGTATCAGCACCAACACGGACCTCAACCAGTACAAGGAAGGTCTCGCTCGCCTCGAGCGCTTGGCGCGCTGAGGTCCGGGCTTGCCGAGAGGTTCCTTCGAAGCGGGCCGTCTGCGACCAGCAGGCGGCCCGCTCGTGCGTGCGCGCTGTCAGCGACCGCTGAACCGTGCGGAGGAAACGCGTCAACTCATGCGCGATGAGCGTCAGCGCCGAGCCCGCCGACGGTGAGCGCACCAGGATGGTGGGTGTTCCAGGGTTCGCCCTGATGCGCCTGAGGCCCGCAGGTGGTGTTCTCCCCGTATGGCGAAACTGATGATGCAGCTGTTCGACCGAGGTTTCGGTCATCCGTCGGGGTTGGTGGGCCGGCTGGGCGGCGCGCTCATGGCGAAGGCCAACGCCGAGCAGGAAATCCGGGCTGTCGATCAGGCCGGGCTGGTTTCCGGCGACGCGGTCGTCGTGGTCGGGCACGGGCCGGGTGTGGGCCTGAGGCTCGCCGCTGCGGCCGTCTCGCCGCGAGGGACCGTGTTGGGAGTGGACCCCTCAGCGGCGATGCGGGAGATGGCTGCGTCGAGATGCGGAGAGGAGATCGCGCGAGGGTTGGTGAAGATCCGCGATGGCACCGCCGAGCGGACGGGGTGTGCTGATGCGTCTGCGGATGCGGTGATCTCCGTCAACAACGTGATGTTGTGGGAGCGCCCGGAGGGTTTCGCCGAGTTGTTCCGCGTTCTGCGTCCTGGTGGACGCTTGGTGGTCAGCGTTCATCGGCACGTCCTCGATGTGGAACCCGAGGAGCTGCGAAAAGTTGCCGCGCAGGTTGGTTTCGACCGCCTTGAAGTCACCCTGCGTCCGCGGAGGTTCAACAGCCCCGCGATCGAAATCGTCGCGTGCCGAACGGTCTGATGAGGTGTCGCTGTTCCACTGTGGTCTGGCCCGCTCCTCCACGGTGTCTGACCGGTGCGCGGTGACTAGGCGTCCCCGTCCCCGGACGGCTCGTGGACGAACCCGGTAGCCTGCGTGGCGATGGCGAACCCGAATCGTTGGGTACGAGGCGCGCGAGGCACCCTCGCGCGGCTCATCGCAGTGCTCACGGTGGTAGCGGGATTCGCGCTCATGCTCGCCCCGCAGTGCGCCGACGGCATGATGCCCCCGGCGCACCTCGCGGCGAGCGCCGACGAGGCGATGGGCGCCACGGCAGGTCTGGGACACCCCTACGCCTCGGGCAGCCACGATCCGAGCGCCGTCATGCCCAGTTCAACGGCAGACATGACTCACACCAGCAATGACGATGAGTCCACGGGCGGGTCTCTGCTGATGACCTGCTTGGCGCTGTTGGTCACCATGCTCGGAACGCTGGTGCTGCTGCGCCGCTCGCTGATCCCGCTCGGGACCCGCATTCTGCGGCGGACCGATGCGCGCGCTCGGCCGCGTGCACCGTTGCGGCCCAGCCTGATTCAGCTCTGCATCCTGCGAACGTAGAAGAAGTCCGTCCACAGCGCCGCATGTTTCGTATTCGTGCGGTCACTGAGCGCGCCCGTGCGCGCTTCCTCTTCTCTTGCTTCGTTCGTAGGAGTCTTCTTCATGGATCTGATCGCTGTTTTGCTCACCGGATTGTTGGCCGGTGGGGTGTCCTGCGCGGCCGTGCAAGGCGGCCTGCTGGCCGGGATGATCTCCCGCCAACGCCGCGTCACCGAGCGGGGATCAGCCCTCGGTGGCACCCGCCTCCAAGCCCGAGGAGCGCTGGGTCACCTCGCTGACGATCTAGCGCCGGTCGGTGGTTTTCTGATCGGCAAGCTCTTCTCGCACGCGATCCTCGGTGCCCTGCTGGGTGCGTTGGGCGGCGTGGCGCAGCTGTCGGTCGGCCTGCGCACGTGGATTCAGCTGCTTGTCGGCGTGGTGATCATCGCCTTCGGTCTCGCGCAGCTCGGTGTGCCGGGTTTTCGCAACATCGTCATCGAACCGCCCCTGTCGTGGATGCGGATCGTGCGCGACCGCTCGCGCTCCCGGTCGACGCTGGCACCGACGCTGCTCGGGGTGGTCAGCGTGCTCATCCCGTGCGGCGTGACGCTCTCGGTCGAGGCGCTGGCCTTGGCCTCCGGCTCTCCACTGACCGGAGCGACCATCATGGCGGCCTTCGTGATCGGCACCAGCCCGCTGTTCGCCCTGCTCGGCTACCTCGCTCGCAAAGCCGCTACCGCCTGGCGCGGTCGCCTTGCTGCACTCACCGGCATCGTCGTCGTGATCACCGGCCTCTACACCTCCAACGGAGGCCTCGAACTCGCCGGATCCCCGCTGGCGGCCAGCCGGCTCACCCGGGCGGCCACCGCTGAGGAGCCGCCGCCGGCGGGCACCGTGACCGTCCAGAACGGCCATCAGACCGTGGTGATCACCGCGAGCACCGGCGCCTACAGCCCGGCCAACGTCCAGGTCCGCGCAGGTGTGCCGACCACGCTCGTCATCGAGTCCGACAACGCGCAGGGCTGTGTGCGCTCGTTCATCATCCCCGATCGCAACGTCGACAAGATCCTTCCGGTTCGAGGGGCGACCGCCGTCGAGCTCGGTGCACTGCCGCCGGGGCCGGTGGCGTACTCCTGCGGCATGGGCATGTACACCGGCACCCTCACCGCCGCCTGACCGAGCAGAGGAGAACTGCATGGCGACCACCATCGTCACCTTCCGCGTCACCGGCATGCACTGTGGCAGCTGCAGCCTGCTCGTCGACGATGTGCTCGAAGACCTGCCCGGCGTGCACAGCACGACGACCTCGGTCAAGACAGGCCGGAGCGTCGTGGAACTGGACCTCACCAGGTCCAGCACCGCCGACGTCATCGCGGCGATCGCTGAGGCCGGATACCGAGCCGAGCCCACCGGCTGACCGAGCGGCTGGGCTGGCCGCGTGGTGCCGCCGACTCGGTTGTTCCTGGCGTTCGAGCCGTTGACTACCTATACCCCCTAGGGGTATATTTTTTACGAGGGATTCGAGTCAGGCCGGAGAGGAATTGCCATGGCGGAAATGACCTACGCGGTCAGCGGGATGACCTGCGGCCACTGCGCCGCGTCGGTGACCGAGGAGATCAGCAAGATCACCGGTGTGTCGGACGTGGCGGTCGACCTGCCGACCGGCGCGGTGACGGTGACCAGTGATGCGGCGCTCAGCGAGGTGACCGTGCGCGAAGCCGTCGAAGAGGCCGGCTACGAGCTGGCATCCCACTAGGGCCTCGGCCCGCAAGGGCCCGCTGAAGGGCCCGGACTCGCGAGGGGTTGAAAAATGAACACAGCAGCGAAGCTCTCCGCCTACGGTGCGGTGCTCGCGCTCGCCTTCGGCGGGGCGTGGGCGGCCGGAACCGCTGTCGGTCCCTTCACCACCGGCGTCGCGGCGCAGGGTGGGCACTCCGGCGTTGGGCACGCCGGTGGTGGGGACAGCCACAGCGGCACCGTCGCGGGAGTCACGCAGGACCTTCCGGCGGGACTCGCGTCGACCAGGGACGGTTACACCCTCACGTCCACCACGACGACGATCACGCCCGGCAGCATCGAGAACTTCTCCTTCCGCATCATCGGCCCCGACGGGAACCCGGTGACGCGGTTCGACGCCGAGCACGACAAGCGGATGCACCTGATCGTCGTTCGCCGTGACACGGCCGGTTACGAGCACCTGCACCCGGAGATGAGCCCGGACGGCACCTGGAACGTGCCGATGCGGCTACCCCTAGGGGGTACCTATCGGGTCTTCGCCGATTTCGTCCCGACCGGCGGTGCGGATCAGACGCTGGGTCTGGACGTCTCCGCGCCGGGGGTCTTCGAGCCGGTTGCGCACGCGCCATCCCGCATCGCGGAGGTCGACGGCTACCAGGTCAGGTTGGACGGGCAGCTCACGGCCGGGCGATCGTCTCCGCTCACGCTGTCGGTGAGCAAGGACGGGCGACCCGTCACGGACCTGCAGCCCTACCTGGCCGCCTACGGGCACCTGGTCGCGCTGCGCACGGGCGATCTCGCCTACCTCCACGTGCATCCCGAGGGAGCCCCCGGCGATGGCCGCACTCCGGCAGGGCCGGAGATCACGTTCCGGGCCGAGGTTCCTTCTGCGGGCACCTACCGGCTCTTCCTCGACTTCCAACACGAAGGCCGAGTCCGCACGGCGGAGTTCACGGTCGACACGGGACCCGCGGACAGCCGCCAGGCGCAGCCGCCGTCCGGTGACGGCCACGGGAGCCACGGGTGAACAGGAGAACCTCGATGAGCAAGGTCAGTGAGTCCCCGAGCGTGACGGGCCGGGAGATCGAACTCGCGATCGGCGGCATGACCTGCGCTTCATGTGCCGCGCGGGTCGAGAAGCGCCTCGGCAAGCTCGACGGCGTCACCGCCACCGTCAACTACGCCACCGAGAAGGCCAAGGTGTCCTTGCCACCCGGCCTGGACCCGCAGCAGCTCGTGGAGCAGGTCGAGGCCGCCGGCTACACGGCGACCCTGCCGACTCCCGATGCGAGCGCCGAGCAGGAGCGAGAACAGGACGATCCGGTGCGGATCCTGCGCGATCGACTGGTCGTGTCGGCGGCGTTGTCCGTTCCGGTGATCGTGCTGGCGATGGTGCCGGTGTGGCAGTTCACCTACTGGCAGTGGATTTCGCTCGCGCTGGCGGCCCCCGTCGTCGTGTGGGGCGCGTTGCCTTTCCACCGCGCCGCGTGGGCGAACCTGCGCCACGGAGCGGCCACCATGGACACGCTGATCTCGATGGGCACCCTGGCGGCGTTCCTGTGGTCGCTGTACGCGCTGGTTCTCGGCACAGCCGGAACACCGGGCATGACGCACCCCTTCGAGCTGACCGTCCAGCGCATGGCCGGTGACAGCAACATCTACCTCGAAGTCGCCGCTGGCGTGACGACCTTCATCCTGGCCGGGCGGTACTTCGAAGCGCGGTCCAAGCGTCGCGCCGGTGCGGCGCTGCGCGCGCTGCTGGAACTCGGCGCGAAGGACGTCGCCGTGCTCCGCGACGGACGCGAGCAGCGCATCCCGATCGACCAGCTCGCCGTCGGCGATCACTTCGTCGTGCGTCCCGGCGAGAAGATCGCCACCGACGGGGTCGTCGAGGAAGGCAGCTCGGCGGTCGACGCCAGCATGCTCACCGGCGAATCGGTGCCCGTAGAGGTCACCGCGGGAGACGCCGTGACCGGCGCGACCGTGAACGCCGGAGGTCGCTTGGCCGTGCGCGCGGTGCGCGTCGGCGCCGACACGCAGCTGGCGCAGATGGCGAAACTGGTGGAGGACGCCCAGAACGGCAAGGCCGAGGTGCAGCGGCTGGCCGATCGGATCTCGGCGGTGTTCGTACCGATCGTGATCGCACTGGCCATCGCCACGCTCGGGTTCTGGCTCGGCGCCGATGGGGGCGCCACGGCGGCGTTCACCGCCGCGGTCGCGGTGCTGATCATCGCCTGCCCCTGCGCGCTCGGACTGGCCACCCCCACCGCATTGCTGGTCGGGACCGGGCGCGGCGCGCAGCTGGGAATCCTGATCAAGGGGCCGGAGGTGCTGGAGTCCACCCGGCGCATCGACACCGTCGTGCTGGACAAGACCGGCACCGTCACCACCGGGCAGATGTCCCTTGTCGGCGTCCACCTCGCTGAGGGTGCCGACGAGGACGAGGTGCTGCGCTTGGCCGGTGCCGCTGAGCACGCCTCCGAACACCCCATCGCGCAGGCCATCGCCCGCGGAGCTCGCGAACGAGTGGGGGAGCTGCCCGCGGTCGAGGACTTCAGCAACACCGAGGGCTTGGGCGTGCAGGCCGTGGTCGACGGCCACGCCGTCCTGGTCGGACGGCCCGCACTGCTCGAGCAGTGGAGCCAGCCGCTGCCGGACGAGCTCGTCACCGCGCGAAATTCCGCCGAGCGCGCGGGCCGAACGGCGGTCGCGGTGTCCTGGGACGGTGCCGCGCGCGCCGTGCTCGAGATCGCCGACACCGTCAAACCCGGATCGGCGGAGGCGATCTCGCAACTCGGCGAGCTCGGGTTGAGGCCGGTGCTGCTCACCGGCGACAACGAGACGGTTGCCCGCACCGTGGCCGGTGAGGTCGGCATCGACGAGGTCATCGCCGAAGTCCTGCCGCAGGACAAGGTCGAGGTCATCACGCGCCTGCAACGGGAAGGGCGAGTGGTGGCGATGGTCGGCGACGGCATCAACGATGCCGCGGCCCTGGCTCAAGCCGACCTCGGGTTGTCGATGGGCACCGGCACCGATGTCGCCATCGAGGCCTCCGACCTCACCCTCGTGCGCGGTGACCTGCGGGCGGCGGTGGACGCCATCCGGCTCTCGCGGCGCACGCTGGGCACGATCAAGGGCAACCTGTTCTGGGCTTTCGCCTACAACGTGGCCGCGCTACCGCTGGCGGCGCTCGGACTGCTCAACCCGATGATCGCCGGCGCGGCGATGGGCTTCTCCAGCGCCTTCGTGGTCGCCAACAGCCTCAGGCTGCGGAGGTTCCGCACCTCCATCACGAGCAACCCGGCGGCAGGAAGTGCGAGACGCGAACCCGCACTCGCCACCGCCAGGACGAGCTGACCGCCCGGGGCGGCTGCGGCGGTTCCGCACCTCCATCGCGGGTGTGGGTGTCGAGGGTGGCCGGGATCGTCGTCCCGGCCACCCTCTTTTTGCGTGTGAGCCATTTCGAGCGCAGGGCCCGGGTTGTGCCGACGTGAGCGGGCGCCTCACTGGTCGTCGAGGGTCCGGAACACCAGTCCGGGGTGCGGTTTCGGACCGAACGAGGTCGATTTGCGGGGGAGGCGGATTCCTGCGGTGGCGGCGGTTTTGAGGTCGTGCTGGGTCGGCGGATTCGTCAGGACTGCGACTCCTCCGGTGCGTCGGGCCGTTTCGACGGCCGTGGTTGCGTTCGGTTCGAACTCAATGTGACCGGGATGCTCGGGGATTCGCCACAGGTGGCTGATCAGGGCGGTGTCCAGGACCGCGACGTGCGTCGAGCGCAGGGGAGGCGGGGTGCCGTCGAGGGTGGCGTGGAGAAATCGGGGATGCGGTTCGGTGAGCAGGAAGCCGCCACGCGGGGTGGCGAGGATGAAGGCCGGACCGGTGCGGGAGTGGCGTTTCAGCGCGGCGAGCCAGTGGGTCAGCGGTCCGTGCAGCGGGTGGATCCGGAACTGGGACGACGCGGTCCGGAGTGCGTGGTGCGGGTCCAGGTGGGGCAGCACCCGGTGGACGGGCGCGAGTCGCAACGGGGTTGCGGTGACGTCGACCAGCAGGCCCGAGAAGTAGTCCCACGGGCCAGGCCCGTGGCCGTCGGCGTAGGCCGAGCGGCGGTACTGGCGGGCAGCGGAGTAGCGGTGGTGGCCGTCGGCGATGAAGGCCGTGCGCGCGTCCAGTTCGGCGATGATGTCGTCCTGCGTCGCGTGGTCGGTGATGCGCCAGAGCCGATGAAACTGACCGTCGTCGGCCAGGAGATCGGTGACGGGTTCCTGACGCGCCGTGCCTGCGAGATGTCGGGTGGTGCGGCCATCACCCGAGAAGCCGAGCAAGGCGGGGGCGAGGTCCATCTGGCCGCGGTTCATGAGCCGGGTGAGGTCCGCGGCGCGCTCGGGGATGATCTCCTCGTGCGTGCGCAGCCCGCTGTCCAGGTGCACCGCGGCAAGCACTCCGCGGATGGTTCCACGTGGTCCGGTCTGCTCGTAGGCGTAGAAGGAGGGCTGCCGATCCTGCAGGACCACGCCGCTGCGCTGCCAGGCGCTCAGGGTGCCGGGTACGGCGGCTGAAGCCGGACTGGGGCTCCACGGCGTGGCGTAGCGGGCAGCGAGGGAATCGAGATGGCGCGAGCTGATGCGCCAGCCCCGAAACGGGACGACGGCCACGCCGTTGTGCGGCGAGGTGACGGCAGGGATCGGCCCGGTTGCTTCGAATTCGACGAGATCCGCGTTGTCCGCGTCTCCGTCGAGGTCGTGGTCAGGTCTTTCAGCGAGGCAGGGCTTGAGCGCCAGCAATGCCCCGATCCCGCAGACGACCGCCATGACCAGCACGGCAGTGGGAGCGGAGAGGAACCCGACCAGCGGACCGGCCAGCAGCGGACCGGCTGATTGTCCGATGAGCAAGTAGCTGTTGGCGGTGCTGACGAACGCGCTCTTGTGCTCACCGGGCGCGTGCCTGCTGAAGTGCAGGAACAACGATTGGGCGAGGGCGGCGAAGCAGAAGCCCTGCACCAGCCGGAACGGGATCATCGCGAAGGGGTCCAGCGGCAGGGAGACGACGGCGATGGACGCCGCGCACCCGGCGGCGGTGATCGCGAAGGTGCGCAGCGGCCGTCCGGTGAGGTCGTTGTGCTTGCCCCACCAGAACGAGCCGAGCAGGGTCGCACCCCACATCACCGAGTGCAGGACGCCGACCCACACGCTTGCCGCGCGCGCCTCGATGACGATGCCTTGGATGTGTTCGGCGTAGATGGGGATGAGGCCGTAGACGCCGAAGTACGTTCCGATCGCCGCGAGCGCCAGCAACGTTGCGCCCGGAACCCGCATGACCGACCCGCGGCGACGGGGTTGGCCGGTCGTGTGCTTGCGCGCCGCACCGGCTGGAGCTCGATCGGGCTCGCGCAGACCCGCGGCGCAGGCGATGGCGAGGGCGGTCGCGGCGGCGGCGATGGCCAGCATGAGCTGGTGCAGGCCGTCGGAACCGACGACGAGACCACCGGCGATGGGTCCGACCAACGCTCCTGCTGCGGTGGCGCTGAAGGATTTGCCGAGTGCTGAACCGCGTTTCTCGTCGGTACCGGTCGAGCCCGCGAACGCCGCCGCTGCCTCCACGACACCGCCGAGCGTGCCCTGCAGCAGGCGACCGACCACGAGGAGCAGGGGAGTGCTGGCCACGGTCATGACGACCATGGCCACCGCCAATCCCAGCAGAGCGCGCACCACCATCCACTTGCGGCCGATGCGGTCACCCAGCCGTCCCCACAGCGGGGTGGCGACGGTGAGGGCCAAGGCCGGGGCGGCGATGGCCACCCCGGCCCAGGTCTGGGTCTCGGCGACGCCGGTGGTGCCGATCTGCTCCAGGTAGAACGGCATGATCGGCACCAGCATCATCAGCCCGGCGGTGTTGACGAACTGCCCAGCCCACAGCAGGACCAAGTTCTGCCCGCGGCCGCGAGCCGAATCCGCGTGATCCTCTGGTGCGCTACCCGGGGACTGGGTCCGCAGCGTGCGGGTCACGGTGCCACCACCTGGGGCTCCTGCCACGGGTCGGGCAGGTTGGCGACCCATTCGTCGTCGTAGACCAGGTCGAGGTAGCGCTCGCCGCGGTCGGGCAGCACCGTCACGATCCGGGCCGGGCCCTCCAGCCTGGAGATGAGGTGCTCGACCCCGGCGATCACTGCACCCGAGGATCCGCCGGCGAAGACCTTCTCGGTGGCCAGCAGCCGTCGGCATCCGGCGGCGGACTCGGCGTCGGCGACGTTCAGGACGTCGTCGATCTCGGCCGGGTCGTAGATCTCCGGGACGCGGCTGGCCCCGAAGCCGGGGATCTGCCGCGGTCCGGCGGGGGCTCCGAAGATGACCGAGCCGACGGCGTCCACGGCGACGACCTTGAGGTTCGGGTGGTCCTTGCGCAGACGTCGGGCGATGCCCTGGATCGAGCCGGTGGTGGAGACCGCTGCCACCAGGTAGTCGATGGGGCCGTCGACGGCGTCGAGGATCTCCGCGCCTGCGGTTTCGTGGTAGGCGCGCCAGTTGAGCTCGTTGGCGTACTGGTTGATCTGCGTGGCGTTCGGGAGTGAATCCACCAGCTCGCGGGCGCGTTGAACGCGGGAGTGCAGGTATCCGCCTGCCGCGTCCCGTTCGGTCACCATTTCGACCTCGGCACCGAACAGTTCCAGCAGGCGCAGGTTCGTCGGCGAGGTCTTGGGGTCGACCACGGCGGTGAAGGACAGGCCGTGCAAACCGGCTGCCATGGCCAGGGCGATGCCGAGGTTGCCGGAGGTGCTCTCCACCAGCCGCATCCCCGGTCGAAGGGTTCCGCTGGCCAGGCCTTGTTCGATGATGAACCGCGCGGGGCGGTCCTTCATGCTGCCGCCGGGGTTGAGCATCTCCAGCTTGGCGAGCACTTCCACGTCGGGTTCGGGGAAACACCGGCTGAGTCGCACCATCGGGGTTGAGCCGACACAACCGATCACCGAATCGTGGATCACTGCGAACCTCCAGGTCTTCGGGGCGCACTTCGGTGCGCCACCGCGATGAGAAGAAGCGGAAAGCATGAACCGATGCGCATGCGACGACGCAGGAGCCGAAAAACCGGCTGCAGCGGGGTTGCGTCACCGCCGCGCTAAAAGGACATCCCGTTCAGGGAAACGAATTCAGGCAGGCGAGGGAGAACACGGAGAAAGTGCGTGTTCAGGAAGAGTTCGCTTGCGGTTCAGCTGGACGGGAATCCGATTCGGGAATCAGGTTCGTGCGATGCACGCGAAGTGGAGGAAGGCGGTTCCGGATGGTCTCCACGGTGGCCGGGAGAACCAATGCCGAAGACGCCGTGCCCACGCGGGCTCAGCGAACAGCGCTGCGACCGCCGTCGCGGCGAATGCCAGTGCCAGGAGGAGGAACCCCAGTTCAGTCGGGGTGTTCAGCTGCCTGGTAGGTGCGACGGCGCTGTAATCAGGCCCCGCGTCGCAATACGGGGCTTGGTGGCCGTGATCGCCGTCGTGGCTGGTGGCGGCATCCGAGACCGCGGGAACGTGGGTGTCGTGGTCGTGGGTGTGCCCAGGCGCTTCACCGTGGTGCGAACTCGCCGAATTGGTCAGCGACATCATCGCCGCGTGTCCGGGAAGCGCGTGTGCGGGCAGGAGCACGAGCGGAACGAGGAGAAAGCCCAGCACGAGCAGGGGAAGTGCGAGCCACTTCCCCAAGCCGTGTTGCCGTGCCGTTAACTCCTTCACGGGCACCACACTAGAGACGTCGTCCAGAGGCCGCGAAGCCGTATGTCATCTCTCACACGATGGATTCGGGAGTTGATGTCCGCGCTGGGGAATCGGTGCATAGCAAGCTCGAATCGGATGAGGCCGGGCGGTTATTCGTGGTGGATCGAATGAATGGCGCCGAGCGGGTCTCTGCGGCCAGATAAATCGGACATCGCGAGACCGGTGCCCGTTCAGAGTCGTGCACCGGCTCGGGGGAAGAGCGTGTTCTCGTCCCCCGAGCCAGGCCGGGCGAGGTCAGCCCGGGGGAAGCAGCTGCTTCATGGTGTCGATCTCGGCCTGCTGTGCATCGATGATCTGCTGAGCCATCTGCTTGGCCTCGGGGAACTGGCCGGCGCTGAGCTCGGTCCGGGCCATCTCGATCGCCCCTTCGTGATGCTTGATCATCATCGACAGGAAGGCCTGGTCGAACTCCGAACCCGAGGACTGCCCGAGCTGGTTCATCTCCTCGGGCGACATCATCCCGCCGCCGGATCCACCATGGCCGCCGTGACCGCCGTGATCCATTCCCGGCATCCCGGAGGGTGCTCCGACGCCCCAGCTCTGCAGCCACCCGGTCAACTTCTCGATCTCCGGGCCCTGCGCGGCCTGGATCTGCTCAGCCAGTTTCTTGACCTCCGGAGACTGCGCGCGGTCGGCCGCCATGCGCGACATCTCGATGGCCTGCTGGTGGTGCGGGATCATGCCCTGGGTGAAGGTCACGTCCGCCTGGTTGTGGGCTGCCTGCCCAGGTGCCTGCTGCTGGCCGGCGCTGGGTGGTGTTCCATGCCCCGGCATGTTCGCCATGTCGTCCCCGCCGGAACATCCGGCGGTCACAGCCGCCGCCGTGGCGACGACCGCTGCGGCGGTGAGCACACGCGTGCGCTTCATCATGAAGATTCCTCACGTCTTGCTGGTGGATGCGAAAAGGAAATGCGTGTTCAAAGGCTGAAAACGCCGTTGATCAGCACCGCATCACGCACAGCACGGCGAGACGTCGAGCAAGAGGAATCGGAGGGCGCCCGCGCATGCCTGGCGGAGTCGAGCTGCGCGCCGGGCCGGCTGCGGTCGGGCCCGGACCGCGCCGGAACGCCATGCGAACGAACGCGGCGAATCCGATCAGGATCGCCAGGCACAGGTGCAACACATCGTGGCCGGACGAGAACGGGGCGCCGCTGTGCTCACCGGCATGGCGACACTCGCACCCGTCGTCGGCCGTGGCCGTGATCGGCGCCGCGCTCATCGCGAGGGTGTGCGCCGGCGGGCTCTCGGAGACATGCGGCCCCGGCGCGTGATGCATGAGCACCACGCCCAACGCGAGGGCGACCAACAGCCCCCACCGGACGACCCGGGACCGCACGTGCATGCGCCCGACCATACCGGGGGCGGGTATCCACACGCAGGCGGAGGGCGACCCGCGCCCGCTCGTCAGGCGGAAAGGGCCAGGCGGCGACACCAACGGCTACAGTGGGCGGCCGTCGACGAACGTCGACCCTTCGAGCTTCAAGCGCTGGGTGCGAGCAGTGGTGATGTCTTCGATCAGCAAGGCCGCAGCCGTTGCCGGCTCGCCGTACCTGCGGCTCGCCGTCCTCGGCATCGGGCTCGCCGTTGCCATCGTTGCCGGAGTGTGGCTCGGGCCCGATGCGCCGCTGCTGGACATCCGAACCTGGCGAGAAGCGAGTACCTGGTGGACACCGATGCTCTTCGTGCTGTTCTTCGGGGTGGCTGCACTCGTGTTCGCGCCCAGGCCCGCGCTGTCCACCATCGCCGGAATCTTGTTCGCCCCGCCGGTCGCCGTGCTCGTGGTGGTGACCGGCACCGTGCTGGGAGCGGGGTTGGCGTTCGGCATCGCACGCCTGCTCGGGCGCGATGCGCTGGCGCCTCTGCTCCGAAGGGGCCGCTTGAACGCTCTGGACTCCGCGTTCGCGAGGCGAGGCTTCACGGCAACTGTGATCTGCCGGTTGCTTCCGATCCTTCCCTACGGCGTTGTCAACTACGGCGCCGGTGTGACCCGGGTGCGCGTGCTGCACTTCCTCGCCGGAACTGCTGTGGGAACGCTTCCTGCCAACATCGTCTACATCACCGCGGGCAACGCCCTGGCCGCCGGTGCCGGTTGGATGCCCGCGATCTGGCTCGGACTCGCCGTGGCCGCCTTGGTCGGTGCGGGATGGCTGACGCGACGACTCGCGCACGCGCGCTCCGCGCCACCAGATGCCGCCCCTGAGAACGCCGTTCCACAGCGCTGACGCAGCTTGAGATCCCTCACCCCGGGCGCAGTCCCGTCATCGTGACAGCGATGAGCCGCCGCAGAGCGCTAGTCGAGAGGTCTCGCGCGATGGGTTCGCGATTCGGTGTCCCCGCTGGGGAACCGGCGCAGTGGGCGGTCGCGAGGAGACCGACGTTCCGGACCGAACTGGTGCCGCGTGGGTGGGCGACGGGTTCCTTAGACTGGGTTCGCGCCCGGCACGGCCTGTTCGTCGACAACGCGAAACGGAGTGCGAACGATGCGACACCTGCAGCTACCTTCCGGCGGCGACCTGCCTGTGTTGGGGCAGGGCACCTGGGGCATGGGCGAGCGCGGTTCGGACCGCGCGGCGGAGGCCGCGGCGCTGCGACGCGGGCTCGACCTCGGCATGGGTCTGATCGACACCGCTGAGATGTACGGCAGTGGTGGTGCCGAGGAAGTGGTCGGCGAGGCGATCGACGGTCGGCGGGACGAGGTTTTCCTGGTCAGCAAGGTGTTTCCGCACAACGCCGGCCGGCGGGACGCGATCGAGGCGTGCGAGCGCAGCCTGCGTCGGCTGGGGACCGATCATCTCGATCTCTACCTGCTGCACTGGCGTGGCGGAACGCCGTTGTCCGAGACGCTCGAAGCGTTCGAGGATCTGCGCGACAGCGGCAAGATCGGTCATTTCGGGGTCAGCAACTTCGACTCCGACGACATGCGAGAGCTGTGGGCGCAGGAGGGTGGCAGCGGTTGCGCGGTCAACCAGGTGCTCTACAACCTCACGCGGCGGGGGATCGAGTTCGACCTGCTCCCGTGGTGCCGGGAGCGGAAGTTGCCGGTGATGGCGTACTCACCGATCGAGCAGGGCCGGGTGCTCGGGGATCCGGTGTTGGGGCGGGTCGCGGAGCGCCACGGGGTCACGCCCGCGCAGATCGCCATCGCCTGGGTCCTGGCCGGTGAGGGCTTCTGCGCGATTCCGAAGGCCGCGACTCGCGGCCACGTCGAGGAGAACCACGCAGCCCTGGAGATCCGGTTGTGGGCGGACGATCTCGCCGAGCTCGACGCGCAGTTCCCTGCGCCGGACCGGGCGACCCCGTTGGAAATCCTCTGACACCGTGAGGATCAGGCTGCGTGGCTGAGCGGCACCTGCCGGGCCAGGCTCTTCGGCGGCCGGTCAGTCGGGGCGCAGTCCCGCCATCGTGACCGTGACGAGCCGTCGCAGGGCGTCCTGGGAGCTCAGCCCGGCCGCGGCCGTGAGCGAGTGCAGGCAGAAGTTCGCCAGCTCGTCGGGCGCCACGTCATCGCGGAACTCCCCGTTCCGCACGCCTTCGGCGATCAGGTGTCCGAGGAATCCGGTCAGGTGCTGCTGGGCTTGGGCGACGTGCTCGCCGCGGTGCAGCAGCGTGGCGATCTCCGCGCCGTGCCTCTGGTGGGAGATCTGCGCGAACTCCCGCAGCACGGCTTCGAGCCGTTCCGCCGGGGTGCCGGCGCCGTGGCCGATCTTGGCGAGGTGCTGGAGGTGGTCGGAGACCTGGCGCTCGTGCCATGCGAAGAGGATCGCCTCGATGTCCGGGAAGTACTTGTAGAGCGTCGCCCTCCCGATCCCGGCCTTCGTGGCGATCCGCGACATCGTCACCGCGTGCAGGCCCTGCTCGGCCACCAGCTCGGCGGTGGCGTTCAGGATCGCGTCACCGACCTCGCGCCGGTGCTCTTCCACCGTCTCGTTCCACAACCTGGGCACCATGCGAACTATACGCACCGTCACTCCGCAGACATCACGTCGCGATATGGACAACGTGTATCGTAAAAATGTCGAAGCGAGCGAGTGACGAGGACACGACATGGCAGCCGCACCCCAGCCTCCCGAGACCCGCGACGCAGGCGACTCCGGCCCCGCGACGCCGCGCTGGGTGAAGGTCTTCGTGGCCATCGCCCTGGCCCTGCTGGTGCTGTTCGTGGTCGTGCACCTCGCCGGCGGCGGCATGGGCGGTCACCTGCCGTGATGTCGCCGGGTGTTCGCAAGGTCGCGCTGACCGCGCACGTGGCGTCCTCCGTCGGTTGGTTCGGCGCGGTCGCCGCGTTCCTCGCGCTCGCCGTCGCCGGGCTGGCGAGCGGTGATCCCGAAGCGGCCCGAGCCGCGTACCTCGCGATGGAGCTGACCGGCTGGTTCGTCATCGTGCCGTTGAGCCTCCTCTCGCTGATCACGGGTGTCGTGCAGGCGTTGGGCACGCAGTGGGGCTTGTTCCGGCACTACTGGGTTCTGGTGAAGTTCGTGATCACCGCGCTGGCCACCGCCGTTCTGCTCGTGCACATGCGACCGGTGAGCCACCTGGCCGAACGAGCCGGATCCGGCGCCCACGGCTCGCTGCAGGTGCAGGTCCTCGCCGACGCCGGAGCCGCGGCCGTGGTGCTGCTCGTCGCGATCGGGCTCTCGGTGTTCAAGCCGCGAGGGCTGACCCGCCGCGGCTGGCGCGCACTGCAACGACCCGACCGCGCCGGCACCGCTCGAACGACCACGCCCGAGCCCTAGCGGCAGGACCCGGTGCGAGTTCGCAGTCGAGGTGCGGCCTTTCACGCGTCTGTGAGGGGTCTCCTGTGGACTGTGACGGTGACGTCGTGGTCGTTCGCTTCCGCTGCTGAATGACGGCGTCGCACTCGAAGTTCTGAACCCAGGTTCGGTCGACGCTTTGACGAGGAGCGTCGTCACGGAGGGCACCGCGGAGCCGTGGTCGGGCTCGGCTTGGAACTGCGTCACCTACC
This sequence comes from Saccharopolyspora sp. NPDC049426, assembly GCF_040676935.1. Taxonomy (NCBI): domain Bacteria; kingdom Bacillati; phylum Actinomycetota; class Actinomycetes; order Pseudonocardiales; family Pseudonocardiaceae; genus Saccharopolyspora; species Saccharopolyspora sp. NPDC049426. The sequence goes on along the minus strand of NZ_JBFAPZ010000011.1, from coordinate 95,470 downwards.
GGAGCGGGATGCGCGCGAGGCCGGGTGATAATGGACCGGTGCTTCTTCTCATCGTCGAGGATGACGACCACGTCGCGCACGCGCTGATGGCGGTGCTCGTGAAGCACGGCTTCGAGATCGTACGAGCCCGCACCGGCCAGCAGGCGCTGGAGGCGTTGGCGCGCGAACCCGATCTCGTCCTGCTCGACCTCGGGTTGCCCGACGTCGACGGCTTCGACCTGTGCCGGCGGATGCGGCAGCGGTTCGACCGACCGATCCTGGTGGTCACCGCTCGCACCGATCGAAGTGCTCGGATCCACGGGCTCAACTTGGGCGCCGACGACTACGTGGTCAAGCCCTACGATGTCGGTGAGTTGATCGCCCGAATCCACGCTGTGGCAAGACGCAGCGCACAACGCAGCGAGCTGAGCGCCGGAGGTGCGGCCACCTCGAGGACTGCGGGCCCCATCAGCGTTGACGTCGATGCCCGCGAGGTCACCGCCGACGGACGGCCTGTGCGGCTGACTCGGAAGGAGTTCGACTTGCTGGCGATGTTGGCGCGCCAGCCCGGCGTCGTCTTCAGTCGAGAGCAGATTCTCAGCGAGGTGTGGGGTACGCACTGGCAGGGCAGCCAGCGCACGCTGGAGGTGCACGTGGCATCGTTGCGGACCAAGCTCGGCCTCTCCGACGTGGTGCAGACCGTTCGGGGAGTCGGCTACCGGCTGAGGCCCTGAGCCGTGCGCGGCCGGATCAACGTCCTCCTGCTCGGGCTCGTCGTGTGCTTGCTGCTCGCGCTCAGCGTGCCGCTGGCGTGGTCGATCGCGGCCCGCGCGACGGAAGGTGTGTTCGCCGACCGGCTCAACGATGCCGAGCGGTTCGCCGGTCTGGCTGAGCAGGCGACGACCGACGCGGACTTGCCGTGGCTCAACTCCGAGCTGGCGCGTTACCAGCAGGTCTACGGCATCAGCGCCATCACGCTCGACCGCGACGGCGCGGTGCGTGCCGGTGCGGCACCGTCCCACCAGGCGCTCATGGCGGACCCTTCCGTGCACGCGGCCTTGTCCGGACGGCGCGGCGAGCCACCACCGCTGGTGGCGCCCTGGGACCACCGCCCGCTCGTCGTGGCGGTACCGGTGTTGCGCGCAGGCGACGTCGTAGGAGCGGCGGTGACGATCTCGCCCACCACCTCGCTGCGGCAGCAGGTCGCCTGGTGGTGGGGTCTGGTCGCGGGCGGGGTGCTCCTCGCGGTCGCGGTGTGCGCATGGGTGACCGACCGCCTCGCGCGCTGGGTGCTGCGCCCGGTGCGCGATCTTGACGCGACCACCCACGAGATCGCGCAGGGACGCTTTGACGCCCGGGTCGCCGGCACGGCAGGGCCCCCGGAGCTGCGCCGCCTGACTGCGTCGTTCAACTCCATGGCTGACGCCGTGCAGACCGCCTGGCAGCGCCAGCGGTCGTTCGTCTCGGACGCCTCGCACCAGTTGCGCAACCCGCTGAGCGCGCTGCTCCTGCGACAGCAGGCGCTGGGGATGGACCTGCCATCGGAGCTGCGCGGGGAGTGGGCGGACGCGCAGGCGGAGGCTCGTCGGCTGGCCCGCATCCTCGATGAGCTGCTGGCGCTGGCCACGGCCGAGGAGTCCGTGTCGCCGCCGACGGAGATCTGGCTCGGAGAGCTGGTCGATGAGCGGTTCGCCTCGTGGCGGGCGAACGCGGACGAGCGCGCCATCGAGCTCGAACGCACTGGTGCGGAGGTGCGAGGCTTCGCCGACTCGACCGCGCTGAGCAGCGCTCTGGACGCGGTCGTCGACAACGCGATCAAGTTCAGCCCGGACGGCGCGCAGGTGACTGTGGATGTCGGCAGAGCTGGTGACGAGGCGATCATCACCGTCCTCGACGAGGGGCCGGGACTGACCGCGGACGAGTTCGCCAGGATCGGGAACCGGTTCTGGCGCAGCCCGCGTCACCAGAACATCGAGGGCTCCGGGCTCGGAGTGAGCATCTCGAAGGCGCTGCTCGCCTCCTTCGGAGGGCGCCTGGAGGTGCGCAACCGCGAACGGGGGCTAGCGGTCTCGGTGTTCGTTCCCGTGCCCCCTGATCAGCGCTTGACCTCGCGGTAGTAGCGCAGAGCGCCTTCGTGCAGGGGCACGGGGCTGGTGGCGATGGCGGCGCGGCGGTCGAGCTGTGCCGCGGTGGGGACCGCGCGTTCGATGCGCTCCCGGTCCTCGAAGATCAGCTCCAGCACGGCGCGGACCAGTTCCGGTTCAGTCGAAGTGCTGGTCACCAGCAGGTCCGGCACGGCGATGGTGTCGATCAGGGTGCCGTTGCCGTACACGCCGCGCGGGATGCTCGCCGCGCGGTAGTACGGGCCGTGCCGCACCCGCATCGACCCCAGCAGGTCGCCGAGCGGGAGCAGGCGGATGGGACGTCGCCGGGCCAGTTGCACGAGGCTGCCGGTGGGGAGCCCGCCTTGCCAGAACAGGGCGTCCAACGTCCCGCGGTCCAGGGCGGAGAGGGCCTCACCGAAGTCGAGCCGTTCCACGGACACTCGACTGAGCAGCCCGCTGACTTGTAGCAACCGCCCGGCGACCAGCGCGCTCCCGGAACCCGATGGCCCCACCGATACCTTGCGCCCGGCCAGGTCCGAGATCCGGCGCAGGGACGACTCACCCGCCACGACCAGGTGGATGTAGTCGTCGAACAGCCTGCCCACGGCCTGCGGCGGTCGGCGCAGGGCGAAGGGGGACTGACCGTGCTGAGCTGCGGCCGCTGCGTCAAGCGCTGCCAGGCCGAAGGTGCCGGGGATACCAGCGGCCTGGCTCAAGTTGTCCACGGTTCCGCTGGTGGTCACGGTTGAGACCCGCGCTCCGGGCAGCCCGTCTGCCAGGACAGCCGCCAGCTCGCGACCGTACGCGTGGAAGAACCCCGTGGTCTCGCCGGTGGCGACCGCGACAGCCGTTCCGGGGGCACCGTCGTGCGAGTCCGACGCAGAGCAGGCTGCCGTCGCTGCAGCCAGCGACAGCAGCCCGCGCCTGCTCAGCCTGCCTGCGTGCACGGTCCTATCCTCCGTGCCCGGAGCGGATCTGTCATCGGGTGGGTTCCGGGGTGGTCTCGGACTCGTCCCGGGGACCCGTCTTGTCGAGCACGGCTGCAGCCAGCGAGTTGCCGAAGACGTTGACCGCGGTGCGGGCCATGTCGGCGAGGAAGTCCACACCCATCAGGAGCGCGATGCCCTCAACCGGTAGACCGAGGCTCTTGCCGGCGGCCATCAGCACGACGATGGAAGCCGAGGCGACCCCCGCCATGCCCTTCGACAGCACGACCAGCACCAGCACCATGGTCAGCAGAGCACCCGCGCTGAGGTCCATCCCGTAGGCGTTGGCGAGGAAGACCAGGGCGACGGCCTGGTACAGCGTCGAACCGTCGGTGTTGAACGAGTATCCGAGCGGCACGACGAATGACGAAGTGCTGCGCCGAACTCCGTGCTCCTCCAGCTTGCGCAGCAGCGGAGCCAGCACGGACTCCGAGGAACGGGTCACGAAGGCGATACCGGCCAGGCCTCCTACCGCGCGCACCAGCGGAACGTACTTGACCCGGAACAGCGCGGCCACGATCGGGAACAGGACCAGCAGAACGACCGCGAGTCCCAAGTAGACGACTCCGAGGAAGCCCAGCAGTCCCGTCATTCCCGCCAGTCCGTAGTGCGCGACGTCGTAGGCGAGAAAGCCGAGGATGCCCAGCGGGGCCAGCCGGATGACGAACCCGACGACCTTGAACATGACCTCGCTGACGGCATCGAGGACCGAGCGAACGGGCGCCGCCTTCTGTCCGACCGCGGCCAGGCCGACACCGAAGAACACCGCGAACACCAGCACGGCGAGCAGATTGCCCTCCGCGAAGGCCTTGAACACGTTGTCGGGCACGGCGTGCAGGAGGAGCTGCGCGAAGTCAACCTCCGCCGGTTTGCCGTCACCGGGCAGCTTGCTGGTGTCGCCACCGGAGATCGCCATGCCGGTGCCGATGTCGAAGAACTTCGCAAGGCCGATGGCGACGAGCAGGATCACAGTCGTGATGACCTCGAAGTACAGGATCGTTCGCCAGGCCAGCCTGCCGAGGTGCTTCACCGAATCCATCTGCGTGATGCCCAGCACGATGAGGGGGAACACCAACGGCAACACGATCATCTCGACGAGTCGGATGAACACGTCGCCGAGGATCTTCATGTGCTCGCCCACGTCAGGCGCGACGAATCCGATGGTGCCGCCGATGACCATGGCGAGCAGAGCCTGCACGCCCATCGGCAACCGCCACCACCGGCGTCTAGCACCGTTGTTCGCCTGGTCCACGCGCTGCGGGGCCGCCTCGCTGCTCGTGCTCACAGCTACACCTCCTCCGGATTCCACCGTGCTCTCAAACACGGCGTGGGCTTTCGCATTGGAGCGAGACGGTAAGCACCGCGTGTGCCGCCGGTCACCGGAGTTGAGCAAGAGTTGAGCTTTCCTGGAATTGAGGAAGATTTGAGGGTTCTGAGCATTCCGTTTCACGAGCAGGGAAAACCGTTGTGCGCGCGGTGCCGACGTGGCTCCGCGCCCGTTGACCGCCTCAGCCCCGGCGGGCAGCATCCACGTCGCATCACCCCAGTTTGTCCACTATGGACGGGGAAGATCTCCGGGAGGCGTCATGGCATCGCGAACCGAGCACGATCTCATCGGCAATCGGGAAGTTCCCGAAGAGGCCTATTACGGGGTGCACACCGCGCGGGCGGTGGACAACTTCCCCATCAGCGGAACGGCGATCTCGTCGTACCCAGATCTGATCAACGCGCTCGCCTCGGTCAAGGCGGCTGCCGCCAGCGCGAACCGCGACCTCGGGCTGCTCGACGGAGATCGGGCGGGAGCCATCGTTCGAGCGTGCGCCGAGATCCGCGCCGGCGCGCTGCACGACCAGTTCGTGGTCGACGTGATCCAGGGGGGCGCTGGCACCTCGACCAACATGAACGCCAACGAGGTCGTCGCCAACCGCGCGTTGGAACTGCTGGGACGTCCACGTGGCGATTACGAGCACCTCCACCCGCTGGAGCACGTGAACCTCGGGCAGAGCACCAACGACGTCTACCCGACGGCCATCAAGCTCGCGCTGGTGTCGGGCTTGCGGGAGCTCCGCGCGGTCATGGGCGAGCTCGCGGAGGCATTCGGTCACAAGTCCGCGGAGTTCGCTGATGTGCTCAAGATGGGCCGAACGCAGTTGCAAGACGCCGTACCGATGACGCTGGGGCAGGAGTTCGCCTCGTACGCGATCATGCTCGGGGAGGACCGTGAACGGCTCGGCGAGGCCACCGACCTGCTGTTGGAGATCAACCTCGGGGGCACCGCCATCGGAACCGGGATCAACACCCACCCCGACTACGCCGCACGCGCATGCGCGCACCTGGCTGAGATCAGCGGAGTTCCCGTGCGCACAGCTGACAACCTCGTCGAAGCCACCCAGGACGCCGGTGCGCTCGTCCAGCTCTCCGGCGTGCTCAAGCGGGTCGCTGTCAAGCTTTCGAAGACCTGCAACGACCTCCGACTGACCTCCTCCGGACCGCGAGCCGGGCTCAACGAGATCAACCTGCCCGCTGTTCAGGCCGGGTCGAGCATCATGCCGGGCAAGGTCAACCCGGTCATCCCGGAAGTCGTCAACCAGGTCGCTTTCGAGGTCATCGGCAACGACGTCACCGTCACACTGGCCGCTGAGGCCGGTCAGCTCCAGCTCAACGCGTTCGAACCGATCATCGTTCACAGCGTCTTGAAATCGCTGACCCACCTCACTTCCGCTTGCGGAGTGCTCAGGACCCGCTGCATCTCGGGGATCACCGCGAACCGGGACCACCTGGACGAGACGGTTCGCGGTTCCATCGGCCTGGTCACGGCCCTGACACCCTACCTCGGCTACGCCAACGCGACCGCGATCGCCCAGCAGGCCCTGAACAGCAAACGCACGATCACCGAGCTCGTCCTCGAAACCGATCTGATGTCACCGGCCCAGCTCGACACCCTGCTTCGACCTGAACAGCTCACCCGGCCCCGCGCCATTTCCGAGTGACGTGATCGCGGGTCAGGGGAATTCGACTGCCTCGTGCCCCTCGCCTGCCGGTGCCCGGTCGCCTTCGTGATCGCGGGCTGCGGCCCGTCGAGCGCCGGTGACATGATGGTCGCTCGTGGAGCTGAACCAGTTGCTCGGGCGGATCGTCGATGAGGTCGCACCGCTGCGCGGGAGCGGGGTGGTCGCGGACTACATCCCGGCGCTCGCGAGGGTCGATCCCGCGCATTTCGGCATCGCGATCGCGGATCTCGAGGGGCTCGTTCGCGGGGTCGGCGATTGGCGGATGCCGTTCTCGGTGCAGAGCATCTCGAAGGTCTTCACCCTCGCGCTCGTGCTGGCAGGCAGCGATGAGGCGCTGTGGCGCCGAGTCGGCCGGGAGCCCTCCGGAAACCCCTTCAACTCCCTGATCCAGCTGGAGCACGAACGGGGCATCCCGCGGAACCCGTTCATCAACGCGGGTGCGCTGACGGTCACCGACGAGCTGATCTCGCAGGTAGGCGACGCCAGCGGCGAGCTGCTGGCGTTCCTGCGCGCCGAGAGCGGAAACCCGGACCTGCGGGCCGACGGGGAGGTATCGGCTTCGGAGGCCGCCCACGCAGACCGCAACCTGGCGCTGACCCACTTCATGGCGTCCTACGGCAACATGCGCAATCCGGTGGCGACGGTGCTCGACCAGTACGTCCGGCAGTGCTCGATCGAGATGAGCTGCCGCGACCTGGCGCTGGCGGGGCGATTCCTCGCCGCGCACGGCGTGCGCCGGGACGGTTCGGAGCTGCTCACCCGCAGGCAGGCCAAGCGGGTCAACGCGATCATGCTCACCTGCGGGACCTACGACGCCGCAGGCGATTTCGCCTACCGCGTGGGGATTCCCGGCAAGAGCGGTGTCGGTGGCGGAATCCTCGCGATCGTGCCGGGCCGCTGCGCGGTCGCGGTCTGGAGCCCGGGGCTGGACGCGCGCGGCAACTCGGTGGCCGGGGTGGCGGCCCTCGACCACTTCACCACCCTGACCGGCTGGTCGATCTTCTGACCGGAGAGGTCAGTTCAGGGCGTTGGCGAGGCGGGAGCCGAGGTCGGTGAGGGTGTTCTCGTCGCCGGGGACGTCGGGTTGCCAAGGCCGCGTCAGACCTTCGTCCTGGTGGGCCTCGGGGCAGCGTCTCCTGATCGGGGGTTCGCGGAGGGCGGTGTCCTGTGGGTTGGGGGACGATGGGGTTCCGGTCGGCGGCGTGAGGCGCGGTCGCACATCCGTTCGGCTCCGTTGTGGGCGGGAGCGCGTGATCAGGTGGCTGAATTTACGTTCAGGTTGTTCGTGGTCGGGCAGACGGAGCGCTCCCAGGCCGCGAAGACCAACCTGCGCGCCGTGTGCGAACACCGGGTTCCCGGCCGGTACGAGATCGAGGTCGTCGACGTCGTCGACCGTCCCGACCTGGCCGGGGAACAGCGCATCCTGGCCACGCCGACGGTGGTCAGGCTCGCGCCGTTGCCGCAGCGTCGGGTGATCGGGGACCTCTCGGACCACCACCGCATCACGGCCGCCCTCGGCCTGCCCGATGCCGACGTGCTGTTCTCGGAAGGAGGGTGACTCGTGGGCAGCGACGATGCGATCGAGCGGCTTTCGACGGGCATCAGCGGTTTCGACCAGGTCGCGTTGGGCGGGCTGCCCGCCGGGCGGTCCACGCTGGTGACCGGGACGACCGGCAGCGGCAAGACGCTCTTCGCCGTCGAGTTCCTCGCCCACGGCATTCGCGCTCACGACCAGGCCGGGGTCTTCGTCACCTTCGAGGAGACCGCCGCGGCCATCCGCCGCAACGCCCGGTCCATGGGCAAACCCATCGAGCTGTGGGAACGCGAGGAGAAGTGGACTTTCGTCGACGCTTCGGAGGACGTCGAGGAGACCTCCACCGTCGGCGACTACGACTTCGCAGCGCTGGTCGCCCGCATCGAACACGCGGTCCGCCGCACGGGAGCGACGCGCGTCGCACTCGACTCGCTCGGCGCGGTCCTCACCCGGTTCAGCGAGGCCGGAAACATTCGCCAGGAGTTGTTCCGCATCGCCTCCTCCCTCGAGAAGATCGGCGTCACGTCGGTTCTGACCGCTGAGCGAACGGCGGAGCACGACGGGGTGTCGCGGTTGGGAGTCGAGGAGTTCGTGCTCAACAACGTGATCATCCTCCGCAACGTCCTGCGCCACGAGCAGCGCCGCCGCACCGTTGAGATCGTCAAGTTCCGCGGTGCCGCCCACCGGACCGGCGAGTGGTTGTTCGCCATCGACCCGGAAGAGGGGATCGTCGTCATGCCCCTGGCGTTCCTCGGGACGCGGGCGCAGGCCTCGCGGTCCCGGGTGTCCTCGGGCAACGCCGAGCTGGACGAGATGTGCGGTGGCGGTTTCTACCGAGACGCGATCGCTCTGCTCAGCGGCTCAACCGGTGCGGGCAAGACGTTGACCGGACTGCACTTCGCCGCCTCCGCGCTCGACGCCGGGGAGCGATGTCTCTTCTACACCTTCGACGAGACCCGCGAGCAGCTCGTGCGCAACGCCGCGGGCTGGGGTCTGGACCTGGACGCCATGGAGGGGACCGGGCTGCTGCGGGTGGTGTCGGAGTACCCGGAGGAGTCGTCGATGGAGGACCACTTCATCCGGCTGCGGCGCAACGTGACCGAGTTCGAGCCCCGCCGGATGGTGATCGACACGGTCTCCGCGCTCGAACGGATCACCACCTCGCGGGCGCTGCTCGACTTCCTCGTGGCGCTGGGGGCCGTGCTGCGTCCCCGCGAGATCACCGCACTGCTCACCTCGGCGGCCGGCCCCCGCCTCACACCCTCGCTTACACCTGACCTAGCCGTGGAGATCGCCAGCCTCGCCGACATCACGATCCTGCTCCGCGACTTCGAGCAGGGTGGCCAGGTCCGGCGGGCGATCGCCGTCGTCCAGGCCAGGGGCAGCGCGCACGACCACCGCATCCGCCAGGTGGGCATCGACGGACTCGGCATGCACATCGGCGAACCCCTGCACGGCGCGTCAAGCGCGCTGTTCGCCAACCCGTTGGTTCCCGAGCAGCCGCAACGACCAGCAGAGCCGCGTTAGCGGGCGGAACGGTGATCGGATGAGCGACCGGCTGAACGCTCGATCCAGGGGAGGAGGCGAGGGACGGATGTCCGGCACTCCGTTCCAGCACGTGGGGGACCAGCACCTGGCGACGGCCTCCCCGGACGGGATCGTCGCGGTGGACCACCGAGGAATCATCCGCTCGTGCAACCCGGCCGCCGAGGTGATGTTCGGCCGGTCGGCGGGAGAGCTTGTAGGATCACCGTTCGGCTTCCCGGTGGTCGTCCACGAGACCAGCGAGATCGACCTGCTCGCACCCGGCAGGTCACCGCGGGTGGTCGAGATGCGCGTGACCGCCACGACCTGGCAGGGCGAACGCGTCCACGTCGCGGCCCTGCGCGACGTCACGCGCCGCAAGGAGGTCGAGCACGACCTCGAAAGCGCCCTGGAACGCCAGACGACGATCGTCGCGGTCGCCGCTCACGAGCTCCGCACACCGGTCGCCGAGATCAAGCTGCTCGTGCACCTCCTCCGGGACCACCTCTCCGCGAGCAGCGATCAGCGCGGCGTCGAGATGGTCAACCAGGTGATCAACCGCGTGGAGAGCCTCCAGGCGCTCATGCGCAAGCTGCTCACCGCGTCCCGGATCGACGCGGAGGAATCGCGCTCCTTCCCCAAACCCGTGGCGGTGCTCGCGCTCATCCTCGAACGGCTCGCCGACTGCGGGGACAAGGCCCAGGACGTGAAGGTCACGTGCGGCCCGGACATCGTGGCTTTCGTGGACCGCCAGGACTTCTCCGAGATGCTCATCATCTACCTCGAGAACGCGTTCATCCACGGAAGTCCACCCATCGAGGTTCGAGCCACCGAGCAGCCGGGCCGGGTGGAGATCCGGGTGCGCGACAGCGGGCCGGGAGTTCCGGCGGAGTTCGTCCCTCACCTCTTCGAGCGCTTCAGCCGCGAGCCGAACGCCGCGCGGGAAGTCGAAGGAACCGGTCTCGGCCTGTGGATCGTCCGCAACCTGGCGGAAGCCAACGGCGGCAGCGCCTGGTACGAGCCCGACGACGGGGGAGGCGGCTCCTTCTGCCTCCGCCTCCGGAAACCCAGGCCCCCGGATTGAGCGATCAGGGTGCCGTGACGGTGGGGTCCACGTAGTCGTGGAGGTTCCTCCTGCCTTGCAGGACTCCCGCTCGGGTCCAGGTGTCGAAGGTCGTCTGGAGTTGCTCCGCGAAGACCCCGTCGAGGGGGATTCGGCGGTAGCCGGTTTGCTCCGGGCGGATCTGGGCGGCGACTTCCAGGGGTTGGCGGGCGAACTTCGAGTACCAGCGGTCGAAGTCCTGCGGGTTCTGCCTCGCCCACTCGTAGCTGCGGTCCACGCGGTCGGCGAAGTCGGCGATGGCCGCGCGCTTCGCGGGATCGCCCGCGGCCGCGTCGGTGGCGCTGAGGACGCTCAGCCCGCTGTTGATGCCCGCGCCGTCGGTGAGCACGCGTGCGCCCAGCTGGCCTCGGGTGCGGGCCGCGTAGACGCCCCACGTGGCCCAGGCGTCGATGCTCCCGGTGGAGAACGCCGAGCTCGCGTCGGTGGGGGCGAGGTAGTTGAGGGTGGCGTCGGATTGGCTGAGCCCGGCCTTCTGCATGGCGCCCAGGACCAGGTAGTGGGCGACGCTGCCCCGGGTGCTGGGGGAGATGCGCTTGCCCTTGAGATCGGCGAGGTCGCGGATCGGGCTGTCCTTCGGCACCAGGATGAACGTGCCCTTGCCGCCGTTGTTCCAGGCGGCGACCGCCTTGATCCGCGAGCCTCCGGCGATGGCCGACACCGTCGGGGAGTCCGCAGCGGAACCGATGTCGATCGCGTCGGCGCGCAGCGCCTCGTGCAGGTTGACGGCCGCCGGGAACTGGGACCACTCGATCTCGTAGGGCAGGTCGTCCAGGAGCCCGGCCGCGCGCAGCCGGGACTGCGTCTCGCCGGTCTGGTCGCCGACGCGGAGCACGACCTCGTCGTCGGAGGAGCCGCAGGCGGTCAGCGTCGCGACGGCGGTGAGCAGGATTGCGAGAACGGCGATGAGCCGGCGTTTCGTCGGGAGGGAGAACACCGTGTTCCTTCCAGGTCAGCGGTTGGCGAGCTCTTGGCGGACCAGCGGCAGCAGGTGGTGGCCCCAGTCGACGACGTCCTCCAGCGGCTCGTAGCCGCGGATCAGCAGCGTCGTGACGCCGATGTCGACGTAGTCCAGCAGCGCTTGGGCGACGGTCTCCGGACTTCCCACCAGCGCAGTGGAATTCCCGGCCGCACCGGTGGCCTTCGCCGGTGCCGTCCACAGTGCTCGGTCGTGCCGGTCGCCCTTGTCGGCGGCGTCGAGCAGCCGCTGCGAGCCGACGCCGCGCTCCGCCGACGGGAACGCCAGCATCGCGCCCGGCGAACCGGGGTTGCGCGAGGTGATCGTGTCGAGGATGCCGTGCGCGCGTTCCCACGCCTCGGCGTCCGTGCGCCCGATGATCGGCCGGAACGACACCGAAATCCCCACGTCGTCGGGGTTCCTGCCGTGCTCGGCGGCGGACTTGCGGACCGCGGCGATCTGCGCCGCGGTCTCGGCCAGCGGCTCTCCCCACAGCGCGAACACGTCGGCGTGCTTCCCACCGACGCGGTAGGCGTCCGCCGAAGACCCGCCGAAGTAGATCGGCAGCCGCCCGTCGACCGGCTTGACCTCGGAGTGCGAACCGGCGAAGCGGTAGAACTCGCCCTCGTGATCGATCGGCTCCTCGGCCTCCCAGACCCGGCGCACGACGTCCAGGTACTCGTCGGTGCGCCGGTAGCGGGCGGATTTGTCCGAGTAGTCGCCGTCGCGGCGCTGCTCGGTGTCGCTGGCGCCGCTGATGACGTGCACCGCCAGCCGCCCGCCGGTGAGCTGGTCGACGGTGGCGAGCTTGCGCGCGGCCAGCGTCGGAGCGACGAAACCCGGCCGGTGCGCGAGCAGGAAGCCCAGGCGCTCGGTGTGGGCTGCGGCGTGGCCGGCGACGGCGAAACCGTCGGCGTCCCACGAGTGGTAGCCGATCAGGACCCGGTCGAACCCGGCTTCCTCGTGGGCCCGGGCGAACCGGCGGACGTAGTCGGGGTCGACGGCCGGGCCGCTCGGCGGGCGGATCTCCGAGGTGTCGGCGGTGCGGATCATTCCCACGAACTCGACGGCCATCTGGCATCTCCGATCTGCCGTCCCACATTGCAATATTGACGTCCCACACGGTATGAACGTGGCAGGGTGGGCATCAAGGCCGACCACTATGTAGGAACAGCGAGGAGAAGTCCTTGTCAGGAAACGAGAACCGGCCCGGCGGCACCGCGGACTGGCACCAGAAGCTGGAGCACGTGCGCGGCGGCGGACTCACCTCCGACACCAACCAGACCTCCGGGATGCGGCGCTTCGAGGCCATCTCGGGCAAGACCGTCGGCTCGGAGAAGCTGTGGATGGGCCGCACCCACGTGGGCCCGGCCACCAACTCCGGCGACCACCACCACGGCGAGGCCGAGACCGCCATCTACGTGGTCTCCGGGCACCCCGTGTTCGTCTTCGCCGAGGGTGCCGAGGAGGTCCGGGTCGAGACCGAGCCGGGCGACTACATCTTCGTGCCGCCCTACGTCCCGCACCGCGAGGAGAACCCCTCCGCCGAGGAAGAGGCCGTGGTGGTCATCGCCCGCAGCACCCAGGAGGGCATCGTGGTGAACCTGCCGAGCCTGTGGGCCGAGGTCGACCCGAACGCCGGGAGCGACGGCGCATGTCAGAGCTGACCGCGGAACGGCGCTCGGGCACCCAGAGCGTGGACCGGGCGATGGCCGTCCTGCGCTGCTTCGAGAAGGCCGAGCAGCTGACCCCCACCGCCGTGGCCACGCAGCTCGGCCTGACCGTCAGCACCGCGCACCGCATCATGCGGGCCCTGCACACCGCCGACATGCTCGCGCAGGACCCGGCCACCGAGCGCTACTTCCTCGGTCCGACCACCGCGATCCTCGGCAGGCTGGCGCTGGAGCGCATGGGAACCACCGTCATGCACCCGGTCCTCACCGCGCTGCGCGACCGGACCGGCGAAGCCGTCAGCCTCGGCACGCGCATCGGCGACGAGGTGGCGGTGCTGGTGCAGATCCCGTCGACGCACCCGCTGCGCTACGACCAGGAACCCGGCGCCCGCAACCCGATCCACGTCTGCGCCATGGGCAAGACCCTGCTGGCCTTCGGCACCGAGCCGGCCACCATGCCCGAGCCGTTCCCGCGTCACACGCCGACCACGATCACCACCCACGCCGAGCTCGCCGAGGAACTCGCCCGTATCCGGTCGCGGGGTCACGCGTTGAACAACGAGGAACGTCTCGTCGGCGTGCGGGCCGTGGCGGCCCCGGTGCACGACCAGACCGGGCACGTCATCGCCTCGGTCGTCGTCCAGGGACCCACCGTGCGCTTCGGCGACGACAGGATGGACGATCTGGTCGGCGCGGTCACCGACACGGCCCGAGAGCTGTCGTCGCTCTACCGGACGTCGGGTGGGGGTTAGCCCTACCCCCTCGCGCGGGGCAGCCTCCCCCGAAAGTGCGGGACAGCACCGGGGAACGGAGGGACAGACCCGACGATTCCAGCCGCGAAACGCGAAAGCATTCCTCTTAGTCACGGCCGGGTAGGGCTTCCCGGATCATCCGTCGAGAGAGGAATGGCGAAATGGACACCAAGAGCACCATTCGGCCCGTAGCCACCGACATGGACGGTGTCATTCGCGAGCACGGCGCCGCGCTGATCTCCTACGCCACTCGTTTGACGGGGGACAGGTACCTCGCCGAGGACATCGTGCAGGAGACCTGGCTGCGGGCGTGGCGGCACGCCGACCGGCTCAGCAACGGCAACGGCTCGGTGCGCGGCTGGCTGCTGCGCGTCGCCCACAACGTCGCCGTCGACCAGCACCGCAGCCGCAAGGCGCGACCCACCGAGGTGGCGTTCGAGAGCGAGGAGCTGGCGAACCGGGCCGTGCAGTCCGCGCCCAGCGACGAGGTCGAGAGCCGGATGGTCGTCGACGAGCTGCTGGACCACCTCTCCCCGGCGCACCGCAGCGCGGTCGTCGAGGTCTACGTCACCGACCGCACCACCGCGTCGGCCGCCACCGCCCTCGGCGTTCCTGTCGGTACGGTGAAAAGCCGCCTGCACCACGCGATCCGATCGCTGCGCACCCGGTTCGCGCCGCGCGTGCTGGAAGCCGCGTGACGCCTCAGCTCAGCGCGTCGCAGGGCGTCGCGTCGGGCACCTGGGCCTCGATGCGCACGTCGGCGAAGGTGATGTCCATCCGGCGCTGGGACCACACCAGGAACGGCGTGTTGACCCGCCGCTGGTCGAGCCCGCCGCCGACGAAGCACGACAGCGGGATCTTCACCGTGGTGCGGTGCTCCGGCTGGAGGTTGGCGAGCAGGTGGCTGGCCGGGACCTCGGAACGGCAGGGGAACTCGCAGTGCATCCCGATCTTCGTGGTCTCGCCGGTCGGCGGGGTGTGCACGATCGCGTCGAAGACCAGCGCCCCGTCGTTCGCGGAGTAGGCCGTGAGGTCCAGCGGACCGCGAGGGCTGTTGGTCTGCAAGTACACCTGGGCGGGATTGTCCTCCATCCAGGACACCCGCAGGCCCTCGTTGGCCGGGTCGGTCACCGCCTTGATCACCGAGCCCTGCTCGGTGCCCTCGTCGAAGATGTAGGAGCCGCCCCAGTTGACGTCGGAGCCGAGGTAGCCGGCGAAGGGTTCGAGCACCTTGCCGTCGAAGACCGGCAGCGGCCCCTCGGGCGGAGCCGGTTTCTCGGCGACCGCGCCCCTGGTTCCGTCGGTGTCGCTGCCGGTGGTGGCGAACACGGTCACGCCCACGCCGATGACCAGGGCCGCCAGGGCCGCCACGGCGGGCACCAGCCAGCTCTTCTTGCGCGCGGGTTCCTCCGGAACGATCTGGGGGACAACGGGTTCCGGAGTCCCTTCGGGGATGGGAGCGGGTCGCGGCTGCGTCGCGGTGCGCGCGGCGCCCAGCGCGACGGTGAACTTCGGGTGCAGCGTGATCCGGACGGGCTTGTTGAACTCCTGGGACAGCATCTGCGCGACCAGCGGGACGCGGGACGAGCCGCCCGCGAGCAGCACCGCCGAGAGGTCGTCGGCGCGCAGCCCCGCCGAGGCCGTGGTCCGGTGTAGCGCCTCCGTGGTCAGCTGCACCGAGGGCCGGATCATCTCGTTGAACTCCAGCCGCGTGATGGTCACGCCGCGCGGGCCGGAGGGCAGCGGGATCGTGAGGTTCACGTCCGGTTCGGTGGAGAGCTCTTCCTTGGCGCGCACGCACATCGACTGGATCGTGGCGAGCGCGGACGCCGCTCTGGGCTCGGTCGCGTCGAGCCGGCTGATCGCGCCGTCGAGCCGCTGGTCGATGTGGGCCAGCAGCGCCTCGTCGAAGTCGATGCCGCCCAGGTGCTCGATCCCCTCCGGCGTGCCCAGGATCTCCATGCTTCCGGCGCGCATTCGCAGGATCGTGGTGTCGAACGTGCCGCCGCCGAGGTCGTAGACGGCGACGACCTCGCCGTCTTCGAGCCTTCGCTCGGTGGAGTAGTGGGTGGCGGCCGCTTCCGGCTCGGTGATCAGGCGGAAGTCCTCCACGCCCGCCAGCCGGGGAACCTCGGTGAAGTGCTCCTGCCGGTAGGGGCCCCAGATCGCCGGGTAGGTCAGCGCGACGGATTCCGGCGCTGCGCCCATCTCCCGGGTCACGATGTCGAGGACGTCGCGCAGCTGCGCGGCCATCAGCGCCGCGGGCGAGTAGGCGGAGCCGCCGAGCACGAGCGGTGTGGGATCGCCCAGCCTGCGCTTGAAGTTCCGGGCCACCTGAGCCGGGTCGGACACCGCGCTCAGGGCGGAGTTCCCGGTCAGCAGCGCACCGTCCGGAGCCGGGTGCGCGACTGAGGGGATGACCACCTCGGATGACAGCGACACCATGCGGGTACCGCCCTCGCCGCTGACCGCGGCGGAGGTGAACGAAGTCCCGAGGTCGATGCCAACGCCGTAACGCACCTTGTGTGCTCCCTTCGCGTCAGCAAAAGATAATCACAACTCAGTTCGCGTCAACCCTATGTGAGCCGGGGAACCGTGGGGATAGCCCTACCATCGCAACGGGCTGGCACCCTTTTGCCGGGCAGCCGCTCGCGCGAGGCTGGGACGATGGTCGGGAGTGTGGGCAGGTACAACGTGCGGGGCGGCAGGTGGCTGCCCGGCTGGCTGCGCGTGCCCGGCCGCGGTGCCGCCGAGTACCGGTTCGAGCTGGAACGTGCGCTCAACGACGGCCCCGCGGCGGGCTTGTCGGCGCTGGCGGTCGAACTGGACCTGTTCTCCGCCGGGGTCGCCGACCTCCGCGTCTCCACCCGCATCGAGACGCTGCGGGAGACCGTCATCTCGCTCATCGAGAACCTGCGCCAGCTCGGCGGGGTGATCCACCCGCCGTTGCTCGCCGAAGGCCTGGAACCGACGTGCCTGTCCCTCGCCGAGCGCTACGACCTGCTGATTCGGCTGGATCTGCCGGAGCACGAGCTCGGCCCGCAGGCACGAGTGCGGACCGGTCTCCTCGTCGCGGATCACCTGGCTAGTCTGGAACCCGGTACGACCGTGCGGGTGCGAGTGCGAGGCAGGAGGGTCGTGCGCGTGCGCATAATCGAGCAACGGCCGGGTTCGTCGACCTGGCGCAACCTGCGGGCGGTGCTGCTGTGCGGGTAGCCATCGCCGAGGACGGCGCGCTGTTCCGGGAAGGGCTGGTCCTGCTGCTGCAGGCCGCCGGTCACGAGGTCGTCGGCTGCGTCGGCGACGGTGATTCGCTGCTGGGGATCGTGGCCACCGAGAAGGTGGACGTGGCGGTCCTCGACATCAGGATGCCCCCGGAACCCGACGGCGGGTTGACCACCGCCGAGAAGATCCGGGCGCGCAGCCCGGAAACGGGCCTGCTGCTGCTGTCGCACTACGCCGAGACGCACTACCTGATGCGCGTGCTGGAGATCGGCGCCGAACGCATCGGCTACCGGCTCAAGGAGCGCATCGCGGGCGTTCAGGTGCTGGCCGACACGCTGGACCGCATCAGCGCCGGCGAGATCGTGATCGAGCCGACGCTGGCGAAGCGCCTGGTCGAGGCGCCCGCCCGGCGGGCCGACAGCCCCATCTCGTCGCTGACGGAACGGGAAGTGGACGTGCTGCGCCTGATGGCCGAGGGCCACGCCAACAACGCGATCGCCAAGGAGCTGTTCGTCTCCGCCAAGGTCGTCGAGAAGCACACCGCATCGATCTTCACCAAGCTGGGACTCCCGCGCGACCAGGCCATGCACCACCGCAGGGTCCTGGCCGTCCTCGCGTACCTGAGGTCGAGCCGGATCGAAGGTTAGAGGTGAAGCGGAAGAACCGGCGCGCGCACGACGTGGTGGCGTCCGCCCCTCAGGAGCGGTTGGCCGGTGCCCTGGTCGACCAGCTGGCCGACGCCGTCGGCGGCCAGGCCGCCTACTGCGTTCCCGCGGTCGACCGGCCCGAGCACTTCGACGTCGTCGCCGCGTCCCCGGCGGAGGACCGCACCGGACCCGTCGAGGAGTCCGCCCGGGAACCGGTGCGCGGCGGGGGAGTGCTGCTGGTCGCCGGTGCCCGTCGCTGGGGGGCCAAGGAGCAGGCCGCGTTGCGCGACACCGCCGGTTGGCTGGCGGTGACGGCCGACGTGGACCGGTTGCGCGAGGACCACGCCCGAGCCGAGGAGCGCTTCCGCGCGCTGCGCGGTAAGGTGACCGCCGCGCGGGAGCGGCTGGCGCACGTGCGAGATCTGGAGCGGCGACGGCTCGTCCGCGCGATCACCACCTCGACGCTGCGCGACCTCGACGAGCTCCGGCGGCGGCTGCGCGGTTTCGGCGAGCACCTCGCCGAGGGCGGCGAGATGGCGCGCATCGCCGAGCTCGGCACCGCCGTGGACGACATGCTCGACAACTTCCGCACGGTCGTGCGCGGCGTGTACCCGGCGATGCTGCCGGACAAGGGTCCGCGGGCGGCGCTGGAGGAGCTGGCGGCGACTTTGCCGCACCCGGTCCGGTTCTCCGGCGATCTGGGCAGGCGCGTCGGCTGGCAGATCGAGTCGGGCTTCTACCACGGGGTCGCGGCGGTGGTGAACCTGCTGGCCGGCGAGGGGATCAACCGCGAGAACCCGGCCGTGGAGGTGGAGTTCGGGCGCGACGAAGCGCTCTGCGCGCGGCTGCGGACCTCGATCGGTGAGCTGTCGGCGGCCGATCTGCGCGCCGCGCTGCACCAGGACGCCGAACGCCTCGCCGTCCTCGGCGGCGCGATGGAGTGCTCGGTGACCGGGGGCGTCGCGGTGGTGTCGGTGCGCCTGGCGGACCGGACGACGACCACCATCTCCTCGCGGGGCGAGGCGAGCGCGCTGTTCCAGCTGGTCACCGACCTGGTGAAGCAGGGGCAGGAGGCGGCGGGCTCAGGGCCGGGCCGAGCGGGCTGGGACGCCGTCGCCGCACGGCTGGTGCAGCCGCCGCGCCTGGCCGTGGTCTCCGGCGCCGGCGGACCGGATTCGTCCGAAGTGGACAGCGCGTCCGTGCTCGGGGTGACCGTGGTGTTCGCCGACGGCCCCGCCGACCGCGCGCTGGCCGAGGAGGTCCTGGCCGATGACGGACCGCGCGGCTCGGTCGACGCGGTGCTGTGCCGGGTGCCGCCCACCTCCGGGTTCCGGGCGGCGCTGCGCAGCGACCGGCACCGGGTGGAGCTCAGCGAGACCGCGAGCGCCGACGAGCTGGCGCGCAGGCTGATCACCTGGGCGCCGGTGATCGCGGCCCGGCGCGCGATCGTCTCGGTGCGCGCGCTGCTGCCGGGGCTGCCCGCCGATCACTCGCTGCGGTGGTCGGTGGACCGGATCGCCGCCGAGGCCCACGAGATCACCGAACTGGACCTGCTCGACGAACTCCTGGGCGGGGACACGCGCCTGCTGCGCGGGGTGTCCGAGGACGCCGCGCGGCTGCTCGGCGCGGAGGGCACCGACCCGCGCTCCCGCCTCGGCCTGGAGCCGGAGGCCAACGACGAGCAGGTGCGCGTCGCCGCGCAGCGAGCCGCGGAGCGGTGGCGTGCGCACGCCGTCCGGCCCGTCACCGGCGGCCGGGACGCGTCGGTGTGCGAGGCGCTGGTGCGCACCGCAGAGGGGCTGCTCAGCGCGGGACGACGCCCGTGATCGTGGTGCCCTGACCGGGCGCTGAGCGGACGTCGATGGTGCCGCCGACGGTGGCCATCCGGGCGGAGAGGTTCGGCAGTCCGGGATTGCGGTCGGTGATGGCGAATCCGGGGCCGTCGTCGGAGACCACGAATTCGAGTCCCCGCGCGGTGTCCCGGATGACGACGGTGATGGTCGCGCCGGGCGCGTGCTTGTGCCCGTTGTTGACCGCTTCCAGGCACGCGAAGTACACGGTGGACTCCACCAGCGGCGGGTAGCGGCGGTGGAATCCCGCGGTGTCGAGGGAGACGTCGGCGTGCGCGTCGAGTTCGGCGGCCAGCGCGCCCGCGAGACCTTGGGTGGACAGCGGGATCGGCAGGATCCCCGCTGCGGTGTCGGTCAGCGCCTTCTCCGCCGCGTCCAGTTTGGACTCCAGCTCGGCGAGCCGTTCCGGGGTTGCGCCGGTGTGCTCGACCAGCGCCATCGACATCTTCAGCGCGACCAGGTGGTGCTGGGCCCCGTCGTGCAGGTCGCGTTCCAGGCCGCGCCGTTCCTGCTCCATCTCGACGGTCGTGCGCCACCGGTCGTCGACGAGTTCGCGCGCGGCCGCGTCGCCGTCGCGGCGGAGCCGGTCGGTCTCGGCGGCCAGTCGCAGCGCCGTGAGCGGCGGGCCGAGGACGGTCGCCAGCGAATCCACCGGCCCGGCCGATTCGGGGGCCACGGCCAGCACCGCCTGCACCTCGCCGTCGTGCTCGACCGGTCGGCTGAGCCAGCGCTCGGCTCCGTGCCCCCACTGGTGGCGCTCGCCGGCGATGGTGAGCGCGCAGCCGGTCGCCCCGAGCGCGGTGCCGATGACCTGCGCGAGCGACAGCGCGTCGGGGGCGAGGTCGAGGTGGACGAGGTGGTCGGTCACGGCCTCGACGGCTCGTTTCTCCTGAGCGCGCATCCTCCGAACGGTAGCGGGGCGCGAGGAGGTCGTCGCGGTGCGGTCCGGCTGATCGGAAGTGGTGCGCAATCTGGAGACTAATTTTGTCGAAAAGATTGTGAACAATCGTGTCCATCGTTTAGGTTCCTGGCAACGAGATGACCCGATGGAGGACTGCCATGCCAGCCGACACCGCGCGCCGCCGCGGGTCGCAGACCGCGATCCCGTGCCTGCTCATGAGGGGTGGCACCTCGCGTGGGCCGTTCTTCGACGAGCGCGCGCTGCCCGCGGACCCCCGGGCCCGCGACGCCGTGCTGCTGGCCGCCCTCGGCTCGCCCGACGAGCGCCAGATCGACGGGATCGGGGGAGCGCACCCGCTGACCAGCAAGGTCGGCATCGTCGCCCCGGGAACGCGGCCCGGCGTCGACGTCGAGTGGACCTTCGGGCAGGTGCAGCCCGGCGGCACCGATGTGGACGTGACCGCCAACTGCGGGAACATGCTGGCCGCCGTGCTGCCGTTCGCCGTCGAGACCGGCATGGTCGAACCCGCCGGCGAGCTGACCACCGCCCGCGTGCTCACCCGCAACACCGGCATGATCGCCGAGATCACCGTCCGCACGCCCACCGGACCCGACGGCCGACGCCACGTCGAGTACGCGGGTGAGGCGCGCATCGACGGCGTTCCCGGCAGCGCGGCACCGGTCGAGATCGGCTTCCTCGACACCGCGGGCTCGGTCGCGAGCTCCCTGCTGCCCACCGGCAACGTCCGCGACACCGTCGAGGTCGCCGAGATCGGGCAGGTCGAGGTGACGCTGATCGACAACGGCCAGCCGCTGGTCGTCGTCGAAGCCGCCCGGCTCGGCGCCACCGGCTACGAGACGCCCGCCGAGATCGACGCCGACGAGACGCTCAAGTCCAAGGTGGAAGCCCTGCGCCTGGTCTGCGGACGCGTCATGGGGCTCGGCGACGTCACCGGCCGGAACTACCCGAAGATGACGCTCGTGGCTCCGCCGATACACGGCGGCAGCGTGTCCACCCGCAGTCTCATCCCCCGGGTCGCCCACCGGTCCATCGGCGTGCTCGCGGCCGTCACCGCCGCCACCGCCTGCGTGCTGGAAGGCAGCGTCGCGCACGGCGTCGCCACCGGCATCACCGGAACCGAACCGACGGTGTCGGTCGAGCACCCCTCCGGCGAGTTCAGCGTGACCCTCGGGCTCGACCCCACCGATCCCCAGCGCGTCGTGCGCTCGGCGCTGCTGCGCACCGCCCGCCTGCTGATGTCCGGCGACGTGCTCGTCCCGTCGTCCCCGCTCACCCCCGCCGCGAAGGAGCGCTCCGCGTGATCATCGACGTCCACGGTCACTACACCACCGCCCCGGCCCCGCTCGGCCGCTGGCGCGACGCCCAGGTGGCCGGACTCGCAGACCCGGCCCGGCGGCCCGACCCGGCGGGGCCGGTCATCAGCGACGACGAGATCCGCGAGTCGCTGGAAACGCAGCAGCTGCGCCAGATGGACGAGCGCGATATCGACGTCACCGTGTTCTCCCCGCGAGCCTCCTTCATGGCGCACCACGTCGGCGACTACGAGACCTCCTCGACCTGGGCGCGCATCTGCAACGACCTGTGCCACCGGGTCGCCGAGCTCTACCCGCGGCGCTTCGCCTTCGGCGCGATGCTGCCGCAGTCGCCCGGCGTCGACCCGGCCACCGTGGTCTCCGAGCTGGAGCGGGTCGTGGACCTGGGCGCGGTCGCGGTGAACATCAACCCCGACCCGTCCGGCGGGCACTGGACCTCGCCGCCGCTGACCGACCGCCACTGGTACCCGGTGTGGGAGAAGCTCGTCGAGCTGGACGTGCCCGCCATGGTGCACGTCTCGACCAGCTGCAACCCGGCCTTCCACACCACCGGCGCGCACTACCTCAACGCCGACACCACCGCCTTCATGCAGCTGCTGCAGGGCGATCTGTTCACCGACTTCCCCGGGCTGCGGCTGGTGATCCCGCACGGCGGCGGCGCGGTTCCCTACCACTGGGGGCGTTTTCGCGGTCTGGCGCAGGCGCTGGGCAAGCCCGAGCCCGAGGAGGCGCTGCTGGGCAACGTCTTCTTCGACACCTGCGTCTACCACCAGCCGGGCATCGACCTGCTGCTGGACGTGATCCCGCACTCCTCGGTGCTGTTCGCCTCGGAGATGATCGGCGCCGTCCGCGGTGTCGACCCGCGCACCGGTCACCACTTCGACGACACCCGCCGCTACGTCGAGAACGCCGGCCTGTCCGCCGAATCCCGCACCGCGATCCAAGAGGGCAACGCCCGCCGCGTCTACCCGCACCTGGACGCCCGCCTGACCGCCCAAGGCCGCTAGGAGGTGCTGTGCGTGCCGGTGCGAGCTGAGTCCCGCACCTGAAGCAGCGGCTCGGCAGCACTTTTCACCACCGCATGACCCGCCACCGACGAAGGAGTTTCCCGTGCACGAACTCGGAGTCGTCCACCGCACCGTCGAGCGCGCCGACCGCGACGCCGTCGAGGCCCTGTCCCGGTTCGGCGTGGCCACGGTGCACGAGGCCATGGGCCGGGTCGGCTTGATGCGCCCCTACATCCGGCCGGTCTACCAGGGGGCGAAGCTCTGCGGCACGGCCGTCACCGCGCTCCTGCAGCCCGGCGACAACTGGATGCTGCACGTCGCCACCGAGCAGGTGCGGGACGGCGACGTCGTCGTGGCCGGCTGCACCACCGAGAGCGAGGACGGCTTCTTCGGCGAGCTGCTCGCGACCTCGATGCGCGCCCGGGGCGCTCGCGGCCTGATCATCGACGGCGGGTGCCGCGACGTCGACGACCTGCGGGAGATGGACTTCCCGGTGTTCTCCCGCGCCGTCAACGCCAAGGGCACCGTCAAGGCCACCCTCGGCTCGGTCAACGTGCCCGTCGTGGTGGCGAACGCGCTGGTCAACCCGGGTGACGTCATCGTCGCCGACTCCGACGGCGTCGTCGTGGTGCCCGCCGCCAAGGCCGCCGACGTCGCCGCCGCCTCGGCCGCGCGCGAGGCCAACGAGGCGGGCAAGCGCGAGAAGTTCCAGGACGGGGTGCTCGGCCTGGACCTCTACGGCATGCGCCCCGACCTCGCCGACCTGGGGCTGACCTATGTGGACTGATGTGACGCCGGGGTGGTTGCCCTGGCACCCGAACCCGAGCGAACCGGCCTTCACCGCCCCCGAAGGCGCCGTCGACGCGCACTGCCACGTCTTCGGCCCGGCCGAGGAGTTCCCGTTCGCGCCCGAGCGCAAGTACACGCCGGTGGACGCGGGCAAGGAGCAGCTGTTCGCGCTGCGCGACCACCTCGGCCTGTCCCGCAACGTCATCGTCCAGGCCACCTGCCACGGCAGCGACAACAGCGCCCTGGTCGACGCGCTGCGGGCCTCGGACGGCCGAGCGCGCGGGGTGGCTTCGGTGACCCCCGACGTGACGTACGACGAGCTGGAACGCCTGCACGCGGCGGGTGTCCGGGGCGTGCGCTTCAACTTCGTCAAGCGGCTCGTCGACGCCGCGCCGACCGACGCGCTGGAGACCATCGCCGCCAAGATCGCCCCGCTGGGCTGGCACGTGGTCCTCTACTTCGAGGCACCGGACCTGCCCGATCTGCGGGACTTCTTCCTGTCGCTGCCGGTCACCCTCGTGATCGACCACATGGGGCGGCCCGACGTCGGCGCGGACCCCGACGGGCCCGAGTTCACCGGGTTCCTCGACTTCGTCGCCCGCAGCGGCGCGTGGGTCAAGGTGTCCTGCCCGGAACGGCTGACCAAGACGGGACCGCGCGCGCTGGACGGCGAGCAGCACGCCTACGCCGACGTCGTCCCGTTCGCCAGGAAGGTCGTCGAGGCCTTCCCGGACCGCGTCCTGTGGGGAACGGACTGGCCGCACCCCAACCTCACCGACCACATGCCCGACGACGGCCTGCTGCTCGACCACGTCCCGCGGATCGCCGTCACCGCCGAGCAGCAGCGAGCGCTGCTCGTCGACAACCCGATGCGCCTGTACTGGCCGGAGGGGTGACCTCGTTCTCGGACCTGCGTGCGAGCCGCACCGCCGCGCAGTTCAACCGCACAAGTGCTTCCAGTAGGAGACCGCAGTGCCGCACTCCGCTACCAATTCGGCCAACCGGCTCGACCGGTTGCCGATCTCCACGTTCCACAAGACCACGATCGTCGCGCTGGCGTTCGCCTACTTCTTCGAGTTCGCCGACATCAACACCTTCGCCATCACCGCGCCCAAGGTGCGCGTGCTGTGGGGGTCGGACGTCAGCCACATCGCCTACGTGACGTCGTTGTCGTTCGTGGGCATGTTCATCGGCTCGGTCGTGGCGGGCGGACTGGCCGACCGGCTCGGCCGCAAGCGGACCCTGATGCTGACCACGATGTGGTTCTCGGTGTGGTCGCTGGCCACCGTGTTCGCCTGGGACATGCTGTCGATGGGCGTGTTCCGCGTCCTGACCAGCGCAGGCCTGTCCGCGATGACGGTGGTCGCCGTCGTCTACCTCAACGAGATCTTCCCGCGGGCCAAGCGCGGCAAGTTCCAGGCGTACGTCATCATGATCGGCATCTGCGGCACCCCGGCGACCAACCTCATCGCCTCGCTCGTGGTGCCGATGGGGGAGCAGACCTGGCGCCTGGTCTACCTGTGGGGCGCGATGGGCGTGCTGTTCCTGCTGTTCCTGCGCAGGCTCGTGGAATCGCCGCAATGGCTGGAATCCCGCGGTCGCCACGACGAGGCCGAGGCCGTCCTGCGGGATCTGGAGTCCCAGGCCACCGCCGAGCACGGGGAACTGCCGGCCGCCGACGAGCCGGTGGCGGCCGAGCCCGCGGCAAAGCCGGGACTGCGGATGCTCAAGCAGAAGAAGTTCCTGTTCCCGACGATCCTGCTGTCGGTGCTGTGGATCACCCAGACCATCGGCTTCTTCGGCTTCTCCTCGTGGGCCCCGACGCTGCTGGCCGCCGAGGGCGTCAGCGTCGAGGACTCGATCTTCTTCGTCGCCCTGACCACCGTCGGCGCGCCGCTGGGGTCCTTCCTGGCCGCGCAGGTCACCGACCGCTTCGAGCGCAAGTGGTGCCTGGTGGTGTTCGGCCTGGTCATCGCCGGGTCCGGGCTGCTGTACGGGTTGACCTTCCTGCCCGTGCTGGTGGTCGTCTTCGGCTTCATGGTCAACCTGTTCGAGCGCGGCTACACGGCCCTGGCCTACGCCTACTCGCCCGAGCTCTACGACACCCGCGGCCGCTCGTTGGGGACCTCGATCTCCTACGGCGTGGGCCGGCTGTCCAACGCCGTCGGTCCGCTGATCATCGCGGCTCTCTACAGCGGCTACGGCTACATGACCGTCTTCTACTTCATCGCGGGCACCTGGATCGTGGGCGCGCTCGCCCTGGCGGTCTTCGGTCCCGCCACCCGCAAGCTCCGGTTGGAGGCCGCGGCAGCGCAGACCGCCTGATTCCCACGGAGGTCAGCCGAGCTCGGCGGTGAGCCAGGTCTGGAAGCGGTGGGTGAGGGCGACCGGGTCCGCGAGCAGCTTCGGGATGTCGGAGGCGTTGCCCGGTTCGATGCGCACGTGCAGGAACGCCGGGCCCGGAGTGCCGAGCAGACGGGTGAACTCCGTGCGCAGCGTCCCGGGATCGGTGGCGAGGCCGGTGTTCCAACCGCTGGCCTCGGCCATCGCGCGGAGGTCGATGCGGTCGGTGTAGGTGGGCAGTCCTGCGGTGGAGCCGTACGAGCGGTTGTCCAGCAGGACCATCAGCAGCGCGCGGGGCGCGGTGAAACCGCCGGTGGGGAGGACGTTCGGGTTCATCAGCAGGGAGCCGTCGCCCTCGACCGCGATGACCTTCTCCACCGGCGAGTCCTCGACGGCCATCGCCAGCCCGGTGGCCACCGATCCGGCCAACCCCATCGAGTCCAGCAGGTAGAGGTGGTTGTCCCGGTCGGCAACGGAGGCGAGTTCGCGGCTGGTCGCCGCGCAGGTCACCACCAGCGGGCGATCCTCGGTGAGCTCGACGAGCTGCCGCAGGGCTTCGATCCGGCGCATCAGGCGACCTTCCCGTCGGTGTTCCAGAACGAGGCGAGGATGACGACGGGCCGGTAGGTCATCCGCGCGTGCACGCCGGCCTCGGCGGTGGCCTCCTGCCAGTCCTGCGGGGACGAGCGGCGGTCCAGCTCGAACACCGGCAGCCCGACGGTGCGCAGCAGGGCGGGCGCGTGCTGGCTGATCGAGTGGATCATCGAGTTGTACTCGCCGAGTCCGCCGCGCGTGTTGGCGAAGATCAGCAGCGGCAGGTGGTAGGAGATCGAGAAGGTGGTCAGCGCGGTCAGCGCGTTGCCGAAACCGTTGTCCTGCATGACGACCGCCCCGAACCGGCCCGCCAGCGGCAGCGCCCCGATGACCCCGATCGCCTCCTCCTCGCGCGACAGCGGGGTGACGTGCGGGGAGACGCCGTCCGCGCCCCCGTCGGTCTCGACCAGCGCGGAGACGACCGGCGCGACGGTCACCGACGGGATGTAGCCGACCCGCTCGGCTCCCGACCCCCAGATGCCCGCCGCAGCGGCCTCGGCATAGCTCGATGTCGTCACAGTCCCACCGTTCGTCGACAGCGTTCACCGGAGCGGCCATGCTAACGGCTCGTCAAGCCGCTGAGCGGGCTCCGAGCCTGCGGATTCAGCGGACCGAACCCACGCGGACGGCGGAGAGCTCGTCGGAGCGCCGCAGCGGTCCGCGGGTGGTCGCCGAGCGGGTTGTTCTCGCAGTTCAGGCCGGAGGTGATTCCCTCCTGGTCCGGGACTCGGCCTCGGACGTCGCGATCCGCAGGTCTTCGAGCAGGTCGGCCTGCCCGGCCAGCACTCCCGTGAGGATGCGGCGCGCGACGGTCAGCAGCTCGGCGATGTGCGGGCTGGTGAGCGAGTAGAAGACCGTCGCTCCTTCCTTGCGCGTGACCACGAGTCCGGCGCGGCGCAGCACGGCCAGGTGCTGCGAGAGGTTCGCGGCCTCGACGCCGACTTCGGGCAGCATCTCCGACACCGCCTGCTCGTCTTCGCTGAGCAGCTCCAGCACGCGGATCCGGGCGGGGTGTCCGAGCGTCTTGAAGAAGTCCGCTTTAACTTGGTAGAGGGGCCTGCTCACCGTGGGCCCTCCTCGCGGACTCGGGTCGCGGCGCGGCGCTCGTTCGTGGTCATGCCACTGATCTTCTCGCGTCCTCGGCCGGCGCCGCGCACCACCTCGTCGGGTTCGGCGCGTCATCGGGCGGTTCTGGTCCTAACTGACCAGGCAAAACGGACATCGATCATGGCGGTTCGGACCCGGGAGGTCGGTACCGCCCGCCCCTCCAGGTGCCCAGATCGGAGAGGGGGTGTCCGGTTGTTCGGCCGAACATTACTGGTGAATCGTAAGAAGCGGAGGGTCGGGTGTCGAAATAGCACCCATGGCTGCCGTTTTGAGTGATCGAGATCTGGACACGGTTCTCCTCGCGTGCCATGGTCTTCAGCCCATGCTCGTACCGACTGGACGGTCTGCCGTCGTGGGTTGATGCCGCATGCCGTCGTGGTCGGCGAGAGGTCGGATCAACGGAGGGGTTTCGATGCGAAGACGAACCACGGCGATCCTGCTCGCCTGCTCCTTGGCGGGTGCGACGGGGCTGACCGCGCAGGCCGCGCCCACGCCCGAGGGCGACTACATCGTGGTGCTCAAGGACGGCACCGACGCGAAGTCCAAGGCGGACAAGCACTCCCAGGACAACGGCGCCAAGGTGGGGCACCTCTACCAATCGGCCCTGAAGGGCTACTCCGGCCGGATGAGCGAGCAGTCGCGCGACCGCATCGCGGCGGATCCGGACGTGGCCTGGGTGGAGCCGGTCCGCCAGGTTCGCAGCACGGCGCAGTCGCTGCCCACCGGCGTCGACCGCGCCAACGCCGACGCCAGCCCGACCGCCGGGATCGACGGCACCGACCAGCGCACCGACGTCGACGTCGCGGTCATCGACACAGGCGTGGACAGCGACCACCCGGACCTCAACGTGGTGGGCGGCAAGAACTGCACGCTGCCGGTGCTCCCGCCGGAGGACGGTCACGGCCACGGCACGCACGTCGCGGGCACGATCGGTGCGCTCGACAACGGCGACGGCGTGGTCGGCGTGGCCCCGGGTGCGCGGATCTGGCCGGTCAAGGTCCTCAACGACGCGGGCATGGGCACCACGGCCGACGTCGTCTGCGGCATCGACTACGTCGCGGCCAACGCCGGGCAGATCGACGTGGCCAACATGAGCCTCGGCGGTGCGGGCACCGATGACGGGCAGTGCGGGCGCAGCAACGGCGATTCCGAGCACCAGGCCATCTGCCGCGCGGTCTCGGCCGGTGTCACCTTCGCGGTCGCCGCGGGCAACGACGCCGCCGACGCGCAGGACAGCGTGCCCGCGGCTTACGACGAGGTCATCACGGTCAGCGCGCTGGCCGACTTCAACGGGCAGCCGGGCGGCGGCGCTCCGGCGACCTGCCGGGACGACGAGGACGACACCTTCGCCGACTTCTCCAACTTCGGCGCCGACGTCGACCTGATCGCACCGGGCGTGTGCATCAACTCCACCTGGCCGAACGGCACGTACAACACGATCTCGGGCACCTCGATGGCCACTCCGCACGTGGCGGGCGGCGCCGCACTCCACAAGGCCACCCACCCCGATGCCTCCCCGGACCAGGTCAAGAACGCCCTCCAGCGAGCGGGCACGGCCGACTGGACCTGGCCGTCCCAAGACCCCGACGGCACCCAGGAGCCGCTGCTCGACGTCTCCGGCTTCTAGAGCCGGGTCCGGGAGCGCCGAGCACCCCGCTCGGCGCTCCCGAGCCGGTCACCACTGCGGGAACGGTCCTGCCCTGCCGAGCAGTGCGGGAACCTCCTTGCCCAGCTGCTCGCCGATCCAGGTACCGGTCCGCGACAACGCTTCCAGGTCGAGACCGGTGCGCACGCCCATTCCCGCCATCAGGTGTTCGAGATCCTCGGTGGCGATGTTGCCGGTGGCGTCGGGCGCGAACGGGCAACCGCCGATCCCGCCCACGCTGGCGTCCAACGTGGACGCACCGGCTGTCGCGGCGGCGAAGGCGTTGGCGTAGCCGGTGTTCCGGGTGTTGTGGAAGTGGCAGCGCAGGCGGGCGCCGGTGTCCTCGCGGATCCTGTCGACCAGCTCGCCGACCTGGGTGGGCACGCCCGCGCCGATGGTGTCTGCCAGGGCGAGCTCGAACGGGCCCGCCTCGGCGATGCGTCGCGCCAGCGCGACCACGTGATCGCTGCTCACCGGCCCCTCGAACGGGCAGCCGAAGGCCACGGCGATCGTGGCCACCGGGCGCACCCCGGCCGCGTGAGCGCGCGCTGCGATGTCCTCCCAGGTGCGCAGGCCCTCCTCGGTGGTGACGCCCTGGTTGCGCTCGCTGAACTCGTCGGTGGCCACGACCACCACGTTGACCTCGGTCAACCCGGTGTCCAGCGCGCGGTCGAAACCGCGCCGGTTGAGCACCAGACCCGAGTAGGAGACGTCGTCGCGCTGCGGGACTGCGGCCATCACCGCCTCGGCGTCGGCCATCTGCGGGACGAGCCGGGGATGCACGAAGGAGACGGCCTCGATCCGGCGCGCACCTGCTGCGATCGCCCGCTCGATGAGCGCCACCTTCGTCGTCGTGGACAGCAGGGTGCTCTCGTTCTGCAGGCCGTCGCGCGGCCCGACCTCCACGATCTCGATGCTGGACGGCAGCGTTGCGGTCACGATCGCCTCCTTTTGTGCACAATCTGCGCGAGAAGCAATCCTGTGTTCTCCATCAACCTGGCGCAAGGTCTGTTCAGAACCAATTCCGATTGCTAGGTTGTGCACAATTCAGAAGGGAAGTGGGACGTGTCACAAGCCGCCGCGCGGGCCTACCGGGCGCTTCGCGAGGACATCCTCACCGGCATGCGCCCGGCCGGGACCCGGCTGCGCGAGGAACAGCTCGCCGAGGACTACGGCCTGAGCCGCACCCCGGTGCGCGAGGCCATCCGCCGGTTGCAGGCCGATGGCCTGGTGCAGGTGGTGCCCAACCGCGGCGCCGAGGTCGTCTCGCTCAGCCCGGAGGACTTCGAGGAGATCTTCGGGCTGCGCAGCGTGCTGGAGAGCTACGCCGCCCGCAACGCCGCCCTGCGCGGCGACGCCGACGTGGCACGGCTGCGCGAGCTCTGCGGCGCCATGGAGCGGCAGCTGGAGCGCCTCGACGACGACGGGGCCCACGACGAGATCACCCGGCTGAACATGGAGTTCCACCAGGCCATCCACCAGGCGGGCGGGCGGCGGCTGCTGCCGGAGCTGCTGTCGCGGGTGATCGAGGTGCCGCTGGTGCGCCGCACGTTCCACCGCTACACGTCCGTCGAGCTCAACCGCAGCTTCACCCAGCACCGCGAGTTGACCGACGCCATCGAGGCAGGTGACGGCGACTGGGCGCACGCCGTCATGCAGTCGCACGTGCTGGCCGCACGGGCGACGCTGCTGCGCCCGGAACCGGAAGAGGAGGAAACCCAGTGACGGCAACGAGGAGCGGTCCGCTGTCGGACGTCCGCGTCATCGAGGCGGGAACGCTCATCGCCGGCCCGTTCTGCGGCCAGCTGCTGGCCGACTTCGGAGCCGAGGTCATCAAGGTCGAGGACCCGGGCGCGGGCGATCCGATGCGCCAGTGGGGACAGGTCAAGCACGAGGGGAAGTCCCTGTCCTGGCCGGTGATCGCCCGGAACAAGAAGTCGGTGACCGCCAACCTGCGCATCGCCGAGGGGCAGCGGATCCTGCGCGAACTCGTGGCCGGTGCCGATGTCTTTGTGGAGAACTTCCGGCCGGGCACGCTGGAGCGCTGGGGCCTGAGCTACGACGAGCTGCAGGAGATCAACCCGCGACTCGTGCTGGTCCGCGTCACCGGCTACGGCCAGGACGGTCCGTACGCCTCCCGTGCCGGGTTCGGCGCCATCGGCGAGGCCATGGGCGGCATGCGGCACGTGACCGGCGAGCCGGACCGCCCGCCGAGCCGCGTCGGCGTGAGCGTCGGCGACTCGTTGGCGGCGACGTTCTCGGCGCTGGGCGCGGTGATGGCGCTGCACGCGCGCAACCGCACCGG
Organism: Saccharopolyspora sp. NPDC049426; assembly: GCF_040676935.1. Lineage (NCBI taxonomy): Bacteria > Bacillati > Actinomycetota > Actinomycetes > Pseudonocardiales > Pseudonocardiaceae > Saccharopolyspora > Saccharopolyspora sp. NPDC049426. Next base: position 64,081 of record NZ_JBFAPZ010000011.1, on the reverse strand, counting down.
GCGGGGCCAGGTCGTCGACACCGCGATCTACGAGGCGGTCCTGGCGTTCATGGAATCGATGCTGCCGGAGTGGGAAATCGCCGGCTACCAGCGGGAGCGCACCGGTTCGGTGCTGCCGCGCATCGCCCCCAGCAACGCCTACCCGACCGCCGACGGTGCCGAGATCATCATCGGCGCGAACCGGGACACCGTGTTCACGCGGCTGTGCGAGCTGATGGGCGAACCGGAACTGGCCACCGGCGAGCGCTACGGCACCCACGACGCGCGGGGCGAGAACCAGGTGGAGCTCGACGAGCTCATCGCCGCCTGGACTCGCGGGTTCGACGCCGCCGACGTGCTCGACAAGCTGCACGAAGCGGGGGTTCCGGCCGGCCGGGTGTACACCGCGGCCGACATGACGGCCGATCCGCACTTCGCGGCGCGGCAGGCCATCGTCCGGCTGATGCACCCCGAGCTGGGGGAGTTCCCGATGCAGAACGTCGTGCCACGCCTGTCCGACACCCCGGGAGAGGTCCGCTCGCTCGGCCCGGAGCTCGGCGAGCACAACGCCGAGATCTACGGCCGGCTCCTCGGCGCCGACGAGGAGCAACTGCGCTGCTGGCGCGCCGACAACGTCATCTGACCAAGCGATCCCGCGTGACCGGCCGTGCCCCGAGCGCGGCCGGGCGGGCGAACCCGCGCGAAAACCGCACCGGAAGAACCGATTCGGAGTCCACGATGGATCAACGAAGATCTCAGGACCGACCCAGGTACGAGCCGATCCGCATCCGATCGCTGTGGTACGCCATGGCTTTCATCGTGCTTGCCGGGGTGCCGTTCTACCTGCCGCCCGGCTCCACGCACCCGATGGTGCTCGGAATCCCCTACTGGATGGTGATCTCGCTGCTGTTCACCTTCCTGTTCGCCGCGCTGACCAGTTGGGCCTGCCTGCGCCGCTGGAACATCGACGAGCCCGAAGAAGAAGCCGGAGGTGGAGTGTGAACGGTCTGAGCTTCGCCGGCCTCAGCGGAATCCTGGTGCTGGCCGCCTACGCGATCATCATGCTGGTCATCGGCTACTTCGCCGGACGCGGCCAGCCCGAGGGGGAGCAGAAGACCTCCCGCGGCTACTACCTCGGCGGATCCGGACTAGGTTTCGTCGCCCTGTTCTTCACCCTCTACGCCTCGCAGTACAGCGGGAACTCGATCGTCGGCTACGCGCCCGAGGCCTACCGCTCCGGCTTCACCTGGTGGCAGTCGGTCCCGTTCATGATCGCGGTGATCGCCGCGTACCTGCTGTTCGCCCCCCGGCTCTACGCCATCGCCAAGCGCGAGAAGTTCGTGACCCCCACCGACTGGGTGCGCCACCGCTTCCAGTCCACACCGGTGTCGCTGCTGGTCACGGTGCTCATGCTGTGGGGCCTGGCGAACTACCTGCTGGAGCAGCTGGTGGCGATGGGCCAGGGCATCTCCGGGCTCACCGGCAACACGGTCCCGTACCAGATCGGCGTGATCGCCTTCGTCGTCGTCATGCTCGTCTACTCGTGGTCGGGCGGTATGCGCGCGGTCGCGCTCACCGACGTCATGCAGGGCATCGCGCTGCTGGTGGGCGTGGCGGTGCTGCTGATCGGCGCGCTGTACCTGGTCGGCGGTGACCTGGGCGCGGTGACGCAGTACCTGGCCGACAACGAGCCCGAGAAGCTCGGCGTGCCCAGCAGCGAGGACTCGGTGAACTGGCTGTCGATGATCATCATGATCGGCATCGGCGCGGCGGTCTACCCGCACGCCATCCAGCGCATCTACGCGGCCCGCAGCGAACGCACCCTCAAGCGGTCGCTGGCGATCATGGCGTGGATGCCGCTGGCCACCACCGGCGTCGTGTTCGTGGTCGGCATCGTCGGGATCCAGCTGTTCCCGGGCCTGTCGGAGGACGACTCCGAGCAGCTGGTCGGGTTGATCGCCAACGAGGTCGCGGGCATCAACCTGTTCTTCTACGCGCTGATGATCCTTCTCTTCGGCGGTGTGGTGGCCGCGATCGTGTCCACTGCGGACTCCGCGCTGCTGAGCTTCTCGTCGGTGATCTCGCGGGACCTCTACGGCCGCTACATCGCGCCGAACTCCTCCGAGCGCAAGCAGGTCATGGTCGGCAAGGTCGCGGGTGTCGTCGCGATCGGCCTGCTGCTGGTGCTTGCCTGGAACCCGCCGAGCACGCTGTACAACATCTTCGTGCTCAAGTTCGAGCTCATCGTCCAGATCGCCCCGGCGTTCATCCTGGGCCTCTACTGGCGCAGGCTTTCCGCGGGACCGCTGTTCTGGGGAATGCTCGCGGGCGCGCTGCTCTCCGGTGCCTGGACGGTCTTCGACATCGACAAGCTCCACGGCATCCCGGCAGGCCTGCTCGGCCTGGGCCTCAACCTCACGATCTGCGTCGTGGGCTCCCTGCTGGTCCCCGTCCGGGAAGCCCCGAACGAAGATCCCCTACCGGCAGAACCGACCCGGCAAACCGCGACCTGATCCCGCGGCGCCGCCGCGTCCCTTCATGAGCCGAGGGCGTACATTTCGCGCGAAATGTACGCCCTCGGTGCTTAGGGTGGGGGAATGGCTGCTCGGTTGGTGCTTCTCAACGGTCCTCCCGGGATCGGGAAGTCGACGTTGGCCCGGCGGTACGTGGACGAGCACGCGGGGGTGCTCAACCTCGACGTGGACGTGCTGCGCGGTTTGATCGGGGGATGGCGGGAGCGGTTCGCCGAGGTCGGGGAGATCGTTCGGCCGTTGGCCCTGCGGATGGCCGAGGAGCACCTGCGCGGCGGGCGGGACGTGGTCCTCCCGCAATACCTGGCCAGGCCGGCGGAGATCGAGCGGTTCGAGGCCGTGGCGCGGGAGAGCGGAGCCTCGTTCGTCGAGATCATGGTGCTCGACACCCGGCGGCGCTCCGTGGAGCGGTTCGCCCGGCGGGGCGGTGGCGGTGACCCGGACTGGCACGAGCAGGTCAAGAAGATCGTGGCGCGCGAAGGCGGGGCCGAATTCCTGGCCCAGGCCTACGACCAGCTCGCGGAGGTCGTTCGGAGCCGGCCCGCGGTGACGGTGGTGAGCAGCGAGGAGGGGGCCGTCGAGCGGACCTACGACGCGCTGCTCTCCGTCCTCTCGCGATGAACGCCACCGCGGCGCCGGATGTCCGGCGCCGCGGCGTTCACCAGTCCGCTCAGGTCAGTACGGGCAGGTGGACTGGTAGTCCGAGATCGCCGGGTCGCCCTCCGGGGGAGGGCACAGGAACTGGTCGTAGCGGGTGTCGTCGTCGAGGAACCGCTTGAGCCAGGAGATGCTGAACTTGGCGATCGTGGTGTTGTCCGTGTTCGGCGCGAAGTGGCTGGCCCCGGCCAGTTCCAGGTAGGCCTTGCCCGGGTCGTCGGGCAGGCTCTCGTAGAACGGCTTGGAGTGCTGGGAAACCGGCGCGACCGTGTCGTTCTGCGCGCCGATGACCAGCGTCGGCGCGCCCACTCCGGAGAAGTCCTTGGTGGTGTGCCACGGGGTCATCGGGACCACGGCCTTGAGCGCCGGGTTGTCCAGCGCGGCCTTCAGCGAACCTCCGCCGCCCATCGAGTGGCCCATCACGCCGAGCCGGGCCGGGTCGATGAGGTCCTTCACGCTGCTGTCGTCGGTGAGGTAGTCCAGCGACGCCTGCAGTTGCTGGGCGCGGGAATCGGGCTGGTCGGAGGTGGAGTTGGTGTCGATCGTGAACACCACGAAGCCCTGCGACGCGAGCCTCGGGCCGAGCCACGAGATCGAGTCCTGGGTCCCGGTGTAGCCGGGGGAGATCGACACCGCGGAGAACAGCCCGTCGGTGGTGTCGGTGGGGTAGTAGATCGTCCCGCCGCCGAAACCGGTGACGCTCAAGCGCGACACGGATTCCTCGGCGACCTCGAACGGCCCGCGCGGGGCGGTGACGCTCTCCTCCGTCGGGTCGGGACCGTGCACGTCGTCGGGTTCGGCCGCCTGGGCCAGCGTGATGCTGCCGCTGACCAGCCCGAGCACGGCCGCGGAAACGACCAGTAATCGGCGGAATCGGGGAAGGGGACCGGTGGAACGTTTCAATTCCATGGACACGTCCTCTTGGGGAGGCGCCCTGCGAGCGGGCGCACCGGATGGGTTTCCTCGCGAAGTTCCTCGGGTCACGCGACCGTCGAAACACGTTCGGCACACGAGCAAGAGTTCCGGAACGCGATCGACTTTAAAGTAGCTCTACCAAATGGTCAATCAATCTTTCGGACCAGCTACTCTGGCGTCATGGAACAGGTCGACGGACGGAAGCTGCGCTTCCAGCACCGCCGAGGCGAAGTGCTCGCCGCCGCGACGGAACACGCCCTGGAGAAGGGCCTCGACGACCTGTCGCTGCGCAAGGTCGCCCAGTCCGCCGGGGTCAGCCACGCGACGCTGGTCCACCACTTCGCGTCCAAGGACCGGCTCGTCGCCGAGATCGTCGATCGGGTGCTGGCCGAAACGCTGTCGCTGCCGGACATGCCGCGCGATGACCCCGATCCGCTGCGGGCCATCTGGCGACGGGCCGTCAGCGAGCGCGGGCGCAGGTACGTCCGGCTGTTCGTCGCGATCACCGGCCACGCCATGTACGGCGACCCCGCGCTGGCCACCGCCGTCGCGGCCTCGATGCGGCAGCGCAACGACCTCATCGCCGCCGGACTGGTCCGCTACGGCTGCCCGGAATCGCGAGCGCAGGCCGTGGCGACCTCGATGATGTCGACCTTGCGCGGCCTGTTCGTCGACCTGCTCGCCACCGGCGACGAGCAACGCGTCGCAGCCGCGTTCGACGACTTCGCCGCGGACGTCCAGCGGCGCACCCGCGACAACTTCAGCTGACGGAGTGCTCCGTTCGGCCGCACCCGGTGACCTCTTCGGCCGCTTCTTCGGGTTCGTGCGGACACGTAGAAAACTGTGCATGGGTCTCACATCCGGTGCTGGTCACAGCCGTCGCGCCTTCCTGTCCGCCTCCGCCGGCATCACCGGCGCCGTCGTGCTCACCGGCACCGCAGGGGCCGCCGACCTGCGGCCGACCGGAGGGGGAGCGCTGCCGCCCGGTGATCCGATCTCGCCGCAGGAACCCGACGCGCGGCTGCGCGCGCTGCTCGCGCGGGTCGACGAACGGCGCATCGAGGAGGTGGTGCGCGCGCTGGTGAGCTTCGGGACGCGGCACACCCTGTCCAGCCAGGACGATCCGCAGCGCGGCATCGGAGCCGCCCGAGACTGGTTGTTCGCCGAGATGCAGGCCTGCGCCGCCCGTTCCGGCGGGCGGATGACCGTCGAGCTGCAGTCCTACGACCAGGAGCCCGCCAGCCGCATCCCGGTCACCACCCGGATCACCAACGTGGTCGCCACCATCCGCGGCACCACCGACCCGGATCGGGTGCACGTGGTCAGCGGGCACTACGACTCCCGGGCCACCGACGTCATGGACGCCGTCAGCGATGCGCCCGGTGCCGACGACGACGCCTCCGGCGTCGCGGTCGTGCTCGAACTGGCGCGGCTGCTGGCCGAGGAGCCGATCGAGTCCACCGTGGTCCTGGCGGCCGTGGCGGCCGAGGAGCAGGGGCTCTACGGCGCGAACCACATGGCCGAGCGCTTCGCCGCCGACGGCGTGGACGTGCGCGCGATGTTCACCGACGACATCGTCGGAGCCAGCCGCGCGGACGACGGCACCTCCGATCCGCGCACCATCCGGTTGTTCGCCGAAGGCGTGCCCACCTCGGAAACCCCCGAGGAGGCCCAGATCCGGCGCTCGGTCGGTGGCGAGAACGATTCGCCGTCGCGCCAGCTCTCCCGCTTCGTCACCGACGTCGCCGCCAACACCGCGACGGGGATGGACGTGCGGGTCATCTACCGCCGAGACCGCTTCCTGCGCGGTGGTGACCACATCCCGTTCCTCGAAAAGGGCTACCCCGCAGCGCGGTTCACCGAGCCGAACGAGGACTTCCGGCACCAGCACCAGGACGTGCGCGAGGAGGGCGGCGTCCGCTACGGCGACCTGCCGGAGTTCTGCGATTTCGGCTACATCGCCCGCGTCGCCAAGGTCAACCTGGCCGCGATCTGGTCGCTGGTGCAGGGGCCGGGCGCGCCCACCGGCGTGGTCGTGCGCACCGCGAACCTGACCAACGACACCGAGCTGGTCTGGGAACGCGGTCCGGAGCCGGACCTGGCCGGGTACGAGGTCGTCTGGCGCGAGACGACCGACTCCGACTGGACGCACCGCATCGACGTCGGCGACGTCACGACCGCGGTGATCGACCTGTCGAAGGACAACGTCTTCTTCGGCGTGCGCGCCATCGACACCGACGGCCACCGCAGCCCGGTGACCTTCCCCCGACCGCTGCGGGACTAGGAGCTGCGTGGGAATAGCGATTGCTCGGCGGTGCGGGTGGCAGGACCTGAGCGGCTTCGTGGTCCCGCCCCTGCCCCGCTGGGAACGTCAGGGCTTCGCCGCCACCGCACCGTAGATGAGGTTGGTGATCTCGGACCTCGGCGCGAGAGAGGGGCCTTCGGGCCACCAGTCGACCGTGCGGACCAGACCGGGAGCCACGACGTCCAGGCCGTCGAGGAAGGACAGGACCTCCTCGTTGCTGCGCCACCAGCAGGACGCGACCATCTCGTGCAGCGTGCCCTCGATCGTGGCGGCCATCTCGCGGTACTTCTGCGACTCCGGCGGCCAGCTGAAGTGCGACATCGCCACGTACGACCCCGGGGCGAGCGCCTCGACGTAGCGCTGCATGACCTCGCGCGGCCGGTGCTCGTCGGAGACGTGGTGCATGGTCCCCGAGTGGATCAGCGCGATCGGGCGCTCGAAGTCCAGGTTGTTGGTGATCACCGGGTCGCTGAGGATGTCGTCGGGGTGACGCAGGTCGTTGATGGAGAAGTGCGTGTTCTCGTTCTCCGCCAGCATCGCCCGCCCGTAGGCGGCGACGGTCGGGTCGTTGTCGACGTAGACCACGACGGCGTCCGGGTTGTTGGCCTGGGCGACCTGGTGCACGTTCTGCATCGTCGGAAGCCCGCAGCCCAGGTCCAGGAACTGGTCGACGCCGGCGTGCAGCGGCGAGCTCAGGAACCGCGCGGCCCGGATCAGCCAGTACCGGTTCTCCTGGGCGAGCGGCCGCGCCTCGGGCACGATCTCCTCGATGGCCTTGAGGATCGTCCGGTCGACCTCGAAGTTGTCCTTGCCGCCCAGCCAGTGGTCGTAGCCGCGGGCGACGCTGGGCGAGGAGGTGTCGATGTCGGTGACGGGACGTTCGTCGTGCATGTCGTCATGATCGCGCGTCGTGATCTCGGTGTCGACGCCACGACATCTCACTTGACGAACATTTCCTCTGCCCCTCAATGGCTTCCGGTGAGTTCTCCCGTGAGGCGGCCGTGCATGGCGGCGCTGCGCTCGTCGAGGCCCACGATGTCGACCCGCTTGCCGCGCGCCTCGTACTTGGTGGTGATGGCGTCGAGCGCGGCGACGGTGGACGCGTCCCAGATGTGGGCCTCGGTGAGGTCGATGACGACCTCGGCGGGGTCGGTCGCGTAGGCGAACTCGTGGACGAGCTCGTTGCTGGAGGCGAAGAACAGCTCACCGGTGACGTGGTAGACGACCTGGCCGCCGTCGGGGTCGGTGACGGCGGTGACCTCGACGAGGTGGGCGACGCGGCGGGCGAAGATGACCATCGCGGTGATCGATCCGACGACCACGCCGATCGCGAGGTTGTCGGTGGCCACGACCACGGCCACCGTCACCAGCATCACGATGATCTCGCCCGCGGGCATCCGCTTGAGGGTCTTCGGCGCGATGCTGTGCCAGTCGAAGGTGCCCACGGAGACCAGCACCATCACGGCGACCAGCGCGGCCATCGGGATCTGCGAGACCAGCGGCCCGAAGGCGATGCACAGCACCATCAGGAACGCGCCGGCCAGGAACGTCGACAACCGCGTCCGGGACCCTGCCGTCTTGACGTTGATCATGGTCTGGCCGATCATCGCGCACCCGCCCATGCCGCCGAAGAAGCCGGTGACGATGTTGGCGATGCCCTGCCCGATGGACTCGCGGGTCTTGTTCGATCGCGTGTCGGTGATGTCGTCGACGAGCTTCGCCGTCATCAGCGACTCCATCAGCCCGACCAGCGCGAACGCCAGGGCGTAGGGAGCGATCAGCGCGAGCGTGTCCAGCGTGAACGGCACCTCTGGGATGCCGGGCGCTGGGAGGGAGGACGGCAGCGCGCCCTTGTCGCCGACGGTGGGCACGGCGATGCCCGCGGCGATCGTCACCGCGGTCAGGGCCACGATCGACACCAGCGGTGCCGGGACGACCTTGGTGAGCTTCGGGAACAGCACCATGATGACCAGCCCGGCCGCGAACAGCGGGTAGACCATCCACGGCACGCCGATGAGCTCGGGGACCTGCGCCATGAAGATCATGATGGCCAGCGCGTTGACGAACCCGACCATGACGCTGCGCGGCACGAACCGCATCAGCTTCGCCACGCCCAGCGCACCCAGCGCCACCTGGAACACCCCGCCCAGGATGACGGTGGCGACCAGCACGCCCATCCCGTGCTCGCGCGCCAGCGGGGCCACGACCAGCGCGATCGCGCCGGTGGCGGCCGAGATCATCGCGGGTCGGCCGCCGACGACCGAGATGACCACCGCCATGGTGAACGAGGCGAACAGGCCCACGCTGGGATCGACCCCGGCGATGATCGAGAACGAGATCGCCTCGGGGATCAGGGCGAGCGCGACGACGAGGCCACCGAGGACCTCGGTGCGGGCCACCTTCGGCGACAGCCATGCAGGACGGGACAGCGACAGCTCGGGCACGCGACAACCAGACGGGTTTCAGCGCCGCGTCGTCACCGATCGCGGCGGGAGAGCAGGGGGAGAGGGGCGGCGCTGCCCGGCAACTCTTCCCTCACGTTAGATGAGGGTTCCCGGCACTCCCGCAACCGGCAGGCCGGGTGAGGCCGACCTCCTCCTCGTAGTGAGCGGGCCGTGCGCTCGCCGATCTGCATCCGCTCACCCACGCCCGAACCACTCCTCGATCGACATCGCCCTGACGGCGCCTGAACACGTCCGGATGGCATCACGGTACGCACAGCGGCGCCCCGGAGCGGACGTCAGGTCTGGTCGGGCCCGGCGGTCTCCGAGGTGGATGTCGACGGTCGTTGCGCGATGCCCGGCCGCGGCGCGGGGACCTGCGTGCCGAACTCGCCCGGGGCCGGGACCTCCTTGCGCGCGACGGCTTCGGCCGCGCGGACCGCCTCGGCGACCTCGGGGTTGGTGGAGGTGTCGAACCAGTCCTGCACCGCGTCCTCCACGGCTTCGGCCGGGGGAGCGTCCTCGGTCTGCTCCGGCGGTTCGTAGCGGAAGACGCCCTCCTCGTCGGCCTTGCCCAGGCTCCGGGCGAAGCCCTCCAGCGACTTGGTGAACTCGCTGGGCACGACCCACACCTTGTTGGCGTCGCCCTCGGCCATCTTCGGCAGCGTCTGCAGGTACTGGTAGGCGAGCAGTTCCGGTGTGGGTTTGGCGCGCTTGACCGCCGCGAAGACCTTCTCGATGGCCTTGGCCTGCCCCTGCGACTTGAGGTACTGGCTCGCGCGGTCGCCCTGGGCGCGCAGGATGCTGGACTGCCGGGCGGCTTCCGCCGTGAGGATGGCGGCCTGCTTCTGACCTTCCGCGCCGAGGATCGCCGCCTGCTTCTGGCCTTCGGCGGTCTTGATGGCCGATTCGCGGGTGCCTTCGGCGTTGAGGATCATCGCGCGCTTCTCCCGGTCGGCGCGCATCTGCTTCTCCATTGAGTCCTGGATGGACGGTGGCGGGTCGATGGCCTTGAGCTCCACGCGCGCGACGCGGATCCCCCACCGGCCCGTCTCTTTGTCCAGCACCCCGCGCAGCTGCGTGTTGATCGCATCGCGCGAGGTCAGCGTCTCCTCCAGGCTCATGCCGCCGACGACGTTGCGCAGCGTCGTCGTGGTGAGCTGCTCGACGCCGGTGATGTAGTTGGAGATCTCGTAGACCGCCGAGCGCGCGTCGGTCACCTGGAAGTAGACGACGGTGTCGATGGAGACGGTCAGGTTGTCCTGGGTGATGACCGGTTGCGGGGGGAAGGAGACGACCTGCTCGCGCAGGTCGACGCGGGCGCGGACCCGGTCGAAGAACGGCACCAGCAGGTTGAGGCCCGGCTGCGCGACGGTCCGGTAGCGGCCGAGCCGCTCGATCACCGATGCGGTCGCCTGCGGCACCAGCAGCACGGTCTTGGCCACGAGCACGACGACCAGCAGGATGATGACGGCCAGCACGATCAGTGCGGTCGGGTCCATGGCGGTCTCCTCACAGTTCGCCCGAAACGACGGCCGTCGCTCCGGAGATGTCCATGACGGTCACCGTCTCGCCCGCTCGGTGGACCTCGTTCTCGTCCAGCGGCCGTGCCGACCAGCTCTGCCCGTCGATCAGCACCAGGCCGCCGGTGGAGTTCACGGTGGATTCGACGAACGCCTTCTTGCCGATCAGGGCTTCGGTGTTGGTGCGGAACTCGATGCCCCGCATCAGCCGCCGCTTCAGCGCCGGACGCGCGCCCAGGACCAGCCCCAGGCTCAGCGCGGCGAACACAGCGGCGTCGACGGCGAGTGGTGCGCCCAGCACGGCGGCTCCGGCGGCTCCCAGTGCGGCGACGCCGAGCATCAGCAGCACGAGTTCACCCGAGATGACCTCGGCCGCGACCAGCACCACGCCGGCGATGAGCCACAACAGCGCGACCACGCCTTCAATATGCCAGACAAGGGCATGATCAGGCGTTTCGCGAGCTACCGCACTTCACAGAGGGTGAGCGGGAGGTCTACCTTGATTGGTATCGCATCTCGAACAGCCCGACGGCTTCCTGACCGCGTTCGGGGAGGACGTGATGTTGAGTCGATACGAGCGTCGGAGGCTTCACGAGATCGAGCGGTGGTTCGAGGAGAACGACCCCCGGTTCGCGGCGTCGGTCAGGCACCCACCGCCGGACACCCTCACCGTCCGCCGGCGGCGGCTGGCGATCGCGGTCGCCCTGCTCGGCGCACTGGTGTTCGCTGCCGGCCCCGGACTGATCTTCATCGGCATCAGCCTCGGAGTCGGAGCCCTCGCGGTCCGCTACCTCCTGCTGGACACCCGCTCCTGAGCCCCGGCGGGGTCAGCCGGTGAGGCGGGTGCGGACCCAGTCGTGGAACTCGGCGATGTGGTGCTCGCTGGGAACCAGGACGCCGCCGGAGGCGTAGGAGCGGGAGTTCATGGCCAGCTGGCAGCGCTCGCAGGCGTCGAAGTCCTGCTGGTTGACGCGGTGGAACAGCTCCACCGACCGGGACAGGTCCTGGCCGGAGGCGATGACGTCCGGCAGGTACAGCCAGTCGCAGTCCACGAGGGTCCGCTCCGCGGTGAGCGGGAACATCCGGTGGATGATCACGTGGTCGGGGACCAGGTTGATGAACACCTGCGGGCGCACGGTGATCGCGTAGTAGCGCCGGTCCTGGTGCTCGGCCACGCCCGGCAGCTGCTGCAGGCCGTCTCCGCCGTCGACGGTGAAACCCCGCACGTCATCGCCGAATTCGGCTCCGTGCCCGACGTAGTACTGGGCGGCGAACCCGTCGGCGAACTCCGGGAGCACCTCGGTGAGCTCCGGGTGGATCGTGGCGCAGTGGTAGCACTCCATGAAGTTCTCGATGATCTGCTTCCAGTTCGCCTTGACGTCGTAGCGGATCCGCTCGCCGAGTTCGAGCGCGGCGATGTCGTAGGCGTCGAGCTCACCCGCGTCGCCGAGGCGCTGGGCGACGTCGGCCACCACCGTGTCGTCGAAGGACGGCGGTTCCTCGGCCAGGCAGACCCAGGCGTAGCCGAGCCATTCACGCAGGTGGACGCGGTTGAGTCCGTACTGGTCGCGGTCGACGTCGGGCATGCCGCCGAGATTCGGCGCCGCGATCAGCTTGCCGTCCAGGCCGTAGGTCCAGGCGTGGTACGGGCATTGCAGCGACCGCTGCACCTCTCCGGACTCCTCGGTGCACAGCCGGGCGCCCCGGTGGCGGCACACGTTGAGGAAGGCGTTGAGGTTTCCCTTGCGGTCGCGGGCGATGATCACGCTCTCCCGCCCGACCTGCACGGTCTGGAAGGCGCCGGGTTCGCCCAGATCGGCGCTGCGCACCGCGCAGAACCAACCGGCCTCGAAGATCCGCGACTGCTCGAGGGCGAAGATCGACGGATCGGTGTAGTGGTGGCCGGGGAGAGTGGCCAGCAGGCTGTGCGGCAACTCCGCAGCGGTCATCTCGGGGCGCCTTTCGGCTCGGTCCGCAAGGGTGTGAATTGTTGCGCGATGAGCACTGCGTTGCTCGATCGACAACACGATGCGGGTGCGCCTCGGGCGCTGTCAAGACGTCCGGGCGGGTTACCGCGAGGTAGTCATAGCGGCGGCGGGTTACCGGAGGATGTCGTGCGTTAACAGGAAATCCATCGGGAAATCGACGCCTTCGACGTCTTGACGAGCCTCGGAGTTGACCCTCACGCTGTTGCGCATGGCGGTACAAGTTCTCTGATGCGCAACACAGGAGGTTCGATGTTCGCTGTCTGCCGTGCCGACGAGCTCGCCCCGGGTGAGTCGACCCGGTTCGTCGCCGACGTCCCGATCGCCGTATTCAACGCCGACGGCGTGTTCTACGCGGTCGACGACACCTGCACCCACCAGGACGCGTCGTTGTCCGCCGGATTCCTCGAAGGCTGCTTCGTCGAATGTCCGCTGCACGCGGCGTTCTTCGACCTGCGCAGCGGAGATCCCACGGGCCCGCCGGCCAAGCGGGCGCTGCGCACCCACCAGGTCCTCGTCGAGGGCGGCACGGTGTACGTCCAGCTCACCCCGCGCGAGGTCGAGCTCCCCCTGGAGGCCGAAGGCGCGGCCTGATCAGTCGGCGCGGCGGCGTTCCAGCAGGACGGTGTCGCGCCAGACCCCGTGGTGCAGGGCGATGCGCTCCCGGGTTCCGACCACGCGGAACCCGGCGGCGCGGTGCAAGGCGATGCTGGCCTCGTTCTCCGGGAAGATCGAGGTCTGCAGCGTCCACAGCCCTCCGGCGTCGGCGGCGCTGACCTGCTTGTGCAGCAACGCCTTTCCGACTCCGAGACCGCGGAACCCGTCCCCGACGTAGAGCGAGGTCTCGGCGACCCCGGCGTAGCACTCGCGTGCCGACACCGGTGTCGCCGCTCCCCACCCGGCAACCCGGCCGTCGATCTCGGCGACCCACCGGTGCCCCGGAATCCACTTGGCGTCCAGGGATTCTCGCCGAGGTACCTCGGTCTCGAACGTCGCGTTCCCGGTCGCGATCCCCTCGGCGTAGATGCGGCGCACCGCGTCCCAGTCGGCGTCCGCGAGTTCCCTGATCACCGGTCCAGGCTGGCGTTTCGCGCTCGTGCGGGCAAGCTCATCGCGGTGTGACGGTGCCCGAGGTCGCGTCGACGGTGATGATCTGGCCCGTGGTGATGTCGGTGGTGGCGTCGCGGACGCAGATCACCGCCGGGATGCCGTACTCGCGGGCCACGGTCGGGCCGTGCGCCATGGGCGAACCGGTCTCGGTGACCAGACCGGCCGCGGTCATGAACAACGGGGTCCAGCCGGGGTCGGTGGTGGTGGCCACCAGGATCTCGCCTGGCTCGATCCGCGCGGTCGCCGGGTCGTGCACGACGCGAGCGGGCCCGGTGACCTTGCCCGGAGACGCCCCCAGCCCGACCAGCGCGCCGTCGGCGGCGGGTGCGGGCGGTGCCGTGGCCTCCAGGTCAGTGCCGTCGGAGAGGACCGCGATCGGAACCGCGCGGCGGCGGACCTCCCTGTCGTAGCGTCCTTTTCGCTCGGTGGCGAGCGCGCTCTGATCGGACCCGGCCACTGCGGCGCGGATCTCGTCGAGTTCCAGGAACAGCACGTCGGCGGGCCGTTCCAGCAGACCGCGACGGCTCAGGTCGTCGCCGATGAGCAGCAGCTGTTCGCGCATCGCCTGCAACGAGTACAGCCACGCGAACTTGCCCAGCTCCCGCAGCCCGGTGAGCTTGCGGGCGCGGCGCATCAGGAAGCGGGAGAGGCGGGCGCGGATCGGGCGCTTGCGGCGGGCGCGCTCGAACAGCTCGTCGATCATGGCTTCCGCGCGGGCCGCGGCCTTCTCGAACCGCCGCTCCGGTGCCTGCTCGGGATCGGTGATCCGCAGGTAACCGGCGATGGTGGCGAAGATCTGCGTCGGGTCCTCCGACCAGCGCGGCATCCCGACGTCGACCTCCGCCGGTGCGCGGTGGCCGTAGCGGGCGAGGAAGTCGTCCAGCCCCAGGTCGGGCAGTTCACCCGCCCGGTAGCGGTCGGTGAGCTCGGCCGGGGGCGTGCTGCGCAGGAGTTCCCGGGCCTCGTCGTCGAGGCCGGTGGTCAGCCGCCACAGCGCGAGGTCCATCTCGGTGGTGACGTTGTGCGGCAGCCCGCCGAGGACGGTGTCCAGCTCGCTCGTCGTGGCGACGCCCTTGAGCAGCGACTTCGGGAGCTGGCCGAGGAGGATGCCGATGAACAGCGGCCAGATCACCTCCGAGGCGGTCATGAAGTCCCGCTGCACCTCCTCGGCGAAGCGCAGGCGCTGCTGCGAGTTGGCGAACTCCGGCGCCCTGGCCTGGCGCTTGAGCTTCTCGGTGGCGCGGAAGGCGCGCTCGCGCGCGGCGTCGGGTGCGATCAGCGTGCGGATGAGCTCGAACTTCGCCTTCGGCACGACGACGATGCCCTTCTTCAGCAGCGGCGCGACCGGGAAGGGCATGCCGCTGCTGGTCGGCGCGAACCGCGGGTCGGTGAGCAGCCGCTGCACGATCTCGACGTTGCGCGGGCCGTAGACCTCCATCACCTGCGGCATCCGGGAGCGGAAGCGCTTGTTGCGCAACAGGTCCGAGAAGTCCATGAACAGCCGGCCGCCCACGGGAACGATGCCCATCGCATCGCCGAACGCGCCACCGGAGAGGCCCGCGGAGTCCATCCACAGCTTCGCGCCGTGCGTCATCGCCGACATGCCGGCCGGGGTGAAGGGCCGCAGCATCCCCTGCATGTGCCCCATCTCGAAGTAGACCCGCAGGTCGTCGGTTCGGGGCGGGAGCGGGAAGAGCGTCGTGATGGCCCGCGACTGCAACAGCCACAGCTCGCCGTCCCGGTCGATGGCCCACTCGATGTCCTGGGGCGAGCCGAAGCTCTCCTGCACCCGCGCGCCCGCGTCGCGCAGCGCGTCGAGCTGCTCGTGGTCCAGGCACCCGTCGGTGCGCGGCGGGGTCCCGTCGAGGACGTAGTGATCGGCGATGACCGATCCGTCGACGACCACGTCACCCAGGCCGGGCGCGGCGTCGACGACCATCTCCGAGCGCGTCCCGGTCAGCGGGTTCGCGGTGAACAGCACCCCGGCGGCCTTCGCGTCGACCATCCGCTGCACCACGACGGCCATGTGCACGTCGGTGCCGATCTCGTTGGCGTCGCGGTAGGCGACGGCCCGATCGGAGTGCAGCGAGTCCCAGCAGCGGCGGATCGCCGACAGCAGTTCCTGCTCGCCGCTGACGTTGAGGAACGTGTCCTGCTGCCCGGCGAAGCTCGCATCCGGCAGGTCCTCGGCGGTCGCGCTCGACCGCACCGCCACCCGGTCGGCCCCGAGCCGCCGGTAGGCGTCGAGGACCTCCTGCTCGGGGATCTCGCCGGTCACGTGCGCCCGGGTCGTCAGGCAGAACCCGTCGGGCACCCGGAACCCGGCTCTGACCAGTTCACCCAGCCCTGCGGCCTTGCCGCCCACCAGTCCGAGCATGCTCGCGTCAACCTGCGCGAGTTCGAGCACCTGAACGTCGTTGCCGGTCACGATCACCACTCCAGTCCGAACGGCGCACACCATTACAACGCCGACCAGACTTCCCGGCACACCACGGCCGAAGGGCCGATGCCCAGATGCTAGGCCCGCGATCAGCGTTCAGCCGTCAAGAAACCGTCAAAATCCTGACGCCCCGTACGCTGCGGCCCGTGGCTGCACAGGTGGAACTGGACGTCGTGGACATGCGGTTGCTGCGGGCGTTGCAGGAGGACGCCCGGTTGACCAACCGCGAGCTGGCGGGGAGAGCGGGCATCGCGACCTCGACGTGCTCGGACCGGTTGGCGCGCCTCCGGGACGCGGGTGTGATGTGCGGATCGGCGGTGCGGATCGAACCGAGCGCGGTCGGTCGCCCGCTGGAGGCGATGCTGGCGGTGCGGGTGCACCCGCACCGGCGTCCGCTCGTGGACCCGTTCGTGCAGCACGTCCTCGCCCAGCCCGAGACGCGGCACCTCTACCACCTGACCGGCCCGGACGACTTCCTCATCCACGTGACCGTCGTCGACGCCGCCGACCTGCAGCGGCTGGTGCTGGACGAGCTCACCGCGCGGGACGAGGTGGTCATGGTGCACACCCACCTGATCTTCCACCAGTGGCGCGGTGGCCCGCTGCTGCCGCCGGGCGCCGAGGGCTGACCGGACGATCGCCGGGTGAACGCACTCTCAGACGGGAGCGGCCGGACCGACGCGGTCCAACACCGCCATCGGCCGATGTTCGTCCGGAGATCCGATCGCGAGGCCGTAGGACCGCTGATCCTCGGGTGGTGACCGAACAGACGTTTTGGACCCGTGCCGTGCACGCAGGCCGCGACGACCTCACCGATCAGGGCCTGCACGCCGTTCCGCTGGACCTCTCGACGACCTACCCCAGCCGGGACAGCAGGGACGAGGCCGAGCGCCTCGACGCGATGACCACCGGAGCCCAGGTGCCGGGCACGCCGATCTACGCCCGGCTCGGCAACCCGACGGTCGCCCGGTTCGAAGGAGCGATCGCCGAGCTCGAAGGCTGCGAGTCCGGTGTCGCCTTCGCCTCGGGCATGGCGGCGCTCTCGGCGTGCCTGCTCGCCACCGTCGCCGCCGGCCGTCCGCACGTGGTGGCGGCGAGGCCGCTCTACGGCACCAGCGACCACCTCATCGCGTCCGGGCTGCTGGGGAACCGGCTCACCTGGGCGGACCCGGCGGATGTCGGTGCCGCCGTCCGGCCGGACACCGGGCTCGTCATCGTCGAGACCCCCGCGAACCCGACGCTCGCGGAGATCGACATCCGCGCGGTCGTGGACGCCGCGGGCGGTGTTCCGGTGCTCGTCGACAACACCTTCGCCACACCGGCTCTGCAGCGGCCCACCGACTTCGGCGCCGCCGTGGTCCTGCACAGCGCGACGAAGTTCCTCGGCGGGCACGGTGACGCCATGGGCGGTGTGGTGACCTGCGCGGAGGACTTCGCCCAGCGCCTGCGCCAGGTCCGCATCGCCACGGGCGGAGTGCTGCACCCCTCGGCCGCCTACCTCCTGCAGCGCGGCCTGGCGACGCTGCCGGTCCGCATGGAGCGCTCATCGGCCACGGCAGCGGTTCTCGCGGAGCGGCTGCTCGCGCACCCGAAGATCAGCGCCGTGCACTACCCGGACCCGAACAAGCTCGGCCAGCTCACCACCGGCGGGGCGATGCTGTCGTTCGAGCCGGAAACTCCGCCGCATGAGGTGATTTCCGCCGTCCGCCTGATCACACCGGCGGTCAGCCTCGGCAGCACCGACACGCTGCTGCAGCACCCGGCATCGCTGTCGCACCACATCGTCGCCCCGCAGGACCGCGCGGCAGGGGGCATCCCGGACACCCTGCTCCGCCTGTCGGTCGGCCTCGAATCCCCGGAAGACCTCTGGCGAGACCTCGACCAAGCCCTCAGCGGAACGACCTGAGCCGTTCAGCGATCGGGCGTCCGTTCGGAGTTCGAGCGGACGCCTCGGTCAGGCCTTCTCGTGGGCGATCTGGATGAGGTTGCCGCAGGTGTCGTCGAGGACCGCTGTGGTGACCGGACCCATGTCGGTGGGCTGCTGGGTGAAGCGCACGCCCTGGGCGGTGAGGCGGTCGTACTCGGCCTGGACGTCCTCGACCGCGAACGAGGTGAAGGGGATCCCGTCGGCCACCAGCGCCTGCTTGAAGGGCTTGGCCGCCGGGTGCTGGTCGGGTTCGAGCACGAGTTCGGTGCCGTTGGGCTCCTCGGGCGAGACGAGGGTGATCCAGCGGAACTCGCCCATCGGGATGTCGTGCTTGAGTTCGAAACCGAGGACCTCGGTGTAGAACCGCAGCGCCTTGTCCTGGTCATCGACCATCATGCTGTGCAGGTTGATCCTCATGCTCCCGGCCCTTCCTCAGCCACCGCTCGACGATCGGTTCGAGCGGCGCGGTGTCGATGTGGTGGAACTTGTAACGGCCTTCTCGGCTCGCCCTGACCAGCCCCGCTGCTTCCAGGGCGTCCAGGTGCTGCGAGATCGCCTGCCGTGACGAGGCGAGCCCGTGCTTGGTGGCCAACCGTGCGCAGATCTCGAACAGTGTCTGCCCGTTCTGCTCGGTCAGCTCGTCGAGGATCGTGCGCCGCGTGCCATCGGCCAGCGCCTTGAACACGGCGTCATCCACACCGCGAACAATAGGCAAGCCGCGACTTGCATGTCAACTCGGCCCGGTGCCGTGAACTGGGGAGGTGTCCTGGGGGCACGATTTCAGTGGAAGTCGGAACACGGATTTCCACTGAAATCGGGTTTCGGCATTCCACTGAAATCCGGAACTTCACCCGCGTGGGGAGGGTCTGGGTGGAGGGCCCGGGGGTTTCCAGCCAGCGGGTGATCTTGGTGGGGTGATTCCGGGTGATCTGCGCTGCACCTCGGGGTCGGCTGAAACCTACTTCGGAGTAGGTTGCCGGTAGTCTGGCTCGGTGCGAGGGACGGTGTGTGATGGTCGGTGAGTCGCGGCCCGCGGGGTTCTGGGGTCGTGCCGGGGATCGAGCGCGGCAGGTCAACCAGAGCCGGCGGGTGGTCGGAACGCTGCGCGGGGTCCGACGGATGCTGCCCGGGTCCGGCGAGCTCGCCTTCTCCGACTCGGGAAAGCCCTCCGACCGCGTGGCGCGGCTGATGATGCAGGTCGCGGGCGATCAACCGAGCGCGGTGCGCGAGCTGGGCCTGGTGACCGTGCAGGCGTGGCAGGCGCTGACCAGCCGGCGTGCCGCCGACGGAGCCGTGACGATCATGTTCACCGATCTCGTGGGATTCTCCACCTGGGCGTTGCGCGCCGGTGACGACCAGGTCCTGCGGTTGCTGCGGGAGTTCTTCGGCGTCAGCCGCGAGGTCGTCGGCGGGTACGGCGGCGTGGTGGTCAAATCGCTCGGCGACGGCGTGATGGTGGCCTTCTCCGACGTCGACAAGGCGATCGAGGCCGCCGCCGCGCTGGGGTCAGCGGTCAGCGCCCTCAACCACGACGGCTACCGCCCGTCGCTGCGCGTGGGCCTGCACCGCGGTTGGCCGCGCAAGGTCGGCAAGGACTACATCGGGGTGGACGTCAACATCGCCGCGCGCGTCGCCGACGCCGCCAACGGCGGTGAAGTGCTGGTCACCGAGCACGTCCTGGAGGCCGCCGACCGCGAGCGGTACGTGGCGCGCAGCCGCCGGTTCCGGGCGAAGGGGACGCCGAAGGACCTGGTCGTGTACGCGGTGGTTCCCCGTCACGAGCGGTGACGAGTCGGGTGTACCGTCGCAACTAGACAGCATGCTGTCCAGTTCGTCGTCGAGCCCGAATGGGATTCCCCGTGCGCATCGTCCTGACCGCAATGCCCGCCTACTCGCACCTCGTTCCGCTGCTGCTGCCGGTCGGCCGCCAGCTGCGCGACGCCGGGCACGACGTCCGCGTCGCCACCAGCGAAGCCATGGCGGAGACCATCGAGCAGGCCGGTCTCCGGCCCGTGGTCCTGCCGGACCTGGTCACCATGCGCGACCTGGCCGCGGACCCGCAGCGCTTCGGCGCGAAGGGGCTCACCGACGTCGCGGAGCGGCGGGGCACCGAGACCCTCGGTGTCACCCCGGAGGTCTTCGGCGGCAACTTCATCGGCGTGCTCGGGCGCCACTTCGGCGAGAAGCTCCTGGAGCACGTGGAGCGCCCGGACCTGATCGTCCGCGAGGCGACCGAGTTCGGCGGCTACTACGCGGCCGAGAAGTGGGGCATCCCCAACGCCGTGATCGACATCAGCCCGATGGCGCCGTTCGGCGACGTCCTCGACGAGATCAACGCCGGTCGCGCCCACTTCGGGCTCGACCCCGTCGACGACCCGTGGCAGCCGATGAGCGCGTTCCGGGCCGGAGTCGTGCCCGAGACCTTCTACCCGGACGGCGCGCGACTGGAATCCGCGCACCACTACCGGATTCCCGACGGCGACGCCCAGCGGCTCGACCCGGCCGTCGCCGATCTCCCGGACCGCCCGCTGGTGCTGGCCAGCCTCGGGTCCAACGCGCCGATGATGCTCGGCGAACGTCCCCAGCTGCTCGACACGATCATCGAAGCGCTCGGCAAGCTCCCGGTCACGGGTGTGGTCGCGCTCGGAGCCAACCGCGACCCGGGGGAGTGGACCGGGGTGCGCGCGGAGAACGTGCACCTGACCTCGTTCGTCCAGCAGCAGACGTTGTTGCCCGCCTGCGACGCGTTCATCACCCACTGCGGCTTCAACAGCACCCGCGAATCGCTCTACGCCGGGGTGCCGATGGTGGGGCTGCCGATGTTCGCCGAGCAGCCCAACAACGCCGCCCGCATCACCGAGATCGGCGCGGGACTGGCGTTCAACATCGAGGACGTGTCCGTGCCGCTGCTGCACGAGGCGGTGTCCCGCGTGCTGGAGGAACCGTCGTTCCGCAGCGCGGCCCGAGGCGCGCAGCGCCGAGTCATGGCGCTGCCGCCCCTCTCCCAGATCGCCGCGGACCTGGAGGAGCTGGTCTAGAGGCCGGCCAGTTCGTCGTCGGTGAGCACGACGTCGAGTGTGCGGAGCGTCTCCGCCGGGTCGGCGACCGGGGTCATCTCCTGCGAGCCGTCCGGTCGTTCGACGACGAGGGTGTCGCCGATGAGCTTGCGGCTGATGCCCTCGTCGAGCCGCATCACGACGAGCCTGCCGGTGAACGGCGAGTCCGGGTGCGTCGCGGTGTAGTGGTTGAAGACCTCGTAGTCGATGAGCCGTTGCGGCTGGTCGTCGAAGGCGTGCAGCGGCTCCCAGCCCTCGGAGGTCTCCTTCTCCAGCGTCCACAGTCGACCGTCGCGGGCCAGCCGGTGGTTCCAGCCGGCCTGGTCGACCACCTCGCCCTCGGCCAGCCTCATGGGGCGCAGCACGCCCGCGCCGAAACCGACGTCGGCCAGGTGCTCGTCGCCGTCGACGGTGACGACGAGGTTCATGTGGGTTCGCGGGCCGTCGCGGTGCGGCTGGACGCGCGCGGCCCGTCGGGACACGGCGTAGCCGAGCCGCTCCAGCACGGCGGCGAACAGCAGGGAGTGCTCGAAGCAGTAGCCGCCGCGCTGCCTGCGCACCAGCTTCGCCGTGATCGATCCCAGGTCGAGGCGCGGTGTGCGCCCGAGCGCCGGGTCGACGTTCTCGAAGGGGATCGCGCGCACGTGCGCCTCGTGCAGAGCGGCGAGCGCCTCGGCGGACGGCGGCGCCGCCTGCTGCCCGGTGCGGGCGAGGTACGCGTCGAGGTCGAGCGACTCGACGTCCCAGGGATCGGTCATGGTCGCAGCCTCGCACTTCCAGCGCGGTGGAGGTCAACGGTGTCAGCCGAAGTTCCGCGAGATCCGGGTGAGCAGCTCGCTGAGGTGGTCGATCTCCTCGGAGGACAGGCCCGCGACCAGCTGCTCGTTGGCCTTGCGCGACGCCCGCTGGAGGCGGCGGTGGGCGGCGCGACCGGCATCGGTGAGGTGCAGGCGCACCGCGCGGCGGTCGCCTTCGTCCTCGCCGCGCTCCAACCAGCCGGTCTCGACCAGCCGGTCCACCTGGCGCGCCAACGTCTGGCCGCTGACGTGCAGCGATCCGGCCAGGTCCCGCTGGATCAACGGCCCGTGCACGGTGAGGGCCTCCAGGATCGTCCAGGTCGTGAAGCTCGCCCCGGCCTCGCCGAGCCGTTGCTCGAAGTTCGCTCGCGCTTGCCGAGCGATCATGTTGAACCGGTATCCGAGGCTGCCCAGACCGGTGCCGATGGCGTCCACCATGCGGCCAGTTGTACCCCAGGCCACCAGTTCTGCACCATCTAAAGCAGAGTGCAATAATGCACTCCGTGGTTGATGGTGCAACTCCTGCTCTGAAGCGTCGGGTCCACACGGCACATCGGCTGACCGCCGCAGCGCGTCGCCGCACGGCCGAGGACGGGCTGTCCGGCTTCACCGTCGACGAGGTCTGCGACGAGGCGGGCATCTCCAGGCGCACCTTCTTCAACTACTTCGCGTCCAAGGAGGACGCGGTACTGGGGTTCACAACGCTGTGGGACCAGCACGAGATCGAGGAACGGTTCACCGCGGGCGCCGACCCGGACGAACCGGGGGTCTCGGCGAGCCTGCTCGACGACTACGCCGCGCTCCTGGTCGACCGCTGGACCGAGGTCGGGCTCACGCCCGAGCACGTCGCGGACCTGGTCGCGGCCATGGACCGCGAACCCCGGCTGCTGTCGCGGGTGTTCGAGCACGTCCAGACGCGCGAACGCGCCGACATCGAACTGGTGCGAGCCAGGGAAGGGCTCCCGGAAGGGGACCTCCGGGCCTCCGCCGCCGTCCAGGTGGTGTGCGCGCTCGCCGGCGCCTGCATGGGGCAGTTCCTCGACCCAGCCAACTCCGAGCCGCTGAACACGATCATGCAACGCCGCTTGGTGGCCGCTCGCGAGGTTTTCGCCGCCACGCTCACCGGAGGGACCCGATGACCGAGACCGAACCCAAGTTACTGCTGACCAAGCGGCGGATCTGGATCATCTTCAGCGCGCTGATCGCGGGTATGCTGCTGGCCAGCCTCGACCAGACCATCGTGTCCACCGCGATGCCCACCATCGTCGGCGACCTCGGCGGCGTCGCGCACCAGGCGTGGATCACCACCGCCTACCTGCTGGCCACCACCATCGTCATGCCGATCTACGGCAAGTTCGGCGACGTCCTCGGCAGGCGCAAGCTGTTCCTGATCGCCATCGCGCTGTTCACGCTCGCCTCGGTCGGCTGCGCCGTGGCCGGCGACTTCTGGACCTTCGTGATCTTCCGCGCCGCGCAGGGCCTCGGCGGCGGTGGCCTGATGATCCTCTCCCAGGCGATCATCGCCGACATCGTGCCCGCCAGCGAGCGCGGCAAGTACCTCGGTCCGCTCGGCGGCATCTTCGGCCTCGCCGCGGTCGGCGGCCCGCTGCTCGGCGGCTTCTTCGTCGACCACCTGTCCTGGCACTGGGCGTTCTACATCAACATCCCGATCGGCATCGCCGCGTTCGCCATCACCTACTTCGCGCTGACCCTGCCCAGCAAGAAGGCCACCAAGCCGCTGGACATCCCCGGCGTGGTGCTGCTGGCGCTGGCCACCACCAGCCTGATCTTCTTCACCGACTTCGGCGGCGACTCCGCGCACGGCTGGAGCGCACCCGAAACCTGGCTGTGGGCGGCGGGTCTGGTCATCGCCGCGGCGCTCTTCGTGCTGGTCGAGTCCCGGGCGAGCGACCCGGTCATCCCGCTGTCGCTGTTCCGCAACCCGATCTTCGTCAACGCCACCAGCATCGGTCTCGTGCTCGGACTGGGCATGTTCGCCGCGCTGGGCTTCCTGCCCACCTTCCTGCAGATGTCCACCGGGACCTCGGCGGCCGTGTCGGGCATGGCGATGCTGCCGATGATGGCCGGGCTGATGCTGACCTCCATCACCTCCGGCGCGCTGATCACCAAGACCGGCCGCTACAAGGTGTTCCCGATCCTGGGCACGCTCATCACCGCGGGCGGGATGCTCGCCATGACCACGCTGTCGGCCGACACGCCGGTGTGGCTGCTGTGCGTGTTCCTGTTCGTCTTCGGCGCAGGCCTCGGGCTGATCATGCAGGTCGTGGTGCTGGTGGTGCAGAACTCCGTCGACCCGTCGATGATCGGCACCGCGACCAGCACCAACAACTACTTCCGCGAGGTCGGCGGCGCGCTGGGCGTCGCGGTGTTCGGCACGATCTTCTCCACCCGGCTGACCGAGAACCTCACCGGGATCTTCGCCGGGGCCGGTGCGTCCGCGCAGCAGGCCGAGCAGTCCGCGGTGTCGCTGTCGCCGAACATGCTGCAGCAGCTGCCCGAACCCGTGCGGGACGCGATCGTCGCCGCCTACGCCGACGCGCTGGCGCCGGTGTTCTGGTACCTGGTGCCGTTCATGGCCATCGCGTTCCTGCTCTCGCTGCTGCTCAAGCAGATCCCGCTGTCGGAGGTGGCCGGGCTGGTCGCCCGCGGCGAGGCCATCGGCGGCGACGAGGCCGAAGAGCTCGAAGCGCGGCAGCGCGCCACCACCCAGACCCACTGATCGCGGAGGGAATCGCATGGCGGAGATGGATCTGCGAGTCCGGCTGCTGGGCAAGGCGTTGAGCCTGGCCCCCAGCGTCACCGGCATGACCGACGAGCAGCTGATCGCGCGGCAGCGGAAAGCACTGCCGCGCAACAGGGTCACCGACTTCCTGCTGGGCTCTCGCGCTCCCGGCATCGTCACCAGCGACCTCACCGCCGCCGGGGCCGACGGCCGCATCGGGATCCGGGTGTACCGGCCGATGCGGGAGACCGGACCGCTGCCGCTGATCGTCAACATCCACGGCGGCGGCTGGGTCAGCGGGAACCTCGACATCGCGGACTGGTTGTGCGGCCGGGTCGCCAAGGAGGTCGGGGCGGTCGTGGCGTCGGTGGACTACCGGCTCGCGCCCACCCACCGGTTCCCGGTGGCCGTGGAGGACTGCTACGCCGCGCTCGTCGACGTCGCCGGGCGCGCGGCCGAGCTCGGCGCCGACCCGGACCGGATCGCGGTCATGGGCGACAGCGCGGGCGGCAACCTCGCCGCCGTGATGTGCCTGCTCGCGCGGGACCGCTCCGGCCCGGAGATCGCCTTCCAGGGCCTGATCTACCCGGCCACCGATCTGACGCTGGGCAGCCAGTCGCTGGAGGACAACGCCGAGGCCCCGGTGATCACCACCCGCGAGGCCCGGAAGATGCGGGACGCCTACCTCGGCGGTCACGACCCGGCGGACCCGCTGGCCTCACCGCTGAAGGCAGCGACGCACGAGGGACTGCCGCCGGCGCTGATCCAGGTCGCCGAGCACGACCCGATCCGCGACGACGGCCTGCGCTACGGCGAGGCGCTGCGAGCCGCCGGGGTCCCGGTCCGCACCACCACCTACGTCGGCATGCCGCACGGGTACCTGTCCTTCCCGAACGTCTGCCGCAGCGCGACGCAGGCGCTGGGCGAGCTCTGCTCGGAGCTGTCGGCGGCGCTGGCTCCGGCTCGCGTCGCCGACTAGAAGCGGCTCAAGAGCGCGGCGCAAGCCGCTGCTCCAGGTGTGGGACTCACCCTGCACCGCCGAGCAGAGAAACCCCAGCAACTCCCCAAGCAGGTCCGGGGCGCGTCCGCGCGGGAGGGTGCGGACGCGCCCCGAGTCTTCAACGTGGAGGTCGTCACCAGCCGACGGCGACCACCAGCCCTGCGGGCCTTCGTGGGAGACGTAGGAACGAGTCGCAGACTTTCTCGATGCCGAACGGAAGTCAACATTCCGATTCTGGGCTGTCCGCATCTCGCCAGCGACGACGCCGGAGTTCGCACTTCTCGGGCGTTCTGCGGCTTTTCGGCGCGCGGCCGGTGGTTGCCCGGTTCCGCTGACCGCCCCCGGCCGATCTGGGTACCGTTCCCCCTCAGTTCGCTCCACCGAGGGGGAGGGTCATGGCCAGAGGCGATCGTCACCCGACCCTGGAGACCGTTGCGGCCCGCGCCGGCGTCTCCCGCGCGACGGTGTCCCGGGTGATCAACGACCAGCCCGTCGCGCCGTCCAGCAGGCGAGCGGTGGAACGCGCGATCGCCGAGGTCGGCTACGTGCCCAACCAGGCCGCGCGCAGCCTCGTCACCCAGCGGACCGGCCTGATCGCGCTGGTGCTGCCCGAATCCTCCACGCGCGTGTTCTCCGACGACCAGTTCTTCCCGCGGCTCATCCAGGGCGTCAGCCAGGAGCTGGACGACGAGGACGAGCAGCTGGTGCTGATGCTGGCCGGATCTCCCGCGAGCCGCGACCGGATCGAGCGCTCGGCCGTGGCCGGGCGGGTCGACCGTGTCATGCTCGCCTCGTTGCACGGCACCGACCCGCTGTCGGAGGCGTTGGCGAAGTCCGGGATCCCGGTGGTCAGCAACGAACGCGTCCTCGGCCCGGTTGAGGTGCCCAGCGTCGGCGTGGACAACCGGGGCGGTGCGCGGGCGGCCGTGGAGCACCTGATCGCCTCCGGGCGCAGGCGCGTCGCGACGATCACCGGGCCGACCGACATGATCGCCGGGATGGACCGCCTCGACGGGTACCTGGACGCCGTCGGCGGCTCTCAGGAGCCGGTCGTCGCGGCCGGGGACTTCACCCGCGCTTCCGGCGAGGCCGCGATGAAGCGGCTGCTGGACGAGGGGTCCGGGGTCGACGCCGTCTTCGCCGCCTCCGACCTGATGGCCGAGGGAGCGCTGCACGTGTTGCGCCAGAACGGTTTCCGCGTTCCGGACGACGTTGCGCTGGTCGGCTTCGACGACATCACCAGGGCCCGCTACACCGAGCCGGCGCTGACCACCGTGAGCCAGCCCATCGACGGCATCGGTCGCCACCTCGCGGCCCAGCTGCTGCGACTGATCGCCGGCGAGCCCGTCGAATCGGCGATCACCCTGACCACGGAGCTCGTCGTCCGCGAGTCCTCCTGAGCGTCGCCGGCGGGCGGTTGATCATGGACGGTCCGGACCAGAACCGCCCCCGACGCGAAAAGTCCGGGCGAGGCCGCGATGCCCCCGCCCGGACTTCGATCGCCGGTGATCAGATCACGGGAAGTTCGCCAGGTTCGACGGCGTGGTCTCCGGCGGGGTCACATCACCCGTGTCGTTGATGACGTGGGTGATCGATCCCTTCTCGTTGAGCGAGACCGTCGCCATGCTGTGGAACTTCACGCCCGGCACCGCCGGAACCTCGAAGGCGTGGTGGTTCTTCACCTCGGGGTTGGTGTTGAAGAAGCAGTAGCTCCCCAAGCCCCACGCCTCGTGGTTGGTGACCTGGTCGCCCACCTTGTAGGCGGCCCAGCCCTCCAGACCGTTGTCGTTCATGTACGAGGCCTGGTCCGGAACGTCGTAGGGCATCTCGTTCTGGAAGAAGACCGTCTTGCCGTTGTTGCCGTTCCAGATGACCTGGTACTTGTTGTAGTGCTCGACGAACAGGCCGGTGGCCGTCACGTCGTCGCCGTTGACCAGCACACCCGTATCACCCGGGTTGACGTCCCAGCCGAACGAGCCCTCGTTGCCGTGGTCGGCGCGCCAGGCCCAGACGTGGTCCATGACCGCGTTCTTGCTGTTGACGATCAGGCTGTTGGTCGCCTTGCCCGCGACGGTGCCGCCCAGCCGGAAGAACACGTCCTGCATGATCGTCGGGTTCTGCGAGTGGTCCGCCGAAGCGCCTTCCTCGCCGACGGTCAGCAGGCTCGGCGAGTTCTGGGTGCCCGCGTCGAACAGCACGCCCTTGATGCGCACGCCGTCGACGTCGGCGACCTCCATCGCCGTCTTGCCGGTGTCGGGCATGAGCGTCGGGTAACCGATGCCCAGCACGATGGTGTCCGGGTTGGTGATCTTGATCGTGTCGTCGAGGTGGTACACGCCCGGGGTGAAGAACAGGTTGCAGCCCGAGGCCACGGCGGCGTTGATGTCCGCGGCGGTGTCGGTCGGCTTGGCCACGTAGAACTGGCTCATCGGCACCGACTTGCCGGGGGTTTCACCGTTGGCCCAGCTCGGGCCGGTGGCGGCGGTGCGCACGTCCGGGCGGAACACCTGGAACTTGCCCGCGTCGTCGACGTAGAGGTACGGCACGTCGGCCGACACCGGGGTCGACTCCAGCGTGGTGTGCGGCGGGGTCGGGAAGGCGGTGGGCGGTGCGCCCTGCACGCCGGAGAACGTCATGTTCCAGACGCCGCCGTCCCAGGCGCCCAGCTGCGAGTCGCGGGTGTACCACTGCTGCTGCGAAGAGGACTCGGTGGTGCCCGAGACCTTGGTGTCGGCGAGGTAGCCGCCGCTGGCCCAGCCGTAGCTCTCCGGGTACAGGTCCAGGTCGCCCTGGATGTCCATGCGGCGCATCGGCGCGGCCTGCGACACGCCCCAGCGGTTGGCGCCGTTGGGCTTGACGGTCATGTTCTCCGCCGAGCGCCAGAAGTTCTGGGTCGCGTTGCCCTGGTCGGACTCGTTGAACGCGTCGACCGTGATGTTGCCGTTGATGGTGACGTCGCCA
This sequence comes from Saccharopolyspora sp. NPDC049426, assembly GCF_040676935.1. Classification (NCBI taxonomy): domain Bacteria; kingdom Bacillati; phylum Actinomycetota; class Actinomycetes; order Pseudonocardiales; family Pseudonocardiaceae; genus Saccharopolyspora; species Saccharopolyspora sp. NPDC049426. Next base: position 35,711 of record NZ_JBFAPZ010000011.1, on the reverse strand, counting down.
GGGTTCTTGCCCAGTCCCGCCACCGAGGTGTAGTAGCCGACGTTGTCGTTGACGGCGTACTCACCCGGCTTGAACAGGTGCGCGACCCTGTCCTCGGACATCTGGTCGGCCAGCGTGTCCTTGAGGTTGTTGAAGTCGTCGTCGAGCTGCTGCTGGATGCTCTCCGGCGACATCGACGGGTCGAAGATCCGCACGTTCGGACCGAAGTCCGGCGTGTCGGTGCCCGCGCATGCCTGAGGTCCGGGTGCCGGAGCCGCGGGCTTCGCGGGTTGAGCGTGGTTCGCGCCGGGCATCGCCGCCGCACTGGGCGCGACGGCGGTGACGGCGGCGACAGCGGCCATTCCCGCGAAGAACGGGAACCGGCGTCGCCCACGCCGCTGTGAGACGGGAGTCATGTTTCAAGCACCTCCGGAAAAGGACAATGCGACGAACGCACTGCATGAGAGCGCTCTCAGATCGGGACCCTAGACCGATCAAGAGCAATTCCGGAAGGTGGTCGTCGTGAAACCGCCAGCGCGGCAGCGGATTCCCGTTTTCCCAGCTGAGGTGTCCGCCGTGGGCAGGGCGGTCATCGCGGTGCCGCATTCACGGATTCGATTGCGCTTCCCCTTTTTCGATTTCCGTCCGCAGGGCGGAAAGAAGCGGGGGCACGTATTCGAGCCTACTGCGGTTCAATTCTCGGGTCACGAATTTTTCAATCCCCGATCCGCGCGGCTTTCCCGGTTGTCGGGTCGAGCGCGCGGAACGCGAAGTGCAGGTCGTAGCTCAGCGAGGGGGAGTTCAGCAGCGACCGCTCCAGCAGCTGCTCGGCGCTGACCAGTCGCTTGCGGACCGCCGCGGCGGAGATGCCCAGCGCCTCGGCCGCGAGGCTCGTCCTGGTGTCGGCCAGCAGCCAGGTCCGCACGGTCTCGACCAGTCGCGGTGAGTCCCGCAGCGGCGCGATCAGCACCTCCGCCCAGCGGCGGACGTCCTCGCCGCGCAGCAGCTCGTCGATGTCGCGCGGCGAGTGCGGTGCCTCGGGGCCGCCGCGCAGCCGCAGCGCGAGGTCCAGGTGCGCCTGATCCGGGAGCCGGTGCAGGTCGCAGCCCAGCAGCGAACCGATCTTCTGCAGCCGGGCGCTGAGGGTGTTGCGGTGGATCTTCAGGTGCCGGGTGGCCTGCTGGTGGAACGCCAGCCACGACGTCAGGGTGCTGCGCAGGTCGTCGAGCGACGGGTCCTGCGGCCGCGCGGGCTCGAACTCCTCCAGCGGTGCCAGCACCCGCCGCGCCCAGTCCCGCCCGTGGTCGGCGAGTTCGGCGGCGAGGTCGTGGCTGCGGCGGAAGGTCGCGAAGCGCTCGGCGTTGCCGCGCGCGTGCGCCAGCGCGTGGAACGCCTGCTGGTAGCCGGTGGGGAAGTCCCGCAGCGGGAGCACGGTGCTGATGCCCGCGCTGATCCGGCCGATGTCGGTGCTGGCCTTCGCCACCAGCTCCCGCAGGCAGGCCTGCTCCTCCTCGTGGCTCATGGGCGCGACCGCGGGGATGAGGTGTCCGCTGTAGACCGGGCACTTGATCATCCAGGCCCGGCCGCCGGTGATGCGGATCAGCTCGTCGGCGATCGCGTCACGCTCGCCCTTGTCGATGGAACCGACTTCGACGACCCACACCCGCATCGGATCGGGCAGCGCATCGCCGAGCGCCTCGGCCGCGCGGTGCGCGGTGGCGAGCCCGTCGTCCATCAGCAGGTGCAGCACGGCCTCGCGGACCTGGTCGTTGGCGGCCTCGACCCGCCTGGACCGCTCGTGCGCGTGCTGGGCCCTCCAGACCAGGGCCAGCACGCGGAGGGAGTCGGTGCGCCTCGGTTCGGAGGTGAAGCGGTCGATCGCCGATCCGGACAGCGCCAGCGTCGGCGCGTCGGGTTCGCCGCTGATGGCGAACGCCGCGAGCTGGTCGTGCCCGTCGCGCTCGACGACGGACCGGTGCCGGCCGTGCACGCGACGCGCGACGTCGACGACCGCCTCGGGCAGGGCGTGGCCGGGTGCGCTCGCGATGGGCTTGCCCGCCGCGTCGAACAGCGCCGCGCATCCGCCGACCTCGTCGGCGAAGCGGGCGAGCAACCGGCGCAACCCACCGGGCTCGGCGGCTTCGCGCTGCATGTCGCGAAGCCGACCCAGGCACTCCCGATCGTCGCCGGACAACACCAAGACACACCCCTTTTCGCGATGTCGAGGGAGCGATCCTACGGGGGAGGGGGATCCTGGTGCAGCAATCGGAACCCGAATTCCGGCGCTGACTGTGCGAGAACGAACTGGAGTCCGGATGATCAACGGCCATACGCTGGAGGCGTCGCCGCAGTGCCGGGCGAACGGCGCGCGGATCCCGCGCACGGGAGTCAGCTCGACGCCCCACCGTTGGCGACCGGTTGACGCAGCGCCACGTCACCCTGGGGGTCGGTGTTCGCGAGCAGCAAACACCACGCTGAGGCGAGGGGGAGAGGGAAGCCTCCTCGCCTCAGCGCTACCCCCCTGACCCGATAGCCCCCCGAACGAGGCCGGTCCCGACACGCGTGTCGTGTCGGGACCGGCCTCGTTTCAGGACGGGTGAGAGCGGCTGGGGTCAGAGCGCTTTGAGGACTCGCTGGGCGAGCGGCGCCGAGGAAGCCGGGTTCTGGCCCGTGTGGAGGTTGCGGTCCACCACGACGTTGGGCGACCAGGGCGTGCCCTCGTCGAAGGTGACGCCGAGCTCGTCGAGGCGGTCCTGCAGCAGCCACGGGGCCTTGTCGGCCAGACCGGCCTGGATCTCCTCGGAGTTGGTGAAGGCGGTGAGCGCGTAACCCCGGAACGGGGACTCGCCGCCCTGGGCGGTGGCCAGCAGCGCGGCCGGGCCGTGGCAGACGATCGCGAGGGGTTTGCCGGAGCCGAGGGTCTCGTTGAGGACGCGAGCGGAGTCGGCGTTGACGGCGAGGTCCTCCATCGGGCCGTGCCCGCCCGGGTAGAACACCGCGTCGTAGTCGGCCGGGTTCACGGTGGCCAGGTCGATCGGGTTCTTCAGCTCGGTGGCGTCGTCCAGGATGGCGGCGACGCGGTCCGCGGCTTCCTGCCCGCCGTTGGCGTCGGCGCTCAGGCTGGCTCGGTCGACCGGGGGCTGCACGGCGCCCGGGGAGGCGATCACGACCTCGTGGCCCGCCTCGGTGAACGCCTCGTACGGCGCGGCGAACTCCTCGGCCCAGAACCCCGTGGGGTGCTTCGTGCCGTCGTTGAGCGTCCAGTGGTCCGCGCCGGTGAGCACGAACAGGATCTTCGCCATGGGGTTTCGCTCTCAAACTAGAGGTGTGCGGTTCCGCCTCCGACCGTATGCGCGAGTTCGCCACCCGTGCCAATCGACGAAGCGATGCCCTCGATCACCCCCGCCCCGGCCCGGGTTAGAAGTCCGTGACCAGGAGGTCTGCCCGGATGCTGGTGGGGGTGATGAGCCGGGCGTTGCGCATGTCGCTGCGGTGGACCCAGTCCTCGGCCTCGGCGCGGGTCTTGCCGTGGTGCACGTGGCGCTCGACCAGGCGGGAGACGAGCTCGTCGTCGGACTGGTGCAGGAACCAGGACTCGTCGAGCAGGGACCGGACTCCGGACCAGGGGGCCTGGTCGAGCAGCAGGTAGTTGCCCTCGGTGATGACCAGCGGGACGTCGGGGTCGACCGGGATGGAGCCGGCGTAGGACTCCTCGACCTCGCGGTGGAACCGCGGCGCGTAGACCGTTCCGGCGCCCTCGCGGATCCGGCGCAGCAGCGCGACGTAGCCGGCGGCGTCGAAGGTGTCCGGGGCGCCCTTGCGGTCCCGCCGGCCGAGGCGGCGCAACTCCGCCTCGGCCAGGTGGAAACCGTCCATCGGCACCACCACGGCCGCCGAACCCAGTTCGCCGACCAGCTTCTCGGCCAGCGTGCCCTTCCCGGAACCGGGACCGCCGACGATGCCCAGGACGCGGCGCGAGCCGGTCGAGGCCAGCGCGCGGGCGCGGTCGAGCAGGCCGGGCAGGCCGTCGTGGTGCCGGGGGATCACGCCCGCTTCCCCTTGCGCAGCGAGCTCTCGATGTCCTCCAGCGTGCGGTTCTTGGTCTCCGGCAGGTTCCGCCACAGGTAGACCAGGCCGAGGATGCCCAGCAGGCCGTAGATCCAGAACAGGCCGGTCGGGGTCAGCGCGTTGATCAGCGTCAGCACCGAGATGGAGATCAGGAAGTCCAGGCCCCAGTGCGTCACCGTGCCGACACCGGCGGCCTTGCCGCGCACCGCGGTCGGGAACACCTCGCTGTTGATCAGCCAGATCGCCAGGCCCAGGCTCGCCGCGAACGCCGCCTCGTAGAGCATCAAGCCGCCGGTGAGCAGCAGTCCCAGCCCGTGCACGCTGGGCAGCAGGTACAGCGCACCCAGCCCGAACAGCACCAGGATGACCACGCTCGTGCCGCCCAGCAGCAGCGGGCGGCGGCCCACCTTGTCGATGAACAGCAGCGCGATCATCGTGAAGATCATGTTGGCGGCGCCGATGCCGACCGAGGACAGGATCGCGGCGGAGTCGCCGAGCCCGGCCTGCTTGAGGATCGTGGGCGCGTAGTAGATGACCGCGTTGACGCCGACCAGCTGGTTGGTGGCCGCCACCGCGAAGCCGAGCAGCACGGCGGGACGCAGTTTCGGGCTCAGCAGGTCCCGGTAGCTGAACTTGCTCTCCTCGCGCATCGCCTCGGACATCTCCGCCAGCGAGGCGTCGGCGTCGGCCGCTGAGTGCGTGCGCAGCAGTGCCTTGCGGGCGTCCTCGGTCCGGCCGCGCGAGAGCAACCAGCGCGGGCTCTCGGCCAGCGTGAACAGGCCGATCAGCATGACCAGCGACGGCACCACTGCCAGTCCGACCATCCAGCGCCAGCCGCCGCTGCCCGCGAAGGCGTAGCCGACGAGGTAGGAGGCGAAGATGCCGATGGTGATCATCAGCTGGTTCATCGACACCAGCCGGCCGCGCAGCGTCGGCGGGGCGATCTCGGCGATGTAGGTCGGCACCACCAGCGACGAACCGCCGATGGCCAGGCCCAGCAGGATCCGCGCCAGGACCAGGATCGAGGTGTCCGGTGCCAGCGCCGACAGCAGCGCGCCCGCGGAGAACACCGCCGACAGGATGATCAGGGTGACCTTGCGGCCGATGCGGTCGACCACGGGTCCGGCGCCGATCGAGCCGACGATCGCGCCGAGCAGCAGGGACGCGACCACGAACTGCTGCATGCCGTCGGACAGTGCGAACTCCGGGGCGATGTAGAGCAGCGCCGCCGAGATCACGCCGGTGTCGTAGCCGAAGAGCAGACCGCCGAGGGCGGCGATGGTCGACGCGCCGAGCACGGCCCCGCGCCGGGCTCGAGGGGGCGCGGACGTCTCCGGGGCCCTTGATGTGGTCATGGGTGTGCTCGTCCTCCCCGGACCCGCGGCGATGCGGGTCGATGTGCGCGCCTCGGCGCGGCCTCCGCTTTGAGTGCTCGGCACTGTAGGTTGAAGTTAAGCGCTTGCGCAAGCGGTTGCCGGGTATGCTTCCCATCACCCGATCGAGCCCGAAGGAGTGCTTGTCGATGGCGACCATGGCCGACGTGGCGCGCGTCGCGGGAGTGTCCACCGCGACGGTCTCGCACGTCATCAACGGCACCCGCACGGTGCGCGAGGAGACCCGGCAGGTCGTTCAGGCCGCCATCGCCGAGACCGGGTACAGCCCGAACACCCTCGCGCGCTCGCTGGCCACCGGCGGATCGCGCTCCATCGCCGTGGTGATGTCGGCGATCTCCAACCCCTACTTCGGCCAGGTGCTGCAGGGCATCGAGTCGGAGGCGGTGCGGCAGGGCTACACGCTGCTGCTGGCCGACCCGCGCGACGACCCCGACCACGAGCTCACCGTGGCGCGCAGCATGCACGAGCGCCGGGTGGACGGGGTCATCCTGGCGCCCTCGGCCGAACCGGCGCGGGCGCTGGAATACCTGGACGCGCAACGGGTTCCGGTGGTGCTGACCGACCGGCTCAGCGACGACCGCTACGACCAGGTCGGGCCGGACAACGCCGAGCCCACCGCGATGCTGGTCGACCACCTCGCCGAGCTGGGGCACGCCCGGATCGCGATGGTCTCCGGGCTGGGCGGGCTGACCACGACCGAGGAGCGGCTGCGCGGCTACCGGGACGGCTTGGCGCGCAACGGGATCGCCTTCGACGAGCAGCTGCTGGTGGAGGGCGCCTCGGAGAGCGAACGCGCGACGCGGGTCACCGCCGGGCTGCTGGCGCGGCCGGACGCGCCGACGGCGGTCATCGCGGCCAACAACAGCATGACCATCGGCGCCATGCGGGCGATCAGCGAGGCCGGCCTGCGAGTTCCCGAGGACGTGGCGCTGGTGGGATTCGACGATTTCCCGTGGGCGGATTGGTTCTCGCCCCGGTTGACCGTGATCGCTCAACCGAGTGCGGAGATCGGCACCACGGCCGCCCGGTTGTTGTTGCGCCGAATAGCCGATCCCGATTCCTCGCCGCAAACACATAGATTGGAGTCGAGTCTCATCCACAGGAATTCGTGCGGCTGCCCTTGAACCGTTCCGAGAGCCGGGAAATTCGGTGGGACGGTCGCCGTCTCAATGTCACATCGCAATGGGACGCGGGACGTTTCCGCCCGTGGTGGGGGCGCTCTCAGGATTTGAAGCGGAAAGGATCCCGGGAACGGGGTTCCATGGTGGTCTTGAGGTTCCGCAGCGCGTGGTGCAGCCGGGATTTCACCGTTCCCGGTGGAATGCCCAGCGAGCTCGCGGCGCTGCTCGCGGTGTGGTCGGCGAAGTAGACCTCGTAGAGCACCGAGCGGTGCGCGGGGACCAGCTTGTTGACCATGGTGGCCACCACGACCCGGTTGACCACCGCGTCGGCGTGGTCGGCGTCGTAGTCGGCGGAGCCGCTGCCTGCGGATTCGTCGACCTCGGTGGGGCGCGCGCGGCGGGCGCGGATGCGGTCGATGGCGATGTTGTGCGCCACCCTGGTCAGCCAGCCCCAGACCGAGCCGCGCTCCGGCGTCAGGGAGTCCGCGTGCTGCCAGGCTCGGAGCATCGTCTCCTGCACGACGTCCTCGGCGTGGTGCGGATCGGAGAGGATTCTGTTCACGTACGACAGCAATCTCACGTAGTAGTCGTCGTAGAGCGACTTCAACGTCGTTTCAGTGTTCCGAATCGTGTGCTCATCACCTCTTTTCGTCGAGGAGGCGTGGGCCCGTTCGAATGCGATCGCGGATCGCGGATCTCCGACTAGCGTCATGTGGCTTCTTCATTCGGTTGTCTGCCCCGTCGGTGAATCGTTCACAAAACCCCGGAAAGATCGGGAGAAGAACGACCGGAAACGGGGTCTCCGGATGGCAGCGATGAGCTTGCCCGTTAGCTCGAACGGGGGAAATCCGGGAGCTCACGTAGTTTTTCTGCGTGGTCCTCGCGTGACGCTCAGATGAGCAAGGCGGTGGTGGATTTGCCGGGTTCCGTCCCCATGTGCCGGACCAACCAGTCGGTTCGAAAGATAAAGCTACTGTGAACGAACGATGACGGAGCCGTGATTCGGTGACATGGCGTGAGTTCTTCGGCCCGCGGAATCGCGTCGGGTGCCGTGCGCGCTCGACCTAACGCGTGAGAGCCGCGGGGAGACCGTGACGCTGCGGTACCGGTGGGGGCGTCACGCGGATCTGGAACCGCTGCGCATCTCCTCGCCGCCGTGCCGCGTCGCCTCCACCGCGATCTCCACGCGCGACCGCACCCCGAGCTTGGCCAGGATGTGCGAGACGTGGACCTCCACCGTGCGCCGGGAGGAGAACAGCGCCGCCGCGATGTCCGGGTTGGGCAGCCCGTCGGCCACCAGGTGGGCGATCTGCCGCTCCGTCGGCGTCAGCGATTCCCAGCCGTTGGTGGCGCGGTGCCGCCGGCCCCGCGCGTGCCGCACGCCGTGCGGGCGCATCCGCGCATCCGCGCGCCGCAGATCCCAGGTCGCACCGAGCTTCTGGTAGATCTTCACGGCTCGCCCGTAGGCGGTCCGCGCCTGCGCCGACTCGCCGCGCTCGGCCAGCACCACCGCCATGTCCTCCAGCGCCCGCGCGTACCTGGGCGGCTGGCTGGTCTTGCTGTAGAGCTCGATCGCGGCCCGCAGCGCCGTCGGATCCCGTTCCAGCAGACCGCGGCAGTGCTGCGAGGCGGCGACGATGTTGGGCACCGCGCCGACCGCCGCGTCCTCGGCGCACGCGTCCGTGGCGCGGCCCGCGATCTCGGTCTCGCCGGTCTCGATCGCCAGCCGCACCAGGCTCGGCAGCCACAGGTAGCGGGTGCCGAACCGCTTGCCCTCGGTCAGCGCTTCCGCCAGCAACCGCACGGCGCGCCGCGGATCCGACTCGGCCTCGGCGCGCATCGCACCGGCCAGCAGCAGGAACTCCGATGCGGAGCGGGTGGCCGGGTTCTCCTCGCAGCCCGCGGCCTGCAGGCTGCGCAGCAGCGTCGACCTGTCGTCGCGGTGACCCGCCAGCAAGGCCGAAAGCCCGTGCAGCCAGCGGCGTCCCGCCCCGTCGAGCCGATCGGCGAGCTCGGTGGCCGCGTCCAGCTCGGCGGTCGCGTCCTCCCATCGGCCGATCGTGTAGTAGTGGTTGGCCGCCGACAGCCGCACCGCGGCCAGCCGCGCCGGGGTCGCGGAACGCTCGGCGATGGCCAGCATCTCGTGCAGCGCGCCCTCGGCCTCCGCCGCTTGACCGAGGCCGAACAGCAGCATCATCCGGTTGCCGAGCACCGTCAGCCGCAGGTCGGTGTTCTCCGGCGCGTCGCCCAGGGCCGCGCCCGCCTGCTCGTAGCAGATGACAGCCTCGGCCAGGTCGCACCGGCGCGCCAACGCCGCCCCGCGCACGTGCAGGGCGAGACCGAGCGCGAAGCCGTCGCGGGCGGGACGCGCCTCGGCCAGCGCGCGCTCCACCGCCGCGTCCGCGGCCTCGAAGTGCCCGCGCGAAAGCATGACCTGCCCGAGCACCGCGTGCATCCGCGCCAGCCACGGGCGGTCGAAACCCGGTGTCCGCAAGGCCTTCTCGACCACCTCGGTGGCGAGGTCGTCGAGCCCGAGCACGGCCAGCGACCACGCCAGGTACCAGCTGAGCTCCGCAGCGCAGGACGGGTCGTGGGTGTCGGCCAGCGCGCGTTCGCTGAGCTCGCGGGCCTGCTCCGGGCGCCCGAGCTGCACCATCGCCAGAACCCTCGCGGTGCGCAGCGGTTCACGCCGCAGATCGTGCGTGGACAGCAGCGGGATCGCGCCGCCGAGCAGCGCTTCGGCGCAGTCCGGCGCGCGGTGGGCCAGCATCCGGCTGTTGTCGACCAGCCAGTCCAGGCCCCAGTCGTCGATCTCGGCGTCGTCGACGGAGATCGAGGCCAGCAGCTGCTCACCGGTGCGCTCGACGGGAGCGCCGGAGGACGCCAGCGCGCGGGCGGCCTGGTGGTGCAGCGCCAGCCGCAGGGCGGTCGGCGTGGTCTCGTGCAGCGCCTGGCGGATCAGCCCGTGCTGGAAGGTCAGCCTCGATCCCGACTCCACCAGCAGACCGGCGGTCAGAGCCTCCTCCACGCAGCCCACCAACGCCACCACCGGGCGCTCGGAGACGGTGCGCAGATCGGTCACCGAGAACGTGGGACCCAGCAGCGCGGCCATCCGCAGCAGCCCGATGGTGTCGCTGCCGACGAAGCCCAGCCGCGCGGCGATGGCCTCGGCCAGCGAGCGCGGCAGCGCGCCGTCGGTGATCTCCGGGGTGAGCTCGGCGCGCGCCCCGTCGGCGTCGAGGTGGTTCTCGCGCGCGAGCGCCAGCACCATCTCCCGCACGTAGCGGGGGTTTCCGGCCGCGCGGCCCAGCGTCTCCAGCAGCGCGGGCCCGACCTCGGCGGCACCGGTGAGGTGCGCGGCCAGATCCGCCGTGGCCGCCTCGTCCAGCGGGGGAACCGAGATCCGCACCGACGCGCGGTCCTCGCCGCGCACCACGCCGAGCTCCGTGCGGCTGCCGGACGGGCGGATCGCCGCCACCAGCAGCAGCGGCAGGTGCTCGGCGAGACGGCTCAGCCGGTGCCACACCAGCAGGCTGGACTCGTCGGCCCACTGCACGTCGTCCACGGCCAGCACCAGGGAGCCCGCCGCGCACAGCTTCTCGACCAGCGAGATGAGCTGCTCGGCGATCGCCGGGACCGGGTCGTCGCTGGCCAGGCGCAGGCGCTCGTGAATCCCGAGGACCTCGGGATCGTCGGACTTCGGGTGCACCGCGAGGCAGTCCAGCAGCACGCGCAGCGGGAAGCGCTGGGAGAGCTGGTCGGCCGCGGCGTGGTGCACCGCGCAGCCGAGGCGCTCGGCCTCGGCGAGCAGCGCGCGCAGCAGCGCCGTCTTGCCGATGCCCGGTTCACCTTCGAGCCAGAGCACGTTGCCGCGTCCGGCGACCACCTCGCCGACCAGCCCGCGCAGCTGCGCCAGCTCCGAGTCCCGTCCGAAGACCTCCGCTGTTCCGCCCGACGTCATCAACGCGCCCCTGCCTGGTCCCGGACCGGTGCCGACCGGCCACCGGTGCGCCGCGCGTTCGAACTCCTCGGTGGGGCGTCTCGCGGTTCGCGACCGATGCGTGCCCCCGCACCCCGGGTTGATCGAGTTCTGCTCGCGCACGTGGCCTAGCCCCCGCTCTTCGGAGTGCCGTGCCACGCCGACCGCCAGCCCCGCCGGCGGGCTCGCGGCAGCAGCACCGCGCCGATCGCACCGAGCACCGCCAGCAGTCCGACCGAGCCGGTGACCAGCAGCGCGACGAGTCGCGGCAGCGGATCGACGAACGGCGTCGGTGGCAGGTGGGCCGGTGGAGCGGCAGCGGCCATCGGCTTCTCGCCGGACTCTGCGGGAAGCACCGAGGTGACCGCGGCGGCCGGGTTGACCACGCCGTAACCGCGCTGCGGGTCGGGCAGCTCGGCAGGCGGGTGATCGGCGGTGTCCTGCAGGCGTTCTCGCACCTGGGACGCGGACAGCCGCGGGTGGTAGGCCCGCACCAGCGCGGCCGTGCCCGCGACGAACGCGACGCCGATGCCGCCACCGGAGGCCACCAGCTGGCCGGTGCCGCGCGGGGCGATGCCGACCACCTCGTTGCCCGGCGCGACCAGCGCGGGCGGGCCCGCTGCGTGCTGGATCGGCTCGCCCTCGCCGGTGATCCCGGTGACCGCCAGCGCCTCCGGGAAAGCGGCGGGGTGGGGGATCGCGTCCTCGCCCACGTCCACATCGGACGGTGCGATGACGAGAGCGTCACGGCTCAGCGCGTACGACACCGCCGCCCGCAGCCCGCCGTCGGCGACGGCCGAGCCGACCGACACGGCGATCACCTTCGCGCCGCCGTCGGCCGCCGAGCGGATCGCCGAGGCCAGCTTGCCCGCATCGACCTCCTTCGGGTCGTCGGTGATGCGGATCGGCAGGATCCGCGCGCCCGGCGCGATGCCGGTGAAACCGGTGCCCGCCGCCGGACGCGCCGCGATCACCCCGGCCATGAAGGTGTCCCGGCCCGCGCAGTCGTCATCGCCTGCACCGCCGCTGAGGCTCTGCCCGGGCAGCACCGCTCCGGACAGCGCCGGTGCCGCAGCGCTGACCCCCGTGCCGATGACCGCGACGGTCACCGACTCCCCGGTGGTCAGGTCCCACACGCGGCTCGGGTCGAGGCGATGCAGGGCCCAGCCCTCCTGCGGCACCACGTGATTCGCCGGTTGCGCGCACTGCTGCTGTTGCGCGGCGGCCGGAACCGGTGCCATCGCGAGCACCACCCCGGCCACCACCGCCACCGCCGCCCTCACGCCCGGTCTCCCGCCGGACGCGGCTCCAGCCAGCCCGCCTGCATCAGGGTCGCGCTGCGGCGGGTCACCAGGTGCGCCCGGCCCGCGGGCAGCACCTGCGCGCGCATGCCGTTGAGCAGCGGCATCTCCGTGGGCGGGCAGGAGAACGCCAGGTCCGGGGTGTTGGACTCCTGCATCCGCCGCACCACCGAGTCCATCGACAGCCGCGAGGAACCGGCGGCGCTGCGGGTGAGGATCACGTGCAGACCGATGTCGGCGGCCTGCGGCAGCAGGTCCAGCAGCGAGTCCAGCGGACCGCCCATCGTGCTGGCCAGCAGGTCGTAGTCGTCGACCAGGATGAACACCTCCGGACCCGACCACCAGTCGCGCCGCTGCAGCTGCTGCGGCGTGACGTCCGCCCCGGGCAGCCGCTCGCGCAGCTCGTTGGCGGCGGTGCCCACGATGTCCTTCGCCGCGGTCGCCGAAAACGCGAAACCCCGCCGGTAGGCGTCGGGAACCGCGTCCAGCAGCACGCGGCGCGAGTCGACCAGGATCAGCTCGGCCTCGCCCGGGGCGTAGTTCTTCGGGATCGCGTCGGCGACCAGCCGCAGCAGCGCGGTCTTGCCGCTCCCGGTGTCGCCGAGGACCGTCAGGTGCGGCTGGGTGGAGAAGTCGTGCCACACCGGCTGCAGGTCCGCCTCGCCCCAGCCCAGCGCGACCCGCAGCTTTCCCTGCGGCTCGGGCAGCTGCTCGGCGGGCAGCACCGACGGCAGCATCCGGACCCCGGCGGCATCCTCGCCGTCCCAGTTGTCTGCCACCGCCTCGGCCAGCATCCGGACGCCCTTGGCCAGGTCGTCGACCCGGCGCAGACCGTCCAGGCGCGGGACCGCGGACAGGAAGTGCAGCTTGTCCATCGTCAGACCGCGACCCGGCTGGCGCGGAACGCCCGCCGCCGCGCGCATGTCGATCACCGAGTCGATCGAGTCGCCCAGCCGCAGCTCCAGCCGGGTTCCCAGCTGGTCGCGCAGCTGGCTGTGGATGTCGGCCCAGCGGCCGGTGGTCAGCATCAGGTGGATGCCGTAGGTCAGGCCGCGCGAGGCGAGCGAGCGGATCGTCTGGTCGTGCTGCTCGAAGTCGCTGCGCAGCGTGCCCCAGTTGTCGACCACCAGGAACACGTCACCGAAGGAGTCCTCCGGGATCTCGCCCTTGCGGCGCAGCTCCCGGTACTCGGCCATGTTCTCCACGCCGTGCGCGGCGAAGATCTCCTCGCGCTTGGCCAGCACGCCCTGCACCTCGGCCACGGTGCGGCTGACCCGCTCCTTGTCCATGCGCCCGGCGATGCCGCCGATGTGCGGCAGCTCGCCGAGGGTCTGCAGGGTGCCGCCGCCGAAGTCCAGGCAGTAGAACTGCACCTCGGCGGGCGTGTGGGTCAGCGCGAGACCGGCGATGAGCGTGCGCAGCATCGTCGACTTGCCCGCCTGCGGGCCACCGGCGATGCCGACGTGCCCGCCGACCCCGGACAGGTCCACCATGTACAGCTCGCGGGCCTGGTCGAAGGGCTTGTCGATGACGCCCACCGGGACCTGCAGCTTGCCGCGACCCGGCCAGCTGATCGGGGTCAGGCCGTGGTCGGCGTCCGGGACCAGCGGGGGCAGCAGCTCGTCGAGGGTCGGCGGCTCGTCCAGCGGCGGCAGCCACACCTGGTGCGCCGGCGGCCCCTGGCCCTTGAGGCGGCTGACCGCGACCTGCAGCAGGGTCTCGGTCGTCTCCTCGTCCTCGGTCTCGGGTTCCGGCTCCGTGACCTGCTCGGTGGGCGCGTCGGGCAGCCGCGCAGCGCCGAAGGTCACCACCTGACGGCTGATCTCGGCCTTGCGCTGCTCCGCGGTGCGCCGCTTGAACGGCGCCGAGACGTAGGCGGCCTTGAACCGCGACAGCGTCGCCACGTCCGAGCGCAGGTAGCCGTTGCCCGGTGCGCTCGGGAGCTGGTAGGCGTCGGGGACACCGATCACCGAACGGCTCTCCATCGCGGAGAAGGTGCGCAGGCCGATCCGGTACGACAGGTGGCTCTCCAGCTTGTGCATCCGGCCGTCGTCGATGCGCTGCGAGGCCAGCAGCAGGTGCACGCCCAGCGACCGGCCCAGCCGACCGATCATCACGAACAGCTCCGCGAAGTCCGGGTGCGAGGCCAGCAGCTCGCTGAACTCGTCGACCACCAGGAACAGGCTCGGCATCGGAGCCAGCTGAGCGCCTGCCGCGCGGGCCTTCTCGTACTCCAGCAGCGAGCTGTAGTTGCCCGCCGAGCGCAGCAGCTCCTGGCGGCGCACCATCTCGCCCTGCAGCGCGTCCTGCATGCGAGTGACCAGCGGTGCCTCATCGGCCAGGTTGGTGATCACCGCCGAGGTGTGCGGCAGCTCGTCGAGGCCCAGGAACGTCGCGCCGCCCTTGAAGTCCACCAGCACGAAGTTGAGGAACTCCGAGGAGTGCGTGATCGCCATCGCGACGACCAGCGTGCGCAGCAGCTCCGACTTGCCCGACCCCGTCGCGCCGATCAGCAGGCCGTGGGGGCCCATGCCGCCCTGCGCGGACTCCTTGATGTCCAGCTCGATCTTGGTGCCGTTCTCGGCGATGCCGATCGGCACCCGCAGCCGGTCCTGCGGCGAGGTCCGCGCCCAGGTGCGGGCGGCGTCGAGCTTGTCCATCTCGCCGACCTCCAGCAGCGCGGCGAGGTCGAAGTCGGTGACCATCGGCTCGACGATGTCGGTGGTGGCGCTGAGCCGGAACGGAGCCAGCGTGCGCGCCAGCGAGGTGACCTGCGACAGGCTCAGCGAGTCCGGGGTGCCCAGCTCGGTGCGCACCTCGGCGCCGGAGCGGTTGAGCCGGATCATGTCGATCTGGTCGCTGGCCAGCTCCAGGCGCAGCGTCGTGCGCTGCGCGGAACCGGACATGTCCAGGTTGAGCACGGTGGCGTTGCGGTAGCCGGCACCTGCCAGCCGGGACTCCGCCGGGGTGGTGATGCCGTCGAGGACGACCACCACGAACGGCTCGTCGCGGGTCGGGCTCGCACCGGCCTCGAACCGGCCCCGGTCGTTGAGGTCCGGGCCGACCACCGCCTCCAGCTCGGCGAGCGTGCTGGTCAGCATCCGGACGTGACCGGCGCCGTCCTGCTGGCTGGCGTGCTGGGCGTGCGGGAGCCACTTCACCCAGTCCCACTCGGAGGCCCGGTCCGGGCTCGCGCACACGACGATCTTGAGGTCGTCGGGGGAGTGGAAGGTCACCAGCTGCGCCAGCACCGCGCGCAGCAGGCCGCGCGCGGCCTCGGCGTCACCGCGCATCTGCACCTGCGAAAAACCGCGCAGGAACAGGGCCGTCGGCAGATCGTCCACAGTGGTGTAGGCCTTGATGAACCGGCGCAGCGCCCGAGCGGACAGCGGCTCCAGGTCCTCCACCGGCTTGGACTGCACCGGCGTCATCTTCATCGCCAGCCGCTGCGCGGACCGGCCGATGCGGACCTCGGCGAAGTCGGCGTGTGACAGACGTCGCTCCCACAGCCGTCCGCTCATCGCCACCGACCACAGGCCCGTCGGGTCAGGATGCCGCCACGACAACGCCTTTCGCTGGTCCACCGCGACCTGGCGGACCTGCTTGCGCATCTGGCCCAGGTAGCGCAGGTAGTCGCGGCGCTCGCCCTTGAGGCGGCGCTTGCGCTCCCCGATGTTGCGACCCATCTGGCCGAAACCCATGGCCAGCATGGACACCGCCATCAGCGCCACCACGATGAGCCCGATGCCGCCGAAACCACCGGATCCACCGCGGCCCATGAACATCAGCATCATGGCCCCGGAGCCCAGCGCCATCGGCAGGTACATCAGCAGACCGCCGAAACCGCCACTGACCTGCTCGGGTATGACGGGCGGCTCCTGCAAGGACAGTTCCCCGTCGGGCATCGCGGGGGGCTTCTGCCTGGCCGGTCGCCGAAACGGCGTCACACTCAATGCGATCAGATCCTTTCCCTGCTACCCCTCATCCCTTACACGGTTGTGGGACTCCAAACGGGTCAAAGCGGCAGCGGGAAACCGGCCGACCGAAATGCCGACCATCGTCCGGAACTGCGCGGAGCGGGTCGAGTTCGGCCGATCGGCGGTGCGCGAACCGCCCGGTGCAGGTGGACGAGCTGCTGCCGGAGAGGGACGTTCGGCAAATTGGTTGAACTGTTCCTAGGCCGGGGCCCGTGTGGTGGGTATGACGGGAACGACGGCTCAGCCCGCGGTCGCCGCGGGCGAGGTGTGTCGACTGACGATTCAGGGCCCCAGCTCGCGGGTCGAGCTCGCTGTACCCGCCCACATTCCGCTCGCGGACCTGCTGCCCACCTTCCTCGACCACCTCGGGGGAGGGCTCGGCAACGCGGGTCTGGAGCACGACGGTTGGGTCCTGCAGCGGCTCGGTGAGCCGGCCC
This sequence comes from Saccharopolyspora sp. NPDC049426, assembly GCF_040676935.1. Taxonomy (NCBI): domain Bacteria; kingdom Bacillati; phylum Actinomycetota; class Actinomycetes; order Pseudonocardiales; family Pseudonocardiaceae; genus Saccharopolyspora; species Saccharopolyspora sp. NPDC049426. The sequence continues at coordinate 19,455 of NZ_JBFAPZ010000011.1, read as the reverse complement.
TGCAGGAGGATCTCGGCACCGCCGCCCTGGGCCTCTACGACGGCGACATCCTCTACCTCAGGCCGCGCAACGACCAGTTGCCGCCTGCCGACTTCGACGACCTCGCCGACGGCGTGGCCACCGGAATCCGCGACCAGCGCCGCGACCTGTGGCGCCCGGAGAGCACCCGCCGCGCGTTCCTCGCGCTGCTCGGCGCCTCGCTGGCGCTCGGGCTCGTCCTGCTGCCCACCGTCGGAGCGGGGCAGTGGGTGGCGATCACCGCGGGTGGCGTCGCGCTGCTGCTGCTCGGCGCCGCCACCCTGGCCTCGCGGGCGCTCGGCGACCGGGCCGCCGCGGAACTGCTGTTCTCCGGCAGCGCCGCGTTCGGCGCCGCCGCCGGGTGGGCGCTGCCGATGATCGGCCGACCCGTCATCGCGATGAACCCGCAGCTCGTGGCGCCCTGCCTGACCGCCGCGGCCGTGTGCACCAGCGCCATCGTACTCGGCCGCTTCCTGGTCGGCGGCGGATTCGGCGCCGGGTACCTCGCCGCCGTGCTGGCGACCGGCCTGACCGCGCTCGTCGGCCTGCTCAACACCTTCGACATGCTCTCCGCGGGCGGTGCCGCCGCCGTCGTGCTGGCCGTGACGCTGCTGGTCGGAACCCGCGTTCCGCGCATCGCCGCCTGGATGGCCGGTCTCAAGGTCCCGCCGCTGCCCACCTCCGCCGAGGAGTTCCAGGAAGGCATCGACCCGGAACCCGGCCGCGAGCTGATGAACCGCACCGCCGCAGCCGACTTCAACCTCACCGCGCTGTGCTTCGGGCTCGGCGTCGTCATCGCGGGCTGCCTCGGCATCCTCGCCTTCACCCCGGGATGGGCGTCACCCACCCTGGCCGCGATCGCCTCGCTGCTGCTCCTGCTGCACTCCCGCGAATTCGTCAGCTCCCGCCAACGCGTCGCCGTCATGGTGCCCGGCTTCCTCGGGCTCGCCGCCGTGATCTCCGCGATGTGCCTGCTGATCCCCGGAACCTGGCGGATCTTCATCATCGGCGGACTCGTCCTGCTCGCCGGACTGCTGCTCGCCGGGGCCCGCGGCCTGCCCGGCCGCAAGATGCTGCCGCACTGGGGCCGCGCCGGCGACTGGGCGCACACCACCCTGGCCATCGCGATCATCCCCATGACCTTCGCGGCCCTGGACCTCTACGCCCTGGTGAGGGCCTCATGGTCGTGAAGAAGGACTTCCAGAGGTTCGCCTGCTCCGCGGTTCGTGAGCCGCTGATCGCGGCTGCGGATTCCGCGCTGACCCCTCACCCCCTGCTGCGGGGAGGTCGTCGTGCACTCGCGAAGTGATCAGGTCCAGGCGCACTCCTTCATGTCGGCGCGGGTCGTCTCCGCGCTGGTGCAGGCCGAACCCGACGCACCCGACCCGCCGCTGCGGCGGACCCCGCTGGGCTACGTGATCGGCCTGATGCTGTCGATGCTCATCGTCGCCGGATTCGCCGTGGCCGGCGTTCTCGGCTTCGGGGGAGCGACCGACTGGTCCAAGCCAGGCAAGCTCATCGTGGAGAAGGAGACCGGCAGCCAGTACGTGCTGGCCTCCGACGGCACGCTGCGCCCGGTGCTCAACTACGCGTCGGCGCGGCTGCTCGGGGCGAAGGAGGTCGCGGAGGTGTCCCGCTCGACGTTGAGCGACGTCCCGCGCGGCACTCCGATCGGCATCATCGGCGCCCCCGACGGGATCCCGGCAGGCGGCGCGGGCGGCGCCGCCCAGGCGTGGCTGGTCTGCGCGACCACCACCCGCGACGCCGCCGGGGCTCCGCACGCCACCGTCACCCTGCACGTCGGCGACACGTCCGATGTGGAGCCCGCGCGGCAGGACGAGGCCGTCCTCGTGCGCTCCAGCAGCGGCGACCAGTACCTGGTGTGGCGCGACAAGCGGATGAAGCTCAGCGCACCGTGGGTGGCCGCGGTGCTGGGCTACGACGCCTCCACCGCGCTGCCGGTGCGAGACGCGTTCATCAACGCCTTGCCCGCCGGACCGGACCTCGGGCCGCTGCGGATCCCCGGAGCCGGACAGCCCGGCCCGTCGCTCGGCGGCCAGCCCACCCGCATCGGGCAGATCTTCTCCGTCAGCGTCGTCGGCCGCCCGCAGACCCTCCACATGCTCACCACCGGCGGGCTGATGCCGGTCAACGGCACCACCGCGGCCCTGGCGATGGGCGACCCGGCCGGCGGCGGGCAGCCGAGCCCACGAATCCTCTCGCCCGCGGCGATGGCCTCGGTCGGGCAGATGCCCTCGTCGCCGCTGATGTCGCAGCTGCCGGACGAGCCGCCCTCGCTGCTGCCCACCGCCGGAACGTCCGACTCCTCCGACCGCGGAGCGCCCTGCGCCCAGGTCGAGCCCGGACCGCGCGGCGCCAAGTCCACATTGGTCAGCGGATGGCCCGAAGCCGGCGTGATCGTCGGCGGACCCGGCATCGAACGCGACGAGTTCACCGCCGACCGCATCGACGTCCAACCCGGCGCGGGTGTGCTCGCTCGCACGCTGCCCGCACCCGGCGTGCCAGGCGCCGGCCTCTACCTGGTCACCGACTCGGGCGCCAAGTACCCGGTGCCCGGCCAGAGCGCGGCCGAAGCCCTCGGCTATCGGCTGCCCGACGCGGTTCCGGTTCCAGCACACCTGCTCTCGCTGCTGCCGACCGGACCGGTTCTCGCACCGGAGCGAGCCGCAGGTGGTGGTGGTGTGCAAGCAGCACCATGACATGCCGTCCTCGTGGGCGGCGCACATCGAGCAAGTCCAATCCCGCACATACGCAAGGAGAACCCGATGACCGCACCAGGCGCCCAGTACGGCCTCAACGACTCGCAGCTGCAGCAGATCATCGAAGCGACCAACCAGTCGCTGTCGCAGATGCGCCAGCTCAACAACCAGGTCCAGGCGCAGGCGTCCTCGCTGGGCCAGGCCAACGTGTCCGACTCCGGTCGCATGCTCGTCGACAAGTTCGGCGTGTGGGCCGGCGACTTCTCGCGCATCGAGAACGAGCTCAACCAGCTCAACCAGCGCGTGATGGACGTCCGCAACGCATCGCTGCAGGCTGCCCAGCAGGCCGCAGACAACGCCTCCGGCGCCGACCTCTGATCATTGCTTGGCGGTGCTGGTAGCGGAACCTGAGCGGCTCTGTGGACTCCGGGCGCCACTCCTGATGTTTACCTCTTACCCCAGGGGTGGACATCGGCGTCGCGTCGTCCTCGCCACAGAGCTGCTCAGAACCCGCGGCGGTGCCGGTTGCTCAGGTGGGGCAAGGAGAAAGCACCTTCGGTGCTTGCGTCGAAGCAGGGCGAGCAAACCTTCTACCTAGAACGGAGATTGAGATGACCCAGTTCAGCGTGCAGCACGGGGCCTATGAAGAGGTCAACATGGGGCTGCAGCAGGCCGTTCGTCAGATGGGGACCATCCTCGACGAGCTCAACGGCTTTCTGAAGAACATGGGCGAGGCCACCCAGGGTAAGGCCGCGCCGCTGTGGGCCGAGAAGCAGCAGAAGTGGAACCAGGCCTACACCGAGATGAACACCCGCCTGAGCAGCGGCTCCACCTCCTCGAACAACGCCGCTCAGGCATTCCAAGACGGTGACAACCGCAGCGCCCAGATCATGGCGTAAGGGAGTTCCTGCGGTTGGTTTGCTCAGCGGTGCGGGTGGCGGAACCTCAGCGGCTCTCTGGGTCCGGGCGCCACTCCTGATGTATGCCAATACACGGCGTCGCGGCGTCCTCCCCAGAGAACCGCTGAGAACCCGCGGCGGTGCCGGCTGAGTCCCACACCTGAAGAAGCGGAGGCGGCCTTGGTCGCTGAAGTGCTTCAGGTGGTTGAAGTTTCGGGTGCGGGTCGCAACGCGCAGCGGCCCGCGCCCGATTCCCCTTTCCCTCCCTGAGAAAAGGAGAGTCTCGTGGCTGACGAGACGAAGACGAAGTTCGACAGCGGTCAGTACGAGAAGCTGATCAAGAACGTCGACACCCACGAGGACGAGCTGCGCAAGCAGTTCCTGGGCGCCAGCTCGGGAATCCGCCTCGCCGCTGACCTCGGCGAGCGGGTCCACGCGGGCAACCCGGAGTGGCCCGCAATCCAGTCGCTCAACGAATCCCTGGGCGCGCTGGGAAAGTCCGCCGAGACCATGAACGAGAAGACCAGCAAGGACTGGCGCAAGTTCACCGATGCCCTCAACGACGCCAAGCGCGTCTTCGAGGACACCGACGACCTCGCCAGCTACTCCGCGACCGAGTTCGTCCAGGACTACCCGGACATCTCCGGAACGCAGACCCCGGCCGCGTGACTTCCGGTCCCCAGCAGCTAGTCCACGACCCTCGTTGATCGACCTCATCTGACGGCATCAGCCCTGGAGCAGGAGAAAGCCCATGCCCGAGAACGCGGACCTGTCAGGCCCCAGCAGTGACTGGACGTTCTTCCAGGCCCTCAACGCGTTAACCGGAAAAGGGCCGGACCTGAAATCCATGGCCGAAGGCGTCAAGTGGTTCGAGGTCGCCGGTGGTGGGGACGGTGGTGCCGGCGGCAAGGACGCCGACTTCACCGGGGACAAGCTCAAGGAAGACCTGACCAACCGGGTCGCCCCCACCGAAGACCTCACCTACACCGCGTTCGACCGGGTCTACTACCGGGTCAACCGCAACACCGCGGCGGCCGACGCGTGGACCAAGGCGATCAACGACGCCGGGACCATCGTCGCCGAGATGTCCTCGGGCAAGAGCGGCACCCTCGACCTGCCGACCCTGCGCCAGGCGCAGGACCTGGTCGGCAAGTACGAGAAGTGGCTGGAGAGCACCGGCAAGGACTTCCGGACCTGGGCCAAGTCGCTGGACTCAGATGACTCCGGGTTCAGCGGCAAGGCCGCCTCGGTCATCCAGGGGCGCATGGACCAGAACGCCGACAAGCTGGAAGGCTTGCACGAACAGCTCACCATCGACCGCGGCGTCGCGGTCTCGGTGGCGCTGAAGAACCTCGGCGACAAGATCGAAGCGGCGGTCAACGGACTGGCCCAAGCCTTCTACGACTTCCGCAGCCGCGCGCTGTACCTGCCCAACAACAAGCGCGTCGACTACGAGAACCAGCTCTACGAATTCCTGACCAACGGCGTCGGCCTGGTCAACGGCGCTCCGAACTACCAGCTCGACGGCAAGAGCACCTCCGAAGCCCAGGAGTACATCAACACCTCGCTGGCCAGCTTCAAGGAAGGCAACCTGGTCACCGCCGGTCCGTGGGACAAGATGAACACGGAGATCACCAACGCCGCGCTCACCGAGCTCAAGACGCTCGACACCGCGGCCGCTGCGGCGCTCAAGCCCCTCGAAGAGGAGCTGAGGTACACGCAGTCGGCGATCAAGGAGCTCACCGAGCCGGAGACGAGCGCCCCGAACACCCCGCCGACCACGCCGCCTGGCGGCAACACCAACGTTCCGCCTCCGCCCGGCGGCAACACGAACATCCCGCCGCCGCCCGGGGGCAACACCAACGTGCCCCCACCTGGCGGCAACACGAACGTGCCTCCGCCCGGCGGGAACACGAACGTCCCGCCACCCGGTGGCGGCGATGGCCTCGGCGGCGACCCGGCCAACGGTGGTGCGGGCGGTGGTGACGGGCTCGGTGGTCCCGGTGGCGGTGATCTCGCCAACGGCGGTGCCGGTGGCCTGGGTGGCGGCGACGGCCTCGACGGTCCCGGCGGAGGCGACCAGGCCAACGGTGGCGCGGGTGGTCTCGGCACAGGTGACGGGCTCGGTGGTCCCGCTGGCGGCGACCTCGCCAACGGCGGTGCCGGTGGTCTCGGCGGTGGCGACGGGCTCGGCGGTGACTCCGGTCTGGGAACCGGCGACAACGGTGCGAACGGCGGTGCGCCCCCGCCGATGGTCGGACCCGGCGGTCTCGGCCTGGCCGGTGGCACCGGCGGCGGCGCGAGCAACAAGTCCGGCATCAGCCCCAACGGCGACCCGGCGAACGGCGGCGCGGGCGGTTTCGGCGACTTCGGCCAGACCGACCCCGCCAACGGTGGCGCCGGCGGCCTCGGCGACGGGACCCAGCAGCCCGGCCTGGTCGACAGCGGCCTGACCGAGAGCTCCTTCAACCCCGCCAACGGAGGTGCCGGAGGCTTCGGCGACACCCCCGGCCAGCAGGACCAGGATCGTCCCGGCGGCATGGCCGGGGTTCCCCTGGACTCCAACGGCAACCCGATCCCCGGTGCCGGTGAAGGCATCGGTGACCTCGCCAACGGCGGTGCCGGTGGTTTCGGTGACGCGGATCTGCCCGGTGGCGCGGATTCGGGCCTGGGTGCGGGTCAGGGTCTGGGTGATCCGGCGAACGGTGGTGCCGGTGGTTTCGGTGATCTGCCTGGTGGCGCTGATGGTGGTGTGGGTGCGGGTCAGGGTTTGGGTGATCCGGCCAATGGTGGTGCCGGAGGCTTCGGCGATCTGCCCGGTGGGCAGGGCGGTTTCGATCCCGGTGGCCTCGGGTCCGACGCCGGTGCAGGCCTGGGCGACCCGGCCAACGGCGGCTTGGGCGGTTTCGACCCCGGCGGCCTCGGGTCCGGCGCGGGCGCGGGCCTCGGCGACGCCGCCAACGGCGGAGCAGGTGGGTTCGGCGAGGGCGCAGGCGGTCTCGGATCCGGTGGCTTCGACGGCGTGTCCGATCCGGCCGAGGGCTACGGCTTCGACAGCGTCTCCGACGGATTCGGCGCGCCGGACGGTTCGGCCGACGGTCTCGGCGGCTCGGGCAGCGGCTCCGAACAGCAGCGCGGCGGAGCGGGTGGCGGCACGTCCGGCTTCGGCATGGGTTCCGGTGCGGGCTCCGGTCTCGGCGGCTCGCAGTCCTCGGCGCTGCCGCCGGGCATGAGCCAGCTCAACGGCCCCTCCACCCAGCAGGGAATGGGCGGGATGCCGTTCATGCCGCCGATGATGGGCGGAATGGGCGGCCAGCAGGGCGACAAGAACGAACGCGAACGGCAGACCTGGCTGTCCGAGGACGAGGACGTCTGGGGCACCAACGCCGACGCGGGCATGGGCGTCATCGGGCTGCCCGACGAAGCGGACTTCGACGTCGACGAGCAGGTCGCCGCGGGTCCCGTTCGTCCGCCGCGCCAGCCGCAGACGCAGCCGACGCCCGCCGAGCAGGAGCAGACCACCCAGGCAACGACGTCCGGGCAGGGCTGAGGAGCTGTTTGAGAAATGGGCCAACGCACGGCGCTTCGGCCGTCCTCACCAGGAGACGTCTGAGAACCGGTGGCTGTGCGAGTTGAGTCCCGCACCTGAAGCTGCGGCTGCAACCGCGTTGTGAGAACTCTTTCGTCAGGCAGGTACCGGGAAGGAGGGAGTGACCAGCGATGTCATCTCCCCTGTTCAACCAGATGGAAAACGCGCTGGCCGACCTCCGGGAGCAGCAGGAGCGCATCCGCGAGGCGCAGCAGCGGGCCGAGAAGGAGACCACGACGGTCTCCAGCAAGGACCGCTCGATATCCGCGACGGTGGACCACCGGCAACGGCTCACCGGCCTGAAGTTCTCCGGCACCCGCTACCGCACGATGGCGCCCGCCGAACTGGCCAACAAGATCGTCGAGCTGGTCCGGCAGGCCCAGGACGAGGCGAGCCAGAAGTCCATCGCGACCTACAGCGCGATGGCACCCGCGGGTTTCGGCTCCGCGCTGACCGAGATGGTCAACGGCGAGTTCGACCTGGACAAGATGTTCGACGAGGCGGTGCGCGAGGCCGACAGCACGTCCGACGCCGCCGACGAGGGGGAGGGGACCGATCGTGGCAAGTGAGGACAACGACCTCGTCGCAGCGGACATCGAGGCGCTCAAGAAGGGCGGTGTCGACCTGACCCGCATCGCCGAGACCGCGAACTCCATCTACGCCGACCTCGCCCACGACTGCAACGCCTTCGCCATCGAGGGCGACGACGACATCGCCAAGACACTGCGGACGAAGTACGAGCCCGGCGAGAAGGACGGGCTGGAATTCCTCCGCATGCTCGGCATCACCATCGGCACCGACGGCGAGAAGGTCGTCGACGTCGGCAAGACCTTCGACGACATGAACGAGACCGCGAACAGCGAGGTGAGCCAGGGCGGCAGGAAGGCGTGAGCGCAGGCCCGGCGTGATCGACGAGTCACGCCGAGGCCGTTCGCGCACGGACGAGGGCGTGGGGGCTGACGATGGCGATCATGGTTCCGGAAGAGGTCGGAAACCTCTTCATGGTCTTGACCGGTGAGAAGTGGCCGCAGATCAATGAAGATCAACTTCGGAAGCTGTCGGATTCGTGGCGCAACACCTCCGCACGGCTGCGAAGCGAACTCACGCCAGAACTCGCCCAGGCCATCAAGCTCATCCGCTCGGAGTTCTACGGCAAGGCGGCGATGCGCTTCGCCGACCGGATGGCGCCGTACGTCGAGAGCAACGGCTACATCGAAACCGCGGCCACCGGTTACGAGCAGATCGCCGGGTTCCTCAAGCAGCTCTCGGTGCAGACCGAGTACGTCAAGCTCGTCAGCCTGCTGTCGCTGATCGAGCTGCTCGCCGAGATCGCCTGGGCCATCGCGATGGCCGGCCCCACCTTCGGCGCGAGCATGGCCTGGCTCGCCGGCCGCTACGCCATCGTCCGCTTCCTGCTGAAGAACATCTGGGGCCGACTGCTGATGCGCGTCATCCAGGCGCAGGTCTTCGGCATCGCGTTCCAGGTCGCCATCGACGCCGCCGCCCAGGGCATCCAGATGGCCAAGGGCACCCGCGACGACTGGGACGAGGACTCCACCAAGCAGGCCGCAGCCGTCGGTGCGCTCGGCGGTGCGCTGGCCCTGCCCTTCGCCGCGCTCGGCGGCGCGATGGGCAACATGCTCGCCAAGGGCCTGGTCAAGGGCGTCGGCGACCAGATCGACAACGACATCCTCAAGGCAGCCGCGGAGGCCGCGTCCAAGAACTTCGCCGACGACTTCCCGAAGGCGCCGTCGCTGGCCAAGTTCGCCACGCAGGTCTCCGACCACATGAACACCCACATCGCCCGCGACCTCGGTGCCCACACGCCCGGCAACTACGCGGGCATGAGCCTCAAGGGCATGTGGGCCGAGAAGTTCGGTCGCGGTCTGGCCGACGCGGTCGAGGAGGGCCTGCACGAGTTCTTCACCGAGGGCCTCTACAGCGCGATGACGGGCAAGGGCTTCCAGGCCAACCCGTACTCGTTCACCGCGGGCATGTCCGCCGGTCTCTCGGAGAACCTGGGCAGCGTCATCGGCGCCGGCATCTACAGCAACCTCACCCCGGGCAGCGGTGAGAACCCGTTCCTGGCCGCGCAGCGCGAGGGAGACGGTCCCCACTCCGACACCTCGCCGCTGCTGGGCGGCGACGGCGACCTGGACACGTCCGACATCGACAGCGACGCCCAGAGCATCTCCTCCGACGGCGGTCTCGCCGGGGGAGGGGGCGTCGCAGGCGGCGGATCCGATGGTTCGAAGGGGCAGGGGAACCAGGGCGGGGGAAGCCCCGGGCCGGACGGCGCCGGAACGAACCCGTCGTCGCTCGGGCAGTCCCAGACGCAGGTCCCGGGCCAGTCGGGCGGTCAGAACGCCCAGTCCGGCCCGGGTTCGGACTCGTCGAACGGGTCGATCACCGAGTCGCAGACCCAGGTCCCGACGCAGCCGGGGTCGGAGACCGGCGATTCGTCGGGGCCGGAGACCGTCAGCGTCGGCGCCGGTGGCACGGACGGTGGGCTCGGGAGCTCGTCACCGTCGAGCTCCAGCCCGGAGATCTCACCGGGGAATCCGTCGTCGAGCTCTTCGTCGAACCCCGAGAGATCGCATGGCCTTCCATCGCCGAGCCCGTCCAACGCGGACATCTCGCCAGGGCTCCCACCGGCCGGTCAGCAGTCGAACACCGATGGCACCAGCGGACTTCCTCCGTCCACACCGGAATCCGCGCCTCCCGGCCAGGGTGATGCGCAGGGCACTTCCGGTCAGGTCAACGACGAGGATTCCACTCCGACCTCGCAGGCCGGAGGTTCCAGCGGCGCCCAGACGCCGATGAACTCGGGTGCTCAGCAGTCCGGTCAGATCAACCCGGACGGGCCTGACTCCGTCGCGCAGGGCACCGAATCGACCTCGCAGTCGAGCTCGTCGGGCACCAACCCGGCGCAGCCCGCTCCGCAGAACAACGCGCCGCAGCAGAGCGGTTCGGACCCGACGGCGCCGCAGCAGTCCACAACGGACTCCGTCTCCACCGCGGCCACCACACCGGAGAGCGCTCCGCCGAACGACGCCGGGACGCAGCCGACGACGACACCGGTCGGCACCGGCGCGGACACCGCGCAGGTCGACCAGACCGGTCAGGTCGCGCCGAACTCGGCGCAGTCGCAGACCGACCTGGCCCAGCACCAGGTGAACGAGACCGGACAGCAGGACCTGTCCGGCGACAGCACCACCTCGACCACGCCCGAGAGCTCGACCGACGGTCGCACTCAGCCGGACGGTCAGACGCGGTCGAACACCCAGGCCCAGGACGCGAACACCCAGGTTCAGCAGAACGAGCAGACCGGCAACGGTGCCGCGACCGGCCAGCAGCCCATCGGCGGGATGGCCGGCACGGGACAGACCGGGCAGACGCAGACATCGACGAGCACCGCGACGAACTCGACCACCCCGACGAGTTCGACACCGTCGCAGAGCCAGCCGCAGTCGGGCGCGAACTCGTCGACCACGCGCGGTGGCACGGCCGGCACCGGTCAGGCCTCCCCGTCGGTCACCGACGTGGCGGCCACTTCGCAGACCGCGGTGCCGGAGATCCCCGGCTCACCCGCCCCCGAGTTCTCGGATGCCGCGGTCACCGTCGACTCCAGCGGCAACGTGGTCGAGAACGCGCAGAACCAGGAGACGTCGGAGAGCACCGCGAACGACCAGCAGTCCCAGAGCCAGGACACCGGTCGGCAGCAGCGGTCCACTCAGGACCAGAGCACGCCCCAGGACACCAACGACGACCAGAGCACGGCGCAGCAGGAGCACACGCAGCAGGGCACCGGCACGACCGCGAACGACGACCCCTTCGCCGCGTTGGACCAGGACCCGCAGTTGGACCTGACGCTGACCGACCCGTCGCAGGTCACCCCGGCACCCGTGCTGCCGGAGACGGCGCGGGCCGCGGATTCCTTCGCCGCCGACATGGCCGCGCACGTCGACGAGACCCCGCGTCCCGCGGAGCTCACCCGCGACGGCGTCATCTCCCACAACTCCCGACTGCTGCCCAGCGACGGCGTGTGGTCCCCGAACCAGAACGCGCCGCTGGCGGCCAACGTCGCCGCCAAGATCGACATCGCCCCGCCGGTGAGGGCCGGGCTGCAGCAGCAGTTCCAGCAACTGGTCGACACCCGCGGCGAGCTCGGCCTGCTGCAGATCCTCTCCAGCGGACGCAGCTTCCAGGTGCCCACCCGCGACGGCGTCCAGAGCGTGTTCGTGCGGATGGCCCCCGACACCGTGGCGCCGGTCGCCACCTCCGACACCGCCGTGCACAACACCCCGGCGCAGAGCAGCAAGCACGAAGGCGCCAGCCGGTCCATCTCCAGCCACGGGGTTTCCCGCAAGCTGCGGCAGAACGCGGTCGTCGGCTGGGTGGACTCGGCGATCGAGGTGGCGGCGACCTCGCTGAACCTGCGCGTGATGCCGTTCCTCGGATGGGGCGAGAGCCGCAGCAACACCGTCTCGGACAAGACCGGCAACACCAGGGAACGCACCGCGAAGCTCGGCGGCCACCACAAGGCGTTCGACGTCAACTTCCAGGTCCAGTGGGAGGCTGACGGCAACCGGGGCAGCTCCCGGTTCGACCCCACGGTCCGCTTGGCCTACCCCGAGACGGTCCTCGAGAAGCCCCGTCCGGCACCCGTCCCCGCCGGCACGAACCCGACCACCGCCCCCGACGTGCCGGGTGCCCAGAACGCCCCGGCTCCGCGGGCACCGGTGCCGGTGCCCGCCGACGTCCAGCAGCTGATCGCCAACCTCGACGGCTACGCGGGTATCGGCGACCTCAACCGCAACGTCATGTCCACGCTGCCCGACTGGGTCCGCGAGGACACCGCGCTCCGGGACGGCGTTGCCACCAAGGTCGACACCGCGCAGTTCGTGGAGGAGACCTCCGAGGGCCTGGTCAACGGCATCGACATCAGCCAGCGCACCACCTACCCCAAGTGGCTGCGGATGCCGGGCAAGAACTGGTCGAAGCACCCCGAGGTCAAGGTGAAGGTCGAACCGCAGGTGCGCGGTTTCGAGAAGATCGGCGACCCGCAGCCGATCCGCACCGGCGAGATCCTGCGCAACACCAAGGACACCAGCGTCTCCAACGGCATCGGGTCGCGCGCCGTCGGCGGCATCCGCCTCCGAGGCCTGTTCACCTCGGGCGAGGCGAAGATCGACGGGCACGGCAGCCCGCTGCAGATCGGTCCCATCGGCGTCCTCTCGCTCACCTCCAACCGCAAGGAGTCCCAGACCGGCCGGGAAGCGGGCACCAACAAGGACAAGTCGCTGGAGAGCGACGGCGCCCAGCGCTACCGGATCGATCTGTCGCTGGCCGCGGAGATCACCTCGCGGCCGGGTGGCAAGGCCGAGTCCGACCCGGTCGCGGTGCAACCCACCGACGGCGCCACCTACGTGTGGGTGCGCAACGAGGACGTGCCCGAGTTCGAGCGGCTGCTCGACGACGCCCTCGACCCGAACGGCACGACTCCCACCGCCCAGCCGACCACCGCGCCCGAGCACGGCGAACGCATCCGCACCGTCCTCGACGGCGAGGGCATGTTCAAGAACGTGGTCCGGGTGGGCGGAACCGGACAGCTGCGTGACCAGGCCCGGCAGCACATCCAGCAGCAGCTCACCTCGCGGGGCGTGGACACCGGCGCGGTCGACTGGAACCAGGTCAACCGCGACCTGAGCAGCTTCGGCCCCTACAAGGTGATGACCAAGTTCGACGACCTCACCGGCGACGGCAAGCCGGTGACCGTCGACGTCACGGCCGGCGGGCGGAAGTTCCACTTCGAGCTCACCGCCGACCTCGGCGACGTGACGGGACGGCGCACGCTCGACAACGACGTCAGGTTCAGCGCCACGCGCAAGCACGGCACCGGCTGGAAGACCGGGTTCACGACCAGCTTCGGCGTCGGCGCGCTGCTGGCGGGCATGGTCCGCACCACGATCCGGCCCGCCGGGTACGGCTCCAACAGCTACGTCGGCGGCATCGCCGGGCTCGGCGGCAGCTGGAGCCGCGGCAAGTCCAGCGGGCACGGCGACAGCCTCGAATCCGAGCAGCGCATCAAGTACGAGGGCAAGGCCGACCGGGTCACCCGCGACATCACCTGGGACCTCAGGGCCACCGACACGTCCGCGCGAAACCCGTTCAGCCGCAGGACGCAGCCCACCGAGATGCAGGTCCCGGGGCACGCGGACTACCGGGTGGCCAGCTTCATGCTCGACGCCGACGCGGGCTGGAACCCGGGCGACCCGGAGCCCGCGGCCACGCGCGACCTCAACGACGGCAACCGCGTCGACATGAACAACACCGCCGTCGTCTCGGTGGTCGACCTCTACGGCAAGGCCAACGACGCGTTCCACGAGATGCAGCGCGACGCCGTCCGCAGCGCCAAGGAAGGCAGGTTCGAGCGGTTCCGCCGCTGGATCGCGCACACCGGCAGCACCGACCCGAAGCACAGCAACCCGAAGCACCTCGTCGACGTCGACCCGCAGTGGTGGCAGACCCGGCTCGCGGGCATGTTCCACGCGCCGCAGGTGCGCGACGACGGCGCGCACGGCGGCGTGCTCTTCGACCGCATGCAGCGCGGCGCGTTCGAGATGCGGGTGCACAACGAGCGGCCGCTCGGCCCGGTGCCCGGCAACTCGACGTGGGAGACCACCAACAGGACGGGCGTGTCGATCTCCCACGGCACCAGCAGCGGCACCGAGGGCGAGATCGGGCTCAACTTCTGGGGCAGCATGGCCGACGCCGGCGCCGGGGCGTCCCTGTCGACCGGACGTGGGACCGATGATTCGCTGGGCGGCTCCACCAAGGCCGCCTCGCAGGTGAAGACGCCGATGCAGCTCTACACCGGCGACCTGGTGCTCTCGGTGCGCGCCGACGCGTGGCAGCAGCTGTTCGGGCAGCCGAACCACCGCTGGGACGCGATCAGCCCCTACCCGACCGGGGCGCAGGGCGACCACGTCGAGATCGTCGTCCCCGACGGCCTGCTCTACGTCAAACCGCAGAACCCGGTGACCACGCACGCGGACGGCCGGCTCACCGAGGACCTGCCGCTGCTGCGAGACCTCGGCAAGGGCCTGGACCGCTCCGTCGTCGTCTCCGGGTTCACCCGGGACGCGCCGGACCCGGCTAGCATGACCCAATCCGATCAATCGCAGAGCGACCAGACGCAGTCCGATCAGACGCCGCAGCCGGGAACTCACGATCGCTTGTCGGACGACGCGATCCGCGCGCTCTGGCACGCCGCGCCCGAGCTCTTCCCCGGCTGGAAACCGGATTCCGGCCGCCCGGCACCGCTCTTCGACGCCACCAACGCGCTGCGCGCGCTCGACAACCCCGCCGACGTCCGCGAGATGCTCAACGGCGGCTGGCAGCGCACCATGTTCCGCTCCCGCTGGTTCGGCTCGGACTACTACACGTTCACCGCGACCGCCGAGCAGCAGCCGGGGGCGGAGATCATCGACCGCGGCGACGTGGCGACCGGCGGCTACGCCGAGACCCAAGGCGTGCGCGGGCAGGGCCAGGACTCATCGCGCGACGTGGCCACCTCGCTGTCGCTGACCGCGTGGCCCATCGTCCCGACGACCGCCAACGGCGGGGCCATCGCCCCCATGCCGGTCGTGGGCTGGTCGAACCAGAGCGGCACGCAGCAGGCCAACGAGGTCGGCACGTTCGGCCAGGACCGCTCGGACACCGACGACCACGTCGGCGTGCGGGCGCCCGTGAAGATCAACTTCACGGTGCACCGGTTCCGAGTCCCGCCGCTGCTGCTGTCGACCTTCACCGAAGGCTCGGTCGGCTCCAGCGCCTACCGCCACCCCGAACTGCGCGAGGTGACGCTGCCCCCGCAGGTGTCCCAGACCCAGGGCAACGTCGACCTGAGCCTGCCCGAGTTCCTGCTCGACCAGCCCACCGACCACACGCCCGCCTCGACCGGCCGCGACATCACCGACACCGCCAAGCAGACCCCGTCCTTCCAGCTGGCCAAGGGCACCAGGGACCCGCAGCTCACCGAGCAGGTGGTGGACGCCATCGTCGACGCCCGCGGGCACAAGGACCTGGTGAACCGCTGGTTCGGCGAGGGAACGCCGAACCGGGGCAAGATCGACACGCTGTTCTCGCCGGACATGATCGTGCCGAACATCGGCCACGACCGGCGGCTGCTCAGCGACGACGGCTACACGACCTCGTTCAAGGTGCACGACCGGTTCCTCTCGGTGGACTACGAGGTGCAGGTCAAGCCCCGGCTGACCGATCCGCAGTTCATGCACTCCTGGACCGAGGCGCAGCACGAGGAGAAGCACGGCCAGGAAGCCGGGCAGTCCTCCAGCGACGCCAACGCCCGCAGCGCTGACGCTGGCCTGGGCCTGATGGCCATCCACGGCACCAACTGGAGCAACGCCGAGAACGCGGCCTCGCGCGGTGTTGCGGGCTCCGAGACGGCAGCCGCCGCGCTGGAGCAGAGTCACAACTCCCGCACCCGCCAGCAGGACTGGCGCCGCTACACCGCGATCCCGCACTACGACGTGGTGATCCGCTCCAAGCCGCACTTCGCGCCCTCCTGGTCCGAGCACCGGATGGAGGGCCCGAACGGGTTCACCGGCACACCGGTCGAGTTCGACGTCCGCGAAGGCGAGCACACCCCGTTCGACAACCCGCCGCGGAACGCCCCCGCGACGACCCGGACCGCACCGGTCCCCACCGCCCAGGACACGGCCGCGGGGAACACTCGGACGCCCGAGCAGGCGCAGCAGGAGATCCAGACACTCGAAGACCAGATCGCCGAGCTGACCTCGCAGTACGACCGGGTGACCAACAGGATCAACCAGCTCGCCGACGCCGCGCGGGCCATGGCCGAACCGCACCTCGATGGCGGGCCGCGTCCCGACCCGCGCCAGGTCGAGATCATCCACCGCGCGGGCGTCGAGGTCACCGAGCCGGACGTGCAGCGGCTCGACCAGCTCGGCAGGCAGATCGCCGAGAACGAGTTCGAGCTGCAGGACCTGCGGCGCGATATCGGACCCGGAATCCCGCCGAACACCGCTCAGGACAACGGGATCCACCCGGACGAGAGCAGGACCGACACCGACGGCCAGCGCTTCGACCGGTCAGGCAACCTGCTCGAACGAGGGCAGGACGGCCAGTGGCGCAAGCAGAAGTACTTCGCGCTGCCCTGGCTGGACGACAACACGGTGGTGCTCGGCGTCCGGCCCGAGACCAACCCCTACACCGGACAGCCCAACCACATGGGCGGATTCCCGACCGTCCCCGGCGGCACCGCCCAGCAGCACCACGGCACCGGCGGAGACATCGTCGGCGGCGCGCTGTCGAACCAGATCGCCCAGGACCTGCGCGGCACCTACCAGATCACCGGCCACGACGGCATCGCGCACTCCACCCCCGGCAGCGGTAACGCGAAGGCCGATGCGCACTACGTCCCGGTGAACCTGGAACGCACCGGAAGCACGCAGTCCACCACCAGCACCCAGGAGACCGGGCGCAGCGTCGAGATCGACGTCCGCGACCTCGGGGTGACGAAGCAGAGCACCGGCCGGGAGATCCTCGCCGCCGTGGCCTACGCCTCGGGCATCGACGACTTCGGGTCGCAGCGCGCCGCGGAGTTCTTCGCCGACCCCGCCAGTGCCCAGATCGCCGAGTCCATCCGCGACCGGCTGCCGACCGCAGCACCGCAGCCCGCACCGGTCCAGCAGCCGGTGGACGTCGACGAGCCGTTGCCGAGGTTCACGGTGGAGGCCGAGCGGTGGAAGCCCCTGGACAACGCCTTCGTCTTCGGCAACACCGACGGGCAGCCGAGCGTCCAGCGCGGCCCGGGAAGCGGCATCCGGCAGGAGATCCGCTACAGCCTCACGCCGGAACCGGGGCGCTGGAACCTGGAGACGAAGCTGCACTTGCGTCCGGCTGATGGCGTGAGCGCGGCGGATCTGGCGGCGGTGCGCGCCAACACCGCCGCGGGCATCGAACGGCTGCTCAACCAGCAGGCCCACCTGTTGCCCGGACCGGACGTCGAGGCCCACGCCAACGTGGTCTTCGTAGACGACCCGGCTGATGCGGATGGTGTCGTCGAGGTGGTGCCGGGTCGGCCGGATGATGTGCAGAATCCGATGGATCAGCATCGGTGGGCGGCGGGTGCCACTCCGTCGGAGTTCACCCACGAGGTCATGCACTTCTTCGGTGTCCGGGATGCTTATCCGCATCCGCGTCAGTTGTTGAGCACTTCGGACAGTCCGGTGCCGGGCGATCTGATGGACACCCGCTGGGATGGTGTCGATTACCGGATTCTCGATCGGCACATGCAGCAGATCATGGACGTGGCTTCGCCGCATCTGCCGGGTTCGCTGGTGACCGATGGTGTGGTTCCGACTTCGTCGGGCACCACGACGTCCTCCCAGCGCGAGACCAACCCGGCCGACGTCTCACCGGCGGTCCCGCCGAGCGACCGGCCCCGGAGGCACCGCGGCAGCCACCACGACCCGTACGCGGGCTCGTCGAGGCTTTCCCGCTCGTCGCACGCGCCGCGTTCGCACAACTCCTCCTACGCGACCACCTCGTCGCCCGCGTACCCGACCGGGCCCGTCACCCTCGACAACCCGCAGTTGCGGGCGAATCCGCCACGTCCGCAGTGGATGTACCGGGGTGATACGCGTCCGCCGGAGGAGATCTTCCGCGATGGCATGACGTCATGGGGCCGGGACTACAACCTGGTGTCGCACGTGCACGGTGGCGAGCACGCGCGCAACTCCGGCTACGTGTCGGTGACTCCCAGCTCGACCGCCGCGCACCAGTTCGTCGTCCCCGACGGTGGCGAACCGATCCGCCACAACGGTCGCTGGTACGTGCCCATGTCGGGGCAGATCTACCAGATCCAGTCCTCCGGCAACATGATTCACATGGCGTCGCAGAACCTGCCGCAGGATCTGCTGGAGCGGATGCAGTACCAGACCGAGTGGGACTCGGTGCGTCACGTGGACCGGCGCAACATCCACTCCGCGATGGCCGTGAGCGGGCACTTCCACCAGGGGCCCGACGGTCGCCGCACGATCCTGCCGGGCACGACACCGAGGCTCACCAACGTCGACAACGACGGATTCGTCGACGGCTACCGGGGTTACGACCCGCACGCCGACCGGGACAGCGGGTTCACCCGCGACACCGATCTCGGACTCGGTCGTTCGCCCAGGCGCCGCTCGCCGTCCGACGACGGTCACGACTACCCGGCCACCACGAGCTCGTCGTCCTACTACCCGAGGTACTCGAGCTCGTACGACAACTACTACGACCGGAGGCCCGGACTGCCGCCCAGCGCGGAGAGCTCCAGCACCGGTTCCCTGACGTCTCCCGACGTTCAGCAGAACGCCAACGACGAGGTCGCGCTCGACAACCCGCAGCTGCGGGCGAACCCGCCGCGACCGCAGTGGATGTACCGGGGTGACACGCGTCCGCCGGAGGAGATCTTCCGCGACGGCATGACCGCCTGGGGCAGGGACTACGACCTGGTCGCCCACGTGCACGGCGGAGACCAGGCCATGAGCTCCGGCTACGTGTCGGTGACCCCCAGTTCCGTTGCGGCGCACCAGTTCGTGGTGCCCAACGGCGGCCAGCCGATCCAGCGCGACGGCAAGTGGTACTTCCCGATGGCCGGGCAGATCTACCAGATCGAGTCCTCGGGCAACATGATTCACATGGCCTCGCAGAACCTGCCGCAGGCGCTGCTGGACCGCATGCAGTTCCAGACCGAGTGGGACGCCGTCCGCCACATCGATCCGGAGAACATCCACTCCGCGATGACCGTCGAGGGCTACTTCCACCAGGGCCCCGACGGCAAGCGCACCATCCTGCCCGGCACGACGCCGAACCTCACCAACGTCGACAACGACAACTTCGTTCCGGGCCACCGGGGTTACGACCCGCACGCCGATCCCACCAGCGGTTTCACCCGCGACAGCGATCTCGGACTCGCCGAGGACTCCCAGGCCGGTCGCAACACCGACTCGGCTGACATCTCGCCCGGTCTGCCGCCGTCGGATGGGTCCCGGCACTCCTCGCACTCGCGTCGTTCGCACGAGTCCTCGCGGTCGCATCACTCGTCGAGGTCGCATCATTCGTCGGGGTCGCACCGTTCGTCGTCGGGTCGGCCGTCGTATTCGACGTACACGGCGGTTCCGTCGTCTTCGGCTCAGGC